>JAHEYT010000024.1 GCA_023251455.1 Bacteroidota bacterium
TGATTTTTAGTGGAGAATATCGGAATCGAACCGATGACCTTTTGACTGCCAGTCAAACGCTCTAGCCAACTGAGCTAATCCCCCTTTCGAGGCGACAAATATAGAAAAATATTTCATCTGCAACGCCTTAACCAAACCCAAAATTTTATCTTTTTCTCCCCAAATCTGGCAGATACCGTGGATTTGCCAGATTTTTGCCAGATAGTAACTGAAAATGAGTCAAATCTAAAATCTGAATGAACTTGCAACGTTTAGAATTAAACAAATTTTAATGCGTCATCCAAACTGAGCATCTTCATTAAACAGATTTTGGAAAACTTATTGGAATATTACAGGAAGTCAGTATTATTCGGTCAAACCAACCACCCTATGCCGACTCAGATTGACCACAAAATCCTAATCGGTTCATCTTGGGAGTTAAGGGTTGGTGTAAATTACACCTTTCTCGTCCCAACATCAACTTGCTTTGCTCAATTAAATTTGAACTAAACAAAATCTTTAAATACAAAAAAGAACTCAACTTTAATTCAAAATAACAACTAAGATCTCGACAAATATTTTTATATTTATGTGAATATCAACACCATAAATACTGAGATAGTTTCTTGATAATTTATAACTATCTGTTTCTAAAACTCATTGAGAATAAATTGAAAAACTATCGATGTATCCCTTCTTATACTACGAAAGTAAAAGCATGATTATCCCTTGAAATACATTAAAAACAGTTTAAAATGGGACATCTTGTTGGTAAAGAAATATTTCAGAGACTCGGAGACAAAATTGATAGCCTTCCCTGCCGGATCAATAAAAACGCTGCACTATTCAATATTTTAAAGGCTCTTTATTCACCAGAGGAAGCTGAATTTGTTGTAAAAATGCCCTTTGGACTATCCACTTCTGATGAGATACAGAAAGAGGTTGGGTGTGAAAAAAGCAAAATAAATTCGCTTCTCGAAATTCTGTGCACCAAAGGATTGGTAATGGACATGTGGATTGATAATAGGTATTATTACATGCCTTCACCGATGATAGTAGGAATATTTGAATTTACCATGATGAGGATCGGTGATAATCAAAATACAAAAAAGATGGCCGATCTATTCTATGAATATTTAAATGATAAGCAGACTTATGCGGTAAATTTCGGTAAAGGAGAAAAAATTTCCTTCATGCGAACCTTACCCCATGAAGGAACCGTTTTGGAATCTGATTTTGCGGAGATTCTAGATTATGAAAAAGCCACATCAATTGTTGAATCCCACAACCGGTTTTCTGTCGGAATATGTTCTTGTCGACATGAAAAACTACATGCAGGGAAGAAAAAATGCAGTAATCCACTTGATACCTGTGTTTCGTTGGGAAGTACTGCTGATTTTATGATCAGACATCAATTTGCAAAAGAAATTCCCCAAACAGAGATACTTGAAAAACTATCACAATCAAAAGAATCGGGACTTGTTTTTACTTGCGACAACGTTAAAAACAATGTTACCTTTATTTGCCAATGTTGTAGCTGTTGCTGCAATCTATTGCTGGGGATTAGTAAGTTTGGCTATGCTAATACGGTAGTCACATCAAGTTTTATTTCGAATATTAATACTGAAACCTGTAATGGCTGTGGTAAATGTGCCAATGCCTGTCCAATCGGGGCAATTGAGATGATTCCATGTGAAGATACTGATCCAAAAAAAAGAAAAGTACCCCGTATTAATGAATCAATTTGTATTGGGTGTGGCGTTTGTTCTCTTACGTGCACCAAAACTGGATCTTTGAAATTAATTAAACGGAACAAAAGGGTCATTCATCCAGAAAATACTTTTGAACGGATTATCTTGCAAAGTCTGGAACGTGGGACAATTCAACATCAAATCTTTGGCAATCCCCAAAATATCACACAAAAGTTTATGAAGGGGTTCGTAGGGGGATTTCTAAATCTTCCTCCTGTAAAAAAAGCCATCATGGCTGATCTATTTAGGTCATCTTTCCTTGATGTAATGAAGAAAGGAGCAGCAAAACAGAATAAAGGCTGGCTTAATGAGATTTAACTTAAAAATAGACTTCGAATGCTTAAAAATTGGTAATTATTTAGACTGTTCAGTCCAACTCAACACCTTCCATTGATTATCTTTCTTTTTCAAAAGGAATTGCATTCCTAATGGATCAAGAACAACAATACTATCGTTTTTCAACTTAACCTCCCATCTCGAGTTTGCTGTATATAATACGGTTTTGGCATCCAGCACCATGTATTTTTCACTTTTTATAGTGGATTTCTGGCTGGTCACATTAGCAAAATAACCATCCACATTTTTCAGAGACTGTCCATAATCAGCATAAACTCCCCCTACTAACGATATAAAATCCGGAGAATCCATGTACATTGATTTAAGCGTTTCTGGATCAGGGCTTTCACATGTCTGAATAATTGAACTAATCAACACTTTAGCTTCACCGACAATTTTATCTTTATCTGCATCAGTTAAAGGTTTGTTCGCATTTGTACAGGCACAGAACAGAACAATCGCTAAAACGAATAATTTTTTGTTCATCGGTTTAATTTTTAAAGGGTTTCTACAATTGAATTTACAAAATAAACATTCTAAATATCAACGCTTTGATAGAAATTAAAACGTACATGGCATTTGGCTTATCCAATCTAAGTTGATTTCAATGCTGTTGATCTCTTTGGTCGTGGCCAAAGAATTTACATGTCATTCACCTGGATGATATGTTCTTTCTGCATGATTCAAAACATCCTTTTTATAAAAGTAGACATCTTTGAATTTACCCTGCGAATACAAGGATGCCTGATCAAAGTAATGTTGAGATTTCGGATCAGCGCTCTGTCCAAAATACATGATGGATTTTGCATTGATCTTTCTGGCAAATTCTACAATAGCGACATAGGAGTTGCCAGAAATACCATACATTTTATTGGTGTTTGTTTGAGTTGTATTAAATGCAAAGAGAGAACCCATGTACCCGGGGGCTCCTTTTACCGGGAAACTTGGTTTTGAGTCATCAAACTTTTCCATTTTTCCGCTGGTATGTATTCTTTGTAACCTGTTGACGTTTCCCCACTCAATAAATGATGTACCATATCTGTTTTTAAGGGTATCAGCAGCGGCTGACATAAAAGCCAATGAAAGGCTGTCGGAGAAAGGCAGACTTTTACTGGTAAAATATTTACTCAAAATTAGTAATAGAGGATCACTAGGTTTAATCTGTTTGAGAACCCAATTATTTGCAATATTAAACCAGAAAACTGCAAGTGTAGTTGCTTTACTATTCAGTTCAGATTGACAATCCCAATGGCGTAACGTATCCATGATATCTTTAAGCTTTTCAGATTGAAGCGGATCAAGAATAACACCCCTATCGTATGCTTTTAAAATTTGAGGAAGCCAATATTCCATCATAAACAAGTGAGTACTTGTGATCATTTTTTCAAATTGCGGAAAAGAAATCTTTTCAGGATTTGACAGAAGTTTTAAAGCTTCGGCGGCACGGAACGTTTGTGGATCATACGCCATATAACTTGGGTAATTTTTCGGGTCAGGGCTGGAAGACCCGGCACACAGGAAGGGAGTGGAGTTGCAGTTCTGCAACCAGCCAGATTCTGGATTGATTGAATGAATGATTTCATTTAAAGGATGAAGTTTATTCCATTCTGTTTCGGGATTACTCCCATCCACGGGATATTGCCAATTGAATTTAGTCGATCGTCTGGGTACTGCGTTACCTTGCCAAAATGCAATGTTGCCTGACCGATCAGTATAAATTGTATTGGGATAACCAAAAGCCCGCAAGTTTAGGGCATTTTGAAATTCAACCAGGTTTTTCGCCTTCATCATTCGCCAGCATTGAAGGATATAAACAGGAGCAAGTCCGGTCGCATTTTTTACAGTAACATAAAAGGAATCTCTTTTGGCTACCACAGGTCCGTGGTCCGTTACCATGAAATTGACCACTTTCTTTTTCATTATTGAACCAGACTTGTACAGAATGGTGTCTGTCAAGAGTCGGGCTTTTTTATATTGATTTCCATACCTGTATTTTAAGGAGTCAGTCGGATGATTGAACCTTTCAAGATAAACATCAAAATAATCCACCCCTGAATTTGTATGAGACCAGCCAATATCTGAATTAAATCCACTCCATATCCAAAAATTTCCAAACATCGCAAAACCAGAGACATTCAATCCCTGTTTGCTGATAAGATGACATTCATATCTTTGGCCATTTCCAAAAAAACTAACATGAGGATTTATAAGAAGCATTGAATTCCCGGATGCCGATTTTGAGGGTGCAAGGACGATCATATTGCTTCCATTTTCTGCCTTTTTCATCAACTGGTTTTCGATTCCTTCAGAATCATCCACCATGTTGCTTTTCATCACTTTTTGGATCTCCACCCGGCTAATACCATGACTTGTTGCGCTGGTACTGGCTGGAAGTATTAAGAAATACCAGGGTTCATACCTCTGGAGCAATCTTCTTTCCACACCCGGATTCCGATACAAATAATAGTTTATTCCGGCAGAAGCTGCATCGCATAACTGTTTTATGAGCGGATCCGCTTCAGCGTACATTCTTTGAGCATCCTGCCGAACACGAAACAAAGCAGCATTCCAGTCATTTTCCAGACTCCTTTCCCCGTAAATCTCTGATTCTCTCCCAAGTGCTGAAATGAAAGTTTCTTCCAGCTGCCAATAATTATCTTCACCTTGTGAATACATTAAACCGAATACCGCATCAGCGTCGGTTTTACCATAAATGTGAGGTACACCCCAATTGTCCCGTATAATAGTGACCAATTTGACCTGTTGCTTCCAACGATCAATTTCTTCATTGCTAAAGGTCTGCGCCATAAGACTTATCGGGATAAGAAACAAGAATGTGAGGTACTTCACCATTCTGATTTGAAAAAGCATCGATTTCATACCAGTAGATTTAAAATTTTCAATTCAAAAAGCAGCTTGCGCCTAAGATCGAAGGTTCATAAAAAAATATGAGAACCATTGTTAAGCGTAAAGCTGTCTCTACATCCAAATGATATGCGGAATGAATAGCGCGGGGAGTGGGTAGCGTATCTTGAGTACAAAAGCTAATTGAAACATTTCTTAGCCAACCAATACTTAAACCTTTTAATAAATTCATAGGAGGAAAATTTATTAACGGTTAATACATTAAATGAATCTCAACGGATCAATTCTATATATAAAGTTATGAAAATTTAATGTAACTCTATTGGTTATCAACCCTTGATATTATTCTCGTTGTTAGAATATATTCGTTATAATTTAGTCATAAGCTGTAAATTTTAGTCAAACATTCTACCCGTACCGAATTAACTTAACAAGGCCTTGCGAATTCAAATTGATTGCAATTGAACTGGTTCATTGATGGATTTCATTCAGAGTTATTTGTATTTAATTGATTTTTTCTGTAACTTATAATACTTAATTTCAGGCAGTTATTAGATCAATCATTCAAAACACATCCGATGATGAAAAAGATCAATTTTACAACTGTGATTACGTTTTCCCTCTGCTCCATTCTTTTCCCCCTTGTCCATACAACAAATGCCATCGCAATCAAACCAATGAATAATCCGGGAAATGTTACCGTCAATCAGGTGATGGAACAAATTCGACCAGAATCCATCAAGGCCCATACGGCCTTTTTGTCGGATGACCAGTTAGAGGGTCGCCGAACAGGCACTCGCGGGTACATGCTTGCTGCAAAATATATCCGTTCACAATGTGAGTTGAACGGATTGTCCGGTGCCGCAGAAAATAAAACTTATTTTCAAAAGGTACCTTTTGTACGAACAATGGTATTGCCAAATGAATCCTCTCTTAGACTCACAAAGGGAAATGAAAAACGTAGTCTGAATTACAACAAAGATTTTGTCATTCTTGATACTCACCGGGAGACCGAAGGGAGCATATCCGGTGATTTAGTTTTTGTTGGATTTGGAGTTACGGCTCCCGAGATGGGGTACGATGATTACTTTGGAGTGGATGTAAAGGGGAAAATAGTAGTTATGATTATGATGGCAGCACCCCCAACTTTTCCATCGGCGGTTAGGGCGTATTACAGTAATCACGATATCAAAAGAGCAAATGCTGCAGCACACGGCGCACAAGGTATTATTTATTTAAGGCTGCCAAATTGGAAATGGTCATCACTCCTGCGAGGTGTCAGCATTGGCTGGAATACACTTCGTTGGTTGGATGACAATGGAAAACCCAATGACATGAAGGATTCGCTTAAAATAGTTGCTGTGCTTAATAATTCAGAAGCCGGAGCAATGTTTGCCACAGAGAACCGTTCATTAGAGGATGTATTTGCCAGTATTGATAAAGGAACATTAAAAGGATTCAGGTTGTCAACACATGCAGATATAGCCTTTAAATCCAGACATGAGAAATTTGAATGTGTAAATGTTATTGCCTTACTGGAGGGTTCTGATCAGATCCTTAAAAAGGAGTACGTTCTTTTCTCAGCTCATTTGGATCACTTTGGAATAGGAAAAACTATTGATGGTGATTCGATATACAATGGTGCAATAGATAATGCAGGAGGATGTGCCGAACTCATCGAACTGATGCGTGCTTATTCATCTTTATCCAAACCACCAAAAAGAAGTACCGTATTTTTATTTACCACCGCAGAAGAATGTGGGCAGCTTGGCTCGGATTACTTCGCACACCACCCGACAATTCCATTAAAACAGGTTGTCTCTGACTTAAATGTCGATGAACCCATGTCATTGATACCAGTTAGTGATGTGATTGGCTTTGGTTGTGAACATTCATCACTTGGAGCTACCGTTCAACTGACTGCGGGAAAGACTGGATTCACAGTCAATCCCGATCCCTATCCCGATGAAGGTTTATTTGCCCGAAGTGATGTTTTTCCATTAGTTCAAGAAGGCATACCATCTGTTTGGATCACTGTTGGAACCAAGAGTTCTCAACAGGGAATTGATGGCCTTGCTGTACAAAAGAACTGGATGGTAACCAATTATCATTCACCAAAAGATGATCTTTCACAGCCAATTGACTTTAAAACAACAGCTAAATTCAATCGTTTTCTGTTTTTACTTGGCTACACCATTGCCAACAATATAGATAGACCTGTCTGGAATAAAAATGATTTTTTTGGCAATAAATTTGAATGAGGTAGGCGTTATTAAGCCTTTAAATTTTAGAAATAATAATCGATCAAACGGACCATTTTGCCAACTTAAACGATCAGGATGAACCATGTTCATTTTGTGCTTAAGGGGAGCATAAAAAGAGAGCTGTTCAAATGTCGAACAGCTCTCTTAAACCACAATTATATTCTAGCTATTTATTTTCTACTAACTTTCCTTCATCAATTAACTTTTGAATTGTTTCTGCTTCTTCCTTATTAGCAATCATTTTCGTAACTAATTGGGCTTCTATCTGATAATCAATTTCGGTATATGCATTGATTTCAAATTCTGCAGAACTCAGATTCTCCAATTTTGCTTCGCCAGTGAAAGTTGCTGCATCATCATTCGATAAAATTATCCCTTTGTCAATCAGCATTTGAATGGTTTCGGCTTCTTCGCTGTCAGCAATACTTTTGGTTACTAATTGGGCTTCCATCTGATAATCAAATCCTGCATCTTCATTCAAATCGAATCCTGTGGAATACAGGTTCTCCGATTTTACAGTTTTCACTTCTTCCGAAGTTCCATAACTTAATGTTGCATTGGCATTTAATACTCCAACTAATCCTAGTGTACAAATAATAATGAGTGATTTAATTTTCGTTTTCATAACTTTTTCTTTTAATTGTTTTTCTATTGTTTCTGTCTTAAATTGTTTGCATTGTCCAATTGATGTTTCAATTTCTATTCAAATATACTTTGGCTTCGGTTGGTTCTTATAATGAAATAGATGGCTGGCCTGTTTTTATCGGCAGATGGGGCGATTTTAAGTTTTATTTACTCACAATAGTATAATATTCAACCTAAAAGACATCCATGTATAGATTGTAATAATCCATGCATTACCGATTTAGGTTGATTACCTTAGTATCGGTTCGTTTGGGAATTTCATTTAACCCCATACGAATTTAATACCTGTGATTTCAAGGTGTCAATGTGTAAAAACCTAAAAAATGATATGATATCTGATTCCCGATCATAAGTTTTTAATTTCCAACCCTGACGCGATAAAGAAAAATCAATCATTTACAACAAATTTGTAAATGATTGATTTTTCTTTTACCAGAAACTTTGCAATCTCTCAGTTGAAATGAACTCAATTCCGATAAGCTTTATAAACTACCGACAAACAAATTTTCATTAAATCTTGATAATCTTCTGCATGTAGATTTTTGAAGTAGATTTGACCTTCATTAGATAAATTCCTGAAGGCAATTCAGCTAAAAGAATCTGCATTTTTAAACCTGAACCACTGAAATACTTCAATAAGTTTCCGGTTGAGCTGAATATTTCAACAGAAATAATCTTATCATTCACTGTTGATTGCAACTCAATATTTAACATTTCAGTGAATGGTATTGGGTAAAATATAAGCTCATTTCCTGAGTCGTCGAGATCAGAAGTTCCAATTAGATCAGGATTTGTGGGTGAAATTTTACCGGCCTTTAATAAAGTATATTCAATATGAAGCATTGCTGCTTTAGCAGGAGTTGTTTCATATGCTACGGCAGTTCTTTTACCGTTGCCTGTTCCGGTAATAATGAAGGACATGCTATTTCCAGAATTCCATAACGATCTGTTCACTATCTCCTGAACAATGGATTTCATATCTGTTGTTTGCTGTGCTGTTCCAGAATTGCCAATAGTTGTCCATGCTGCTGGCGCCCAATTCACACTGGCGGTTGTTTTTACCCTACGCGAAACAGTTTTTGAGCTTGCTGTAAAAGCTACTGAATTATCAGAATCTTCACCTCTTATTGTCAGGTTACAATTGGTACTTGTTGCTTCATCAACTGTAAACTGAATATAAGCTTTTGTGATGATTGCCCCTTGTGGAATTGCGATTCCATTGAAACGCAGCCCAACCACCTGGCTACCGGTAGCTTTCGTGTCATAAACCAACTCAATGTCGTCGCTCGATAAGTTAACAACACCTTTGGACGTTTCTTCCACATCATCATTGCCCGAAGCTATCTGGCGGGTAAAAACAAGCGTGGCCGGAGCTGTATTAACTGTTATTGAAACGACCGGAGAAGTTGCCATTGCGCCCACATTGTCAGTAGCAATTGCAGTTAATAAATATGTTCCTTCACTAACATTGTTCCAGTCAAAGCTATATGGACTTGAACTTGCAGAACCAAGTAAAGTTGTTCCCTGGTAAAAATCAACCTTCTGTATGGTTCCATCACCATCGCTGGCATTGGCTGAAATCAAGATCGGATCCCCAACAATAAATGTAACATTATTGACAGGGCTTGTGATTGACACAGAAGGAGGCTGATTTGAAGATCCCGAAATAAATATAGGTGATGAAATTGCTTCATTTCCATCAATCTGCCTAACCCTGACATAGAAATAATCGCCATTGCTGCAGACAATACTCTGACTAATTTCAGGTTGGGCAACCAACGGATACCATGTATTCTGTACTACACCGTTTTTAACAAGCACTATTTCTTCAAATATTTCACCATCGCCATCGCTGGCTTTTATTGCCGCGTTCCATGTACCTCCAATAATTGTTGATCCCATTTCAGATCCATTGATCTTGAATGAAACAGATAGGTTCTTATCGAGAGTTGAAAAGAATCTGCGCGCCTGAAAGGCATTCAGAATTTCGGTTCGATTCAGACTATTGGCAAGTACCCCGATCCTGTAATCATTAGCTGTTCCCCAGGTAGAGGTATGATTATCGTCACTACCTGCTGCTCCTATTTTCCATCCGCGTACCAATGCTTCATCGAAATAACCTTTGTTCCCATCATTCGAATAATATCCATTGGAGTAATAATATTTACTGAAGTCATCACGATCGTTCCATAACTCCATACCAACAAATTTTGCAGAAGGGGAATTTGTAAAATGATTGAATTCCTGAAGTGCAAATATATCCCAACCGGGATGATTAAAGAATGCAATTCCATTACGTGCATTTAACCATGTAAATAATCCCGTAAAAGTACTGGTAGGGGATGTGTTCGAACAATAATCCTCAGTATTGATTACTGCCACATGTCCGTAGCTCAAATAAGTTGTCCACTCAAAGCCATAAAATGTAGTAAAAACGCCGTCTTGATTATACGAATTAGCTGCATTTTTAACAGTTGTCCATTCTGTGCTATTCATCAGATTCGCATGTTCTGCCAATCCAAAGAAATCGAGATCCGCTTCATCCTTTGCATATGCATAGGCTTGCGCGGGTGTTCCTGTTCCATCTGAGACACCGGTGTGATTGTGCAGGTGTCCATAGTAAATATTAAACCCCCCGATTGAAGGTTGTGCCTGAATTCCGATAACAGACAGCAATCCCAATCCTGATAACAGAAGTAGTAAAATTGGTTTCATGACATATATTATTGGTATACAATACTAAATATACAAATTCCTCATGTATTTTCAGATGTTATAAAGACATCATAAGAAATTTCTGCATGACTATTTCTAGCTGCCGTTTTTGATTCTAAAAAAGCTAAACTGGGATTAACTGTATCATATTCGGCCAAACCGATCAGCATGTACCGGCTTTAAAGAACCATGTGTTACCAGTTCAAATTGACCACCGAAGAATGAGTTTGTTTGGAGATTTCGTTTATAAAAAACCGAAATTTGAATTTTAATTTATGTTGAATTTCGAAAATTCAATTAGTAAACGTGAATTAAAATATGATAGATTGATTGATTGCTGATTATTATCGTGCAGTTGATAAAAATATTTCAAACCAACTTCTGGGAAGTAGTTAGTTTTCAGCTAAGAAAAACTCTATAAAACTGATTTCGACCTCCCATCAAAACTATTCTAAACATTTGATCTGTCTCAATGCTACATCAAAATTCTTCAATAAGCTAACATGTTGATTCTTTCCACCAACCTCCTGAAAAACAATTTTTTCGATATCGGCTTTTTTCAATTTTTCAATATCTGGTTGTGTTAAAGAATAAACACTCATAACTACTTCTGGTTTTTTCCCATTGGTTATTTGGCAGCTATTTAGTTTCAAGTTCAACGATTGATTATTTTTTAATGTGATAATGAGTGTTCCTCCAGATTTTACAGGCTTTTTAGCATATCTGACATTGGTATTGAAAAAGTAATTAGTCCCATTCGTTGAAATGGAAACTCCTAATTCAAAGCCATTCCCAGCACCCACAGGTTCAGAATTCAAATATTTAAAAGTTACTCCATTTGAACTTTTACTTGTTTGAACATTGCATTGCGAATATCCTTGATAGGATATTAAAAAAAACACAATCATTGCGAAGTTGATAAGATTTTTCATTTGGGATTTGAATTAGAGTAATCAATTTGACATTCAATATTAGATACCAAATATTCAGAGTTTTATAATTCGCCTCTGTTTAAGAGTACTCAGTCTTTTACTGACAAAGAAATTCAGAAATAATAAAATATCTGCAACTAACAAACTGGCTTATAGCTGCATCTAATTTTAGCGGAACAATTGCTTTTATTGCACATCGTCTCATAGCTGTTCTGTTGTACAATATTCTATCGTCAAATAATACTCATTTATTAATACTAAGTTACAAAATCACACCCCATAAATTACTAAAATTAATCCGAAAATTTATCTAACCCGCACAGGTTCTAACCCATCAAAAACTACTGAAATCATCATCATTCTCACATTCTCAGAATTTGCCAACCAAATTGATTCCGAGGCTATTGAAAAAGATATTTTTTAAACCAAATTTGATTTTAAAATGTACATTTGATTTCAAAGAAGATCAATGCTTCAATATCACCTAAACTTATGAAGGAGGCCTGAATATGAATAATGTTGATACCGTATCAACAGATGTGCTAATCATCGGAGGTGGACCATCTGGCTTAGCCGCAGCAATTCATTTAGCTGACACGTTTAAGCAAAAAGGGCAAAACCACCGGATATTGCTTATCGAAAAAGGAAGTTCCATTGGTGCCCATATTTTGTCGGGCGCAGTAATTAAACCTGAAGTTTTTAAAGAGTTACTACCTGAAGTCGAATTCTCCGAGATTCCTTTCAATGCCAAAGTAGTAAAGGACAAAACGGTATTGCTGAGTGAGAATGGGCATATCACCCTGCCTTTCCATATACCGTATATGAACAATATAGGCAACTACACCGCTTCGCTAGGGCAGATTTGCAAGTATTTAGCCACAAAGGCGGAAGAAAAGGGAGTAGAAATATACACGGGTTTTGCTGTCGACGAGATTTTGTACAAAGACGGAAAAGTAATTGGTGCCAAAACCAAAGATACCGGTATCGATCATCATGGACATCAATTGGAGAACTTTCAGGCAGGAACCCGCATCGAAGCGAAGATTACCATTTTTGCTGAAGGAACACGGGGAAGCCTGACCAAAATGCTCATTAAAAAATTCGAACTCGACAAAGATAAAAACGCACAGATTTACTCCTTAGGCTGCAAGGAATTGTGGTCCGTTCCACAGGGAAACATTGAACCGGGACAAATTTACCACACGATGGGATATCCGCTCAATAACGATGAATTTGGCGGCGGCTTTATTTATGGATTGAACGACAATAAAGTAGCCATTGGCATTGTCGTGGGACTCGACTATAAAGACCCGTCGTTTGATGTTCACGATGCCATGCAGGCATGGAAAACCACTGGTTTTGTTTCGAAAATATTAAAAGGTGGAAAATTGGTGGAGTATGGTGCCAAAACCCTTCCCGAAGGTGGTTATTATTCGATTCCAAAATTGTATGTAGACAATGCGATGATCGTTGGCGACAGTGCCGGACTGGTTGTTATGCCAGCCTTAAAAGGTGTTCATCTGGCGATCAAATCCGGAATGCTAGCCGCACAAACCGCGTCAAATGCCTTATTAAACAACGATACTTCTGAAAAAAGTCTTCAGCAATACGAGACACTTTTGAATAATAGTTCAATTCGAAAAGAAATGTATCCGGTCCGCAACTTCAGGCAAGGATTTGCGAATGGGCTTATTGCCGGAGGATTCAACTTCGGAACTCAGCTAATCACAGGCGGTGCTGGTTTCTTTGGCAGGCTAAAAACACATCCTGATTCTCAGACCACGCAAAAACTGAGCGAGTATAAAGGAAAACTGTTCAAAGAGCGGTTTAAAGGCAAGCTGGAGTTCGACAAAGTGCTAACATTCGATAAAGCAACCGACATTTACCATTCAGGAGTTTACCACGACGAGCAACAAGTCGTGCATCTTCACATCAATAATCCGGAGAACTATAATGCCGTTAACATCGAGGAATACGGCGCGCCTGAGCAATTCTATTGTTCGTCTGAAGTGTATGAACTTCATGTCAACAAAGATGGTCACAAAGAGCTTCGCATTCATGCTGAAAATTGTATGCATTGCCGGACTTGCGACATTAAGGCTCCCGGAGAAGGAATTACCTGGGTGGTGCCGAACGGTGGCAATGGTCCTGATTTTCAGAATATGTAACAATTAAAAACGCAACAATGGCTTTAACGATAATAAGTTTAATCAAACAAGTTCCACTGCCCACCGAAATGCGCATGGGCGATGACGGACTAATGGACCGCACAAAAGCAAAATCAATCATCAATATCGATTGCACATTTGGACTGGAAGCAGGCCTACAACTTAAAAAACAGAATCCCGATGCACGACTGATCGTTTGCTCAATGGGGCCGGGTTCGTTTGAAGTTGCGCTCCGGACAGCTATTTCGATGGGTTATGACGAAGCCTACCTTTTATCCGACCGGAAGCTTGGAGGCAGCGATACATATGCCACTGGTCTGGCCATTTCAACCATGCTGAAACATCTCGGATTTACAAAAGATTCTAAAGAACCCTATATTATTTTAGCCGGAAGGCAAACCAGTGATGGCGATACGGCGCATGTCCCATCGCAGGTCGCTGAGGCCATTGGGATTCCACAAGCCACGTTCGTCGAGAGCGTAAAAGCTGATGGTTCGGGCAATGTCATCGCCAAACGAATCATCGAAGGCGGTTACCAAATGATGAAGTTGCCAATGCCTTGCGTGATTTCATTAACTCCAACCGGAATTCCTCCGCGCAAACCTTCGTTGAGTGGGGCCATCAAAGCACGAAACCTGAAAATTACAACTTTCGGAATCGACGATATTGGTTTGGGAACCGAAAAAATCGGGATCAGCGGATCGCCAACCATTGTGGCAAAAGTGATCAATATCGTGAGCGAACGTCCGCCCATTACCATGTCGGAAGGCCACAATGAAACCTCTTTGGTTGACAGTTTGATCGCCAACCTGAAAAAAGGTGGAAATGTTTTGGAGAAAAAGGAAAGCGTAGCCAAAAAAGATACCGAGCGTCCCGATTTTCCTGAAAAAGACTTCCGTGATGGCGCCAGGGGAATTCTCACCTGGGCCGAAATAACCAACGGGAACATCTCGCGGCCTTCTCTCGAACTTTTGACTCCGGCCAGAAACCTGGCTAACCAATTAGGCAACGACACCAAAGTAATGACTTTAGTTATTGGGAAAAATGTTCAGCATTTGGCTCAAACGCTGATTGAACATGGCTCCGATGAAGTTATCCTGGTTGAAAACGATAAGCTGGAAGAATATCTCGTTCTTCCGTTTTCGTCCATTTTCGAGCAAGTCATCAAGGTCAGGAAGCCTGAAATTGCACTTTTTGCGGCAACCACTTCCGGACGTGAATTGGCTCCCCGCATAGGAATGAAAACCGACAGCGGAGTTACCGCCGACTGCACCGGGCTTGAAATCGGCGAGTATGTCGATAAAAAAGAAAAAGTGATTTATACGCCTATCCTCGAATCGCGGCGCCCAACCTATGGAGAAAGCAAACTGGCCACTATTCTGGGTTTTGTTTGTCCACAAATTTCGACTGCACGGGCTGGCACATTTGAAGTTCCCAAACGTGTCGAAGGCCGGCAAGGCATCGTTTCAAGTTTCAGCCCGGTATTATCTGACAAAGATTTTGTGGTTGAAATCGTGAAAACAGAGAGAGGTGGCGGCGGATTACAAAACCTTTTCGAGGCCGATATTATTGTTTCAGGCGGAAGAGGCACCACAAACGATGGTTTAGGTTTGATAAAAGCGCTTGCCGAAGCACTAAACAGTCAGGGTGTAAATGCTGAATGGTCGTGTAGCCGCCCGGTTGTTGACGAAGGCATTACTGAGTATGCCCGGCAAGTTGGACAAACCGGCAAAACGGTTCGCCCTAAAGTATATATTGCTGTAGGTATTTCAGGTGCAATTCAGCACATTGCCGGTATGAAAGAAGCCGAAAAAATTATCGCCATCGACCACAACCCAAAAGCGAATATCTTTCACAACGCCGACTTTGGTATTGTTGGTGAATACCAGGACATTTTACCTGAATTGATTGAGCGAGTTAAAGCAGGATTCACCTTCGGAATAAAACCCAAAACAGAACAATGATCGCGGGTAATATTTGAACAGATACCATTTAATGATTGGCAGTCTTGCCATTAGCTATATAAAACCTCCATCCGTGTATGTTTGCGGATGGAGTCTTTTTTGCACTTACAAATACATTAATATTAAATAGACATATCTGAAATGCAGGCAACTAATATCTTGTTCCTTTGTTTTAACTTTATATATACGAATCCTATGAAACAAACATGTTGTCGGCAACAAAAGCACCGATACATATAAGTTTCATCTGACAATTAAAAAACCAATTATATACTGATGAAAACAAATTTCTCAATTTTATTAGGTTTCCTGCTAATCATTTCTGGATGTTCAAAAAATGATGGCAGTTTGTTAATAGATCCTGTCGCTCAAATTAACGCCACGGCTTCCTCTGGTTCGGTGAAAGCCAGTAACAAAATGCTCATCGGGGATCCCGCTGATGTATCGAAAGTCACAACTGGCGGCACCTGCCTGATGGGTGGAAGTACCGATGTGGATGCTGCATTCAAATGGATGATCGGAAAATCCGGAGGTGGCGATTTTGTGGTCATCCGGGTTGATAACTCTACAGGCTATAATTCCTATATTTACAATATGGGTGGTGTCAATTCGGTTGAAACAGTAATTATTGCTAAACCTACTGATGCCCAGAGTCAAACAATAGCAAACAAAATCCGAGGTGCTGAGGCTTTATTTATTGCGGGCGGCGATCAGGCAAACTATGTTAAGCTTTGGAAAAACACCCCAGTGGAAGATGCTATTAATTTTCTGATCAATGCGAAAAAAGTACCGGTTGGCGGAACCAGTGCTGGTTGTGCGATACTGGGTTCATCTTATTTTGCTGCATTAAACGGATCGGTAACTTCCGCTGAAGCGATGAGTAACCCTTACAATTCGCTGGTTTCACTTGGTCATGATGATTTTCTTAATATTCCCTATCTGCAAAATACAATCACCGACCAACATTTTTCACAACGCGGCCGCGAAGGACGACTTGTAACTTTTATGGCTCGTATGAACAAGGATTATGGTAAAAACGCACGAGGCATTGCTTCGGATGAACAAACAGCTGTTTGTGTTGACGAAAATGGAATCGCAAAAGTGTTTGGAATCAACAATGCTTTCTTTCTTCAAATCACGTCATCAGGTCCTGAGACTTGTGTTTCAGGGTTCCCTTTAACCTGGAACCTAGGCATGCAGGCAATTAAAGTTTACCGCATTGCCGGTTCATCTACAGGTAATGGTTCTTTTGATTTGAAAGATTATAGCACTGCCACAGGAGGAAACTGGTTGTATTATTACGTCAATAACGGAAGTTTCTTTACAAATTAAGATCACATCAAATTAGCTCAATATTGAACACCTGCACAAATTTGTGTGGGTGTTTTGCTTTTTATTCGTAAAAATCAAAACCATTTGATGATCAAATCAATGGAAAAGAAAAGAGCACGATTAGGTTAAAAATTAGGAAATCACAATTTCGGGCAATGCAGTTGTTGCATTTAAGATTGTCTTATCTTTGACCGCTCAAATAAATTAAATATTCAAACGATTTCTCGTTCCCGTTTATCCGGAATCAGGATTTCAATTGATAATTGTTAAAAATATGATCGAAAACTCACCCATTATAGAAACTGCTGTTTTAGTCGGACTGATTACACAAAATCAGGACGAAAGTCAGGCAAAAGAATATTTGGAGGAACTTGAATTTTTGGCCGATACCGCTGGCGCCGAGGTAAAAAAGCATTTTCTGCAAAGGCTCGATATGCCTAACCATGCCACTTTTGTTGGTACCGGAAAACTTCAGGAAATTGGAGAATACATCAAAGCAAACGATGTTGGTACGGTTATTTTTGATGATGACCTGAGTCCAACTCAGCTCCGGAACATCGAAAAAGCATTGGAATGCAAAGTCCTGGACCGGACATTCCTGATCCTCGATATTTTTGCACGGCGGGCTCAAACTGCCCACGCCAAAACGCAGGTAATGCTTGCTCAATACCAATATATGTTGCCGCGCCTGACCAGAATGTGGACCCACCTGGAACGGCAACGCGGTGGTATTGGAATGCGTGGTCCCGGTGAATCGCAGATTGAAACCGACCGCCGAATCATTTTAGATAAGATTGCCCTCCTGAAAGAACAACTGATAAAAATAGACAAACAGAAGGCCACACAACGCAAAAACCGTGGGAAACTGGTTCGTGTTGCATTGGTTGGTTACACCAACGTGGGCAAATCGACCATGATGAATTTGCTGAGCAAATCGGACGTTTTTGCTGAAAACAAACTGTTCGCGACGCTCGATACCACCGTCCGCAAAATGGTGGTTGGAAACCTGCCATTCCTGCTGGCTGATACGGTTGGATTCATCCGTAAATTACCTCACGGACTGGTCGAATCGTTCAAATCAACTCTCGACGAGGTACGCGAATCGGACATTTTGATGCACATCGTGGATATTTCGCACCAGGGATTTGAAGAGCAAATTGAAGTGGTGAACCGCACACTGAAAGAGATTAATGCCGGCGACAAACCTACCATTTATGTGTTCAACAAGATTGACGCGTTCACTTACGTCGAAAAACATCAGGACGATTTAACTGCCAGAACGAAACAGAATGTTTCGCTTGAAGAATGGGAAAGTAGCTGGATGGCAAAAAATAACACGCCATCCTTGTTTGTCTCGGCCAAAACAAAAGAGAACATTGACGGATTGAAGAAAACTTTATATGAAGAAGTGAAGAAAATTCACATTACCCGCTTTCCTTACAACGACTTTCTCTACGATGAAAATTGGACAGTAAAAATTGAACAATAGTTTTAGTGAGGGCATCTTTAGGTGAAATCCTCGCTCGATAAGAAATATGAAAAGCCAATCGAAATCGATTGGCTTTTCATATTTTAGCTTTAAGCGTTTTTTATTTGATATCTCCGTTTTTAATCAGCCATTCGGCAATCTGAACCGCATTCAGCGCAGCGCCCTTTTTAATCTGATCGCCTACGCACCAGAATGTCAAACTTTTAGGATTCGAAACATCTTTACGGATACGGCCAACGTAAACATCATCTTTTCCCGAAACGAACAAAGGCATCGGGTAAACTTTCTGTGATGGATTATCCAGCACGGTTAAACCTTCCAGTTTTTCCATCGCCGCTTTCACTTCCTGAATGTCCAAAGCTTCTTCAGTTTCCACCCAAATAGCTTCGGAATGTGCGCGGGCAACCGGAATACGGATACAGGTGGCACTAACTTCAGCATCGGTGTGCATGATTTTTTTGGTTTCCCAGTTCATTTTCATTTCCTCTTTGGTGTAATCGTTTTCGAGGAAAACGTCAATCTGAGGAATGATATTCATGGCCAACTGATAAGGAAATTTCTGGATTGTTGGTTCTTCTCCGTTGGCAACTTGCTGAATCTGATTTTCAAGTTCGGCAATTCCCTGAGCACCAGCACCACTGGCAGCCTGATAGGTAGCCACATGAACACGCACAATTTTCGACAAATCGTTAATCGGCTTCAGCGCCACAACCATCTGGATTGTTGAGCAGTTCGGGTTGGCAATAATATTACGTGGACGAACCAATGCATCCTCAGGATTCACTTCAGGAACTACCAATGGCACATCGCTATCGTAACGGAAAGCGCTTGAATTATCGATCATGATAGCGCCATATTTGGTAATGGTATCTGCAAAATCTTTCGAGATAGATGCACCTGCCGAAGTTAAGGCAATATCAATATCCTTAAAATCATCATTATGCTTGAGTTCCTTTACAACCAGTGTTTTGCCTTTGAATTCATACTCGTTTCCAGCCGAACGGCCAGATCCAAACAAAACCAGTTCATCGAGCGGAAAATTCCTTTCAGCCAAAACCTTCAGGAATTCCTGGCCTACCGCACCACTTGCACCTACTACTGCAACTCTCATGTCAATTTTTATTAATTTGTTATCTAAACTTCTGTCTTACAAAACGATTTGGAGATTTGTTCAATTTTTGTTAAATTGAATCGATTTTCGCCTGCGCTTGTACTAAATAAGGATTCAAAAATAACGCTTTGCTTTTAATTTTTCAAAATATGGCCAGATTTATTTTTATTTCTTCAATATTACTTGTCTATTTTTTAACAATCGTAAGTTGCGATGTTTTTTCCAAGCCTAAACCTGACCTCAATGTGCTTGCAAAAATAGAAACCTTCTCTGGAAATGATACCACTTCCACCATTTTCAGCGACGACTTCGAAAACAACAACATTTCAGAATGGAAACAAACAACAGACTGGGAAGTTTCGTCTACGGAAAAAATCTCAGGAGCACTCTCGCTAAAACACTCACCCACAGCATCAAGCGGCATTTCATCCATCTTTCATCCAGCCAATTCTGATTTAGATTTTTCAGATATTGAATGGTCGATCAAACTTAAAAATGGGAACTGGGATCCATCATCATCCAACCGGTTTTGGTTCTATTTGAGTGCCGACACAATCAGAACTGACCTGATAAACGGTTGGGCGATGGGTGTAAATATCTCCGGAAGCAGCGATTTGCTTGAACTTTGGCGAATCAGGAATGGGAAAGCTGATAGTTTGATCGTTCAATCCGATCTTGATTGGAATGCTTCAATTTTGGCAACCATCACGACCAAACGAACAGTTCGTGGTACCTGGACACTTCAATACCAGAAATCAGGAGAAGAAAAAAGCAAAACCTTCTCTGGAAGTGATCCATCAATTTCAACATTCAAAAACATCGGCATCAATTTCAACTACACTCCCACCCGAGCCGGACAATTGTGGATCGACGATATTTCTATAATACAACTTGCTTCTGAACTTTTCATGCAGAAACTTACACTAATCAATTCAAACACAGTAACGCTAACTTTCAATAAATCCATCAATCCGGCATCCATCCACTCCGGAAATTTCAGGCTAACCGACGAAAACAATCAAAGCATTCCCATCATTCAGGCAATTCCAACCAAAGGCTCTGACAAATCGGTAGATGTCAATTTTGGAAAAACCAGCGGAATTGAGCTGAAACTATCCATTTCGGGCATTTCAGATCTCTCCGGAAAAACTATGAATCCCGATACTCATTCATTTTCCTATTCATTTTCTCCGGAAGTTGGCTCAATACTGATCAACGAAATTCTGTTCAACCCGTTTTCAGGAGGCGTTGATTTTGTTGAGCTAGTGAATGTTTCGGAGCAGACCATTCCGGTTAACCGCCTGATGTTAGCTACCCGGGACGACGCGTTGGCACTGAAACAAATCTATCCGGTTAGCACCGAAAAACAGGTTCTGAAACCCGGTGAATTCCTGGTTTGTACAAAAGATCCGGCAATTGTTGCCTCACAATACATCACCAGTAATCCGGCAAGTTTCTGCACGATGAAGTCTTTCCCAAGTTATTCGGATGATGCAGGAACGGTAGTTCTACTGAACGATTCCCTGGATATTCTGGATGAATTCAGCTACTCAGCTAAAATGCACTCGTCGTTTTTAACCGAAGAAGAAGGCGTTTCGCTTGAACGCATTTCATTGGAGAAGCCAACCAACGATCGCACCAATTGGGCATCGGCCGCGGCTTCTGTTAGTTTTGCAACTCCCGGATTACCAAACTCGCAAGCCGGAACTGAAACTGAAATTCAGGATGAAATAACTCCCGAGCCAAAAGCCTTTTCGCCAAATGGCGATGGCTACAATGATGAACTTTCCATCAAATTCAAGTTAAGCAAACCCGGCTACATCGCCAATGTTCGTATTTTTGATGCTGTTGGGAAACAAGTGCGTTTTCTGATTAAAAACCGGTCTCTGGCGCAGGAAGGAAACTGGTTGTGGGATGGCAAAAGTGAATCAGGACAAAAGCGAAACATTGGAGTTTACATTATTCTGGTCGAAGTTTTTGATCAGGAAGGGCACACTAGAACATTTAAGAAAACGTGTACATTAACTGACCGATTGGAATGACAATATTCTCAAAACAAATTCATCAAATCAGAAACAACAATTGTAACAAAACATAACTTTGGCACACGAATATCCAAAAGCAAAAAAATAACCCCAATGAACCAAAACCTCTTTTCACTCGCCTGGAACGAAACTGTCCGGTCAGCCTACTGGGGCAAAAGTATTGCCACCAACATCGGACTTGGGTTTCTGGCCTTGTACTTTTCGGCCACTTTTCTCGTGTTGGGACTTGCAATTCCTGAAATACTGACCAAAGATTTTCCCAACGACGATCCGGTCAGCAAATTCAACAGCATTTTGCTAGCCTATTTTGCCATCGACCTCATTATTCGTCAACTGATGCAGAAGCTGCCAACAGTCAGTTTCAAACCATTACTGCTAATGAACATCCGTCGCCCCAAAATTGCTAAATACCTGATGATTCGCTCGGTATTTAATTTCTTCAATGTATTGCCATTTTTCCTGCTGGTTCCGGTTACCTTTTCGCTCGTCGCTGGTGCACATTCAGGAATGGCAACCACCGCATGGTTTCTGGCTATATTTATCCTGATTTTCAGCAACCATTTTCTGGCCATTTACCTGAAATGGCGCTTCAATGAGGCCGAATATGGATTCTTTTTCTTACTCGCAGCAATTGCAGGACTGTTTGCTATCAACCATTTCGGAATCGTTGATCTTTCAGGAGGAATGGGCAAACTGCTCGACCTGATCTTGGTTTATCCGGCATTTTCCGTTGTACTGGTTTTACTTCCGGTGCTGTTTTATTTCCTGAACGTCAGGTTTCTGCTGAGCCGAATGTTCATCAATATGCTTTCAGGAAAACAAAAGGAAGAAACCATACGCGATTACTCGTGGCTCGACCGTTTGGGCGAAAACGGACGATTTATTGCGCTCGAACTGAAGCTAATCTGGCGAAACAAACGGCCACGATCGGTAGCCATGATGACCGTAATTATGCTGTTTTACGGATTGTTGATTTATCGCACACAACCTGGTCACGATGTCCCCGGATTTGCTTTTATTCTGGGAGGAATCATCATGGTGGGTATGTTTTCTATTTCGTACGGACAATTTTTCCCGGCCTGGCACAGCAATTACTTTTCGATGCTGATGTGCCAGCGTTTAACCATGAAACAGTTTTTGCGTTCGTTCTACATGTTGGTTACCGTTATTTCGGTGGTATGTTATTTACTTACATTGCCTTATGCGCTGATTTACCCCAAAATTATATACACCCATTTGGCCATGCTGCTCTATAATTTGGGCGTCAACATCCCAATTATGTTTTGGGTGGGAATGTACAGCAAAAAACGACTCGACCTGAACCAATCGTCGGTAATGAATTACCAGGGAGTGAGCGCTTCGCAGTGGCTGGGAGCACTACCGCTTATGGTCGGCCCCATTTCATTATTCTATTTATTTAAACTGGTATTTGGAGACCCCGGAAGCTATGTTGCCCTCGGAACTCTTGGGCTCATTGGAATACTGTTCCATTCAATCATCATCGATTTTTTCTCGAAACAATACCGCAAACAAAAACATCAACTCATTCGCAACTACAAAAACTCCTGACCATGATCAAGATAGAAAACCTTATCAAAGCATACAATAAAGAAATTGTACTGAATATTCCTGAATTGACCATCGAAAAAGGTGAAATTTTCGGTTTGGTTGGCAACAATGGCGCCGGAAAAACTACCATGTTCAACATCGTTCTCGACCTGATTACCGCCAGCAAAGGCATCGTGGTAAGCAAAGGCATCGTGGTGCGCGAATCGGAAGACTGGAAAGATTTTACCGGTGCGTTTATCGATGAAACGTTCCTGATTGGCTACCTAACCGCCGAAGAATATTTTGGGTTTATTGCCGGTTTGCGCCGGATGAGTAAAACAGAAACCACCAATTTTCTGGACGGATTTGCCGACTTTTTCAACGGCGAAATAACCGGCAAAAAGAAGTTTATCCGCGACTTCTCGAAAGGAAACCAGAAGAAAGTGGGCATCGTGGCTGCGCTGATGGGCAAACCCGAAATTGTTGTTCTGGACGAGCCATTTGCCAACCTCGACCCGAGTTCGCAATATAAACTCCGGAAGCTGATCAAGGATTTCGCTGCCGCGAGCGGAGCTACTTTCCTGATTTCGGACCACACGCTCGAAAACATTGCCGACGTTTCAACCCGGTTAATTATCCTCGAAAAAGGTAAAATCGTTCGCGATGTTCCTAAGACTGAAACTACGCTGCAAGAAATCGAAGCTTTCTTTAAGCCGGTGGTTGAAGCTGATTTGGTTTAAATTGAGGTGTTGGAAAGTGCCTAATTAAAAAGTTTTAGTTTTGGAAATGTATTAATTCGACTAGCGATGATAGAAAAAGAGTATCATTATTGGTTTGAGCCTGATGAAAGAATTGAAGGGTTAAAGGCCATGTTCGAAGGCTTTGATAAAGCAATAAAGATATTCGAAAAGAAATACGAAGAAATTAGTTGGTATGATGCTGATTTCTACTATGAAGAGACAGATCTGATTTATGGAGTTGTATTGGTAAGTCTCCAGAACTACATAAATAAGTGGTGCACAGTTTTCGTGGAATCAAAATTTTTTGGTTATACAAAAACCTATCAATTCTATGAGAAGGGTTCGAAAATAATTAACAATGGCATAACTCAAATTCGACTTATCATTGAGCTTGCAAATTATTTTAAGCACAGGGATGATGAAGGTAATCTGCAGTTTCACGCAACAGATTGTCTCACAAAATTAAAGCTTAATGAATTATCAAAAAAAGAGAACGAAAGAAATCCAAATAGATTAGAAATTGAGGGATTGCTTCTATTATGTTCTAACGAAATAAATCTTTTCGAATTATTGCAAATAGTAATTGATTGGAGAGAGAATGTGATCAAACATTCAAAAATGAATACTAGAACAAATTAAAACATTTTTCGATTATTATAAATAATGATTCCCAAACAATCCTTTGAACCCTTGTGTTCTATCCCTGAAATAAAGAACATTCCCCAATTCCAATGATGAACAAACTCAAAAAGACTTTACTTTTCCTGTCTCTCGCAGGATTACTTGCCTTCACATCCATAGCGCCCAAAATTAAACTCCAATCGGGGGATCTTCTGTTCCGTGAAAAGTCGTCCGAAAACATTTCGGAAGCAATCGATCAGGTGACACAAACTTCCGGATCAACCCATTTTTCGCATGTGGGCTTGGTTGAAGTTACCGATTCCGGAGTTGTGGTGTTACATGCTTATCCCGACGGAGGAAGCTGCATTGTTTCACTCAACGAGTTTCTGCACCCCAAAGGCGATTCGGTGAGGGTGATTGCCTACCGGTTAAAAAAGGATGGACAAAAAGCAATTTCGGCCGCCATCCAAAAAGCGCATTCGATGCTGGGCAAATCGTACAATTTCAGTTATGTCCTATCCGAAACAGTCCACTATTGTTCCGAGTTTGTGTATCTGGCCTTTGCTGCCGACTCAGTTTTTAAGCTTGAACCAATGACATTTAAGGACCCAAAAACCGGAAATTTTCCTACCGCTTGGGTGGAATACTATCAGAAAATGGGAATTGAAATTCCGGAAGGCAAACTGGGTTGCAATCCCAATGGACTGGCGGCTTCCGGAAAATTGGAAAAGCTTGGAGAAATCCAATAACTAATTGGAGCTAAAGCCCGGAAATCTTTTCACATCAATACCCGTCAGCTAAAGCAGACGGCAAAGAATAGTGCTTTGAATAAGTGTGTCGTTTGATTAGGGGCGATATCCTTTGCCGTTGGCTTGAGCCAACGGACAGAATCGAAGAACGATTCCGGGCTTTAGCCCCAACCAGTAACAGAAATAAAAAGAATGTCTATAAATTATCTGGCTAACATTCACTAAATTAGTACTTCAACCCAAAAATCACTCATCATGTCATACGTCAAAATCTGGCTGCATTGTGTCTGGAGCACCAAAAACAGAGACCAAATTATATCCCATTCGTTTCGTCCGGAGCTACTGAAACATTTCAGGGAAAATGCTGATGAAAAGAACATTATTCTGGATTATATCAATGCACATGAGAATCATGTTCATGCCCTTATCAATTTGGGGAAACAGCAAAATCTGGCTACCATCATGCAGTATTTAAAAGGTGAAAGTTCGTTCTGGATCAATAGCAAAAAAATCCTTTCCTCTCAATTTTCATGGCAGGACGATTATTTTGCAGTTTCAGTCGGCCACTCGCAGGTAGAACGAATTAGAAACTACATCAAAAATCAGGATGAACACCACCAGAAAATGAGTTGGGAGGAAGAGGTTGATCTATTCATGAAAAAATATGGATTTGAGCAGATAAAGGGCTAAAGCACAATCATGGCAGTCCTTTCAATCCGTCCCATAAATGGGACGGCAAAGGATAATCACTTCTTACAGCAGCTAACTTTATTCATGGCATTATCCTTTGCCGTCTGCTTTAGCTGACGGATGGCGAAACTGAATTCTGCTTCAATGCCTTTTTCGCATTGTGCCTTGCCGAAACATACAGTGCTCCAGCCGCCGTACAAAAATAAAAACACATCAGGATAAGCATTTGCCAGTATTCGTGCCTGATTTCAGATATACCAACACCCATGCTACGAATACGCAGATAGGCCGGAATCATAATGGTTGAAGGGAATAAATGTGCCAGGTTATACAGGAAAGGAGGAATGGATGAGGCAGGCCAGGATACTCCGCTCAGGAAAATAACAATGGGCGACAAAAATACCATGAACATGATCGAAGATTCGCGCCGTTTGAACAGAACCGAACAGGTAATTCCCATAAATATAACCGACAACAAAAATGGCAATGTCAGCATCAGAACAGTGAGGTAGTTACCCTGATTGGGGTAATTGAACCACGAATGAATCCAGATCATGGTAAAAACGCAGTTTACCGCGTAAATGGTGAGGTACGACAAGGACTTCCCAAATAAAATGGGCAAAACTCCGCCCTTTGTCAGCGCCACCGGAACCAGAAAACTGTCCTGTTTCTTTTCTTTAGCGGTTCCGCCGAGCATCCCGATTCCGATCAGCAAAGTTTGCTGAAGGATGATGATAATGATTCCGGGCATCATCGACGAACCATATCCTGACGAAGGATTAAACCAATAATGAATATCGGCGACCAACGGATCGCGCAATTGCGCCGCCTGATTATACGTTTTCCCTTCCATCATCAGCTTTTTGATTTCAACACCCGCAGAAAACGTTCCAACGGTTTTAACCGAACCACTAAGCAATTGGCGATAAATCAGGAAATAACTTCCATCGGCAAACACCGAAACATTTGATTGTTTCCCGTTCAGGATGTCCTTTTCGAAATCCTCCGGAATGACCAGAATTCCGCCTGAATTACCTTCAAAGAAATCTTTTTTGGCTTCATCCAGACTGGTGGCAACCCGATTAATTTCAATCTGTTCGGCACCTTCAAGCATTTTAATCAACTGGTGACTGGTGGTTGTGCGATCCAAATCAACGATGGTGGTTTTCAGTTCGCGAACGACTTCATTTTTATAGGCAATGGCATAAACAATCGGGTAAATCATCAACGCCCCGACCAAAATCAGGATCGCACCGCTGTCTTTGCGGATATCCCTCAATTCGTCGCGGTAGAATTTTCCCGTCATTTGAATGCCTTTGTGTATTTTCTTGAACATGATTCTTTGTGTTTCTATCTTTTCACAGGGCGATGCCGTTCGACTGAACTCACGCCGAAGCCCTGCGCTGATATATGTCGCCCCTTCAGGGCTAACTCATAACTTATCACTTATAATTAATAACTTCCTCACACCTTTCCCCAATATTTTTCATTCCTTAAAACCTTTTTCAGTCGGGGCAAAAAACTCACCGAAAGCAAGATAAACGACACAAATATCGCCATCGGAATAAGAGCATTAACCACCGCTTCACCGCGAATGGCCTGTGAAATAAAGATCTTCACCCACTGTGTAAACGGGAAAAGATATGAAAATACCCTGGCTACAACCGGCATCGCAAACTGAGGAAAAGTCAGCCCGGAGAAAGTCAAAGCCATCATGGCATAGGCACTTGCTAATGACAGAGCCAACCTCAGATTTGCTGTAACTGAAACCAATAAAACCGCCAACATCTGGTAGGTAAAAATCAATCCCATTTCGCCCAGAACAATGAAGACGAAACTGCCCTGAAGTGGTGTTCCCATCCGGATAAACAAAACCACATTCATTACAACTGCATCGATCATTAATAAAATGGTGTACGGAAAAAGTTTCCCGGCCAAACCAACAATGAGGCTTCCACCCGAATGTTCCAGCCATTCCGGACCAGTTCCTTCGCGAACTTCGGTACCCACAGCGAACACGTTAGAAAGTAGGGTGAAAATCACGAGCATCAGTGGCAGAAGCGCACTCAGCAGGAAATAGGAATAGTTCCCAAAAGGATTAAACAGAATGTGCTGCTGAAGCCTAACCGGTTGGGCCTTCGCTTTTGCCAGTCGTTCGGGCAAACCGCTTTTCATCACGAATTGCAGTTTTATTCCTCCTGAAAGAGTTGCCAGCGATTTGTAAATTCCTTTTTGGAGGTATCCGCCTTTCAGGATATTGGTATTGTTGATGAACACCGGAATTCTCTCACTGCTACCTTTCAGTATATTTTTTTCAGTTCCCTCCGGAATAATGACCACGGCATCCAGCTTTCCTTCGGCCATTTGCTGATAGGCTTCTTCCTGATTGGGGATGTGCATCGCAATTTCCGCTTCGGGAGTTGCATCAATCCACATCACAACTTTGCGCGATAAAACCGTGTTGTCAAGATCGACAATGCCAACCGGAAGATTTCGTGGAACCCCGTCAGCAAAGATCAGCAGAAGAATCACAAACGAGATGAGCGGGCCAATCAACGTTGTAAATAGATAAATCGTTGAACCCGACATCCGGTCGATTTCGCGCAGAAAAACCTTAAAAAAAGGATTCTTCCGGAAGAATGATTCGCTGTTCCCTACAATATCTGACACTATTTTTTGTTTCTTCTTCATTGAACTCTTTTTTCGGGAGTTTCCGAAATCCCTTAAAAATCATTGGTCAAGTCATCCTGAACTTGTTTCAGGATCTCTCTGGACTTAATTACAGACCCCGAAATAAATTCGGGGTGACGAGTTTCGCAAACTATTACCTTTTAAACTGTTTCCAGTTAACCAAAACGCTCATGCCGGGGCGAAGCCCTTCGATGGGAGACGCTTGCACCGCATGGATTTCGAACGATTTCATATCAAAACCTCCGGAACTTTTAGTGGCTGTCCAGGTGGCAAAATCGGCCAGCGGACTGATGTAATTCACTTTCAGAACTACTTCTTTATTTCCCAGCGCCGGAATCTTTGCCTTGATTTCGCTGCCCATGCGAACATCGGACATCAGGTCTTCGCGGATGTAAAGTGTTGCCCAGCTATCTTTCAGATCAACCAAAGTGATGACCGGATAACCGGTTGGAACCAGTTCTCCCCGTTCAGAAATGATGTTGGCTACCTCGCCTGAAGCCTGGGCTTTCACCTGAGTTTCGGCCAGGTAAGCTTCCACTTCCTTTATTCCGCCCTCAGCCTGATTTACCAGTTCCTGAGCCGAACGTTTATCTTCGAACCGCGCACCTTTCACCGCTTTTTCCCATTGCGATTTGGCGGCGTTGGCTGTTTCGCGGCCAGCTTTGCTCTGTGTTTCAGCTTCGTCCCGCTTTTGTTCCGAAACTACGCCATCTTTATACAGGTTCTCCACCCTCGTAAATGTCTTTTCATACAATCGGGCAGCAGCTTCGGCTTTCACATACAGGTTGTAAGCCGCCGCAATATCTTCAGCCTGGGCTCCGTTTTGCGCCTTCAGACTTTGTGCCTGAGCTGCATTCCTGAGAGCAGTTACCTGCAACAATTTGGCATCAATTTCCGGACTGCTGATCGAAAACATGAAATCGCCTTTGACCACTTGCTGACCACGTTTCACCGCAATAGTGTCAATCCTTCCAGGTATTTTGGAGGCAACCTTGAACTGTGTTGCTTCAATTTCGCCCTGCACTTCGAGAGGCAACGGGCGGGTAATTAACCAGGTGGTATAAAGCAGAAAAATCAGCAGGGCGGTGAAAAACAGCCCGATAATAAAATTTCTTGTCTTGTTCATTGTATTCGGTATTATACTGTTTTAAAATGATTCAATAATTACCTGACTGCTCGACTGGTAGGCCAGGAACATATCAGGACTTCCACAAATTTGAAGCAAAGTTGCCAGTGTCACATCATAGTTGTACATGGCCTGAAGGCGATCGATTTTCACTTTGGCCAACAACAAATTGGCGTCAACCAACTCGGTTGATGTAGAAAGTCCTTCGTGGAAAGCTTTGTCGCGGCTTTCGACATAGGTTTTGGCAAATTCCAGGGTTTTGTCGAGTTCTTCCAGTTGTTCCACCTGCATTCCAAGCTGTTGGTGCATCTTTTTGATCACCGTTTTAATATCTTCTTCAGCTTTTAGTCCGGCTTGTTCCACCTGGTCTTCTTTAAACTGCGCTGCCTGAAGTTTCCGGTGGCGGGCATTTCCTTCAAAAAGCGACCAGTTTAATCCAACTCCAACCAACCATTGCGGAACGTATGGCGACAAATCTTTGTCGGCCAAATCGTAAGTTCCGGTTAGTGCAACTGTGGGCAGGTAATTGCTTTTTTCTAATTTTACTCCGGTAGCTGCCAGTTCCCTTTTTGAGTCAACCTGTAGCAACTGCGGATTATTGCGTAAAGCCAATTCAATGAAAAAGCCCTCGTCTTCAACGCTTTTCAGGATAAATAATTGACTTGCCGGCGACAGATCGCTGCTGTCGCTAACTGCCATTGTATTCTGAAGTGCACGTTTTACGATGGTAGCCTCGCGGTTGGCTTTTTTCAGTTCGCGTTCGGCATCCGAATTGGCCACCTGGGCATGCAAATATTCAACTTTAGCAATTTGGCCTTGTTCGCTCAGTTTCTGCGAATCGAAAAGATGTTTTTTCATGGCTTCGGCCACCTGACCGCGCACTTTGCTGGCCTGTTCTGCCAAAACCAGTCCGTAATAACGGGTGGCCAACTCGCTTAGCAATTCACCTTCTTTTTGTTTTTGATGAAGTCCGGCTTCCTCTTCATAAATTTGCGAGGCTTTGTTGGCTGCATATATTTTTCCGCCGGTATAAAGTGGCCACACAAAGTTGGCATTTACCGATGCAAATTGTTTTTCCTGAATCATTTTATTCCATTCAGCAGCATTAATCGAAGCCTCTCCTGCTAAAATCTTGGAACGTATAGCCCCGGTACTGACGTTTTCAGGTAGGGTTGGCATTACGCCGGAAGTCTTCGGATCGGGATTCGGAACTCCGGAGAAGTTACCGTATTTACCCAAAGCTTCGTAAAGTGGTGTGATGGCATCGCGCACCGGAGTGAGGTCGAGCGTAAGCGGATCGGCCATCTGAACCGCAGTTGCAGTAACAAAAACCCTTGGAGCACGCAGTCCGAATGCAGCTTTTTTATCAGCTTCCTTTTCGCGAATCTCGAATCCGGCCTGCTTCAACACATGGCTATTCTGATTCATTTGCCCATAGGCTTCAGAAAAAGTAAGCGACACTGCAGTTTTATCCTGACTAAAAACACTGACATTGAACACTATCAGGATGAGAATGAAAATAATTTCTGAATTTCGTTTCATGATTGATCTGATTTCAGGGACAAAGAAACTAACTTTATCGAACGTATTTGTTTTTTGGTCGAATTAATTGCAATTGCCATCCAGAAATTAAACTTCTTTTAATATTACTTTCTGTACATTTGAAGTATCAAGTGAGCTATCAACACTCAAACCCAGCGTTACGATGGAACTAACTCAGGATCAAATAATCGCATACAACAAAGCAGCTTTTTTATGCAGCCGGTCAGAACATTGCACTTCCGACATTCAGGAAAAGCTAAAGCTTTGGGGAGTTTCATCTGAAGATTCGGAGTTGGTCATTGCAAAACTGGTCGAAGAAAAATACATTGATGATGAGCGATTTGCCCGGGCATACGTGAAAGACAAGTTTAGGTTCAATCATTGGGGTAAACAAAAAATTGCCTTTATGTTGCGATCAAAAAACATTTCGTCGGAAATTATGGAGCTCGCATTCGAGGAAATTGAGGACGAAGGTTACTCCAACGAACTCCGGAAACTACTGACCGATAAGGAAAAATCGATTAAATCGAAAGATCAGTACGATAAACGAAATAAACTGATGCGTTTTGCCATGGGGCGCGGGTTTGAATCGGGCCAGATTTATGCGGTTTTAAAAGAATTGGGAATTTGAATACTAAATTTTGAGTACTAAATAAAAACCATATAGGCACATTGAAAAAGGGTTTAAGGATAAACTATGTGTTCTATTGTGCCTATGTGGTTCAAAACGAATAGAATATATGAAAATCATACTTTTAGCGCTTATCGTCTTGCTGACTATGACCAGCCAGGCCATTCGGATTCCTAAATCGTGCAAGATTATAACCAGCGAATATATTTTTGAGGATGCTCCATTTAAACAATGTCACGCTTCGACCATCATTGAGCTAAAAGATGGATCGATGATGGCAGCCTGGTTCGGCGGATCGCACGAAAGCAATAAAGACGTAGAAGTATGGGTATCTGATAAAAAGGCCGGGTCGTGGACTGCTCCGCGTAGCATAGCGAATGGAATTATTAACGATTCGTTACGTTATGCCTGTTGGAATCCGGTATTGTTCCGCAATCCAAATGGCTTGCTTTCGTTATATTACAAGGTTGGCCCAAATCCACGCGAATGGTGGGGAATGGTGATTCATTCGTCCGACGAAGGCAAAAGCTGGTCGACTCCTGAAAAGCTTCCGGATGGGATTTTAGGCCCAATCAAAAACAAGCCGATAACATTGGCTTCCGGAGTTATTCTGAGCCCATCGAGTATTGAAACGAAAACCGAAGAATGGCATGCACACATTGAACGCTCAACCGATAACGGAAAATCTTGGGATAAGATCGCCATCGATCCTCAAAATCCGGCCAAAGTCATACAGCCAACGCTTTTGCTTTATCCTGAAGGTAAAATTCAGGCTTTGTTGCGGAGTGATCAAACCTGCATCATGGAAAGTTGGTCGGATGACGAAGGAAAAACATGGAGCGCGCTGGCTAAAAGCAATGTTTTAAACCCGAATTCAGGAATTGATGCCGTAACACTTTCTTCAGGCTTGCAGGTTATCGTGTATAACCCCAAAAAAGGTGGCGGAGATTGGGTAAACGGGAGAAACAAATTGAATGTGGCTGTTTCGGGCGATGGAAAAATATGGAAGGATGTGGCAGTTCTTGAAGATCAGGCTAGCGGTGAATTCAGTTATCCGGCAATTATTCAAACTTCAGATAAAGCGGTTCACGTGGTTTATACTGCCAACCGCAAATCGATTAAACATGTTGTGCTCGAGTTTTAAGCGAATGTCATAAAAAGAGAAAAGGTTTGCAATGACTACAAACCTTTTCTCTTTTAGTAACAAATTCAGTCTAAAATGAATCCACTTCCCTGTAGGCATTTATGAAGGCAACTTCGCCTTCTTTCCCTTTGATGCTTCTTCCATGCTCGCAACATAAAACGCCATCGTATCCTTTGCTGTGTATGTGTTTGAACACATTCTTGTAATTAATCTCCCCGGTTGTTGGTTCGTTACGGCCCGGATTATCGCCAATATGGAAAGCAGCAATGTTATTCCATGCTTTGTCGATATTCGGAATCAGGTTGCCTTCGGTAATTTGCTGGTGATACAAGTCATCAACAATTTTGCACGACGGATGATTCACCGCCTGGCAAATCAGATGCGCCTGTGATATTTTTGTCAGGAATAAACCTGGGTGGTTCGTCCACGCGTTGAGCGGTTCCATCACCAATATCAACCCACTTTTTTCGACCACCTCGCAACACATTTTCATGTTGTCGATTACATTGGCAGTCTGGTAATCCCATTCCAATCCTTCGTCGAAATGGCCGGGAACAACCAGCGCCCATTTTGCTCCGGTACGTTTTGCACATTCAACGCCCTCTTCCATTTTCTTTTTCAGCATCTCTTTGATGGCCGGATCCTGGGTCACCATCGACTTCACCGGAAAATCGGCATATAAAACGAATGGACCTAAATCCATGTTGCGGCGAGCAAGTTCAGCAGCAATTTTTTCCTGAATGGCGGGCTCTTTTTTCATCAAACCATTGTCGAAAATTGCACGAAAACCCTGATCGCCAATAAATTTGATCTGATCGAACAAGTCTTCGCCTGCACTTTCTTTAAAAGTACCGAAACTCGGTGCATATTTCAGTTTAAACTGTGATTCGTTTGAAACCTTTCCTTCGGAAGCGAAGGTTTTGGTTGAACCTGCAAGGCTAACAGCAGCAATGGTTCCGGCTGCGTTTCGTAAAAATGATCGTCTTTCCATGTTGGTATAGTTTAGTTTGAGCATCCGAAGATAAGAATCTGAACATCCCTGCGCAAATCTAATCGATAAAAAACCGGTCTGGTCTGGTATGTTTTTCTTAAATTATAATTACTTCATCTAAAAAAGTTTTCTAATTTTAACGAGCCTAAAAAAGGCCTAACTATAATTTATAAACCAACTAAATTAATCCAATATGATGAATCGTAAATTACGCATGGGAATGGTCGGTGGCGGCAGTGACGCTTTTATCGGAGCCATTCATCGTCTGGCAGCTTTTATGGACGGACAAATCGAACTGGTCTGCGGCTGCTTCAGCATCAATCCTGAAATTTCACTTTCCTCCGGAAAATCGTATTATCTTCCTGAAAATCGCGTGTACAAAACCTACCAGGAAATGTTTGAAAATGAAGTCAAACTCCCCGAAGGAGACCGCATGGATTTCGTAACCATCGTTACTCCAAACTTCGCGCACTTTGGTCCGGCCATGATGGCTTTGGATAATGGATTCAACGTAGTAATCGATAAACCCATCACTTTTACTCTCGAAGAAGCGCTTCAACTTCAGGCCAAATTACAGGAAACCGGATTATTGCTCGCTTTAACTCATACTTACTCCGGATACCCAGCCGTGAAACATGCCAAACAAATGGTTGCCGAAGGTCAGCTAGGCAAAATCCGTAAAATATTTGTGGAATATCCGCAGGGATGGCTTTCGTCAAAACTCGAAGACTCCGGAAATGCACAGGCATCGTGGCGCACCGACCCTAAACGCTCCGGAAAGGCTGGCGCTATGGGCGACATAGGAACTCATGCGCACCACCTGGCCGAATACATTACCGGCTTAAAAACAACTGAACTGTGTGCCGAACTGAATGTTTTCGTTCCCGGACGTTTGCTTGATGACGATGGCGCCGTTCTGCTTCGTTTCGACAATGGCGCCAAAGGCGTTTTGATCGCTACACAAATTGCAGCCGGAGAAGAAAATGCAATTAAAATCCGCGTTTATGGCGACAAAGGAGGACTGGAATGGGCTCAACACGAACCCAACACCCTGATTGCCAAATGGACAAGCAAACCTACCGAAATATTACGCGTTGGCACTTCGATGGGAGCAGCAGCCAATGCCAATACCCGCACACCCGGAGGTCATCCGGAAGGTTACCTGGAAGCTTTTGCCAATATCTACCGCAATTTTTCGTTTACGCTTCGGGCCAAAATGAATGGCGAAGAACCAAAAGCCGAATGGCTCGATTACCCCGGCGTTGAAGACGGCATCCGTGGCATGCAATTTATCGATGCTGTAGTTGAAGCGGGATACAACGACGACGTAAAATGGGTTCCCTTCGGGTAGTTCCAAGTTCAAAATTCCAGGTTTCAAGTTTCGGGCGCCACCTGGAACTTGAAACCTGAAACTTGAAACAATTTTTTGAAACAATAACCAATTAAAAAAGATATCATGGGCAGACCAGTAACACTATTTACCGGACAATGGGCCGACCTTCCCTTTGAAACGATGTGCGAAAAAGCGCTTGAGTTTGGCTACGACGGCCTCGAACTTTGTACTTGGGGCGATCACATGGAAATCGACAAAGCCGATCAGGCATATTGCGATGCACGCAAAGAAACGCTTGCTAAATACGACCTTCAGTTGTTCGCTATTTCAACGCATTTGGTTGGACAGTGCGTTTGCGACCGCATCGACGAACGTCATCAAGGCATTGTTCCTGCATATATTTGGGGCGATGGCGATCCGGAAGGAGTGCGCCAGAGAGCAGCCGCCGAAATCATTAAAACCGGGAAAGTAGCCAAAATGCTTGGACTCGATACCGTCATAGGTTTTACCGGAAGCTCAATTTGGCATATGCTGTATTCATTTCCGGCAGTTAGTCAGGAAATGATTGACAAAGGTTATGCAGATTTCGCCAAGCGATGGACTCCGATATTGGATGAATACCAGAAAATGGGAGTCAAATTTGCACTGGAAGTGCACCCGACTGAAATTGCCTTCGACATTGCAACAGCCCGTCGCGCATTGAAAGCAGTGAATTATCATCCTGCATTTGGGTTCAATTTCGACCCAAGCCACCTCGGATACCAGGGTGTTGACTACGTGAAATTTATTTACGAATTCTCCGACCGAATTTTCCATGTTCACATGAAAGATGCCTATTGGAGCGAACACCCGATGGAAATTGGCGTTTTCGGTGGTCATACCGAATTTGGGGACAACCGTCGCTACTGGAACTTCAGGAGTTTGGGCCGCGGAAAAATCGATTTCGAAAACATCATTCGCGCTCTGAACGATATCAAATACTCCGGACCACTTTCTGTTGAATGGGAAGACAGCGGCATGAACCGCGAAGCCGGAGCCGTTGAAGCCTGCGATTTCGTTCGTTACAGCGACTTCGATCCTTCGGATGTGGCGTTCGACGATGCCATGCAGAAATAGGTTTCAGGTTCCAAGCTGGAGCTTTGATTCATTATTCCTGTATCTAATATCTTTCATCTAATATCTAAAAAAACTATAATGACCAACCGACGAAATTTTCTAAGAACTACATCAACGGCGGCAGTAGGACTGAGTCTTGCGGCCACCATGCCAATTCCGATGAGCGCCTGTGCAGGTGCAAACGATAAACTTCGCTGTGGAGTAATCGGTATCAATGGAATGGGATTTGCCGATCTGGCGGCCTTCTTGCGCCAAAAGAACACCGAATGTGTTGCTATTTGCGATGTGGATAGCAATGTGATGAACAAACGTGCTGCAGAAACTGAAAAAGCTCAAGGCTTTAAACCCAGATTATACAGCGATTACCGCAAATTGCTCGAAGACAAAGATGTTGATGTGGTAATCATTGGCACTCCCGACCACTGGCATTGTTTGCCGATGGTTGAAGCCTGTCAGTCCGGGAAAGATGTGTATTGCGAAAAGCCGCTGGGCAACTCCATCGAAGAAATCAACATCATGGAGCGCGCAGCCAACAAATACAAAACCGTTGTTCAGGTGGGCATGTGGCAACGCAGCGATCCGCACTGGATGGCAGCTGTTGACTTCGTAAAATCCGGAAAACTCGGTAAAATCCGCACCGTTCGAACATGGGCTTATCAGGGTTGGATGGAACCAGTTCCAGTACAGCCTGATGGTGAAGCTCCTGCAGGAGTTGACTACGATTTCTGGCTCGGACCTGCTAAAAAACGTCCGTTTAATCCAAACCGTTTCCATTTTAATTTCCGCTGGTTTTACGATTATGCCGGAGGTTTAATGACCGACTGGGGCGTGCACATCATCGATTACGGTCTATTCGGAATGGGCGATCCATCGCCAAAATCAATCATGTCGATGGGTGGGAAATATGCTTATCCGGATGATGCTGCCGAAACTCCTGACACCTTGCAGGCTTTGTTCGAATTCGACGGACATACTATGCTTTGGGATCATGGAACAGGTATCGACGGTGGTTACTATGGTCGTAATCACGGCGTCGGCTATGTTGGAAACAACGGAACTTTGGTTGTTGACCGCAATGGATGGGAAGTCATTCCGGAGCGGAAGAAAGATAAAGACCTGATTGAGCGTGTTCCTCTACAAAAAGGAACCGGCAAAGGGCTCGATTATCATATGGCGAATTTCATTGATGGAGTAAAAAACCGCAACCGTGACCTGAATGCCAGCATTACCATTGCTGCAAACACTGCACGTGTGGCTCATTTAGGAAATATTGCACTTCGTACCGGACGCCGTTTATACTGGGATGCTGAAACTAGCAAATTTATTAACGACGAGGAAGCCAACAAATTTCTGGTGCCTGAATACCGTGCACCATGGGCGCTGCCTAAGATTTAAATCTTTAATTATGAGATATGAAAACCCGGTTGATAGCCGGGTTTTATTTTTTAGCAAAGGTTTGTCAGGAATAACCCAATCTATTTTAAATCATCATTCTTAATACTCTTTTTAGACTTCTTTACCTGGTCTTTCATCTGCCCAAAACTGTATGATAGTTTGAAGGATAAAACCTGTGCTGAAAATCTGTTGGTCAGGGTTTCATAAAAGTACTGATTATACTTTTTGTATGAATAGTTGATGTATTTATTAAACGGGCCATCGAGGCGGGTTTCTAGCTTTAACTTTTTATTCCAGAAATCATGTTGGTAAGTAACATACGACCATAACCAGCGGGGCCATGTTCCCTGCAGATAAATGGATCTGGAATTTATTCCTGCACCTGCCAGAAGCGTTGCATTTTTCCACGGATTAAGTTTCAGGTTGAAATTTCCGCTGTTGCTCCATCCGCTATTCTTCAATCCGGAGTTGTTATTACTTTCAATATCCCTGTAATTCAACCCGACAGTGGCGTTAAAATTTAATTTTTTGGTCACTTGTACCGACCCGTAAACAGTGCCTCCAACCATGTGATCGTTACCTATGTTTTTGTAAGTAGTTACTTTAACTCCGTTGGGCTGAACGAAAGAAACATCACTGATCAGATTGTCCGAGAAAGCTGCGTTTGTGTTCAAACTGAAATTAAATTTCTCGGAAAACTTGCTGAATGAGAATTCGAAATTGTTGGAAACTTCCGTTTCCAATTGTGGATTCCCCATACTGATATTCCTGGGATCAGTATCATCATAATATGGATTCAGGTACCAGATACCGGGGCGTGCCAACCTTTTGGTGTAAGATAACTTCAGGCTTTTTCCATTTTCAAAATCCCTCGTCACCAGCAGAAAAGGGACTAGGTTAAACATTCTATTGGTAAACGTTGTATCGTCAGTTGATTTAAAAAATCCACGATTGACCGTATTTTCAGCCCTTAATCCTGCCTTGAAAATTCCTTTCTTTAGCTTTAACTGGTAAGTCAAATAAATACCAAGTACTCTTTGTTTATAATCGAGATTATTACTTCCGTAATCACTGTGGACCCAGTTGTCCAGATTATCGTCAAACATGTTCCTGTCGGTAAGCGTGTTATTCTTCCGCCAAATTTGTTTGAAGCCGGTTTCCAGCTGGCTTTTTTTACTGAAAGGATCCACATAATCCATTTGCAAAGTCTGCTCGATGTTGTTGCCATCGATGTTTATCAATTGCCAGTAATCCGGAAAATTCAGTAATCCAACAAATTTGTCGTTGTGATTTTCACCGTTCTTTGATTGATCGTAACGGTAAGAAAAGGTAAATATCCGGTCTTTTCGTTTGAATAATTTCTGATAATCAAAGGTTCCCGTAAAATTTTTCCAGTCACCAATAAATTTGCCGGTTTTTTCATTCCGGCGTGTTGCAACACGAGTTCCGTCAAAATCTTCTGTCGTTGAAAGCCATAAACTTTCATTGTCAGTTAAGCTTCCGTTGAATGATACACTGACCAGATTCAGGGTATCGACTTCATAGCTGGCTTCACTGTTAAAGGAATTCCAGTTGCCAAAACCTTTTGTTGATCCCTTTGATTCAGTATACTTATTGGTTGTGCTAAAGAAATTTTCTCGTGTCGATTCTGAGAATGATATTGGACCTTCAAAATGGTTCATAATCGCATTCAGGGAATAAATAAACTTATTGAACTTTGATGCAAAATTGACATTTCCGTTATACTGCCCAAAAGTATTTATACCTGCACTAACACTACCATTATACCCATCCGAAACTCTTCGCGTTGTAATAATATTGATTATCCCCGCTGAACCTTCTGCTTCGTATTTCGACGAAGGATTGGTCATAATTTCTATATCCTTTATGGTATTTGAAGGCATACTGCGCAAAACTTCCATGGTATTTCGGTCAAGCGCAGCCGAACTTTTACCATTAACCAGAAATTTAACTCCCGAAGTTCCGCGTAACTTAACCTTATCTTCGCCATCGACTGATACCAAAGGAACTTTCCGGAGCATGTCGAGTACGTTTCCGGTTTTCGATTCAGGATCAGTTTCAACGCTGTAAACCAACTTTTCAGATTCATTTCTTACCAATGGTTTTATGGCAGAAACAGTAACTTCATCCACCTGTTCGCTTTTGGGTGACAAGGCAACTTTCCCAAAATCAATCATTGAACTGGATTCTCCGGAGGTGATTTCTGTCTTTTTCTGATGATATCCAATGGAATGAAACAGCAGATCGTATTTACCTGAGGAGTTCAAAACAAAACTGAAATTTCCGGAATCGTCACTTGAGAGCCGTTTTATTATTTCGGCTCCGTTTTGAATCTGGATGGTGACAAACGGCACACTTTTCCCTGACAAAGAATCGACGACCATTCCTTTTACCTTAAAATCAGGTCTTGGTGCCTGAGCATAACTTAAATCAATGTTTAGTCCGGTTAAGCAAATTGCAAACACTATCCAAAAAACTTTCCGACTGAAGCTTTTAACATCAATTGGCGATTTCAATACATTTTGTCCAGTAATTTCAGAATGACGAGAGTTGAGGTAATTGTCCATTTTTCGTTCCTCCTGTTTATAGTTTTCAGGACAAAACTACTTCGGGCAAAATCGCCAAATGTCACACGTTTGTTTTAATTGTGTCAAATTGTGTCATGGAGATAAATCAGATTTCAATCCTGAAACAAACCGATAGCCAATGCCGCGCACACTAATAATATGCTTTGGTTTCGAAGGATCTGCTTCCAGTTTTTTTCTAAGGTCCAGGATAAAATTATCAACGGTGCGGGTGGTTGGCATCACCTCGTAACCCCAGACCTCGTCCAGCAATTCGTGGCGATGAATGACTTTATTTTCATGGCTGATGAAATACTCCATGATCTCAAATTCCTTGTTAGTCAGGCTAACTTCTATCTTCTTAAAAAAGGCCTGAAAATTCTTAAAATCAAGAAATACATGGTCGTATGAAAAACTGCGCAGGGGCGCTGTATCTTTTTTTACCCTCCGGAAAGCAGCCCTTATCCGGGCCAGTAGTTCAGGTAAACTGAAAGGTTTGGTCATGTAATCGTCGGCGCCAATATCGAGACCGGCCACTTTGTCCATTTCAGAGCCGCGGGCTGTCAGCATGATAACAGGAAGTCCCGGCTTATCCGCTTTTACTTTCCTGCATATCTCGAACCCATTTGTTCCAGGCAACATGATATCCAGAATCAGTAAGTCAATTTCCTTTTCAAGGGCAGTTTTTAACCCCTGAATTCCGTTTGTAGCAGTGAGAACATGATACCCTTCCATGTTTAAATTGTCTTCCAAACCCATCAGGATATTCGGATCGTCCTCAACTACCAAAATGACTTTTTGTTTCATCGCCTTAATGTTAGGAATTTAACCAAATGGTGAATTTACTTCCTTTATTTATTTCGCTTTCAACCGAGATTTCGCCCTTGTGTGCTTTCACAATATCACGCGTCACACACAATCCCAACCCGGTGCCTGTGGTCGATTCATTTTCCTGGCTCCGGATTCGGTAAAACTTTTCAAAGATCAATTTTAGCTGATCGCCCGGAATACCTATTCCTGTATCTTCCACTTCGATTACGATTTTTTCAGCATTTTTCTTCAAACACACGAACAAATTTTTATCGTCAGGAGAATATTTTATCGCATTCCCAATTAAGTTAGTTAGTGCTTGCTTGATGGCCTCCGGATCGACCTGCGCAACAATATCTGCCTCCAGTTCCGTCTTCACCTCAAACTCGTTGATGTCGAGCCAATATTTCATTTCATCCATCACTTCCTCAACCAGAAGGGTTAAATTGGTTTCCTTCATCCGGTATTTGGCGCTTTCATTTTTCCTGACCGAATACTCCAGAATGTTATCGATTTTACGTTTCAGCACTTCGCTTTCCTTCATAATAATGTTGGCGTATTTTTTCCGGATTTCCTCCGATTTGGCGCGGTCGAGAAAGATGGTTTCGGCAAACATGTTGATTGAAGTAAGCGGGGTTTTTAGTTCGTGTGTTACGTGCGAAACAAATTCCGACTGCATGTCAGCCATCTTTTTGTCTCTTTTGATATCCCTTAAAATTAGAACTATACCCAGCAACATGCCACCCAAAAGTAAAACCAGGGCAATGCCATATGTCCAGCTTCTTTTCCTGACAAATTTTTCGACCAGTTCTTCATTGGCAGGTTTTATGACTATCCGGTGCGACGGAAAATAAGGCGATAATTCTGTTCTCACAACAAGTTCGTCAGGTTGAACTGGTGTATTTCCAGAGACAAGGTCAACCGAATATTCAAAATCTTTTGCTTCGGGCAGTTGGCTGGTTACCTCACTCCACAAATTGTTCAGACTTACCACAAAACCGGATGGTAAATCACTTTCTGCAGACATTACCAATAACTCCGGATTCTCGTTTACAGTCATTGCATAAACCGCGTATTTGCCTGAAATGGCAGGGAGTTCCGACTTTCTGCCGGAAGCCGTAATTTCCCTGATTTCGTTACTGTAACCTGCAATAAAACCAAGTTCGGAATTTATGTTTTCAACAAGGACGCTTATCTTTTTTTTTCGTGATTCCTGCAGTTGAACGGTGGAAAACCATCCTGTCAATTCATCAAGAACAGTTTGGGTTCCCGGAGTTAAGGGAATTTCATTTTCGGCCAGTTGTTCGATGAAGTTTTCAGCCAAAACCACGATTTCATTCTGTTTTACGGGTAATTGTAATTTGATTAACTGACTGATGGCCAAATAGGAAAAAGGGATTCCTAAAGAACTCAATTCACCACTAAAATTTACCAGAACAGATTTGTACCACGAATAAGCTTTTTCGGTTTGTTTCATTTTGACAGCAACACGCCCCAGCGAATTAACCACTTTGGCCGAATCGCCCGGTGTGCGCGATTTGGAAAGAGCTGAAAGATAATGATCCATTGCATTTTTAGGATTTTCTTTCTGAAATTCATCGGCTTCTCCATTCATAAAATCGTCCGAAATATTGATACCGTTGTTCGCAAAATGCTGTCCGGATTCGATGAATAACGGATACAAAAATTCTTTCTCTTTTGACATCAGGAAAGGCCTGATTTGTGGTGCGGAGCGTACTATTGAATCAAAACCGGTGGAACCGGATAAAACTGTTTTGCTGAACTCTTCTGCCAGACTATTTAGTTTTTCCTGAAATTGAGCAGAAATCTGCCCGGCAATTCGAAGCTGTGTCTCCTGAATCCTCTTTTCGGTCAACATCCGTAAATTGGAAATATTGTTGATGCTGAGGAACGTAAGTATCCCTCCCGACACCACCACCATCAGGATAAAGAGGAGAATCAGCCTCGAAACCGGTTTTTTCAGTTTTGTCAATTTCCTTTTATCTATTTCTGAACTATATTTTCAACTGCCCAATATTCAGTAATACGTCCTCCGTTTTGCATGGTCAAATAAACCTCGTCTCCAACGTGGCTGATTTTTAATCCATCTGCTCCTTTAAACAGTTTGAGTTTTTCGGGAGAAAATATTTCTTTTGGAGTACCTTCCCCCAGCGGGACTTCCCAAAGACTGAGCCCTTTGTTTTTATCATCTTTAGCCACATAAACAGATTTATTATCAGAACTCCACCCAACAGGATTTCCGTGCAACTTTTCAAAACTTTCAATTTTTTTCTTTTCTCCGCTTCCGTCAGCAGACAAAACCCAAAGTGAGTCCGCGTATTGCACAGCAAGGGTTTTTCCATCGGGAGATAACAGAACCTTATCAACCCAAAGTGGATACTCTGTTAAAACCTTCTCTTCTCCTGATTTTAATGATCGGGCAACGACTTTCTGTTTTGACTCAAATCCTTCCTGAGTTACAAAATATTGAGTCTCTCCATCTGGATAGAACTGTAGCCATCTCCATTCCCATCCGAGATGTTCCATTGCTTTATACAGACTAACCTTTCCAGTCATAACATCAATCTGGTAAATACCCTTTGTACCTTCTTTATTCACACCTTTAATTAAAATTGACTTTTCATCGGGAGCCCATTGAGGTTCAATCCACCAAAGTAAAGTGTAGGAATTTAGATCAGGAAAAATTTCCGTCTCATCTCCAGTCAGAATATTCTGAATAACAAATTTTAAAGGAGCCAATTTTGTTTCGGAATTGACGGGTGTTTGTAAAAGACCAGCAAGATAATTGAATGAAGGAGACCAGATTACCTTCAATATTTTTCGGGTTGAATTACGTTTTATACTAACAGGTTCTGCTTTAACTTCATTGGTGTTAAAATCTAACCTGGCATTATAAATTTCAGGATTTTGCCTTGAGGAAGTATAAAACAATGTACCGGAATTATTTGTCCCAACAATTCCGCATGTCTGATCAAAATCATTTTTCAAAATACCTGGTTCACCCTGTAGCTTTCCATCATTTAAAGTGATAGTCCACAGATCTTTGGTGCCTGAATGATTGCTAAAATAAACCATCTGATTGGTGCCTGGTATCCGGAATGGGGCGCCATCATCTTCTTTGTTAGTAATTAATGGCCTAACAGCACCACCCTCTTTTGAGACAATAAATAGATTGTAGTTTTCCGAGCCTTTTTCGGCACGTGCCCGAAAGACGATAAAATTACCGTCATCAGTAAAGTTTGCATTTATGTTGCGTACGCTCCCAATATCCGCAACAATTTTTTTTGAACCATCATTCACAGATATTAAAACAATACTACTTGAATCGGCTATATTATGTTCAGCACATAAGATCGTCGATCCATCTTTACTCCAATCTGCTGCCCATAAATGCTTATTTCCATTTCTAATAATTGTTCGGTCGTTCGAGCCATCTTTATCTACGATATGGAGTTCGTAATTATAAGTGCTTTTATCTTTCCCAGGCTCTTCAATGTTCCAGTCATATGCAATTTGTTTGCTATCAGGTGACCAGATTGAATATAGCGGGTAATGCATTTTGGATGTATACCAGTCACCGTCTTTGGTAATTTCCCATTTCCCTCCTGATTTCAAGTCAACCACACCTATTTCCTGATTGTCCCAATTAATATAGTTGGCATAACGACCATCAGGGGAATAATTGTGAAGGTCAACATCAAAAAATGGAACTTGTCGAATAGTAATTCCTGAATTATCTTCTGTTTGGTCAGCATTAAGTTTACTAAGTTGCCTTTTTGCATTGGGCACCAGCTCCGGTTGGTCGCTGTAGTTTGCTACCAGACTTTCATAAACACCACGGGCATCCTGCTGACCGAGCTTTTCGTAGCAATTTCCCATCTGGTAAAGCGCTTTGGCACGCAGCGCACGGTAGGCTTGTGCATTGTCGGCAACCGATTTGTACAAATCAATGGCTTCGCGAAGTGAACCTTCGCCTTCTTCTTTCATGATTCCTTTCTGGTAAAGCTGTTCGGCGGTTTGTGACCAGGAATTCCCAGCAATAAGCGCAACAAGGGCAAACATGAATACAGTTTTAATAATTAAAGCTTTCATTGTGGTTTCCTCCTATTTTAAGGTTTACCATGCAAAGCTACAATCACTCCTAACGTCCAATGTCACTGGATTGTTTGTGTATTGTAAAATTACGTCACAGAAATGTTAAAAGCGCTTATTTGAGGAAAATTTATCACGAACTGAACCCCGATTCCGAAATTAAAAAGTTTATCATTGATGATGAAGCCAACAATTCCTGGTGCCTGAATACCGTGCTCCATGGGCGCTGCCTAAGATTTAATTCAGCATTCTCTAAATATAAAAACCCGGTTAACAGCCGGTTTTTTTGTTGATTATTAGTATCCTAAAAATAAAAAGTATGTCAATAAACACTTCTTGTTGCTAATACAATAAGAATATCCCATTTTTGAATTTTATTTCGAAAAGATTATTGATATTTGATTTTAAATGTGCGGAGCTTATCACACTTTTGTATCAATTTAAAATAGTACAATCATCATAACTAACTCTAAAACACATTCTTGTGGAAAAACTTTCATTAAAAGAGAAAATTGGGTATGCACTTGGAGATGGTGCTGCGAATATTGCCTGGCGTGGCGTTGCCACTTTCCTGTTTATTTTCTACACCGATGTTTTTGGACTGAATCCAGCGGTCGTTGGGGTGCTTTTCCTGATTGCCCGCTTCGGTGATGGAATAATCGATATTCTGATGGGAGTAGTCTGCGACCGTACAAATTCGAAATACGGAAAATTTCGTCCATGGATTCTGTGGACAGCCATCCCATTAGGAATCACTTTATCAATGCTGTTTACCACTCCGAATTTAAGTCCAACAGCTAAAGTTGTTTATGCCTACTCTACCTACCTGTTGTTTTTCCTGATTTACACCGCGAATAATATTCCATACGGCGCCCTAATGGCGGTAATGAGTCCCGACGACAAAGAACGAACAAGCCTTGGTTCGTATCGCATGGTTGGTGCATTTACCGGCGGAATGGTCGTTCAGGGAGCATTGTTGTTTTTAGTCGCTCACTTCGGAAACATCAATCCAACGATAAATGTGGAGAAACTGGATGCCAAGAAATACGAAGTTACAGTATCGACTCATGAAGACATAAAGAATGTAAACATCAAGACCAAAGATGGAATTGCCTTGTTTACCTGGGCCGACACCACGGTTAATGCCGCAGCCAATGTTGCTACAGTTGGCAAAAGTTTTTCAATGGAAGCGGATAAACCTTATTCATTCATCGTAACCGGAGAAGAAAACCTAGAGTCAAAAAACATAAGTATCATCGACCAAAAGAGAGGCTACAGCTCAGCTATTTACATCATGTCTGTTTTCTTGTCGCTCTTCCTGATGGTGACTTTTGCAACTACAAAAGAACGCGTTCAACCGCCAAAAGATCAGGAAACAAACTTACTGAAGGATATAAAAGACCTCATCAAAAACAGACCATGGCTAGTGCTTCTTTTCATCGGAATCCTTTTCAATGTTTACAACTCGATCAAACAAGGCATTGTAGTTATCTACTTCAGCCATTATCTGCATAACCAGTTCCTGGCAGCTTCGTACATGATTGGATTAATGCTCGCCTCCATTGCAGGAGCGATGATCACATCTCCTTTGGGAAAGAAATACGGGAAACGGAATTTGTTTATCGGAGCCTTGATTTTCTCGGGTTTTGTAAACGCATTACTTGTTTTGTGCGGCCCCGGCGATACCATTGGCATTTTCACGATTGGGATCATCTCAGAATTTGGAGCCGCAGTATTCCCAACCCTGTTTTTTGCCATGCTTGGCGATGCTGCCGATTATTCAGAATTTAAAAACGGACGCAGGGCCACAGGACTGGTGTATTCAGCTGGCTCCTTCGCCACCAAATTTGGCGGAGGAATTGCAGGCGCTATCATCGGCTGGGTACTTGCAGTTTACGGCTATAACGGGCAAAATGAAGTTTCCATTCAGGGTGCAGTTCCCGGTATCATCATGCTGATGAGCTGGATTCCAACTATTGTTGCAGTAATAACAGCAGGTGTAATGACTCTGTATCCATTAAATCAAACCAAAATGGATGAAATCACTCATGAATTGAATGCCAGAAGAGCAAACGAATTGGCTTAATCGTAATTATCACAGAATATATCATTGATAAAAATAAAAACACAGAATTATGAAATTCGGACATTTCGACGATCAGAATAGAGAATATGTAATTACCGATCCAAAAACTCCCTGGCCCTGGATCAATTACCTCGGCAATGAAGATTTTTTCTCCCTGATCTCAAATACCGCCGGCGGATATACCTTTTACAAAGATGCCAAGTTCCGTCGCCTGACCCGCTACCGCTACAACAATGTTCCGATGGACAGCGGTGGCAAATATTTCTATATCAAAGATGGTGATACCACCTGGTCGCCGGGTTGGAAACCCTGCAAAACAGAACTCGACAACTACGAGTGCCGTCACGGGATGAACTATACTTCAATCAAAGGAGAGAAGAATGGAGTTTCAGCCACTGCACTGTATTTTGTTCCGCTAAAGACTTGGGCTGAGGTTCAGAAACTGACCCTAACCAATAACTCCAAGGAAGTCAAAAAGCTGAAAATTTTTTCGTTTGTGGAATGGTGCTTGTGGAATGCCGCAGCTGATATGGAAAATTTCCAGCGTAACTTTTCGACCGGCGAAGTTGAGATTGAAGATTCGGTTATTTACCACAAAACGGAATACAAAGAGCGCCGCGACCATTTTGCTTATTATTCGGTAAATGTTCTGGTTCAGGGATTCGATACCGACCGGGAATCATTCTTCGGATTGTACAATGGCTTTGACGAACCTCAGGTTGTTGCTGAAGGAAAATCGCGCAATACCGAGGCTCACGGCTGGTCGCCAATTGCTTCGCATTATCTGGAAGTGGAATTGCAGCCCAGCGAAACCAAAGAATTCGTTTTCGTTTTGGGTTATGTCGAAAACAAGGAAGACGAAAAATGGGAATCGAAAAACATCATCAACAAGACCAAAGCGAAAGAAACGATTGCCAAATTCGATACTGTTGCCAAAGTTGATGCTGCCTTGGCCGAATTGCGCGAATATTGGGACAATCTGCTGAGTGTTTACACGGTAGATTCAGGCGACGACAAACTCGACCGGATGGTAAACATCTGGAACCAGTACCAGTGCATGATTACCTTCTGCTTCTCGCGTTCTGCGTCATATTTCGAAAGCGGTATCGGTCGTGGAATGGGATTCCGCGATTCGAACCAGGACTTAATTGGATTCGTTCACCAGATTCCGGAACGTGCCCGCGAACGCATCATCGACATTGCCTCGACCCAATTTCAGGATGGAGGCTGCTACCACCAGTATCAACCCTTGACGAAGAAAGGGAACAACGACATCGGCGGTGGATTTAACGATGACCCGATGTGGCTAATTTTAGGAACCGTAAGTTACATCAAAGAAACAGGCGATTTTGGTATCCTGACCGAAATGGTGCCATTTGACAATGATATGTCGGTTGCCCGCACGCTTTTTGAGCATTTAACCGTTTCGTTCGATCACGTGGTAAACAACCTCGGACCTCACGGATTGCCACTCATTGGCCGTGCCGACTGGAACGACTGCCTCAACCTGAACTGTTTCTCGAACGACCCAAATGAATCATTCCAGACCACTGAAAATAAGACTGAAGGTACAAAAGCGGAATCACTCATGATTGCCGGATTATTTGTCATCTATGGCCGCGATTATGTGACTTTGTGTACAAAACTTGGACTGACAGAAGAAGTTGCCCGTGCACAATCGCACATTGATGCAATGATCGAAGCGGTGAAAAAATACGGTTGGGATGGCGATTGGTTCATCCGTGCTTACGACTATTACGGAAACAAAATCGGTAGCAACGAAAACGAGGAAGGTAAAATCTTTATCGAATCGAACGGTTGGTGCACTATGGCCGGGATTGGCAAAGAAGAAGGCCTTTGCGAAAAAGCTTTGGATTCAGTGAAAGACCGCCTCGATTGCGAACACGGAATTGTGCTCAACAATCCTGCCTTTACAAAATACTACATCGAATACGGCGAAATTTCGAGTTATCCTGCTGGTTACAAGGAAAATGCCGGAATTTTCTGCCACAACAACCCGTGGATCATGATTGGCGAAACGGTGGTTGGCAATGGAAACCGGGCATGGGAATATTACCGGAAGATTTGTCCGTCGTACCTGGAAGAGGTCAGCGAATTGCACAAAACGGAACCATACGTATATGCACAAATGATTTCAGGGAAAGACGCATTTAAGCCGGGCGAAGCCAAAAATTCCTGGTTAACCGGAACTGCTTCATGGAATTTCTACGCCATTACTCAGTTCATCCTGGGCATTCAGCCCGATTACGATGGATTGCTTGTAGATCCGTGTATTCCAAACGACTGGAAAGGCTTTAAAGTAAGCCGCAAATTCAGGGGAGCCGAGTATCATATTGAGGTTCAGAATCCGAATGGCATTTCGAAAGGCGTGAAAGAAATAATCGTTGATGGCCAATCACAAGCTTCGAACCTGATTCCGCTTTTTGAAGATGGAGAAGAACATTCAGTAATTGTTAGTATGGGTTAAATAGTTTTTTTTGAGTTGTATGAAGCCTGATGCATAATTTGCATCGGGCTTTTTTATGCCCTGAGGTAAATAACTGCTAATATTTACGACCTCATTCCGCATTGCTAAACAACTCCTTACTACAGAACATCAGCCATTTAATACAAATAATCAACTTCATATTTTATAAACTATTTAAGTACATTTCAGGTATAAAAACCTGTAAATGGTATATATTTTGTGGCGACATAAATCGTAAATAAAAGTATAAAGGAGGACAGAAAAATGAAAAATCTGATGAATTTAAAGCACGTGATTTTCTTATTTATTCTGGTTTCTGGAGGTGCACTTTTACACAGCTGTGCAGTGTATAGTCCTGAAGTTAAGCCTGTGACTCTACCTGATATTGTGCAGATGAGTAAAGACAAAGTGTCATCAAAGAATATTATCAATGAAATAAAGAAATCACACACAGCTTATACGCTAAAAGCAAGTGAATATGCTAAGCTTCAGCAGCAAGGTGTAGCCGATTCGGTTGTGAATTACATGCTAAAGACCCATATCAATTTAATTCAGTACAATTCACAAATGTGGGATTCATACTACTGGTCGCCTTGGTACAGAGGATACTGGTATGGTGGGTTTGGCTATGGTTGGCCTTATAGTTACTGGGGGTGGCGTACGGGACCGACCATTATCCACCTGAATGGCGGTGGACACGAACACCACGGTAGAGTAAAATAATCCAGGATTAAACAGCGCCGTACACTTTTTGTAGTAACAAGAAGAAAGTATCGCGGCAACTTTTAGTTAGGGTTTCGACTCGCACGAAACCCAAAGCGAATGATTATGCAATTAAATTTCCGTTACCCGTACTTTTTTACTTTTCAATTTGCTGTTGTCTACCAGTTTAATCAGCCGATTCACTTCGGAAGCCTGAACCGCAACAAAAGCACAATCAGTCTTTATTTCAATGGTTCCGAGCTGATCCGAACTGAGTTTGCCCTGTTTCATAAATAAACCGGCAATGTCACCTTTCGAGATTTTGTCTTTTCGCCCTCCGGAAACAAACAAAGTTTTCCAGATGGAAGGCGATGGAATCGGCGCTTTTTGTATTTCTTCAATTTCCGCGTTTTCGACAAAATCCGGCAGATTTTCGTTTTTCCCTTTGATAACATACGCTGTTCCATCATTGAACATCCGGGCCGTGCGGCCATTCCGGTGAGTAAATTCGTGGGCCCTTAGCGGAAGTTGAAAATGAATAATAAATTTAATCTCCGGAACGTCAATTCCACGTGCAGCTAAGTCAGTGGCAACAATCAACTGGTGAGTCCCATTCCGGAATTTGATGAGCGCCCGTTCCCGGTCTTTTTGCTCCATTCCTCCGTAAAATAATCCGTGTCCGATGTTGTGGTAGTTGAGAAAGTCGCTGACATCCTGAATGGTATCTTTGAAATTGCAAAACACGATTCCGGGCTGATTCCCTAAGTGACAAAGCAATTCGGCCAGCGTTTCCAACTTATCAGGTGAATTAGAAAGTATTGTTTTTACTTTGAGCTGTAAATTTCCCTCATGCAAATAATCAATGACAATTGGATCCGACAAACCAACAAACTTCGGAATCTCTACTTCCTGAGTGGCTGAAGTCAATATCTTCTTCTGAACCTTCGGCAATAATGCCAGTATTTCTTTCATTTCAACTTCAAACCCGATTTCCAGCGATTTGTCGAATTCATCGAGTACCAATGTGGTAATAAAATCCGGAGAAAAATTTTCCCTTCGCAAATGATCGGCAATCCGTCCGGGAGTACCGATTAAAATGGCTGGGCGGTGTTTAATTTCCGTTTTGTCTTTCGAACCGGCTCTTCCGCCATAAACTGCATTAGCTTTGTAACCCGATCCCATTTCGCGGATCACCTGCTCGATTTGAATGGCCAATTCGCGTGAAGGTACAACAATCAGAACCTGAACTTCGGGGCAATTAATATCCAGTTCGGCGATAATTGGCAACAGAAAAGCCAGGGTTTTACCAGTTCCTGTAGGGGAAAGTAATACTATTTCAGGATTGGAAAGAATAACTTCCTGAGCCTCTTCCTGCATGGCATTGAGGTTTTCGATGCTCAGTTTCTCCAGAATGTTCGTTTGATTTTTAATCGGACTTGTCATCCGGCAAAGGTACAGTTAATTAAATTGCCCCATGGTGTTTAAATATTGAGATTCACTCGTTCTATGTGAGTTGGTGTAGAACGTTAAATTAACAAGGGAGAAACTTCAGGGTAAATTTGCCTTCAAAACAAAGGACGAAGGATATTGATTCAAGATATATCGCTATTTTTTCATCCTTATTTTCCTCAGCGGCACTGGTAATTCAACTGTGTTACCGGGGATTTTCCTGACATTCAGGAATATTATGCCTAATGTTTAAAAAAAAGTAAATTGTTAACTCAATTTTTAATAATTTTGTGAATACTTTTCCACTTTAGATTAATCCACTATGGAATACAACTTTATCGGCAAAACCATTTTAATTGCTGAAGACGAAGCCGTCAGTCGTTTTCTGTTTGAAAAAGCTTTAAAGAAGACTAAGGCGAATCTTTTCTTTGTGAAAAATGGAGTAGAAGCAGTGGAAATGATTAAGGAAAACACGGAAATTGATGCTGTAATCATGGATATCAGGTTACCTCTGATGGATGGACTTGAAGCGACATCTATAATAAAAAAATTAATTCCTGAGATGCCGATCATAATTCAATCTGCTTATGCGATGCAATCGACCAAGGAAGAAGCCATTGAAAGCGGTTGCGACGATTTTATAACCAAACCGATTAAAGTAGAAACTTTACTTGCTATTCTCCACCGACACCTGATCTATTAATCATCGGCAAATCAATATTCCTTATCCGATAGGTGGATAAAAGGCATCTTTGAAATGCTCAATTTCAAATCCCCTGTTCTGGAAGATGATCGATATTACATCAAACCGGGTATCTAAATTAATATCTTTCAACTGAATATAGGCTTCAGCAGCATTCACCAGAAAACGAATTTTCTTGTTCGAAACTGCTTCCGACGGATGCTCGTATGAATCCGTTCCACGGGCTTTCACTTCCACAATAACCAGTTCGTTACCATCTTTTGCAATGATATCGATTTCAAGATGATGCGAAAACCAGTTCACTTCCAGGATTTCGTATCCAAGTGATCGGAGGTGTTCAACCGCTAGCTCCTCACCTTTTCGTCCGAGTTCGTGCCCTTTACTCATAGCTGAATCCGTTTTAACGTGCAAGTTTCTCCTACTTCCATCTTATAATTGGCACCTAGCACTAAAGACAGGTTTTTGGGAATATGTCCTGATGGGAAATCAAAACACACAGGAAAATGACAACCGTCGACTGCTTCCCGAATGATTTCGTAAGCCGATTTTCCATATGGACTTTCATTGTCCTGCATTTCGGTAAAACCACCCACAACAAGTCCGGCCAATTCGTTCATCTGTCCCGATAGTCTGAAATTCTGCATCATCCGGTCGAGGTGATAGAGGTATTCCGATAAATCTTCGATCAACAGGATTTTACCTTTGGTATCCAATTGCCAGGGTGTACCCTGAAGACTATAAAGCAGCGATAAATTACCGCCAACCAGTTCACCGGAACAGCTCCCTTTAAAATTCAATGCATGAGATTCAAATTTCACCTCTGAATTTCCGGAGGTAAGCACTTCCATTAAGCTGTGGAAGCTTTTGGTAATTTTCTTGTTTTCCAGGAAGAAGGCTGGCATTGCACCGTGAATACTGGCCAATTCAAGCTTATTCAGTACCGAATGAAACACGGTGATATCGCTGAATCCGACCAACCATTTTGGACTTTTCAGTAAAGGTGAAAAGTCGAGTTTTTCGATTATCCGAACAGAGCCGTAACCGCCACGCGCACAAATTATAGCCTTGGTTTGAGGATCATTTATCGCTTCCTGAAAATCGGCAGCCCGTTGCTGGTCATTACCCGCATATTGAAAATGGCGATCGAAAACATGTTTGCCAAGAATTACTTCATATCCAACATCCTGCAACAACTCAATTCCCGGAAGCACCTTTTCTTTCGAAACTTTACCGGCGGGAGCTACAATTCGGATGCGATCGCATTTTTGAAGGTATTCAGGAAAAATCATTAGTGAGTTGTTAAATTCCAGGAGAATCAAATGTCGTGAAAAAAGTATTGTCAGGCAAACTATTCGTTACCTGATTTAGAAAAAGCAACGACGACCTGTTTCCAGATCGTCGTTGCATCTATATCAAATGATATGTGTTATTTATTCTTCAGAATGTCTCTGATCTCAGCAAGCAACAATTCTTCTTTAGTAGGTGGTGGTGGAGCTGGAGCCTCAACAGGTGCAGCCACTTCCTTTTTCTTCATGCTGTTCATGCCTTTTATCATCATGAAAATGGCAAAAGCAATAATCAGAAAATCGACCAAGGCCTGTACAAAATTACCGTAATTGATTGAAACAGCTTGTTTCGTGATTACTCCGGCAGCATCAACGACGGGATCTGTCAGCAAAATTTTGAGATCGGTAAATTTAACACCGCCCAACAGAAGGCCTATTGGAGGCATAATTACATCGGCAACAACCGAACTTACTATTTTCCCGAAAGCACCACCAATGATGATACCCACTGCCAAATCGACGACATTACCGCGCATGGCAAATTCCTTGAATTCCTTCGCTAGACTCATAATGCTAAAGTTTTAGTTTTTTTAAAATAGAACTATTTAACATGCTAAAATGTTCAGATAAATTTAGTTTTCCTTTAGATATCTTTCAGGATTATAAATTACGGATAATTTCTGAGAAAAAATATCGATCTCGAATTTATTATCGCCTAAGGTCTCACCATCAGCTTCTCCTGCAATATTATGAGCTGAACTGATTGATATGTTTTTCGCCTGAAAAGTCGAAACACGATAGTCGTTCACATATTTGCCTGAATACAATCCTGCCAGATTACGAAGTATTCCAAACAGTCCGATTTTCCGGATAATAGATACCTGAAAAAGCCCATTATCTGGAACAGCTTCTGGCGCCTGCATCATCCCTCCTCCATTGTATTTCCCAATACCAATACTGACCGAAAAAATCAGCTCATCGATCTCCTGTCCATCAATTGTAACGTGGGTTTTAGCCGTTTGATAATTCAAAAAACTTGAACCGAGTGCTTGAAGGTAAAGTGTAATTCCGGTTCGCCCTTTATTTTTGAGACGATTGGTTTTTTCAGCTACCATCGCATCGAAACCGAAACCGGCCATGTTTGCGAAATAGCAGGTCTTCTTCACATCATCTTCAGCAAAAATGATCCGGCCTACATCCTGACGCATAACTTTTTCCTGTTTGAGAACTTTAATGGCTTCTTTGTAGTAGTTCGGAATCCCAAAGGTTTTAATCCAGTCATTTCCAGTCCCAACCGGAATCATTCCAACTGTAATTTCTTCTGGAGGACAAACTGTTTGTTTAAAAATACCGTTTACAACTTCATTCAAACTACCATCACCTCCGGCAATAATAAGCTTGCGAAAACCCTTATCAATGGCATCAATGGTTAATTGAATGATGTGTTTCGGGAATTCTGAAACCGCTAATTCATAATGAAAATCAACTTTGGTAAGCCTTTTGAGTATTTCCGCCTGATCTTTTTTGCCCCGGCCCGATCCGGCATGAGGATTCAGAATAACAAACCACTTTTTTTGCAACGGTTTTTCCATACCCGTAAATTGAGTTGATCAACAGGCATTCAAGATAGAGAAAAAAGTGATTATTAATCCGTCGCAGGCTGAAACAAAAAAGTATCAGCCGTGGTATTACAGATATGAAAACTGAAACTGAATACTAGCCAAGCAGCAGCTCTGCCAATTCATCCACAGAATCGACCAGGTAATTCGGGCTGTAACTACTCAACGATTCAGCAGTTCCAAATCCATAGCCTACGGCAATGCTCGAAATCTCGTTCTCTTTGGCGCCAATCAGGTCGTAATGAGTATCGCCCACCATAACTACAGAACCCGAAGCAGGAATTCTGTTTCGTTCCAGGAGCTGTTCTATGAGCAGGCCTTTTCCTGAGTGCTTCCCGGTAGCCTCAGCGCCTTGCAGATCGTCGAGATACCGATCGAATTCAAAATGCCGCATAATCATTTTGGCATATTTCTCCAATTTCGAGGTAACTACATAAACACGTTTCCCCGACAAATGCAACTCTTCCAGCAATTCGCTTATTCCCTGATATGGTTCGTTTTCGAACAAACCTTTTTCGCCAAAATAAGTCCGGAAATGCTCAACAGCCAGATTTGTGTCTCGTTCATTCATCCCAAACAGGTTTTTCAAACCATCCTGAATTGGCGGGCCAACAAAACGTTCGAGAATTTCGTCACTGTAACCGTCAATATGCATTTGACGGAGGGCATATTTCAGCGAATTGCCGATACCCAACCGTGGATTGGTCAGTGTTCCGTCGAGATCGAAAAGGACGTGCGTGAATTGGGGCATAAAATAAGTTTCAAATTCAAAATTCCAAGTTTCAAGTCTGCTCAGAAATAAAGAGTTCCGCCTTGTATAATCAGTATGAAAAAGCCTTCCAGTGGAAGTTTAATGTCCAATTCCCCGATACCAAATTCTTGGACCTTGGAATTAGAAACCTTAAACTATTCCTCCTCTGGATTCAGGTTAATAAAGATGCGTTTTTTGGTGCGGCTGGCGGCTTTTGCCTTTTCTTCCAGAAGATCGTAGTCAGCTTTTCGGCTCATTATAAATTCGTTATAAGCTTCTTCCGACGACCACTCATCAATCACCAGAAAGATTCCATCGCCCTCGCCACTTTCGAGCACATCGGTTCCTTGATATTCGGGCGACTTACCAAAAAATTTCACCCATTCGCCTTTTGCGTCGTAAAACTGCTCGAATTTTTCGCGTTCCTTAAATTTTACTTTCAATTCCCAAATAACCTGAAACATAGCGTATCGTTTTAGAGGTCAGCAAAGATGAAGAAAATTCCGGAGCAGGCAAAAAGAGAAGACCGATTATTCTGCCACCGCCAATGACTCTTTAAGTCGAGTTATAGTTTTTTCAAATCTCCGTCAAACGAATAAGTTTTGCCCTTTTCTGTAGCCAATTCAACAACTTTATCTCCATAATGAAGTTTGCATTTCTGGCCAGCTTTCGACAATACCTGCAATTTCTGAAGTTTACGACCTTCCCAACTGAAGGTTAATTCGAACCCGCCACGGGCACAGACTCCCACAATTTTTCCGGAAGGTAAAGCATCAGGTAGGGCAGGTAAAATCGCAATTTCGTTGAGCTGGCTCTGAATGAGCATTTCAATCATCCCGGCCGGAGCGCCAAAATTTCCGTCTATCTGGAATGGCGGATGTGCGTCGAACAAATTGGTGTATGAACCTCCGCCACCGGTGTAAACTACATCATCAATCTGTACAGGTCGGAAAAGCAGTTTCACCATATCGTAAGCATGATTGCCATCCAGAAAACGCGCCCAGAAGTTGATTTTCCAGGCCAGACTCCAGCCAGTTCCATCATCGCCGCGATAAATCAGCGACTGGCGGGCCGCTTTCATCAGGTCAGGGGTTTGCTGCCAGTTAATTTCATTGCCCGGATAAACCGCCCACAAGTGCGACACATGTCGGTGTTTGTTGGTTGGGTCATCCGTGTCTTCCATCCATTCCTGCAATTGTCCATGTTTGCCAATCTGATTGGGAGCCATTTTCGGAAGCATTTCTTTCAATTTTTGGGCAAATACCTGATCGGTTCCCAATAGTTCAGAAGCATCGATACACGAACGAAACAATGCCCTGATAATCTGGTGATCCATCGTCGGACCGGCAACCAAACCACCGTTTTCAGGAGAATTTGACGGACTGCTTATCAGGTAACCTGACTTTGGGTCAATGGTTAAGAACTGGGTAAAAAACTCGGCAGCACCTTTCATTATTGGGTAAGCCTTTTCGGCCAAAAATGCTTTGTCAAGTGAAAACAAGTAGTGTTCCCACAAATGACGACTCAGCCAGGCCCCGCCGCTCACCCATATTCCATGGTTTGCATGGTTAATCGGAGCAGCTCCGCGCCAGATGTCGGTATTGTGATGCAGCACCCAACCTGTTGCATTGTAATGTTCTTTGGCCACTGATTTCCCGGTTTCTGCACAATCGGCAATCATGCTGTAAAGAGGCTCCTGACATTCCGCCAGATTAGCAATTTCAACTGGCCAGTAGTTCATTTCGGCATTAATATTCACGGTCCATTTGCTGTCCCACGCCGGTGCCAGCTGGTCGTTCCATATTCCCTGAAGATTGGCCGGCTGCGTTCCGGGGCGACTGCTCGAAATCAACAAATAGCGGCCATATTGAATATACAAAGCCAGCAACTGCGGGTCGTCAGCATTCTTGCTAAATTCGATAATGCGTTCGTTGGTGGGTAATTTAACCCGATCGTTCTCAGCAAACTGAATATCGAACCGGTTGAATAATTTCTGATAATCGGAAATATGTGCGCCATAAACCTGGGCATATTTTTTTGTCTCAACTTTGGCCAGTGTTTCTTGTACTTTTTTCTCCGGATTGCCGCTTACATCCTTGTAGTTGACGTAATTGGTTGCCGCCGCCAGATAAATAGTTGCTGTTTTAGCTCCTGAAACCGAAAGCTGGTTCTCTTTTACAGAAACAGTTCCGTCAGAAACCACTTTTAAAGTGGCAACTCCGTGCAAAACCCCGTCTTTCACCTGAACTTTCAGTGTAAGGCTATTGCCACTGGCAGTCGTCGTCTTTGTTTCGTGGAGCGCATCCATGTCCAGCGTAAAATTCAACGCCTTTTTCTGATCGGCTGTCAAACGGATTGCAATCACCTGATCGGGATTTGATGACAAATATTCGCGGGTAAAATTCACTCCGTTCGATTGATAAGACACACGGCAAAGTGCATCTTTTAAATCCAGTTCGCGATAATAATTGGTGAAAACGGCCTGATTGGAGAAATGCAGATTCAGGTCGCCAAAAGCCTGATAAGTTTTTTGTTTCAGTGGCACGCTCATAAATTCGGCCATGGCCAGATCTTCCGCCTCCTTTTGCTTCCCATCGGCCAGTAATTGCCTGATTTGTGCAAGGTACTTTGATGCACCCTTGTGGGCATAATCGTTGGGCGCTCCAGTCCAGAGTGTCTCTTCATTAAACTGAATGCGGTCGTTTTCAACTCCGCCAAAAATCATGGCGCCAAGCCGTCCGTTACCAATGGGTAAAGCTTCAGTCCATTTCTGGGCAGGTTTATTGTACCAAAGTTTGAGCTGGCTGGAAGTTTCATTTGCCGAAATGAAAATCGAACAAATCAGAAATAGAAACAAGAAATGCAGAGTTGGTTTTGTTTTCATTGGTCATAGGTTTTAAGCGACCAACGAAAGTAATCATTTTAGGAATGCGACTATCCTGAACTATGCTGTCAGGAATACAAAATTTTAAAATCTTTGAAGAATCTTTATTTTGAACCCGATTTTACCATTTACCGTTAAGTCCTTCATCAAGCGCCTTCTGATAACTTTCTAAATTGAATTTATACAACCCGGGTGATTTGTGAGCAACTCCCTGTCGAACCTCATCCAATCGGGACAATATGTCGTATGCAAGCATTTTTCGTTGGAAATTGCGCCGGTCAAGCTCCTTTCCAAAAATAGTTTCATACAGTTTCCGTAATTCCGACATGGTGAATTTTTCAGGAAGCAGATTGTAGCCAATTGGCTGAAAAGTTAATTGCAAACGAAGCGTTTCCAGAGCTTTATTCAGAATTGCATTGTGGTCCATCATCAACTTACCGATTTTGTCCAGATTAACCCATTCGCAAATATCCGAAAGCTCATCGGGCTGCGGTTGAACCTGTGAGTACTCGACCAAAGCATAAAAACCTACTGAGATAAAGCGTTGATTAAACCAGGAAGCTTCCGGATGATCCTGCCCCGACATTAGCAAATCAGCTACGGTAGGATTTCGATTTGATCGCTGCGGATCGCTGAAAACATTAAATTGCCGTAAAAAAATCTGATCTAAGCCCGTCCGTACTTTTAAAACCCGATTAGCAGCAACTTCAATTGATTCATCTTCATAAACAAAACCTCCAGGCAAAACCCATTCACCTGTTTTTTTCATGTGTAGTACAAGCACTTTCAACTGATTTGAATGAAAGCCAAACACAACACAATCCAACGAAATATGATCCAGATAATTGCGAGATTCCTTTTTTATATCCATTTCAACGGGGGATGTCATTAGATTCCTGTATTTTGATAACAAAGAAACAAAATTCTGCGGTCAGTTTCTATTCCTTAAATCATAAAACCCGCACAATCCGAATGTTCAGGGTTTTTTCTTTATCAGGAAGTAGTTATAAAGGAAAACAAGCCCTACCACAAATGGAAGTCCGATCATTATCCATGATCCACCGCCTATTTCTGATGGGCCACCAAAGAAAAAAATCATTGAAATGCTCATCCCAACCAGAAGAAAGCCCGCCAGATTCTCACTTTCCCATGCAATATACAAAATCAAAAACATGACGAGGGTGTAGATGTTATGGATCAAAAAATATTCGAATTTTTGCCAAAAGGAAACCTCAATTGAAAATACGTCAAAAGAAAATAACAAATAAAAAAAGGCTACCAAAAACAAAGACCCCCGCAAGATCCACGAAACGTAACGATTTCCACGAGTAGATTCTTTAATAGTCTTCATAAACCTTTGATTTGAAGTGCTATTAAAGATAAGGAAAAATTGAAATATTCCAGAAGTAATTTTAAATAAACCTTTGAAGTTAAAACATTGAGCATATCAAATAAAAACCCGCCTTCTCGTAAGAAAACGGGTTCGATTTATAGAGAGTAAGCAACCGATCCGCCGAAGCGGTACTGAGGCTTACGAAAATCGCACCAACAGTAGTTGGCGCAATTATATTTTATGCCTTTTTCGTCATCCCGAATCTATTTCGGGATCTGTCAGTATAACGAGAGATCCTGAAATAAGTTCAGGAAGACCAATTCACCGTTGTTATTTTATTTCTGAACCGTTTTTAACTGGGGTGGTTGGTGTAACAAACTTCAGCGAACCGTCGGCATCCTGAGCCATCAGTATCATTCCCTGCGACTGTATTCCTTTCAGCTCTTTGGGTTCGAGGTTGACCAGAATACTCACCTGCTGTCCAATCACTTCTTCCGGACTGTAATATTCGGAAATGCCCGAAACTACAGTACGTTTGTCGATTCCGGTGTCGATGGTCAGTTTCAGCAACTTTTTGGTTTTGGGTACACGTTCGGCTTCCAGAATAGTTCCAGTTCGAATATCCATTTTGTTGAAATCGTCGAACGTGCAGTTTTCTTTTGCCGGAGCAACCTGTGCGTTAGCGGCTTCGTTGGCTTTTTTGGTAGCCAGCAGTTTATTTACCTGCTTTTCGATTACCTCATCTTCAATCTTCTCGAACAACAATTCCGGAGTATTGGTTTGATGACCAACCAGCAACAAATCGGTGCGACCCAGATTGCTCCAGTTCAGTTCGTCCATATTCAGGAATATGCGAAGTTTATCCATGCTGAATGGAAGGAATGGCGCCAGAATGATGGTTAGGTTGGCAGTGATCTGCAAGCACACATTCATAATGGTTTCCACGCGAGCCGGATCAGTTTTTACTACTTTCCAGGGCTCTGCATCGGCCAGGTATTTGTTACCCAAACGAGCCAAATCCATGGCGTATTTCAGTGCTTCGCGGAAACGATATTGCGAAATACTCTTTTCAACTTCAGCCTTAATGACTGAAATTTCGGCCAAAGCAAGCTGATCGGCTTCGGTCAAAACTCCGGCAGCCGGAACTTTTCCGTCGTAATATTTTTGAGTCAGAACCAGTGCGCGATTAACAAAATTGCCCAGCACTGCAACCAATTCGTTGTTATTGCGGGTCTGGAAATCTTTCCAGGTAAAATCGTTGTCTTTGGTTTCAGGAGCATTGGCAGTTAGCACATATTTTAAAACATCTTCCTTACCAGGAAATTCTTCCAGGTATTCGTGCAGCCAAACTGCCCAATTGCGTGAGGTCGATATTTTGTCGCCTTCCAGATTCAGGAACTCATTGGCCGGAACATTTTCAGGCAAAATGAACGAACCTTCAGCTTTTAGCATAGCCGGGAAAATGATACAATGAAATACAATATTGTCTTTCCCGATGAAATGTACCAGTTTCGTTTCCGGATCTTTCCACCATTTTTCCCATTCCGGAGTTAATTCTTTAGTGGCCGAAATATATCCAATAGGCGCATCGAACCAAACGTAAAGCACTTTGCCGTCGGCCTCATCCAATGGAACCGGCACGCCCCAGTTAAGGTCGCGGGTTACGGCGCGCGGCTGCAAACCACCGTCGATCCACGATTTGCACTGGCCGTAAACATTCGATTTCCATTCTTTGTGACCTTCCAAAAGCCATTCTTTTAGCCAGCCTTCGTATTGATCGAGTGGCAAATACCAGTGTTTGGTTTCTTTCAATTCAGGAGTATTCCCGCTGATCATCGATTTTGGATTGATCAATTCGTTGGGACTCAACGAGGTTCCACAGCTTTCGCACTGATCGCCGTAGGCTTTTTCGAAACCACATTTCGGACAGGTTCCGGTGATATAGCGGTCGGCCAAAAACTGTTTATTTTCGGCATCGTAATATTGTTCTGAAGTTTTTTCAATGAATTTTCCGTCGTTGTACAATTTGGTAAAAAAATCGGAAGCAGTATCATGATGAACCTGATTACTGGTACGCGAATAAATATCGAACGAAATTCCAAAACGCTCAAATGAATCTTTTATCATTCCGTGGTATTTGTCCACGATATCTTGCGGAGTAACTCCTTCATTCTTGGCTTTCAAAGTGATTGGTACACCATGTTCGTCGGAACCACCGATAAAAGCCACATCCTGTCCGTTCATGCGGAGGTAGCGGGCATAAATATCAGCAGGAACATACACACCAGCGAGGTGCCCAATGTGAACCGGTCCGTTGGCATACGGCAAAGCCGAAGTAATGAGGGTACGTTTAAAGTCTGTCATTATACAATGATTTTATTGAGGGTGACAAAGATAGTTGATTTTTTGAGTCGGAAGAAAAAGTAGGCAGTCACAGTCAATAGTATTTGGGATAAAAAACAATCGGAAAACAATTTATCTTTCAACATTTGATTTGTATTCAAAAAACTCGTCGGTTGATTGTATCCTTATTTGTCCGCTGCCTCCGGAAGTTGACCAGCCAAAAGCTGAAGGACCTGATTGACCTGATGAGCCACTGCGCCCGCTTGGATTTCCAGCACCGCCAGCACCACCATTTCCTCCAAATCCACCAGAACCATTCAGTCCTCCGGGTCCACCTTCGCTGCGGGCAGTGATCAAATAGCTAAAGGGCATTGCGTCCCGGGTAAAATGTAAGGTAATATTTCCACCATAGCCACCAGGGGCACCTAGTCCACCCGGGGCGCCCCATCCGCCATCACCACCATCTTCGCCCGGACCCTGACGAATCACTTCAACCACAACATCAATAACCACATCCACGTATTCGGTTTCAGTTGATTCAACCTCAACTTCAACATCATATTCTTTTCCTTCGGCGTCTTTCCGTTTATGTATTTCCTTTCGGACAACCTTTTTAGTTATTGGTTTTTTGACGGTTTGCTTTTCAATGTGTTTTTCGATCCATTTTTCTCCTTCACGTCCACTTCCACCTGAACCGCCATTGCCACCGTTGCCGCCATTACCACCAGATCCACCGAAGGAAGTAACGTTCAGGCTTCCTCCTTCCGGATTAATCAGGTAACGGTATTCCTTGTTTGTGAACAGATTTTGAGCATAAACATAAAGCAGATCAGCATTCAACACCGAATCGCGGTAAAGGTCAACCCATACGCCAATGTCGGGACCGTCAATGCCAAACTCGCCATTTTGACCATCGCCACCATCGCCACCATTGCCTCCCGGTGGGCCTGTACTTCCCGATGCACCGGAGAACCCTGAAATGCCAGAACTTCCACTAAAATGAAGGTCATAAGCGTGTTTATAATCAAGTTGAACTGAAAACGTATCAGCAACCGAAGTATTCCTTAATGAGTTGACAATTAATGCAGCATGGTGATTTTCTATCTTCATAAAATCAGGATCAATTGTGAATTTTCCATTCTTCCAGTATCCACCTTTTCCTGAAAATAAAAAATTTCCGGATTCTTTGTTGTTTCGCCAATCATCACAAACGCGAACGATTCCATTGTTAAACTCCGAAATTACTTCTCCATTAATTTGACTTCCGGGAGATTTATCGTAGTTGCCAGTTGGCCTGTATGCAATTTTTGTTTCGTAATTCAGTGGGAGTAAAAGTTCTTTTACCAGTTCGGGCCGTTTTCGTGGGTAAACTTTAATTTCAATGTATTTTCCTTTCGACGGAATGAGCTCCCCGTTAACCGTAATACGGCCCGAGACATCAGTTCCTCCAGCAACATCAACTTTATAACTCCACCACCATGTTGAGCCGTTCAACAGTCCCACCGTTTTTTTGATTTTCCCATTTTTGTAATATGAAATAATCCCAATTCGAAAAGACTCTCCGGGCAGAACCAATTGATGATCGTCAAAAACAATCTGTATAGAATCTATTTTTGGTGAAAAGTTAAATCCCGCAGCAGAAATGCTTATTCCTAAAAAGAAAGGAATAATCAGAACCATTCGAAAGAGACGGTTTTGTTTCATTTTGCTGAAGTTTTAGACCATAAGCACTGCTATGCTAAATAGCAAAAACCGTTCCGTTTTATCTCGCAAGTGGCTTGGCTCAAAAATTAGGTTATCCAATTATTGAATCATCCTGAATAATGAAATTTTATCCCTTATTTCAACCCAAAGAATTACTGATTGCAATTTAGAATTAGAAAAACTATCAAATCGACGTTTTTCCTACTTGAAAACCTGAAAAATATCACTAGTTTTACTCGCTTTTTAAAAAAAAGACATGTACAATTCACCACAATACGGAAAAGAATGGAACTGGCGTAACATTAAAATGGAAACGCGAGAAACACATATTGATTTGCGGTCGTAAAGACCGGGAAAAGGGATTTTCTGCGTTTATGGCAGTTAATCCCTTTTCCCGTTTTTTAGAATTGAAAAATTGAAAGAAAATATATTAAACTACTAATCAAAAAAATCAAGATCATGGCCAGACTAAAAAAGATTTTGCTCGATGAATCGGAAATGCCCAAACAATGGTATAACCTTGCACCCGATCTACCCACACCAATGAATCCACCACTTGGACCCGGCGGCGTGTCAGTTACTCCTGAAATGTTGGCTCCGGTTTTCCCAATGAATCTGATTGAGCAGGAAGTATCGCAGGAACGCTGGATTGACATTCCTGAAGAAGTTCGCCAGATTTTAAAGCAATGGAGACCTAGTCCGTTGATTCGTGCTTATGAATTGGAAGAAGCGTTGGGAACTCCTGCTAAAATCTATTACAAAAATGAAAGTGTTTCGCCAGCCGGAAGTCACAAACCAAATACAGCGGTTCCACAGGCTTGGTACAACAAACAATTCGGGATTAAAAAACTAACTACCGAAACAGGCGCCGGACAATGGGGATCGGCCCTTTCGTATGCCTGTGCACAAATTGGCGGCATCGAATGTAAAGTTTACATGGTTCGCGTAAGTTTCGATCAGAAACCATTCCGGAAAATCATGATGCAAACATGGGGCGGACAGTGTGTTTCAAGTCCAAGCATGGAAACCCAGGCCGGACGCGACATTTTGGCCCAATTCCCTGATACACCCGGAAGTTTAGGTATCGCCATTTCAGAAGCTGTTGAAGCTGCTGTAACCGATCCAACCGGCGGAACTCGTTATGCGTTGGGTTCAGTGCTGAACCACGTGATGCTGCATCAAACCATCATTGGTTTGGAAGCCAAGAAACAGTTGGCCAAAGTGGGCATTAAAAATCCGGATATCGTGATTGGCTGCTGCGGTGGTGGTAGTAATTTCGCCGGGATTTCGTTTCCATTCATGTACGAAAAAGTTAACGGCGCCAATATCCAGATCATTGGTGCTGAGCCATTCTCGTGCCCGACATTGACAAAAGGATCGTTTGTTTACGACCACGGCGATGTAGCCAAAATGACTCCACTACTGCCTATGCATAGCCTTGGACACGATTTCATCCCAGCCCCGATTCACTCCGGAGGATTGCGTTATCACGGTATGTCGCCACTGGTGAGTGCCTCATTACGCGATGGGTTAATGGAAGCACAGGCTTTTCATCAAAGCGAGTGTTTCGAAGCTGGATTATTGTTCTCGAAAACCGAAGGAATTATACCTGCTCCGGAATCGACACATGCCATTGCAGCAGCTATCCGCGAAGCTTTAAAAGCAAAAGAAGAAGGAAAAGAAAAAGTTATTCTTTTCAACCTCAGCGGACATGGATGGATGGATCTGGTTGGATACGACAAATACATGACTGGTCAGCTTACCGATTTCGAATATCCTGAACACGAAATTGAAGCCAGTATGAGTAAACTGAAAGGTTACCCAATGCCAAGATAATTCTAGGTGTCACTGTTCTCTGAGCGACATAAAGTCACTCCTTGATGTTACTTAAAGATAAAACCTTATTGGTTCTCGAACCTTTAAGGTTTTATTTTGTATTATGCTTATATTATTTCGGGAAAAGCATTGAAATGACAAAAAAGGGTAAAAAGGACAGGCTTATTTGGCAAAACATCTGGAATCTTAAAAACCTTCTTCAAATTATCGTGGGCAGTGGTATGGCCGTATTGGCTATGAAAGGATTTATGATGCCCAACCGGTTTCTGGATGGTGGGGTTACGGGTATATCTCTTTTATTACACGAGCTCACTCACATCAACATCAGTATTTTAGTTATTGCTTTTAACCTCCCATTTATCTACCTCGGATATAAACGGATTGGAAAAACCTTTGCCGTTCAAACAACAATTGCCGTCATCTTATTGGCGATTGGTTTACTTTTTCTTGATATTCGACCAATTACAACTGACAAACTGTTAATTGCAATTTTTGGTGGAATACTGATTGGTACAGGTGTTGGCCTGGTGATCAGAAGCGGTGGTGTAATTGACGGCGCCGAAGTAATTGCGGTATTTACCAAACGAAGAACCGGATTCTCAAACAGCGAGATCATCATGCTTTTCAACACCTTCATCTTTGCCGGGGCTGCTTTTCATTTTGGTCTTGAAACTGCCATGTATTCGCTCATCACCTATTTTGCAGCAACAAGAGCCACTGATTATATTGTTGATGGAATTGAGCAATATACCGTTGTAAATATCATCTCGGCGCAACACGATCTGGTTAAAGACTATCTGGTTAATGGACTGGGAAAAGGAATTACCGTCTATAAAGGAGAACGCGGATATTTACCCGGAAGTTTTGAAATTAAAACCGATTGCGAAATCATTGTTGCAATTGTTACCCGTTTGGAAACAAACCAGATAGAAAATGCCATCATTGGAATTGATCCAAAAGCATTCATATATATACAAAGTATAAAAGAAGCAACCGGAGGAATTTTAAAAGCAAAAGGCCATGCAAAATAAACTTCAGATGGAGAAACTGGTCCTCAATTTATTGGAAACGAAAATACCGGCTAACTATTTATACCACAATTTAGCTCACTCCTTGTACGTAAGGGAAAAAGCGATGGAGATTGGCAGACACGAAGGATGCTCCGAGGATGAAATGGAGTTGTTGAGTACAGCTGCACTATGGCACGATATCGGCTATGTTAAAACCTATAACAATCATGAGGAAGTAAGCTGTATAATTACTAAGGAAGAGTTGCCGAAATTTGGGTTTTCAATCGCTGACACAGATCTGATTTGCAGTATGATAATGGCCACAAAAATACCACAATCGCCAAAAAATAAATTGGATGAAATAATTGCGGATGCCGATCTAGAATATCTTGGAACAGCTTCCATTGAACTTAAAACAGATCTGTTATTCCGTGAGCTTCAGTCAATAGACCCTCTAATGACTGAAGAAAAATGGCGCCAGATGCAAATTTCATTTCTTCAAAAACACCATTATTTCACCAACTACTGCAAAAAATACCGGGAACCCTCCAAGCAAATTTATCTGCAGAAACTGACTCAGGGAATTCCTTAAACGTTACAGAAAAGTGATTATTATAGAGGCAATATACACCACAACATCTTGAATTTCAAATAAATAACAAATCATGCGAGATCCCATCACACAATCACGTCAGCTGGCAGCTATCATGTTTACCGACATCGTTGGTTACACTGCATTAATGGGTAACGATGAACAAAAAGCATTTAATCTGCTAAAAACAAACCGCGAAATTCAAAAGCCAATCATTGCTCAGCACAATGGCAGATGGATCAAGGAACTTGGCGATGGAACCATGATTAGTTTTACAACAGTTTCTGATGCTGTGAATGCGGCGATTAAAATTATGGAAGCCTGTAAAACAAACCGGGAATTTCAGTTGCGAATCGGGATCCATTTGGGCGAGGTCGTTTTTGAAAATGAAGATGTGTTTGGTGATGGGGTAAATATTGCTTCCCGCATTCAGTCTGTTGCAAAGCCGGGATGTATTTATGTCTCCGAATCGGTGCATCACAACGTTTCAAACAAAAAAGACATCTGCACCAAGTTTATAAACGAAGAGACGTTAAAGAACGTAAAGGATCCGGTTAAAATTTATGAGGTATCGATGCAGAAGGGTTCAACTAAAGTTACCGAAACTCATCTGAGGATTAATCAGGACAGAAGCATTGCAGTATTACCCTTTATGAACATGAGCAGTGATCCGGAGCAGGAATTTTTCAGCGATGGCATCAGCGAAGAAATCATTAACATGCTTGCTCAGGTATCGGAATTGAAAGTGGCCGGGCGAACCTCATCCTTCTCTTTCAAAGGTAAAAATCTGGATCTACGGATTGTGGGTGAACAGCTGAATGTAAACACCATTCTGGAAGGTAGTGTAAGGAAATCGGGCAGTAAATTGCGCATAACAGCTCAGCTGATCGAGGTGGCCAATGGCTATCATTTATGGTCAGAGAAATTTGACCGGGAGATGGAAGATATCTTTGATATTCAGGATGAAATTTCGCTTGCTATTCTGAATGCAATTAAGATTAAACTATTTGGAGCTGAAAAAGACGCCGTACTCAAAAGAAATACCGACAATCCTGAAGCATTTGAGCTCTATCTTCAGGGACGATTCTACTTTAATAAATGGTCGGGAGCAAGTGGGTTCAATAAAGCAATAGATTATTTTCGGGAAGCTATTGCGATTGAACCCGATTATGCACTTGCATATACTGGACTGGCATCGTGTTACCTCAATTTGTGGTTCTTCAGCCATGTAACACCTGAACAAAGCCTGCCTGAGCTTACAAAGGCTGCCAAACTTTCATTGGAGTTGGATGATCAACTTGCTGAAAGCCATCTGGCTATTGCACGAATGAAAATGTATTGCGAGTGGGATTTAACTGGTGCTGAAAATTCTTACCGAAAAGCACTCGAAATCAATCCGAAAATTGCAGAACTCCATGAGCAATATGCCTATTGTTTGGGGCTCTCGGGCGATTATACTTCAGCTATCAAATACGCAACATCTGCCATTAGTCTGGATCCTTTTTCACTGATGAACAATTTTCATTTAGGCTCGATATACTGGATGGCCGGAGAGCATGAAAAAGGAATTGAACAAGGTAAAAAACTGATTGAACTTGAACCACGGTTTTGGGGTGGTCATTGCGTTGTAGGCGCCAATTTGCTGGCATTAAAACGGTTTAGCGAAGCCATGCCTGAATTGGAACTTGCCGTTAAACGCAACTACTCGGTCTTCAATTTATACTATTGGGGCATTGGACTTGCTTTAACGGGCGATAAGGAGAAAGCCAGAGAGGTTCTTGAAAAAATGGAAATACTTCGGAGCACACAATCAATGGGAAATTTTGAGATTGGTTTTGTTTATGCCGCTCTCAACGAATCTGATACGGCATTCAGGTATTTTGAAAAAGCAGTTTCGAACCACGAAGGAAATGTGCTTTTCTTTAAGTATAATATTAAATATCACACCAAATTAGAGCAAGATCCCCGAACAAAAAGATTAATGCAGAAGGTCGGTTTGCCAAATTAGTGAATACATTAATGAAGCACAACAATAGGTTGCCAACCTATACAATCTATTGTTGTCCTTTCAAATAATCCTGAAATCCTATTCTTTTTTGTTTGTATTAATTCCTAACAGCGGGTATAAAGGACAAAACTGGAAAACGGCAGTTGCAATAAGCACAACGCCTATAAGTCCCCAATAACTTTCAAAAATAACACCTCCAATGGCAATTCCAATTCCGGCGACCAAACGGAGGATCCGGTCAGTTGATCCAACATTGCACTTCATAATGATACGATTTAACGGTTTAAATATGAAACGTTTAAATCGGATATATGTTCAGAATTCTTTTTCAAGGATTTCTGCAGCAGAACCAACCAATTCCGGGCAAATAGTATTGAATAAATTCTTTTCATTGGCTTCAGCAGAACCTTCCGGAGTAGAAATGTCGACTTTGAGCAGTGTTTTGCAATTTAGCGAGCCGTGTTTTGCAAGAAACAATTCGTTGAATTTCCTTACTGCGACCTTTGTTTCAGTCTTTATATCCTGAATGGTTTTACCTTCACCCTGAGCTTTCAGTCCCAAAACCATGTATGCACCGGTAACGGCACCGCAGGTTTCTGCCATGGCCATTCCACCTCCAAAACCTGCTGAAATCTTCAGCGCAGTCAATTCGTCGAGATTTAATTCACTGGCATAACTGAGCAATACCGATTGAGCACAATTTAATGTCTTAAAGTTTTCGATGGCTAGTTGTGATTTTTTCATGATTAAAGTATTGAACCACATAGATCACATATAATTCACTGATAATCAAAGGGCATTAAGCAATAAATATGAGTTCTATGTGCCTGTGTTGTTATAGTGTTTTAAAATTTAAAAAACCCGAAGCAACAGCTCCGGGTTTTCAATATATTTCAGGATTGAATATCCTTATTCGCCTCTTACTGCTGCAACTCCCGGAAGAACTTGTCCTTCGAGGTATTCGAGCAATGCACCACCGGCAGTTGAAATGTATGAAACACCATCAGCAAAACCAAACTGGTTTACACACGAAACAGAGTCGCCACCTCCAACTAACGAGAATGCTCCTTTAGCAGTAGCTTTTACAATAGCTTCGCCAACAGCGATTGAGCCAACTGCAAATTTTTCCATTTCGAAAACACCTACCGGACCATTCCAAAGGATAGTTCCGGAGTTTTCAATCACTTCTTTAAACATGGCGATACTGTTCGGGCCGGCATCCAAACCTTGCCATCCCTCAGGAATTGCATTGGCTTCAACAATCTTAGTATTTGCATCCGGAGCAAATGCATCAGCGGCAACCACATCAGTAGCCATGAAGATTTTTACGCCTTTTTCAGCGGCTTTTTTCTCAATAGCCAAAGCGGTATCAAGATATTCCAATTCACAAATCGAGTTACCAACTTCGCCGCCATGAGCTTTCACGAAAGTATAAGTCATACCGCCACCCAAAATCAGGTTGTCAACTTTGTCGAGTAGGTTTTCGATGATGGTAATTTTCGATGAAACTTTAGCTCCACCCATGATTGCAGTCAATGGACGTTGTGGATTTTTCAAAACTTTATCCAAACTGGCGACTTCGCTTTCGATCAGGTAACCAAACATTTTGTCGTTCGGAAAAAACTTGGCAATAACGGCGGTTGAAGCATGTGCACGGTGTGCTGTTCCAAACGCATCGTTAATCCAGCAGTCGCCATTGGCAGCCAGTTGTTCAGAGAAAGCTTCGTCGCCTTTTTCTTCTTCCTTGTGGAAACGAAGGTTTTCGAGCAACATAACTTCTCCTGGTTTTAACGCTTTGGCCATGGACTGAACTTCTTCGCCAATACAATCAGGAGCCATTTTTACTTCGCGGCCAAGCAATTCGCTTAAATGAGAAACAAGGTGACACATGGAGTATTTCGGGTTTGGTCCGTCTTTCGGACGACCGAAATGCGACATGATAATCGGCGATCCACCTTCAGCAATTACTTTGTTGATGGTTTGAACAGCCGCACGCATACGAGTGTCGTCGGTAATCGCAAAATTTTCGTCGAGTGGCACGTTGAAATCAACGCGGATAAGCGCCTTCTTTCCGGCGAAGTCATAAGTTTCAATAGTTTGCATATATGTTATTTTTTAGGTTACAAAAATCCACCTCAAATATAAAAAATATATCAGACCGATAAGGAGCATAATTATTTTGGTTTCCTGAATTTAATGTTGTGGTAAAGTATTTTGAATACCAAGTTGGAAGTCCGGAGACGAAGAAGGGAGAGTCGTTCTCTGGGTAGCGAAACAGCCGAAGGGAGTAATGTTTTGTGTTTTGTTGAAATCTCATTTTTAATGAGCGGGTAACTTGGAATCACCCGCTCACTATCCTAATTACAACTTGTTGAAATCTAAATTTCAGTCAAAAGTAGTTTTCCACACAGAATTGTTATTTTTGACACTTCTCAATTAATCCCTTATGTTTTTTAAAGAAGTTATCGGACAAAGCGCTATCAAACAACGGCTAATTCAGTCGGTTAATGAAGAACGAGTGAGCCATGCGCAGCTTTTTGCTGGTCCGCCGGGAACCGGAAAACTGGCGCTTGCCATTGCATACGCCCAATATGTTGCCTGCACCAACCGGCAGGCCAGCGATTCTTGTGGCGAATGTCCTTCGTGCAAAAAGTACAAGAAGCTGATCCATCCCGATCTTCATTTTGTGTTTCCCGTGATTAAAACGGCCAAATACAAGGAGCCGGTATCCGACAATTTTCTGGAAGAATGGCGAATCATGATCGCCAAAAATCCATATTTCAACAGCGATCAGTGGTTCGAATACATTGGTGTTGAAAATGCACAGGGGCTTATTTATTCGCACCAAAGCGAAGAAATTATCCGGAAACTTAACCTCAAATCATACGAATCGGAATACAAGGTAATGATCATTTGGTTGCCCGAAAAAATGCATGTAGCCTGCGCCAATAAACTGCTGAAAATGATTGAGGAACCACCGGTAAAAACCTTGTTTATCCTGATTACCGAAAACGAAGAAGACATCATCAGCACCATCCGGTCAAGGTGCCAGCTCATCATCGTACCTCCGATTGATTCAGTTTCGATTGAAAAAGCGATAAGCGCGCTGCCCGAAGCAGAAGGTCACGATATTCGCAATATTGTTCACCTTTCGAAAGGAAATTACGGCAAAGCCATGGAGCTGCTTGAGCCCGACGAACAAACACTCTTCAACCTCGAACGCTTTAAAGAATTGATGCGCTACTCGTACGGACGAAAATTCTCAGACCTGTTTAAATGGGTCGATCAGGTTGCAGGCATTGGTCGCGAAAGACAAAAGAGTTTACTGAATTATTTTCTGACGATACTGCGCGAAAATTTCATTTACAACCTCAAAAACAGCAACTTAACCTTCATGAGCGATCAGGAAGAAGAATTTTCGAAGCGGTTTTCGCCTTTCATCAACGAGCGAAATATCGTTGAGCTGACTGAAGTTTTCGAAACTGCTTTCGCCCATATCGGTATGAACGGAAATCCGAAAATCATATTTACCGATGTTGCTTTTAAGATTACGAAACTGATCAGGAAGTAGGAAAAAGTGACCAGTCGAAGTTCTCAATTTTCAGCAAAAAGTAACATCGGCAGAATTTAGCGATCAGTGCTCAAAATCAGTAATCATGAGGTCAAAATGCCGCTTTTTTTATCGGGTTTTATAACTATTTTTGCATGAACTTGGTAATTCACTAAACACTATGGATGATCTCAATTGGGTTGATCGCGGATGCTGCAACGGGCATGGGGGCACTTGCTCTAAACTAAACGTTTACGATTGGTTAGACGATGTGATCAATATTGCGAATCCAACTGATTTGGTTGAGGTTAGGTTCAAGAATACCCGAAAAGATTTTTTCAGAAATGTGAATAACCTGAAACTGGATCCGGGCGATATTGTTGCCGTTGAAGCAAATCCAGGTCACGATATTGGGATTGTTACAGTGACGGGCGATCTGGTACTCGAACAGATGAAAAAGCACAAAGTCACCCTGATTAATGGTGAAATCCGGAAAATATACCGAAAAGCCAAACAGGCAGACATCGACAAGTGGAAGGAGGCCATTGCCTGCGAACAGCAAACAATGATACGTTCGCGCCAGATTGCCAACGAACTTGAACTGAACATGAAAATTGGCGACGTAGAATATCAAGGCGATAAAACAAAAGCCATTTTCTACTATCTGGCCGACGATCGGGTTGATTTCCGTCAACTGATTAAAGTTCTGGCAGACACTTTCCGGATTCGGATTGAAATGAAGCAAATTGGTGCCCGACAGGAAGCAGGCCGTATCGGAGGAATCGGTCCTTGCGGACGCGAAATCTGCTGTGCCTCCTGGATCAGCAATTTTGTGTCGGTAAACACCAATTCGGCACGCTATCAGGACATTTCACTCAATCCACAAAAACTGGCAGGACAGTGCGGAAAGCTTAAATGCTGCCTCAACTTCGAAGTAGATACCTACATCGATGCGCAGAAAGACTTTCCGTCGGCAAATGTTCAGCTTGAAACCGAAAATGGAACCTATCAGTACTTCAAAGCCGATATTTTCAAACAAATTTTCTTGTATTCGAAGGTTGGCGATAAGACGGGAAACTTAATTTCAGTTCCGGTTGATCGGGTGAAAGAAATTATCCGGTCGAACCAAAAAGGCAAAGCTGTAGCAAGATTAATTCAAGAATCGGACATCAAACCCGTGGTTGAAAAACTAAGTTTTGAAGATGGTTCGAACCACGATTCGTTAACCCGTTTTGACGATCCAAAACGTGCCGAAAACAAAAAAAGAGGCAACAATCGCCGCAGAAAATTTAAACCCAAAGCATGAGACAATTTTTTATAATTTTTCTGGTCCTTTCACTTATTACAGGCCTCATCGCTTGTGACCAAAAGAAGGTTTTTGAAGCCTATCACAAGATTGATGAAAAGGGATGGAACAAAGATTCGATAGTGGTTTTTAATGTTCTCCTGTCGGATACGATCAAGAATCACAATTTGTATGTAAACATTCGGAACAAAGGAACCTATGCATACAGCAACATTTACCTTTTCCTGACTATTGGTTCACCTGATGGCGTTATGCGAACCGACACTGTAGAATTTACCCTGGCCGATCCTTCGGGCAAATGGAGGGGCAGCGGAATTGGTGGCCTGCACGACAACCAGATTCCATACAAAAGCAGTGTTTACTTTCCGCATAAAGGAGATTACAAATTTATGATCAAACATGGAATGCGCGATAACGTATTGCAGGGAATCCGCGACGTTGGCTTCAGGGTTGAAAAGACTTACTAATGAAATGACTCGTCACCCTGAACTTGTTTCAGGGTCTCACTATTTATGAGATGCTGAAACAAGTTCAGCATGACAAGAAACAAGAACGTTGTATAGATAAAAATCAAAAGAATAGTGGGGAAGAATAAATTATCGAAATTTGCTGATCTGAATACCTACGAGCATGTGGTTCAGATATCTTATAAAAAATTAGTGGCCGAAGAATTTAAGTATAAAGGAAAGTGGAGCGAAGCTTTCTTCGGAAACAACAATCCGATTATACTTGAACTGGGGTGTGGAAAGGGTGAATACACCGTGCAACTGGCCAGTCATTATCCGGAATATAACTTCATTGGACTCGATATTAAAGGTGCCCGTATGTGGGTTGGTGCCACTCAGGGTATTGAAAAGGGACTGAAGAACGTGGGATTTTTGCGTACCAACATCGAAAACATCGGTTTATTTTTTGGACCAGAAGAAGTATCCGAAATCTGGCTAACTTTCTCTGATCCGCAGATGAAAAAGACCCGAAAACGACTCTCTGCAACTAATTTCATCGAAAAATACAGGCAGTTTATGGTACCGAATGGAATTATCCACCTGAAGACGGACAGTAATTTCATGTACAGGTATACCGAAGCAATGGTAGCCGAAAACCAATTCGAAGTGATTCGGAAAACCGATGATTTATACAATTCGCCCATCCTTGACGAAGTGCTGTCGATTAAAACTTATTACGAACGGCAATGGCTCGACCGCGGCCTGAGTATTAAATATCTTGGATTCCATTTAAGTCATCAAGAGCCACTTCGTGAACCTGATGTTGAAATTGAAAAAGATCCGTACCGCAGTTTCGGACGGGAAGGAAAAGAGTAGCGGCCTCATCCCCAACCCTTCTCCAAAGGAGAAGGGAGCTTGGACAATGATAATTCAGAAATTTTAATCGCTTAAGTCCGGCCTAATGACAAAACGTAACTCAACAAATACCGGTTCTTTCTCCCCTCTTTCGGAGGGGTTGGGGGAGGCTTCTTTTTACGACAAAGTGTACGAGGTTGTCCGCCTGATTCCTATGGGAAAAGTGACAAGTTACGGAGCCATTGCGGCTTACCTGGGCACTGCACAATCGTCGCGAATGGTTGGCTGGGCCATGAACAATGCACATGTTCAGGAAAAATATGTACCTGCACACCGCGTGGTCAACCGGAACGGGTTGCTCACCGGTAAACATCATTTTGGCTCGTTAACTATTATGCAGGAATTGCTCGAAGCCGAAGGAATCACAGTTGTCGATGACCAGATTATTGATTTTGAAAAACACTTCTGGAATCCGATGATTGAACTTGACATGGAGTAGTTTGTTTAAATGACCAAATACATATAAAAATGACAGAAATACCACGTAAATTAATTGTTCCCAAAAATATTACCGATGCGCTCCGGAATGTGACTTTCCCCGGAAGCAATCAGGATGTTGTTTCGCTCGATATGGCCCAGGAAATCCGGGTAGCCGGTAAAAAAGTTACTTTTTCGCTGGTCTTCCAGCGATCGGATGATCCAAATATGGCCGCGGTTATTGCTTCATGCGAAGAGGCTATTCTAACTCATGTTGGTGCCGACGTTGAAATAAAAGGCAACATCACCGCGAAAGCCATTCACCAAATGGAACGCCCGATTTTGCCGGGAGTCAAAAACCTGATCGCCATTGCTTCAGGAAAAGGCGGCGTTGGAAAATCGACCGTTTCGGTAAACCTAGCGATTGCCTTGGCTAAAACCGGCGCCAAAGTTGGATTGATTGATGCCGATATATTCGGACCATCGATCCCTAAAATGTTTGGTGTGGAGGATATAAAACCTGCAGGAGTTCGTGTCGACGGGAAAGAACGTATTCAGCCCATCAGCAAATTCGGCGTCAGCTTTTTGTCCATCGGATTTTTCGTAAACACTGAAGATGCTGTAATCTGGCGCGGACCAATGGCTTCCAACGCCCTCAAACAATTAATTACCGACGGAAATTGGGGAACGCTTGATTATTTGCTTTTTGATCTTCCTCCCGGAACCAGCGATATTCATCTTACCTTGGTTCAAACAGTTCCGGTTTCAGGAGCAATAATTATTACCACTCCTCAGGATGTGGCTTTGGCCGATGTTATCAGAGGTGTAAACATGTTTAAAGGAAAAGGCGTCGATGTTCCGGTTCTCGGGCTCATTGAAAATATGGCCTGGTTCACTCCGGAAGAATTGCCTGAAAATAAATACTACATCTTCGGAAAAGATGGTGGTGTGAAACTGGCTGAAAGGCTGGAATTGCCGCTGCTTGGGCAAATACCAATCGTACAGGGAATCCGCGAAGGCGGCGATTCGGGCAATCCGGTAGCCTGGAACGAAAATTCAGTGATCGGAAAAGCGTTTGCAGAAATAGCCGCCAATGTCATTCGGGAATCTGATGCGCGAAACGCAAATCTGGATCCCACTAAAAAAGTAAAAGTTAGCCGGAAATAATCGGCTAGTCGCTCAAAATTTATTATGGAACATTTTGTCGATCTTATGGACAAATGTTCCATTTTTTATGCAAAAAAAATATTCAATTGTATATAGAAATTTCATATACAGATAATTACAATCAACACATCATCTTCATCTGAATCCATCAAGATTCAAAGCTTCCTGGTTTTAGTCGATTAAATTTCTATTTTTGTTTATTACGGAAATAACATATTTCGTACCTAAACTACTAATCTAACTATCGATGACAAACCAACCAAGTAGCAATCTCCGGATTGGGATGACTTTTATGGCATCCATCTTCTTCATTTTTGGGTTCATTACCAACTTCAACATTGCCATGAAAGATCAGGTACAACTGGCATTCGATCTGAAAACCCTTTATCCGGGATGGGAAAACTTTTTTGCACAATTGGTGAATGGCGTATTTTTCTTTGCATACTTCTGCTTCAGTTTCGTATGTGGCATGATCATTAAAAAAATTGGCTATAAAAATGGCGTTATTGCCGGTCTGGTTTTAGTAGCCTCGGGTAGCTACTTGTTCTTTCCGGCAGTTTCTGCTTTATCGTATCCACTCTTTTTGGGGGCAATATTTGTAATGGCAACCGGGGTTGTATTTTTACAAACTGCTGCTAATCCATACGTTGTAGCTTTGGGGCCACAAGAAACAGCTCCTGCCCGACTTAATCTCACCCAAGCATTAAACGGAGTTGCTACCACCATTGCTCCTTACCTGGCCGGAATCCTTGTTTTGGCCCCGGCAGTTTTAGCTCTTCGAAATGGAGCTTCGGCTCAGGACGCGGCCGATTTTGTTAAAATGCCATTCGTTATAATAGGTTCTATTGTCGTTTTAATCGCTATTGGTATCTCATTTATAAATTTACCTGAAATAAAAGGAGATGAATCAGTTGCATCGAAGTCGGTACTGAAAAAACCACAGGTTTGGCTAGGCGCAATTGGAATATTTTGCTACGTTGGCGCAGAGGTTGGCACCGCTTCACAGATCAGCAGCTACATGATTAATTTGCTCGACATGGCAAAAGATGAAGCAGTAAAATTAACAGCTCTTTATTGGGGCGGAAATATGATTGGTCGTTTTATGGGCTCGGTCCTGCTTGGCACACTTGCTAAAAGCCTGAAATACAAATATTCTTTGTTTATTTTGATTTTCGCCTTTTTCGTGGGTTGGTTTATCTTCTCGGCAGGAGTGAAAGATGGTCAGTTTACTTTTGAATCAAAACCTATTTATGGTATAATTTTCTTTGGTATTGCATCTGTTAATTGTTTGCTAATGTTTTTGGGAAAAGGAATTGCAAATGTATCTTTGGGCATTTTCGGAGCAACTAATATGTTCCTGGTTTTAGCAGGATTTTTGTTACCCCCACAGATCGGGATGTGGTGTTTGCTTTCAGTTGGGTTCTTTAATTCGATCATGTTTCCCAATATATTCTCGTTGGGTGTTAACGATCTTGATCCTTCCGAAATGCCAATTGCATCAGGTATGATCAATACAATGATCGTTGGCGGATCTGTCGTTCCGGTGCTTATGGGCGCTATTACCGATTCGGTGAGCTTGAAAGCGGCCCTGTTGGTTCCCATAATTTGTTATGCATATATTACATTCTTTGCATTAAAAGGAAGTAAAATTCGTTAATCAAACTATATTAAAAATGAAAAAAGTAGCAATAGGTGTCGATATCGGCGGAACAAATACTGCCATTGGAGTTGTTGATGAACTGGGAAATGTTGTGGTAAAAAGTAACATTCCAACCCCTACAGATGGCGATGTTGATCGCTATGTCGATGATTTATCTCTGGCAATCCATGAATTAATCAATTCGGTTAAACTTGTGAATGCTGAAATTGAGGTACAGGGAATCGGAATAGGCGCTCCAAACGCAAACTATTATGCCGGAACAATTGAATATGCAGCAAATCTGGCATTTAAAGGTGTAGTGCCTCTTGTGAAACTACTTAAACTCAAATTTCCTGAACTAAAAGCCATCTCGATGACCAACGATGCCAATGCGGCGGCGATTGGCGAGATGATATACGGCGGTGCCGTTGGGATGAAAAACTTTGTGATGTACACCCTCGGAACTGGCGTTGGCAGCGGAATTGTTGTTAATGGCGACTTGGTATACGGCGACGATGGTTTTGCAGGCGAATGCGGTCATACCACATTAATTCCGAACGGAAGATTATGCGGTTGTGGCGCTTTAGGACACTTTGAAGCATACTGCTCGGCTCCCGGCATGAAACGCACTGCTTTTGAGCTAATGGTGAAGTATAATGCAACCGATAGCTTATTGGCCGACAAGGCATTCAACGAACTCGATTCGAAAATGATTTTTGATGCTGCTGAAAGAGGCGATAAAGTGGCCAATGAAGTATTTGAACAAACAGGCAAATGGCTCGGTCAGGGTTTTGCTGATACAGCTCATCACCTCAGTCCTGAAGCTATCTTTTTGTTCGGTGGCCCGACAGCTGCGGGCGACTATATTTTCAAACCAGCAAAAGAAAGTATGGAGCAACATTTGTTAACATCCTTTAAAAATAAGATCCAAATTTTGCCTTCGCAGCTAAAACCTGGCGATGCAGCAATTGTTGGTGCAAGTGCATTGGTTTATCAGGAGCTAAAAAAATAGACAAATAACAATTTACTGATTATCAGGATATAACAATCAGCTTTGCGTAAATATTGAAAGGGAAGAACGGCCGATTTTGGCCGTCTTCCCTTTCGTCGTTTTTATTAATATTTGTTAATTCGTCAGGTTTTCTGGTTCAAAATTCATAGCTTCACAAACGAAACAACAAAACAGAGCGTTTGAAAAACATAAAAAAACATATTATTCCTGTACTTTTTATACTCTTTTCGGTACTCATTTTTCATAAAAATGCCTATGCCGCCGGAACACTTAAAAAAGTAAAATACAACTATCTTTTACACGTTCCTGAAGATTACGGTAAAGATCCCAATAAAAAATGGCCCATAATTTTTTACCTGCATGGTCGTCATGCCAGTGGCAAAAATCTGGAAAGTTTAGAGCGTTACGGATTACCATATTACCTCGAAAAAGGGAAAAAAATAGACTTCATTGTCGTATCACCACAATGTCCATGGAATAAAAATTGGGCCTCGGAAGACTGGTTTAACCCGGTTTATGATGAAGTAGCAGCCAAATTAAAAGTTGACGATTCGCGTGTTTACCTGATTGGGATGAGCATGGGAGGTTTTGGAACCTGGGCCGTGGCCAATCGAATGCCCGAACGATTTGCAGCTATTTCGCCCATGTGCGGTGGTGCCGATGTCAAATGGGCAAATCAGCTCAGCAAAGTACCAACCTGGGTTTTTCACGGAACAGCCGACCGGTCAATTCCCATCAGCCGTTCGGAGGTGATGGTAAAAGCCCTTGAAAAGTTAAAGGCTGAAATTAAATTTACCCGCCTGAAAAATATGGGACACGACATTAGCAAACAATTTAATGACGACAATTTGTATTCCTGGTTATTGGAGCATTCATTGAAAAAAATGCCCTTCTGGCAAGAGCCGCTGCCTTTCATCAAAATGATTGTAGCCACGAAAGTTTTGGCAACATCTCCTTTCAAGCCTGCTGGCTATGCTTCTGTCGAATAGGAATTTCGACTTCACAAGAACAATAACTCAAGAACCGCAATTTTTGGCAGTTAAATAGTTGTAGCTTTGCTGCTATGAAGGCAATTTACAGATTCATATTGAAGATTTTGGGATGGATACTGATGGGTCCGGTGTATTTTTACAAATACGCCATCTCGCCCCTCACCTCCCCTTCGTGCCGACACGAACCAACATGCTCGCAATATGCAATAGATGCCATCCGGATTCATGGTCCGTTTAAGGGTTTTTGGCTGGGCACTAAACGAATTGCCAAATGCCACCCATGGGGAACACACGGCTATGATCCGGTGCCGCCGAAGAAAGAGAAGAAAAAGTGACCAGTCTCAGTAGTCAGTTTTCAGGATATTAATGGATTATTCTTTTTCGTGTCGACTATGATGTGATTTTCGAATCACCAAATTTCAAATTTTCACATTTTCAAATCCTCTTTCCGCAAATCGAACTATCTTTGGGTGAAAATGTTTATAGCTCTTCAGAATCCATCAATATAATTATGAAGAAATACCTTTATTTGTTTTTTGTTATCCTTTTTGCCTGCCAACCCAAGACAAAGGATACATCGAACCTTGTTTCAGTCAGCATTCTACCACAAAAATATTTTGTCGAGCAAATTGCAGGTAATTTAGTACAAGTCAATGTACTGGTTCCGCCCGGAAGCAGCCCGCATAATTACGAAGTGCTCCCCTCTCAAATGAAAGATCTGGACAAATCGAAAGCATGGTTACAAGTTGGCCTGTTAACTTTGGAAGATGCCTTGAAAGATAAACTAGCCAATATCAATAAAGACCTTTCAATCGTTAATTGTTCGGAAGGAATTACCCCAATTGCAGGAACCGAGCACGAAGAAGAAGGCCACGAGCATTCGGCAAACGAAGCTTTTGATCCGCACATTTGGTTAGCCCCGGCGGATGTTAAAATCATGGCAAAAAATACTTTAAATGCATTAAAAGTCGGATTTCCACAGCATTCAAGCGCTTTCGACGGAAATTATACCCGGTTTATTGCACGAATTGATTCAGTTTCGGCAGTGATCGATCAAAAGCTTGCTCAAATGAAAAACAGGAATATTCTTATTTTTCATCCGGCTTTAGCTTATTATGCGCGACAATTCAACCTGTCGCAAATAGCGCTGGAATTTGACGGGAAAGAACCTTCGCCAAAACACATGAAAGAAATCGTCGACTTGGCACACGCACAAAATATTCATGTCATCTTTATTCAGAAGGAATTTGATCCGGCATTTGCTCAGCAGCTATCGCGCGAAATTGATGGAAAAGTAGTGATCATCGATCCGCTCGACTACAGCTGGGAAAAGCAAATGCTCGACATTACTGATAAAATAGCGGCGCAATAATGAAAAAACTGCTAGAAATAAAGAACCTCTCTGCCGGATACGACAACAATATTGTCCTCGAAAATATTTCTATGGAAGTTTTTTCAGGAGACTTTATTGGTGTTATCGGGCCAAACGGAGGGGGAAAAACCACGCTGATTAAAACTATTCTCGGGCTGATTAAGCCAATTTCAGGAGAGATGACACTGCACATCAGCAAAACCAACATCGGATACCTTCCACAGGTAAACCAGATCGACAAGCGGTTCCCGATTACAGTGATCGACGTGGTTCGCTCCGGAAAGGCGAATTCGGCCTTGTTTTCGTCGTTCCACAAAAACACGGAAGAAAAGGAAAAGGCTGAATCTTTGCTTACAGAAATGGGGATTGCGCACATCCGGAACAAAGCCATTGGCGAACTTTCAGGAGGACAAATGCAGCGTGTATTTTTGTGCCGTGCCCTGATGAACCAGCCGGAATTGTTGGTTTTAGACGAACCAAGTACTTACGTAGACAACAACTTTGAAGGCGAATTATACCTGAAACTGAAGGAACTAAACGAGCAAATGGCCATTATACTGATTTCGCACGATGTGGGGACCATTTCATTTTTTGTGAAAACCATTGCCTGTGTCAACCGGAATTTGCACCATCACCCAAGCAACATTATTTCCGAAGAACAACTGGCATCGTACAATTGTCCGCTGCAAATTATTACCCACGGAAATATTCCACATACCGTACTAAAATTACACGACGAACACAATCACCATGGACACCATCATTGAGCTGTTTTCATACGATTTCTTTGTGAATGCCTTTATGGCATCGCTTTTGGCAGCCATTTCGTGCGGAATTGTGGGTACTTACATTGTTTCGCGCCGCATCGTTTTTATCAGTGGCGGCATTACCCACGCCTCATTTGGTGGAATCGGGATGGGTTATTACCTGGGCATCAATCCGCTTTTTGGAGCTGGCATCTTTGCAATTTTATCCGGAATGGGCATTCAATTGTTCAGCAGTAAAGGAAAAGTGCGCGAAGACTCTTCGATTGCCATTTGGTGGTCGCTCGGAATGGCCATCGGAATTATTTTTGTATACCTCACGCCCGGTTATGCGCCCAATCTGATGAGCTACCTGTTCGGAAGCATCCTGACCGTTTCAACCGGCGAAATTTGGCTAATGGTGGCGCTCGCCATCATTATTATTCTGTTTTTTACACTGTTTTACCGTACTATTCTTTACATTTCGTTCGACGAAGATTTTGCACGAACTTCCAATCTGCCGGTAAATTTGTTCAACTATTTGCTGATGATACTGATTTCGCTGACCATCGTGTTGAATATCCGCGTGGTTGGTATTATCCTGATTTTGTCGCTGCTTACCATTCCGCAGGCAACTGCCAATGTATTGACCCGCGAGTTTGGCCGGATGATGGTTTATTCCGTAGGTTTTGCTTTTCTGGCATCGTTCATTGGACTGCTAATTTCGTATTTTGCAGATATTCCTTCAGGAGCAACCATTATTTTCACCCAGGTGATTCTTTTCGGACTGGTGAAACTGATCAAAATGCTCAGTACTTCCAGAAAATAGACATCCGGCATGGAAGAAACAAATTCACTCGTAAATTGTACCCATTGCGGAAAAACGTGGGATAAAACGTTGCTTTCCAAATCGTGCAGCAACTGTTTTGCCTGCACAGGTTGCGAAGCCTACATTTGTCCGGAATGTCGGTACGAAATTGTAATAACACCCCCCAAACCCATGAAACGGACTAAGCTGGAAGAATAGTTCAGCCATCTCCTAAATTACCGGAGATTTGACTTTCCAGAATTCAATTCCTTAAAAGTTGTATTTTTCGATTTTCATACACCCAAGAATTAGTCTTAAAGTGTATTTTTGACAATAACCATTAGGGTTAAATGTGATGTTCAATTGTCTGTGTTGTGTTTATTCAAAATCACATTTGCAATAATTTGCTGAACTGAAGATTTTCAGCAATATTTGAACAACCTAAAACCAAACTTAATGAACCGACAAACGATCCAGAGTCTTATTGTTTCATTCTTCCTGACTACAGGATTATTAGCCAATAGCAACAGTAAAGACACAGTAACCACTCCGGACAACAAACCTCTCAGGACTTATACCACCATCCGATTATCAACAGCAAAACCTGTCATCGACGGAAAACTCGACGATGCATGCTGGCAAACCGGGGAATGGAGCGGCGATTTTACCCAATTACTCCCCAAAGAAGGTGCAAAGCCAACTCAGGACACAAAAATTAAGATTCTATATGACGACAAAAACGTCTATGTTGCCATTCGTTGTTTTGATACAGAACCATCCAAAATATCACGAAAATTAGGGCGCCGCGATGAATTGTACGGAGATATTACCGGTATCAATTTTGACAGCTACCACGACCATCGCACTGGTTTTGAATTTTCGGTAACGGCTGCAGGCCAGAAAATTGACCTGATTTTGTTTAATCCGATGGCCTGGGATATGAATTGGAATGCCGTGTGGTATGTAAAAACCGGACTGGAAGATTCAGCCTGGGTTGCTGAATACGAGATACCTCTTAGCCAATTACGATACAGCAGCGACAAAGAACAGGTGTGGGGCATGCATGTCTGGCGCTGGATTGATCGCCTGTCAGAAGAAAGTGACTGGGAAGTTCAATCGATGTCGGGGCCTGGAATGCTCTATGCATTTGGGGAACTGAAGGGAATAAAAGACATTCCAAAATCGCGACGGATTGAAATTATGCCATACACTTTGGGTAAACTGAAGACTTTCCAGAAAGAGCCTCAAAACCCATTCGCAAAAAATGGGAACTCGTTTATGGGAAATTTTGGGTTGGATGCCAAGATTGGCTTATCGAGCAATTTTACTGCCGACCTGACTGTAAACCCCGATTTTGGTCAGGTTGAATCTGATCCTTCGGTCATGAACCTGACCGCATTTGAGACGCTTTATGAAGAAAAAAGGCCATTCTTCCTTGAAGGATTAAACATCTTCAAGTTTGAAATGGGAGATGCCAACCTTTTCTACACCAGGCGTATTGGACACACCCCCGAATATAAACCCGAACTTGGAGAAAACGAATACCTGAAATATCCCGACAATACATCAATTTTAAGCGCTGTAAAAATTAGTGGGAAAACCTCGAAAGGATTGGCAGTTGGTGTATTGCAAAGTTTGACGGCAAACGAAAATGCCCAATTGTATTCAGGAGGAAAAACAAAAGATGTAAGAGTTGAACCGCTTACAAACTTTACGGTTGGCCGTATTCAACAGGATTATAAAGAAGGTAACAGCACATTGGGAGCCATATTTACAGCTACGAACCGATTTATTAATGATCCTTATCTTGAGGGTCTGAACCGGAACGCATTTACCGGAGGAATTGATTTTCTAACCCAGTGGAAAGAAAAGAAGTACTTCCTCGATGCAAAACTTATTGGAAGTTCGATTAACGGAAGTGCTGATGCGATCAGTAATCCTCGACTTTCGTCAGCACGATATTAGCAGCGTCTGGATGCAAAGCACGTCGAATTTGACCCCACCCGCACGCAACTTGCTGGTCATGGTGGAAACATAAAAATCGGTAAAGGAACAGGTTTGTTCCGTTTCTCGGAAGAAATCAATTGGAAATCACCTGGCCTGGAATTGAATGATGTTGGTTTTATGCAGATGGCTGACCGGGTAGAACAGGAGACTGAAATATCCTATTTTGTCAATAAACCTGTATCCATCTTCCGAACCTATTCCGTGGGAATTCATCAGAGTAATAACTGGGATTATGCTATGAATTATGAGAATTCATCATTCTTTTTTACTTCAGCATTTGAATTTCTGAACAAATGGGGCGTTGCACCGTCGGTTCATTATGGAACTGATTGGCTGAATACCCGAATTCTTCGCGGCGGACAGGCAGTATTGATACCTGCAATCTGGGAGGGAAATCTCTCGGCTCATACCGATGTGTCGAAAAAATTCTTTGTAAACCTTTCGGCCAGCAGGGAAAAAGCCGGAGAAAATCATTTCAAAAGCAGTTCGTACGAAGCAACCGCAACGGTCATTCCGTATAATCCGTTAAGACTTTCTTTCAGTCTGAATTACACGAAAAACCAAGATAATTTGCAGTATGTTGACACGAAAGTTCTGGTTACCGGAACCAAATACCTATTGGCCCATCTCGACCAGAAAACGCTTGGTGCCACCTTCCGGATTGATTATTTTATTACTCCCGAAATATCACTTCAATATTATGGAAGCCCCTTTGCGTCCATTGGGAAATACTCAGAATTCAAGGAAATTACCGATGCCCGGGCAAAAAATTACAGCGAACGGTTTGCCTTGCTAAATCCTATCAAAATGGGTGATGAATATGTTTTTGGTTCTTATTCTGTCCACAATCCCGATTTTACCTTTAACCAGTTCAGGTCTAATCTGGTGTTCCGTTGGGAATACCGCCCGGGTTCGCAAATATTCTTTGTATGGGGGAACGAACGCACTGGCTGGAAAAATGAGAGCAACGGTTCAGTTGGCAAAGCCATCGGCCAATTGAAGGATGTTTCGCCAAACAATATTTTCCTGATCAAACTGAGCTATTGGTTCTCGTTGTAAAAAACAAGAAAAGAGTCATTAGTCATTTGAAAAAGTGCGCTCGTTTTTCAAATGACTAATGACTCTTTTCCATTTCCTACTTCTCTTTATTCAACAGCTATTTCGTCGATAAACATCCAGGCATTGTCGCCAGCACCCTGATGACCTTTAGGCGCTTTGCCTATATTCTGAGCAATAATTTTCACAAAACCGGCAGTTACCGGAGTAAAAGTAGCTGCAAAATCCTTCAGTTGTTTTTCGCCTGAAAGCGGATCAACATCATTGACAACTTCACCCACTTTCTGGAATTTTATGCCGTCCGTAGAAATAAAGAATTCCATCTTTTTAGGTAAGAAAATCCAAGCTCCGGCATTCTGTAACGACCCAACCGAGATGCTGTGAATTTCGGCTGACTGTTGCAAATCAATAACAACATCCATATTTTTTCCTTCCCAGGCCTGCCATTCACCGTCGGAATGGTTGGTGGTACCGCGGACCCCGTTCACCAACGTGTATTCGCCCGATCCTTTGTAATTTTCGCTGTAAGGAATCAGATATTTAACAGGCTTTACTGTTGCCTTATTCATATTAAAAGTCTGGCTCATAGATTTTTCTGTTGGAATACCGTCAGAAAATGTAATTGCTTTTAATGTCGATGTTTTATCGAGCAGAACCGGCTCCGAATAAATTGGCGATAAATTAGTTGGTTCTGTACCATCGGTTGTATAATGAATTTCAACACCAGCCAGTTCACTTTTCAGGGCCACTGCCAATTGTTTTTTCTGCGGATCGAAACTGGATGTGGCCGAAACCTTGTAAGCGCTTTTCGAATAGTTAATCCCCATTTGATCGTAGCGTTTCATAAACTGCTGTATCCTGCGCGAAAAATCGTCCCAATTCCGGGCGTCTTTCGGACTCCAAACAGCCTCAGCCAAAGCGGCTATTCGCGGAAATACCATATATTCAGCATGTTTAAAATTCGGAACATATTCGGTCCACAAATTCGCCTGACCGCCCAGAATATGTTTGGCAGCCTCAGCGTCCAACTCTTCAGGAATAGGGTTCAGACTATAAACTTTACTTAGCGGAAGATAACCTCCAATGGCCAGTGGTTCCTGATCCATAGGTCCCTGGTAATAATCGATATAAGCATGAGAATTAGGCGACATCACCACATCGTGACCTTGTTTGGCCGCATCAATTCCTCCCTGCATTCCACGCCAGCTCATCACTGTGGCTTCGGCAGGCAATCCACCTTCCAGAATTTCGTCCCAACCCAGCAATACGCGATTTTTCGAGTTGACGAATTTCTCAATACGTTTAATGAAGTAACTCTGCAATTCGCCTACATTTTTCAAGCCTTCAGACTTTATCCTTTTTCTGCAATCCGGGCATTTTTCCCATTCGGTTTTAGTTGCTTCGTCGCCGCCAACATGGATATATTTCGAAGGAAATAAGTCAATAACTTCATTCAAAATATCTTCGACAAACAGGAACGTTGAATCTTTTCCGGCACAATAAATATCTGTTATTGGCCAAACACCGCCGGGTAGCACAGTGAACGGGCCTCCGGTGCACGAATATTGCGGATAGGCTGCCAATGCTGAAGTAACATGTGCAGGCATTTCAATCTCCGGAACAACGGTGATGAATCGCTTTTGGGCATAAGCAACGATTTCTTTGATATCCTCCTGAGTATAAAACCCTCCGTAAGTAGCTTTTTCGCCAGCTTCCTGTTTGGCGCGGGCATTCCATGGTTTATCTTCACGGTCAACACGCCAGGCACCCACTTCCGTCAGTTTCGGATATTTTTTGATTTCGATGCGCCATCCCTGATCATCGACCAAATGAAAGTGCAGTGTATTAATTTTATGCAGAGCCAGGTTGTCGATCATGCGTAAAACATCTTCCTTGGGGAAAAAGTGACGAACTACATCAAACATGAACCCGCGCCATTTGAAAGCCGGGTTATCGGTTATGCTGACAACCGGAACTAACCATTCAATTTTAGGCTGAACCTGAGCGCTCTCAATTTCAACAGGCAGTAATTGACGCAAAGTTTGAGCGGCATAAAAGAAGCCCGCCGGTTTTGCCGCTTTTATTTCTATCCTGTTTTTCTGAACTTCGAGGATATAGCCTTCGGGTGCCATAATCGGTTCGGTTTTAAAATAAATCTGGTTTGAACCTTCGTTGCCCCCAACAACAACCTGAAGTTTCCAGCCCGTTGCCTTTTCAAACAAATCGGCAAACTGGCTTGCAATAACTTCCTGGTCAATACTTTCAACAACAAGCTTCGTGCTTTTCCTGAATTTAAAAGACGATTCGCCTAAAGTCATTTTCTGCACCTGAGGCACAAGGGCAATTTCACTCTCAGTGAACGATCTGTTTGGCTTGCAACTCCACAAGAAGGCAAAGCTCAACAAAATCAAGAGGCCTGTAAATGATTGTTTCATTGTAGATTTGTTTTATTTTAATAGGTACCAAGATAAAATAAATTCTCGTTCGAATTATTATAAATTGATAAAACATAAATAAAGTTTTCGAAAAAATTTAAAAAGTCTGAAATATTCACATTCTAAATTCTATTTTTGACCTCACAGAAATCGCAATACAAATATCCATCAAATATGAACTCAATCAAACTTCTTTTTCTTTTCCTGATTCTTTCCGTGCTAAAGGTATCAGCTCAACACGAAGGCCAGACTTATATTCCTGATCCAAACCCTCAAATTCAGCAACGAATCGACCAGTGGCAGGACATCAAATTTGGTCTGCTCATGCACTGGGGGCCTTACAGTCAGTGGGGAATCGTTGAATCGTGGTCCATTTGTCCTGAAGATGAAGGCTGGTGCATTCCAGACACCGTGAAAGATTATTTCCACTACAAAAAGCAATACGAAAACCTCGGAAAAACGTTTAATCCAACCAAATTTGATCCTGAGAAATGGGCTAAAGCAGCTAAAAACGCCGGAATGAAATACGTGGTTTTCACCACTAAACACCACGACGGATTTTGCATGTTCGACTCGAAATACACCGACTATAAAATTACCGGCAAAGATTGTCCATTCCATACCAACCCAAAAGCCGATGTAACCAAAGAGATCTTCAATGCATTCCGGAACGAAGGATTGTGGATTGGCGCCTATTTCTCGAAACCCGACTGGCATAGCAACGATTACTGGTGGCCACAGTTTCCTCCGCTCGACCGCAATGTGAATTACGATCCCGTCGCTTATCCCGAACGTTGGAATAGCTTTGTGAATTTCACCCACAACCAGGTGATGGAAATTTGCTCGAACTATGGGAAAATCGACCTGATGTGGTTCGATGGTGGTTGGGTTCAGAAACATCCAGACAAGGGCGCAGCTCCTGAAGTTTCAGGTTTCCGCGTAAAAAAATACTATAATCAGGACATCAAAATGGATGAGTTAGTTGACAAAATCCGCTCGAAACAACCCGATTGTATTGTGGTTGACCGCGCCGTTGAAGGCAAAAACCAAAACTACCTGACTCCTGAAAATACAGTTCCGGATAAAATGTTGCCTTATCCTTGGGAATCGTGCATTATTTTGGGAGGCGGTTGGTCGTTTACCTACGATGCCAAGATGAAACCTGCACGTGATATGGTACACATGTTGGCCGATATTGTGGCAAAAGGTGGAAATCTGTTGCTGAACATTGGCCCCGGTCCGGATGGAACGTGGTACGAAACTTCGTACGATTGCCTGAAGAATATAGGCGACTGGCTAAAAATTAACGGCGAAGCTATTTACAATACCCGAACTATCGCCCCATACCTGGACGGCAAACTACGTTTTACACGTGGCAAAGACGGCTCGGCTTACATCACCTACTTGCTGGCAGAAGGAGAAAAACTTCCGGCAGAAATTACGGTGAAAGGTTTTGTTCCTGAAAAAGGCGCCAAAATCAGCCTGCTCGGTAAAAAAGGCAGTTCTCTAAAATGGAAAGCCGATGCTTCAGGATTCAAACTTTCTATTCATGAAAGCCTGTCAAAAACACTGCCCTCGACCTATGCTGTGGTGTTTAAAGTAAGTCAGGTGATGAAATAGAATCGTATTCGATAAATTGTTTTGGAACCACATAGCCACATAGAACACAATAGATTTAATTTTACTATTGTGACCTATGTGGTTATTGTGGTTCTTATCTTTGGATCATATTTGAAAAACGAAAACCGATGCAAACAATACTTGGAGCTGGCGGCCCGATTGGAACTGAGCTTGCCAAAGCATTAACCGAATATACCACAGACATTCGTCTGGTAAGCCGTCATCCGCAAAAAGTTAATCCAACCGACAAACTGATGCCAGCTGATTTGCTCGATGCTAAAAAAGTTCAGAAAGCTGTAAAAGGATCCGATGTTGTTTATGTAACTGTTGGATTTCCTTACGACACCAAAGTATGGCAGGATTGCTGGCCCAAATTCATTAAAAGTGTGATTGACGCCTGCAAGGAATTCAATTCAAAATTGGTTTTCTTCGACAACATGTACATGTACGATCCGAAATACCTGAACCGGATGACCGAAGAAACACCCATCAAACCTCCAAGCAAAAAGGGCAAAGTGAGAGCCGAAGTTGCCCAAATGATCATGGATGAAGTAAAAGCAGGTACTTTGACTGCACTGATCGCCCGCTCTGCCGATTTCTATGGCCCCGGAATTAAGAGTTCGAGCATGATGAACGAAACCATCATTAAGCCACTAAGAATTGGAGGAAAAGCCAACCTGTTGGGTTCAGTTCATTCTAAACATTCCTATACTTTCACTCCTGATGCCGGGAAAGCAACTGCATTACTTGGAAACACTGCAGATGCATACAATCAGGTGTGGCATTTGCCTACTGCGGCGGAACCATTTACAGGGGCTCAATGGGCCTGGCTGATTGCAAGCGAATTGGGAGTTAAACCACGGTACCATCGGGTTAACCGCTACATGATCTGGATTCTTGGCTTTATGAACCCGGTCATGAAAGAGATCCTGGAGATGTTCTATCAAAACCAGTCGGATTATATTTTTGACAGCAGCAAGTTTGAAAAACGCTTCGGGATTCATCCAACGCCTTACCATATTGGGATAAAACAGGTTATTCAAAACGATTTTAACCCGAATAAATAAAGACGTCTCAATTTTTAATGCCGGCCACTAAACGTCACCATCTTTTGGATTTGCTCGTCCCATAAACGGAGCTTCAACGACCTTAAACTCATCATAAAAGTAACAGGTTTCACTTCCTTAAAAATGGTATTTTCGCGATAACATTTGCTGAGGTAGTAGTTTGGAATCCGGGCGTTCAGGTGGTGAATGTGATGGAATCCGATATTTCCGGAGAACCATTGTAACAACTTCGGAAATTTAACGAACGAACTGCCTTCCAAAGCAACTGTCCGGTAATTCCATTCTTTGTTCCTGAACCAATTAACATCTTCGTATTGGTGCTGTAAATAGAACAACCACAATCCGGAAATGGCTGCAATGTAAAGAATCGAAAGCTGAAGAATAACGAAAGTGCCAAACCCGATAGTCAGGCTCATAACGACGAAAACAAACAGGAGTGCCGCATTGGTGAAATATACATTCAGCTTTTCCTTTTGGGTCATTCCTTTCTGAGTCAGCCTGTTCTGAATCAGAAATACATACAACGAACCTAAGCCAAACATAACAATTGGATTGCGGTACATCCGGTATTTAAACTTCTCCACTTTGCTGGCCGAAGCATATTCTTCTTTAGTCATCGTCCACACATCTCCCACTCCACGCTTGTCGAGGTTACCAACCGAACCATGATGTCTCATATGCTGGTTGTGCCATTTGTCATAGGGAGTAAAAGCCAGTATCCCGAAAAACATACCGACCGTGCGATTGACTTTTTGTGATTTAAAATACGATCCATGTCCGCAATCATGAAAAATGATGAAAAGCCTGACTAAAAATCCGGCTGCCAGAATGATAAGGAAAGCGGTCAGCCAATACGAAACCGAAAGGCTGTAAACGATTAAAACCCACAATCCAATATATGGAATAAATGTGTTTACGATTTGCCAGATACTTATTCCAATACTAGGTTTCTGATACTTTTCAATATTTTTGTTGATGACCATCCAGGGGTTTACTGACTGATCGTCCTTTTCTGTTGTTTTCATTTTATTCCTGACATTAAAAATTCGACTTACCACATTGTTAAACGTTTTTCCTGAACCTTTGGTTTTTCAATTTGTGTTAAAACTGATTAAGGTGATACTTAATCCGGAAACCCTAAGATTCCGCTAAAGTGTAAATCTACATTTTGTACAAAAAAAAATGTAACCAATCGTAACACAAGCTGACTAAATGTTCAAAGCCCAATTGATGAAGGAAACCAAGGAAGAACAGTTTAAAAAGATCGTCGCCGAAAATGGTGATCGGATCACACGAATCTGCCGATATTACAATCCCGATGAGGAAGACCAGAAAGATATGGTTCAGGAAATTCTGATTAATATTTGGAACAGCCTTGCTAAATTTCGTGGTGAATCGGCTGTCAGCACCTGGGTTTACCGTATTGCTGTTAATACTTCGCTCAGTTTTACAGGTAAGGCTTTTCGCCACATGAAGTTGCAAATTAACACCGATCAGCAAAATTTGAATATTCTGCTCGACGACGATGAACTGGAAGCAAAAATTAACCGGGAAGCCGATCTGGAACAACTTCAAACGGCATCTCAATCAATTGTCGGTGATCGATAAAGCATTGATTTCATTGGTGCTTGAAGGACTTTCAACGCGCGAGATTGCCGATGTGATTGGCCTTACCGAACCAAATGTGAAGGTAAAAATCCACCGGATTAAGGAAGAACTTAAACGGAATATGAGCAATAACAATCAGAATTCATAAAAGCACAGCAGTCATGGAAACAAATCATATCAATCAATCACCCATCGATCTCGAATCATTTATCAGGGGTTTGAAAACCGAAGATGAACGAAACCTAAAAATGATGCAAAACATGCAAAATTTTATTTGGGGAGTTGCAACGATCTATTCTTTAATATCCATTTTTAATGTTTTCCTACAGGTACCCTGGTATAAAAGTTTTGGGGCATTTATACTTTTACTGGTATTTATTGGGTATGGATTACGTTCCAGGATTTATAAAAGAAAAATGGAACCAATAGATTATGGAATTCCTACAATCGAAATGTTGAAAAAAGCGGCCTATAGATACCGTCTACAAATATTTCGCGGAAATGTCATCATTGAAATCACACTAATATTGCTTGTTGACATTGGAATATGTTTGATGTTGTATGGCACTATATTCAGCTTTCTTTTTATTCAAGGATTCTTTGTTTTTGTAAGTGCGGTTACATTTCTGGTCGGATATATCATGTGGAAAAAACGTCAGAAACCGCTGAGAGAATATGCACTGAATTTATTGAAAGAAATTCAATCCTGATTTTAACCCGAAAATTTGCTTCTTTTGCATTACCTGAAACCATAAACCGAATTTCCATGACACAAAAAGTCCTTTGCTTCTTTCTGATTTCTATCCTTCTCGCGTCGTGCGCAAAAAAGTCGTCGCTCATTCAAAATCCGGAACGGCAGGCCGATATCCAGCGAATGCTTACCGTTCAGAAAGAAATGACTTCAAAAAGCCTGATCCCGATCTGGGACATTTTTAACCAACAGCTTTCTCCGGACGAAAAACAGGCGATGGAATTTCTATATGCCTACATGCCGCTAAGCGATCTGGCCGATTATCAACCTGAATTTTTCCTGAAAAACATACAATATAGCCTGAAAGCCCGTGCCGAAATGCCTTGGGGAAAGATCGTTCCGGAGGAAGAATTCCTGCATTTTGTGCTGCCTTTGCGCGTGAACAACGAAAACCTCGATAATTTTCGCGAAGTGATGTACGACGAAATCACCCAGCGTATCAAAGGATTGAGCATGAAGGATGCTGCGCTCGAAATAAACCATTGGTGCCACGAAAAAGTAAATTACCGCGGAACCGATTCGCGCACCAGTGCACCGCTCAGCACCATAAAAAAGACTTTCGGACGTTGCGGCGAAGAATCGACTTTTACCGTTACAGCCATGCGTACCGCCGGAATTCCGGCCCGCCAGGTGTACACGCCTCGCTGGGCGCACTCCGACGACAACCATGCCTGGGTCGAAGTTTGGATCGACGGCAAATGGAATTACCTAGGCGCCTGCGAACCCGATGTTGACCTGAACATTGGCTGGTTTAGCGAACCTTCAACGCGAATTATGCTGGTGCATACACGTGCTTATGGCCATTATTTGGGTAGCGAAAACGTGATTACTCCCGAAGACCGTTTTTCGGAACTCAACCTGAGCTCGAATTATGCAACCACCAAAAAGATAACTATTTCAGTAAAAAAAGCTGACGGAACACCCGCTGACAGCGCGAAAGTGGAATTTCAGTTGTACAATTACGCCGAATATTACCCCATTGCAACCGGACATACCAATGCCAGCGGACAAACAAGTCTGACAACAGGCATGGGCGACCTGATTATCTGGGCTGCGAAAGATGGAAAACTGGCCTACCAAAAGATTTCGGTTCCTGAAAAAGATACCATCGAACTGGTATTGAACCAAACTACACCAGCCAACCCGACCGAGTTGTTCGATTTGGTTCCGCCACACGCAACAAAATCTGAAATGAATGTGACCGATGAAGCCAAGAAAGCTAATGATCGCAGGCTGGCCAAAGAAGATGAAATTCGGAACACAACAATGGCTACCTTCAAAGATTCGGTTTGGATTGCAGGATTTGCAGCCAAAACCAATCTTCCGGTGGACACCATCGCCCGACTGATTAAACTAAGTTACGGCAATTGGGATCAGATTTCGGCATATCTCGAAAAAAATGCAGCACAACATCGCGGCACTGTTCTGGAGCTGGCTATTCAGCTGGCCGACAAAGATTACAGCGATGCACCCGAATCGATATTAACTGACCACCTCGTGCAAACAGCACAATCGGGATTACAAAAGCTGGTTCCTTCGAAAGAACTGTTTACCAAATATGTACTGGCACCTCGCATCGCACTCGAAAATTTAAGTCCGTGGCGCAGTTTTCTGGCCACCTCGTTTGGCGCTGAAATGGCGCAATCATCGCGCAACGATATTTCGGTGCTGACCAACTGGATTCGCGAAAACATCAGTGTGAATACAGTTGCAAACAAACATTCGCGGGCGCCACTTAGTCCAATTGGCGTGTACAACTTGCGCGTAGCCGATCCGCTTTCGCGCGACATTTTCTTTGTGGCTGCCTGCCGTACTTTTGGTATTCCGGCCCGACTAAATCCCGAAACGCAGATTCCAGAGTACAACAAAAACGGCGAATGGCTGCGTACCGGTTTTGATGCTGTTGCAGTGGCTCAACCCGAAAAAGGAATGTTGAAACTGACAGACAAAGGCAATCCGGTGGCTCCGCAATACAGCCTGCACTATACCATTGGGTTTCTGAAAGACGGGTTTTACCGCACGCTCGAATTTCCTGAAGGTGGAAAATTGACCAATTCGGAGAAACCGCTCGAATTGGAAGTTGGGCAGTATTCGCTCATCACGGGCAACCGACTGGAAGACGAATCGGTGTTAAGTAAAATGACATTCTTCACGATCGAAAAAGGGAAGTTGACAACCGTTCCGGTGGAGCTTCGCAAGCAGTCGGGCGAACTAAAACCCTCCGGAAAATTGAATCTGGAGAAGCTGAACCTTGAAAAAGACGGAAAAACAGTGAGTCTATCGTCGCTGGTTGCCGGAAAATTTTCGGTACTGGTGGTACTCGATCCTGACAAAGAACCATCGAAACATATTCTGAACGACTTGGGTCCGTTTGTCGATCATTTCAACAAGTGGGGCGGACAATTCGTGTTTGCGATGCCCACTGAAAAAGCCGGACAGGCCGGGGTGCTGAAAACCTACCAACTGCCATCAAAAATGGAAAGCGGAATCGATCCAAACGACCAAATCCTGAATGCCATTTCGGCTATTTATGGCTCCGGACTCAAAGACAAGCTGCCGCTGGTGCTGTTCTGCGATGCTGCCGGAAATGTTTACCTGTACTCATCCGGCTACAAAATCGGCATGGGCGAACAGTTGCTGAAGGTGATCTCGGCCATCGAATCGAACCCAAAAACAGTTGATCCCAAAGCTTCGTGCAGCAAACCTTAGCGTTGTTATTCTGGCATCAGAACTACTGAGCGGGTGACTTCGAGTCACCCGCTCAGTATGTTTTAGTCCCACGAATCAGTAATCAAATTTTTCCTATTTTTAGAATTCAGAATATTTGATTCACATTGCCCGGCTCGTCTTTAATTTATAAACCCGGAAATTACAACATCAACCCTAAAACCTAACCAATGACTAATCTGAAACTTTTAGCCCTGACCTTTGCTTTAGCCATTTCTTCGGCCACGACGACCAACAACTGGCCCGGTTTTCGCGGAGCCACCAGCAATCAACTTACATCGGAGCAAAAACTCCCCAATGAATGGAGCAATACCCAAAACCTGAGTTGGAAATATGATCTGAATGGCAGAGGATGGTCGTGTCCGATTGTTTGGGGAAACAAAGTATTTTTTACCAATGCAATCTTGGAGGACCCGTCGGTTTTACCCTCAGCACCGGGAGGTGGACGATCTGAAAATCCGTCGGACGTAGTTTATAATTTCGAAGTAATTTGCCTGGATTTAATTTCAGGAAAGGAAATCTGGAAAAAAATAGCTTACCACGGCCTGCCGAAATACAAAACCCATCGCGATAATAATTATGCCCCGGAAACCATGGTAACCGATGGTAAAAATGTGTTTGCCTACTTTGGAATGACCGGAGTGTATTGTTTTGATATGGAAGGGAACAAGGTTTGGGAAAAGGATCTTGGAAACTACCCCATGCAATCGGGTTGGGGCACCTCAACATCGCCGCTTCTATACAACAATGTATTGTACATGCTAATTGACAACGAAGAAAAGTCATTTTTGGCAGCGCTTGATTCAAAAACAGGAAAAGAACTTTGGCGTGTCGACCGCGATGAAAAGTCGACATGGGGAACACCCATTATTTGGAAAAATAGTGTACGCACTGAACTTGTGACTCAAGGCAAAAAAGCCCGTTCCTATAATCCTGAAAATGGAAAGTTGAATTGGGAACTCGATCTGAAAGGCGGCAGGACTATTTCATCGCCGGTTACGGATGCCGACATGCTTTTTATGGGAAACGAAAAAAGAAGTGATGGCGGTGGCACTTTATTTGGCATAAAAGCCGGGGCTTCCGGAGATATTTCTTTAGCTGAAGGGAAATCCTCGAACGATTTTGTCGTATGGTCGGTACCCGAATCGGGAATTGCAATGGCATCGCCACTGTTTTACGAAGGCCTGATTTACCTTGCCGATCGCAACCAGGGAAAATTGTATTGCTACCATGCAAGTTCGGGAGCTGTAGTTTACCCTGGCACTAAAATTACCGGCGCCAAAGCTTTTTGGGCCTCGCCGTGGGCATATAATGGTAAAATTTATTGTCTCGAAGAAAAAGGAACAACCCATGTTATTCAGGCAGGCAGAACTTTTAAAGAGCTTGAAAAAAATTCACTGGCGAACGATATCTTCTGGGCATCAACTGCCATTGCAAATGGTTCCTATGTTTTCAGAGGCGAAAAAGCTATTTATTGCATTCGGTAGAATAATCTACTTCAAGGAACAAGAAAGCCGTCTCAAGATAATTGGGACGGCTTTTTGCTTCAGCAAATGTGAGTTAAAATACCAACCTCATCGGAATCATTTCTGATTTTTTGAAACCAAAGTGCTGGTAAAATTGAATAGCTACATCGTTATTGAAATCGGTCAGAAGTGTCAGTCGTAAACAGTTCCGCCCTTTCGAAAAACGGATGGCTTCGCCGAGTAATTCCTTACCAAGCCCTTTTCCACGATAATCTTTGTGGATAATCATGTCCTCCAAAATCGCAACTTTTCCGCCGAGCGCAGTGCTGATGCTGTAAAGCAAACTGACCATCCCTAAAATCTTTCCTTCACCTTTCAGAACAAGGATTTCACCCATTTCAGGATTATTAATTATGGCTTCCAGTCCCGACTTTTGCTTTTTCAAATCGGGCACAAACTCAATGTCCTGGGTAAACAGGTCATTCAGCAATTCAGTGAGTTCGGGTAAATCATTAAGGGCAGCTATGGAAATCTCTTTTTTCATATTTTCTAAATCGGGGTTATCAAAGGTGTTCCTACCAAAGCAGGCGGGTCAAAGAATCATGACACACTATTCACGTGATTTGAAGTTTCATCATAATATCTGTTTGTACATCGTCTCCTAACCTAAAAACATGTTTATTGAAATCTGTAAACCCGTTTTTCATATAGAATTTCAATGCTTTGTGATTTTCTTCCCAAACTCCAAGCCATAAATAGTCAACCTTCCTTTGTTCAGCTATTTGAAAAGCTCTATTGAATAGAATTTGTCCAACTTTTTTCCCGTGAAATTCTTTCAAAACATATATTCGTTCAAGTTCAAGTGTGTTGTCGTTTTTCAACTCGGTTTGAGCATCGCCACAATTAATTTTTAAATAGCCTACGACTTTCGCATCTATAACAGCAAAATAAAATTCTGAATTCAAATTCTGAATTTCACTGGTCAATCTGCTGATATTGAAACTTTCATCAAGGTATTTACTCATGTTATCTTCCGTATTTACTCCTGAAAATGTTTCAATAAAGGTCTGCCTGCCTATGTATTGCAGTTGCTCAATATTAGCTAATGTTACTTTTTTAATTTCAATATCTTTCATTCTTATTCCACTTTATATTGCTCCACCAATTCCAGTCTTTTCACAATAGTATTCTTTTCGAGTATCGTTCCGGGTGACAACACGGCATTTGCCCCCATTTTTGAGTTGTCGCCCACCAACGAGCCAAATTTTTCCACGCCCGTGTCAATAATTTCTGACTGATACGATACAAAAATCCGCTTCGAAACTCTTTCGTTGTAATGGTTTGCAGCGATTGAACCTGCTTCGAGATTCACATTTCGCCCGATGATGCTGTTCCCAACGTAATTGAAATGAGCAATGGCTGTTCCGGAGCAAATAATACTGCTTTTAATTTCGCATCCTGGTCCGATTTTAACCGACTGATCCAGATAAACACCTTCCCTGAAATATGCATTTGCCCCAACCACACAATTTTTATTAATGATGACAGGTCTTTTCAGTACTGCACCATTTTCAACCTGCGCTGTTTTGTGAATGGCGACACCATCGTTGATGGAGAAATCCTCATCCAGTTGCAAAATAAGTTCCTCTAAAATGTCCCTTAGGTTGCTGGTTATTTCCCAGGGCTGTAATTCCGCCTGATCAGGAAAAATCGAAGAAAAGTCGCGTATGAAATCGTCAGTAATTATCATTTTTCGCCAGGTATTATTAATTTTCTAATTCCCATCGGTCAAATAAAATGCCTTTCCCAAAGGTAATGATCTCAATGAAAAACAGTAGAAAGGTTGCATTGGGATTTCAGGCAAATATGTCTTCCGGGAAAAAGGGAAAGAAAGATAATATCGTTTTGGACGTGAATCAGATAATGTTCATATTTGTACTAACCACAACGCAAACAAACAAGATTAAAACCACAAAAAATGAAAAAATCACAGAGCTTGTTGATTTTGATTGCCGTATTGACATCTCTACTAATGTCGTGCAATCAAAAACAGACTTCAGGCGGAGATCAGCAGATGAATGCTTTTATCGACGACCTGATGGGCAAAATGACCCTGGATGAAAAGCTGGGACAGTTGAACCTGCCCGCTTCCGGCGACATTATTACCGGTGCCGGAAGCAATAATAACATTGCCGAAAAAATCAAAGAAGGTAAGGTTGGCGGACTTTTCAACATCAAGTCAGCCGAAAAAATCCGTGCTGTACAGCAAATAGCGGTTGAGCAAAGCCGCCTGAAAATCCCATTGATTTTCGGGATGGATGTCATTCACGGTTACCAGACTGTTTTCCCGATTCCGTTGGGAATGTCGTGCAGCTGGGACATGGCTTTGATTGAAAAAAGTGCCCGCATTGCTGCGCAGGAAGCCAGCGCCGATGGTATTTGCTGGACTTTTTCGCCCATGGTCGACATTGCCCGCGATCCGCGCTGGGGCCGTGTTTCCGAAGGTTCAGGAGAAGATACTTATCTCGGTTCACAAATTGCCCAAGCCATGGTTAAAGGTTATCAGGGCGACGACCTTAGCAAGAACAATACGATTCTGGCCTGTGTCAAACATTTTGCCCTGTATGGAGCCGCCGAAGCTGGTCGCGACTACAACACCACCGACATGAGCCACATCCGCATGTACAACGAATACCTGCCTCCTTACAAAGCTGCCCTCGATGCAGGAGCAGGCAGCGTAATGGCTTCGTTTAACGAAATCGATGGCATCCCGGCCACAGGAAACAAATGGCTGTTGACCGACCTTCTGCGCAAAGATTGGGGTTTCAACGGATTTGTAGTAACCGATTATACCGGTATCTCTGAAATGGTCGATCACGGTATGGGTAACCTGAAAGAAGTTTCGGCGTTGGCGCTAAAAGCCGGTGTGGATATGGACATGGTGGCCGATGGATTATTGGGAACTTTGAAGGAATCGCTCGACGAAGGGAAAGTAACCCAGCAGGAGATTGATCAGGCTTGCCGACGGATCCTGGAAGCCAAATACCGGCTTGGTTTGTTTGAAGATCCATACCGCTATTGCGATGTTAACCGTGCAAAAACCGAAGTTTTCACTCCTGAAAACCGTCAGGCTGCCCGCGAAATTGCTGCCCAAACTTTTGTTTTGCTGAAAAACGACAACCAAACATTACCACTTCAGAATAAAAAGACCATTGCTTTGGTTGGCCCGCTGGCCGACAATCGCGAAAATATGCCCGGAACCTGGAGTGTGGCCGGCGATTTTGCAAAATCAGTATCGTTGCTCGATGGATTAAAAAATGCGCTCGGAAATGAAGCAAACATTCTATATGCCATGGGAACTAATGTTGTGAGCGACCCTCAGCTCGACGCGCGCATCAGCATTTTTGGCAAACCAACCAAATGGGATAAGCGCTCGCAGAAAGAAATGATTGCCGAAGCTGTTGCCGCAGCGCGCAAATCGGATGTGGTAATTGCCGCCGTTGGTGAATCGTCAGAAATGAGTGGTGAAGCATCAAGCCGTTCCGACATCAGCCTTCCGGAGAACCAAAAAGAATTGCTGGAAGCTTTGCTTGCAACCGGAAAGCCAGTTGTGATGGTGCTGTTTACCGGTCGCCCGTTAACCATCAATTGGGAAAAAGCCAATGTTCCGGCTATCCTGAACGTGTGGTTTGCCGGTACCGAAGCCGGAGATGCCATTGCCGATGTTTTGTTGGGTAAAGTCAATCCATCCGGAAAGCTGAGCTCAACTTTCCCTCAGAATGTTGGACAAATACCGCTTTATTACAATCACAAAAACACTGGCCGACCGCTTCCTGAAGGCAAATGGTTCCAGAAATTCCGCTCCAATTACCTCGATGTTTCGAATGATCCGCTCTTCCCATTCGGATTCGGATTGAGTTACACCACGTTTGATTATAAAAACCTGAAATTATCTGATTCAAGCCTGACAGCAGAGGGACAAATAAAGGTTTCGGTTGATGTGACCAACTCCGGAAACTACGATGGAGCAGAAGTGGTTCAGTTGTACATCCGCGACATGGTTGGCAGCGTGACGCGTCCGGTTAAGGAATTGAAAGGCTTTCAGAAGATATTCCTGAAAAAAGGCGAAAGCCAAACCGTTGAATTTACCCTAGCTGAAAAGGACCTCCGTTTCTACAACAGCGATTTGAAGTTTGTGAGCGAACCCGGCGATTTTAAAGTATTTGTTGGAACCAGTTCAGCGAATACCTTGGAAGCTTCGTTTGCACTGAAATAAAAATCAGGAGAACGGAAACCGGAAAAGGGAGAATGTAAAATCAAATTCATTCTCCTTTTTCCGTTCTTCGGCTTCCATACTTCGGTCTTCATTTGCAAAAACCTAACCCAATACTCATGATCTTCCGATCTCTGTTTGTGCTGTTTCTCCTTTCTGCTTTTGTTTCTTTCGGAAAAACTCCAGCGCTAAAAAGAAATCCTGAACTCATCTCGAAAATCAAATCTACTTCCGGCTTGGTTGCTCTCTGGGATTTTAAAGAGGAAGCTGGGAAAGCCCGTAAAGCTTATGGACAAGGGAAATATCCGTTAAAAGAGCAGAAAGGCTTGGTTCCACGGGTGGAGGAAGGACCACTTTCAGGTTATTCCGCTTTGTTTCGCGATAGCGCTTTTCTTATTCTGCCCAATTCCAAAACAGGCAAACTGAACATTTACGGCAAGAATCAAGGCGTAACCGTGATGGCCTGGGTTAAATGGGAAGGCAAAACCGGCTTTGTGGGCGGCATGTGGAACGAATACGCTTCAGGAGGAAAACGCCAGTACGGACTTTTTGTGAGTTTGCCCTATTACAACGGTGCGGATCAGGTTTGCGGACATATTTCGAACTCGGGAAAGCCCACTCCGCCATTCCCTTACTCCATTGACTATTCGGCAAGCAAACAGAATGTTGAAAAAGGCCATTGGCAATTTATAGCATTTACCTACGATGGCCAGTACATCTGCTCGTACCTGAATGGTGAATTTGAAACCCGCGAGCCGGAACTAATCGATCATACCAAAGGTTTTCCCGGATATTCTGAAGGAATTATTCATTCAAAAAATCCGTATTTTTATCCTGATGACATGGGAAATAACGGATCAGATTTTACGGTTGGTGCCGTTTTACTGGCCCGAGGAATGGGTAACTATTTCAGGGGACAAATTGGTGGGTTGGCGGTGTTCGACCGGGCTTTGAGCGGGGAAGAGATTAGGAGATTAAAATAGAAGCCCCATCCCCAACCCTTCCCCAAAAAGGGAAGGGAGTTTCGGCAGTGAAAATGAGATCTGCCTGATTATAAATGAGGCTATCGTCAGAATTTGTAGGATGTAAAGTCCCCAGTTTGGGGGATTTAGGGGGCTATCAAAAAATTAAAATATTAACCATGAAAAATCTACTCTTTCCCTTTTTCTTTTTACTCTTTTCTCTTTTCTTTCAGGCAAAAGCACAGGAGCCCGAAGACAGCGTTATCGTGGTGAAAGGCCAGGTGAGCGACTATACAATCACCTTGAAAAAGAAGAAATTTCGCACCGGGCAGGTTACCGGTCCTGATGGAAAACCGCTGGAAGGTGCAACAGTTATGTACCAATATAGTCCGGCTCACGACAATACCGATGCGAATGGAATGTACCGAATTCCCGATTACAGCGATACAATCATCGTGGTGCATTACCCCGGAATGGAAATGGCGTATGTGAATGTAAAAGGACAGGGAAGTAAAGTTGATATTAAGCTGAATTCGCAAAAGCCGGTGTCTGTGAAACCTGAAAAGGCGCGGGCAACCGAATGGTTCGATCCGCTGAACGATCACCCGAAAACCTTCTGCAACCCGGTAAACATCAGCTACAATTTCGAGCCGTATAACAACAATGTGAAACCGAATGGTTCGTTCCGCTCGTCAGCCGACCCGATTTTGGTGAACTACAAAGGCGAATATTTCCTGTTCTCGACCAACCAGGGCGGATTTCATTATTCGAAAGATTTAAGTCACTGGGAATTTGTGTATGCCAGTTTCCAGCGCATACCCACCGACGACGACCAGTGCGCCCCGTCGGCATTCATGAGCGGCGACACCCTATTTTATACCGGATCGACTTACCGCGGACTGCCGGTTTGGTATAGCACCGACCCCAAAAGCGGCCGATTCAAACGCAAAATCGAATCGGTTTCATTGCCATTCTGGGACCCGGGATTTTTCCTCGACGACGATCAGCGCTTGTACATGTATTACGGATCGAGCAACGAGTTCCCGCTGAAAGCTGTTGAACTGAACCGTAGCAACTTTTACCCGAAAAGCAAAATTATCGATGCGATGATGCTTAAACCCGAGCTGCACGGGTGGGAACGTTTTGGCATGAACAACGACGACAGCACCACGCTGGCGCCCTTTACCGAAGGTACTTTCGTGAATAAACACAAGGGCAAATACTATTTTCAGTACGGCGCCCCCGGAACCGAATTTAAAGTTTATGCCGACGGCGTTTATGTGGCCGACCATCCGTTGGGACCGTTTACTTACCAGAGACACAACCCGATGTCGTACAAACCCGGCGGTTTTGTGCAGGGTGCCGGTCATGGCGGAACATTTGCCGATAACTTCGGAAATTACTGGCATGTGGCGACCTGCATGGTATCGCTCAAATACAAGTTCGAGCGGCGCATTGGCATTTACCCTGCCGGTTTCGACGAAGATGGAACGATGTACGCATCCACTGGCTACGGCGATTATCCTTGCCTAAACCCGACCAAGGCCCTCGACCACCGCAGCGGAACCTTTTCCGGATGGATGCTCCTCTCCTATCAAAAACCAGTCACGGTTTCTTCTACGGATGGCGATTTAGTGGCAAAAAATGCTTCGGACGAAAATATGCGCACCTATTGGGCAGCCCAAAGTGGCAATCCCGGCGAATGGCTGGAAATGGATTTGGGTGCAGTGAAAGAAGTGCACGCTTTGCAGGTAAATTATTACGAGCACAAGGCTTTTCAGCACAACAAAGCGATGGATTTGTACCACCAGTACCGCATTTATCAGTCGGTTGACGGCCAAAGCTGGACGCTGTTGGTGGATAAAAGCGACAACGACCGCGATGTGCCGCACGACTATGTGGAGCTGCTGAAACCGGTTAACACCCGTTTCCTGAAAATCGAAAACATCAACATGCCAACAGGCTCGTTTGCCATCGGCGATTTCCGCGTATTTGGCCTGGACAAAGGCGAAAAACCCGAAGAAGTTCATAATTTTAAAGTGGATCGTTCTTCAGCCGACCCGCGCAATGCACAAATCAACTGGAGCCCATCAGCCCGCGCTTATGGCTACAACATTTGGTACGGTGTCGCTCCCGGCAAACTCTACAACTGCATCACGGTGAATGGCGAAACCAGCTACAATTTCCGTGGACTGGATAAAGGAACTACATATTATTTTTCGATTGAAGCACTGGGCGAAAGTGGCAGGTCGGAGATGGGGAAAGAGGTGGAGGTTAGGTGATAAATAATCTGGACGAGTCACAATGCTTTTAAAGTAGTTGTTAATCTTGCATTTGTTATTTAAATTCAATGTCAACTCCATCAAATCTATCTAGCATTTGAGGTAAGTTCAGAGTTTCAATTTCTAAAATTCTACAAATTGCGGGAATCTTCTTAAAAACTTTTGAATCATTACTATCCTCAGTCTCTTCAGTTACCAAATAGATTTCTTGCTGAGGATTGATCTTTTTTAAATTTAGACAGAACAGAATCAACCTCATATCAGCTGAATTTAGAAAGTCACTCTTGCGATTTTCATATTCAACTGGAGTAAGCTTATTCTTTATTACACCATTTATAAACTGATTATCAATTTGTCTATAGAATTTTGCCGGAGCTGGCGGTAGTATGTATTCGGTGTTTACGGGTATTTTAAATGACTTGAGAAAAGATTTTTCGGCCAAGAAACCTAGCGAGCTTAAAACCATTCCTTTTGATATGTACTCACATTCTTCCAGTATTTTATCAATAATGATTATTTCACCAGAAGAAATTTTCTCTTTTATAAACGAAAATAAAACGGAGTTCTTATCGAATGGTAAGTAGTAACGAACCAACGACAATAATGAGTTTGTGTCGATTACTACTTTCATTGAATATACTTTTCTAGTTTATCTGGTTTAATATTTAGTCGTTTGCAAACTTCATATTCATTAATAACACCTTCATAAAAAGCTGTTTGTATTGTTGAAATTAATAAAGGAGAATTAATTGGTTTCGGGGTTGAGCCTCCTGGTTTAATCCCATTTTGCTTTTCTAATTCTCTTTGTTTTTTTTCTTCCTCTTGTCTTACTTTGAACTGTTCGTCAAAATCAGCCTTTATGGTATTGTAGTTGGCTTTAGAAATCTTGTTTTGAAAAAGAAGTCTTGTGAAAAGTGCGATCTGACTTAAATGAGTTTTATTAGAAACTTTTTCTATAATCTCAAAATGATAATCATTTGAAGAATCGGCTCTGTCAATTTTATCAATTAAGTTGTCATAACTTCCTGCCAAATAATAATAGGCAAACTCATTACACCAATTTTCAATTTTACTCAAATTGGGTTTAGCCAAGCTATTATAATCCAGTTGTTCAACTTCTTCTTCATTTAGCAGGAAATGACCAAGCTCATGTATGAGAGTAAAAATCTCCCGTCTAAAGGACGTTTGCTGACGTTTTAAAACAATGACATTTGGGTTTAAAAAGAATCCGTCTATATTCGCTTTGTCCTTTTTGTTCCATGTCTCAACAAACTCGAATACAAGAATATTATTTTCAGCAAATTTTGCGATTAGTGCTTTTAGAAACTCTTTTTTATCCGTAGTAAATTCAGGATAAAATTGATTCCTGATTTGCTTGGCAACAGCTTTAGGATTGTCAGTAATATTATATATGGGCAATGTTCTATCAACATTCAGTTCAGCAAGTTTGGCAATTGCTGATAATGATATTTTAAATTCCTCAAACTGATTAACAATTTTCTTAGCTCCAATATTTAGATCTAAGTCAAATTTCTGTTTACGAAAAAATATACTTGCATCTTTTGAAATCTCTGGCGATTTAGGATCCAAATAAAAATGAAGTCCTTTAGTAAATACTTTATCTATTCTTTTCAAATACCCTAGTTCAATCTCAGGAGAAAAAATACTTTCTTCAGATATCGGCTTCTTGAGTCCTTCATTTATTATAATGAGCAAGTCGTCCACTGACATTTTGTATAATGCCAACAGATACCTGAGCCTCGATATGTTTTGTTCTATTTTCAAGAAGTCAAAAATTTTAAGTCTTCAAAAATACATTTTTGGATTGATTTTCAACGAGTCTCCTCGTCTCTAAAGATCACGTTCCAATATAACACTAACAAATGTAATGATATTCATTGATTTTATAGCTATCTAATTTTTGCTAATCCCATTCATGAAAATCAGTCAAATGACTGTCATTGTAGTCTTTTACAAGCATCCGCCTTCGTCATTCTAATCGAGAACTCCCTACGACTGCTCCAGTCTTAGTTTCTTCCTTTAATCAGGCTTCCGGTGAGTATCGCGTTATTCTAAAAGAATAAAATTTTCGGCTCGGAGTGAAGAACGTGACTCTTTTAGTGAGAATTGTGCCCGCTAAAAGAGAGAAAATCGTCGCTTCGAGAGCCAATGACCTCACTCGGAGAACCAAATTTGCCACTCAAAGAAGGGGTCATTGACTCTCGGAGTGGGGTGCTTGAGTCTTTTTGCCGGAAATTAATCTCTTTGAGCAGGGTAGCTTCATGTTGAGATGCTGAACTTGTTTCAATATCTATAAAATGGCTGCTTGAAACTAATAATAGTTCCGGTACACACTCGAATTTATCAAATCATCCAGTTGTGCTTTGATAAGCACGATTCCAATGAAGACAAACATCAGGAAAAATAGGATTCCAGAGCCTACGGAGATAACCAATTCAGCATTTGCATATAAACTTATGGCTGTTCCGGCAATAACAGAACAGCATAAAGCAAAAAAATACAAACTATCAAGCTTGACTGTCCAGCTTATTTTTAATTCTTCTTTTTGTTTGTCGATGATAATGTTTCCTTCCTTATAAATCCGAAACAGGATTGGATTCGTTTCAATATAACCAGAAACAGATAATATGCTAATGGTCTTAAATTCAATTACATTTCCAGATACATAGGTTCTTGCCTTCATTGAATTTAGCCGGGACTCCATTTTTGATTTGATGGTACTGATGTCGTTGATTTTTCTTTCAGTAATGATTGATGTTCCACGCAGTTCAAAAAAATTCATACGGTCGGGTTCTGAGTTTATTGGCTACTAAAGATAATGATAACTACGAACTTTCAGTGTAATTATATGACTATATTACAGTATCTGAATTATATACTGACATTGCCATCGGCTTTAGCATTCCACAAAAAAACTTTGCTCTGGCAGAACCAAGTAACCAATTAAAAATGCTTGTTTTTCGCTTTTGGTGCTCAAATCGTGTTTAGGTCAATTTCATGAAATTCAGAATAAGCTCTACCGTTTTATCAATACCTATTTTACCGGTATCAACAGAAAGGTCGTAATTTCTGGCGTCTGTCCATTCCGTGTTGGTAAACGTTTTGCAATAAATCGCCCTTTCTTTGTCGCTTTGAGCAATCATCTTATCCGCATAATCCTTCGACACACTGTATTGATCCTGAATCTGCTCACTTCGAAATGCGCTGTTGGCATGCAAAAATATGCTCACACAGTTCGAATGCTCCCGAAGGATATGGAAACCACAACGCCCCACAATAACCGCAGAACGTTCTTTTGCAATGTGTTCGATTACTCCGGCTTGGGCATCAAACAACTCACGGTCGGTGGGAAGCACTGTTTGGGGGGCTATGAAGGTTTCCGGGGCAAATGCAGTGGTGAACAAAAATGACTGCCAAAATGAAAGTGTTTTTTCATCACGCGATTCGATATCTTCTTCCAATACCGAAAGCATTTGGGCAGCCTTGCTGATGATCTCACGATCGGCAAAAAAAATATTCAATTGTTTCGCGAGTTTTTGTCCTACAACCGATCCACCGCTTCCCAACTGACGACTAATTGTAATCACAAATGGCGTAGTTGTTTTCATTTTAAATACCTCCTATACTTTAATGCTTTTTCTGAAATGCAATAAATAATAGAATAACAGATCTAACAACTCATTTTTGCCACATAAATTCACATCATCGATCTCTAAATGACTTCAACTTTCATTTATTTACTACGATTTACCACATCTTTTGTTCGACTTAGCATTCTAAATATCAGTTAAATAATCCTCATTTACGACTTTTAAAGAAACACTGCCCCAAAGATTCTCATTGACCGCAAAATCACACCAAAAAAGCCACTCCAAAATCTGGAATGGCTTTTAATGAGCACCGAATATGATCTTAATTCAAAACCGATTTTAGTTCATTTGTTTCGATTTCCGGAGGTAAATATCGCCGCTCACGGTTTTGAGTTCAACAGGTAAAGTTCCGCCGTTGAGGGTTAAATCGCGTTTGGTGCCAACCCAAGAAATTTCTTTCGAAGCGCTTTTGTCGAACTTCACATCCGAATACACATCGCCCGTTACGGTTGACAAATTGATGCGGGCTTTGAGTGCGGCCGGAATGGTATAATCGATAAAACCACTGATCGAATTAATCGACATCTTGCCCACAGAACCAACCAGTTCAATTTTGCCTGAAATGGTTTTCAGGTTGAATTCCAGGTTGGCAGGCACTTTCAGCTTATAGTTGATCTTCGTATCGAAATTGCAGCAATCTTTCTGGCCTTTCACTTTTTTGATGCCCTCGAAATCAACTTTCTCAATCAGGTCGGCACTTCCGGCGTGTTCAGTCACGTTCAGGGTATAATAATCGTTATACCGGTTATCGTCGATATTGACGCTTACTTCCAGTTCAACGGTGCTTTTATCCCAGGCTTCCACCCGAATATTTTCAGCAAAATCGAATTTCATCTCCACTTTTTTGCCCTGAACTTCCAACTTTTTGGTAATCACTTTCTGGGAAAAGGACACGACGATTGCAGCCACTATCAGGATAGCGGTTAAAATATACTTTTTCATTTGTGAATAATTTGTTTTTTAATGGTCAAATGGAATAGCCATGATTGAAATTTTATTCTCGTTTCCGGTTGGCGTTTGCCAAATCATGACTATTTCATGGTTCCCGATTTTTACTTTTTGCGCAGGTAAATGTTTCCTGAAATGCTTTTCAGATAGACTTTCTGGCCACCGCCATTCAGGGTGTACGAATTTCCCCCTTGCATCCGGATGGCATCCATTCCATAAGCATGGCGGTCTTTCTCAACCGGTTTGGCAGCGCTTTTCAGGTCGAGGTTATTGAACACGTTTCCGTTGATTGTGCTGATTTCGATATTGGCCTTGTCCGAACCTGGCAGCGTAACGTCAATTAACCCGCTCACCGAAGCCAAAGACGTAGGCTCGTTCTGGTTAATTTTGTCAAAAACCACCTCCACGCTTCCGCTGATGGAATTGACCGTAAACGGACCCGATGATTTGGTAATTTTCACATTCGCGTTGAGCGTTTTGATCTCCAGGCTTCCGGTAAACGAATCGACATTTACATCCTCTTTGGCAAATGGGCTTCCGTAGTCGAGGCTCACAGCCATTCCGGCCGGAACAAGGATTTTGTACTTGTAATCGCGCACCTGGCGGGTTGCTCCCTGAATGCTGACAATGCCGTTTTCCTCGCTCACATTAACACCCAGTTCGGTATTGTCTTCCATGGCACCCAACAATTTGAGTCCTGCTGCACGATCTGGCCGTTCCATGTTAAAATCAGATTCGACAACAATGGCGTTGCCGGTAGAGTTTTGTAATGAGATTTCACCCAGCAAATTAGAGATCTCGATCTTGTTTTTCACCTTGGGGGTGTACTCAAATTTTTTGGTCTGCCCCATCAATAAAAAGGGAAAGACAAGCGCTGTAAATATGATAGCAATACGTTTCATGGCTAATAATTTTTAAGTGTTTAATTTAACTGATCAGGGTTACGAGTCCGCGCCGGCTGTTTCGTCGTTACCTGATTTTATATGATAATTTTCATCATATCCTTTGCATAAGCTTTTACGCTTTCATCGGTTTTTTCATTGTTTGTAATCGTTTCAATTTGCTGTTTGGCTTCTTTCACACCCTTCTCTGTCAACACCTGGATCAGCGATATTTGCAGAAGTGGATTTTCCTGAACCGCAAGCGATTTGATGAGTTCCGTTTTTACACGCCCGTCTTTATCCATCATTCCTGAAAGGGCCGAAATAGCCGCCAGACGTACATTGGTATTTTTATCGCTGTTCATGGTGTGAACCAGGGCATCGATCAATTCAGCGCTTACATTTTCGGTGGTGCTGATGCTGTACACCGCTTCAATTTTCTGTGGCCCGGTGTAGTCGCGTAAACTGGCCAATAAAACCTGCTGCTTTTGAGTCGAAAGTTCAGACGTCAGTTGATTTTGAACGATTTCGCTTTTGTGAGACCCAACCTGAAAACCCAGCCAATAAGTACCAAACGCGAATACCACCATTGCTGCAATCTTTGTCCACATTGGGATGAGGCGAATTTTCTTATTTTCCCGATTCCCAAGCGAAGCCATCATTCCCTCAAATTCTTCCTTCATTCCTTCCGGAACTTCCGGAGCGGGAAACGAATCCATATAGTTTAAGAATGAGCTCAACTCGCGGTGAAGTGCCTTGCATGACGGGCAACTTTCCAGGTGACTCCGGATGGCGCCCGATGTGGTTTCATCCAATTTCCTGTCGATGTATTCAGGAAGATTTATTTTTACCAATTCGCAGTCCATAATTATTCCATTATTATTTGGGTATAAATCTCTTTCAGCTTTTGTATTGCCCTGAAGGTTTTCACTTTCACAGCATTTTCATTCGATTCGATGGTCGCGGCAATTTCTTTGTACGAAAAACCCTGAAACCGGCTCAATTCAATCAGTTCGCGATAACCGGGCGGAAGCTTTTCCATGGCTTCGAGCAAAAAGTCGTACGACTCGCGGGCTTCCATCGCCCTTACCGAATCGTCGTTGTCGCGCGCTGCAATTTCAGGTTCATCGTTCAAATCGTAAAATTTTCGTGCTCCCCTGAAATAGTCAACCATGATGTTTCGCGCAATCCGGAAAAGCCAGTGCACAAACACCCGATCTTCTTTCCAACTTTGACTGTAGCGGATAATTTTCATGAAGACATTCTGCGTCAAATCGCGGCTGGCATCGGCATCGCGTGTCATGCGGACAAAATATCCGTACACGTTTTTGTAGTACCTGTCGTAAAGCACGGCGGCCGCTTTGTTGTCGCCCTGCGCCAGATGCTTCATCAGTTGTTCGTCGCTTAACCGTTCAGTCATGTAAATTTTGGAATCAGTTTGCTTTAAAATTCACTTATCTGAAAACAATACCTGCAAAATAGTCAATTGGTTACTCGACCCGAAAAATAATTTTAGATTTTTTTCCTTCGATGTTTTTTCTTCGATCCTGACTTCATAGCCCTCCATTTCATTCCGGGTCATGCTTTTACATTTCGGGGCGTTGCCCTTTAAGGGTTTTCGAAGGTTTGTTCGTCGAATCAGAGTCTATTGAACTGCGCTTAGCGGTCCAAAACCGCTAAGTGCATGTAGTAAGAAATGAAACCCTGTGTGGCGAAATTATTTAGCCCATTTATACAGCGGAAGTCCTGCTAATTGAGCGATGGTTTCGGCTGCCAAATCACCTTCGGGACTAAATGCCCATACGAATGCAGCTTTCAGCGGGTGATCTTTGCGAATGATTTCAATGGCGGACATCGCCAGGTTTTTAGTAATTCCTTTTCGGCGGTATTCTTCCAGAACCAGGGCCGAGCACAGGTAAATAGCATCGTATTGAATATTCAACGGGGTCAGGTTGAACAATTCTTTTTCTGAAATCTGATTGTCCAGAAACCGGTTCATCAATTCGAGTGTGGTGGTGATGAGCAAAACCCAGGCTACCGGACCATTTCCATCGTCGAATGCCGAAACTGTGGCTGGATGCATTTTTTGTAGTCGCTCCAATACTTCCGGATTTACATCGAGCTGACTCGGATCACTTTTAACGGCAAAAACTTCGTCTGCCAATTGCACCAACCGTTCAAAATTGCTTAAAGTCATGCAATAAAATTATAAAATTTATCAATTTGTCGAACACTTTTTCGTTCAAGGTATTGTTGGCCGTCAAACCTTTTCATTCGGGCAACTGTTCCATTTCAGCAACAATTCTTTTCTTTGTATTGAAATAAACACAACGAGTATGCTTGCTTCCGGAAATATCATCAAAATGCGGTCGGAATTTGCCGATCCGGTTCAGTATTTTTTGCCATTGGGCGAAACAGAATTGCCAATGAACGATTTGATCGGGAAAACGATCAGCATGAAATTTACCGGGCAAATCAACTGCATCGCGTGCGGCAAGCGTACCAAAACATCTTTCGGACAAGGCTTTTGCTACAACTGCCTGCAAACGGCTCCCGAAGCCAGCGAAACGGTGATGCGTCCCGAATTGTCGAAAGCGCACCTTGGCATTGCCCGCGATATGGACTGGGCACGTGAACACGACCTGATTGACCATTACGTTTACCTTGCCGTTTCAGGAGAATTGAAGGTTGGCGTAACCCGCCATCACCAAGTGCCAACGCGCTGGATCGATCAGGGCGCAAGCGAAGCCATCATTCTGGCGCGGACTCCGAACCGCCACATTTCAGGAGTGATTGAAGTTTACCTGAAAAACTTCTTCTCGGACAAGACGAACTGGCGTTCGATGCTTCAGAATAAGGACATTCAGGAATACAACCTTCCGGAGGAAAAAGAAAAAGCTTACCAATTGCTTCCGGCCGAATTGCAGCAATATTTGCACCCCGACAACCAAATCTGGAAAATGAACTATCCATGTTCCGACTTTCCGGCAAAAAATACCAGTGTTACGTTTGATAAGGATCCGGAGATTTCAGGAATTCTGAACGGAATAAAAGGGCAATACCTCATTTTTTCGGATGGAAGAGTGTTGAACATTCGTAAGCACAACGGGTACTTTCTGGAAGTCAGTGTAATTGACTAAATTGGTAAATTTAAGGATGCCGGCATTTTGTCCTTCCTTCTCCGGTTTTTTTTTCGTTAATTTATAACTCCAAAAAGAAACCTTGGATTGACAAACTACTTTTTTGATTATGGAAACTATAGACTGGAAAAATTTGGGCTTTGGGTACATGAAAACGGATTACAACATCCGCTGTACATACAAAGACGGAGCATGGGGCGAGCTGGAAGTTAGCGACAGCGAAATGGTAACGATGCACATGGCAGCTACTTGCATTCACTACGGACAGGAATCGTTTGAAGGATTGAAAGCATTTCGCGGAGCCGACAATAAAATACGGGTATTTCGTATGGATGAAAATGCCAAACGGATGCAGGATTCGAGCGTTGGAACCATGATGGCCATTCTTCCGATTGAAAAATTTGAAGAAGCTGTTATTAAAGCGGTGAAATTGAACGAGCGTTTTGTGCCGCCTTACGAATCAGGAGCAGCCTTGTATATTCGTCCGTTTTTGTTCGGAACCGGAGCTCAGGTAGGCGTTAAACCTGCTTCAGAATATATGTTCATTATTTTTGTAACACCTGTAGGACCATATTTTAAAGGAGGTTTCCAAACTACGCCATTCGTCATCATGCGCGAGTTCGACCGTTCGGCGCCGCTCGGAATGGGAAAATATAAAGTGGGCGGAAATTATGCCGCCAGCCTGGTTGCTGGTGCCAAAGCGCACGAATTGGGTTATTCAAACGTGTTTTATCTCGATGCCATCGAAAAGAAATACATCGACGAATGTGGCGCTGCCAATTTCTTCGGAATTAAAAACAACACGTATATCACACCAAAATCGAGTTCAATTTTGCCTTCGATAACCAACAAAAGCTTGATGGTTTTGGCCGAAGACATGGGAATGAAGGTGGAACGCCGCCAGATTCCGGTGGAAGAACTAGCCACTTTTGAAGAAGCCGGTGCCTGCGGAACAGCCGCTGTAATTAGCCCGATTGAACGGATTGACGATTACGACGAGAAAAAATCCTACGTTTTCTCTACCGATGGGAAGCCTGGCCCGATCAGCGAAAAACTCTACAAAAAATTGCGCGGCATTCAATATGGCGACGAACCCGATACACACGGTTGGGTTACAATTATTGAATAAATAAGCACAAAAACGATATTTTTAAAGCCCTGTTTGGAAGTTCCGAACAGGGCTTTTGCATTAATCTCCTGAAATCACTTCCCAAAACCTGTTCTGCAACTTATTTTTCGATTTCACATAAGGGATTTAACGTCTGAACTCGTCTATAATTTGTAATTTGCACACAACCTGAAATCAATAAACCATGAACAGACTTACTTTTTTTATCCTGATGCTCCTCACTATTGGCGTATCGGCACAAAACGATTGGGAAGACCAATCTGTAATCGGACGCAATAAGTTGCCTGCCCGGGTCACTTCGTATTCATTTTCTTCGGAAGATCTGGCCTTAAAAGGCGACCGCGCCCAGTCCCGTTTCCTCTCACTAAATGGCGAGTGGATGTTTCATTTCGAGGCCGACTCGAAAAACCGACCAATGGATTTTTATTCAGCAGAAGCAAAAGTTGCGGGTTGGGATAAAATCGAAGTTCCGTCGTGCTGGGAAATGAAGGGTTACGGAACACCGATTTACACTAATTCAACTTATCCATTTCCAAACCGACCTCCATTTATAACGCGAACCAATCCGGTGGGTTCCTATTTTCGGACATTTGAAATCCCTGCCGATTGGGATGGAAAGCAAATCATTCTGCATTTTGGTGGAGTAAGTTCGGCTTTCTATGTTTGGGTCAACGGAAAAATGGTTGGATACAGCGAAGACAGTTGCCTACCCGCCGAATTTGATGTGACCGAAAAAGTTCAGAAAGGAAAGAATACAGTTGCAGTACAGGTTTTCCGCTGGTCAGATGGCAGTTACCTCGAAGATCAGGATCATTGGCGGATGAGTGGAATTCAGCGTGAAGTGATGTTGCTGGCTCAGCCACGGGTTGCATTGAACGATTTTTTCGTCCGTACAAAATTCGATGAGAACCTCGAAGATGCCTTGTTGCAAATTCGACCTGTTGTGACGATGAAAGACAGCATCAACATTGAAGGATGGACGGTTGAAGCGATGTTTTACAGTCCGACCAACAAACCCAAGCTTGCACAACCGCTGAAAATTGATTTAAGCAAGATTGTTTTCGAAGAATATCCGCAGCGGGATAATGTCAAGTTTGCACTTCTGGAAAGCAAAATTGAGTCGCCACAAAAATGGTCGGCCGAGTTGCCTGTTTTATACACTTTGGTTTTAAGCCTGAAAGATGAAAAAGGCAATGTTATAGAATCAAGAAGCAGCAAAATTGGATTCCGCGATGTTCGCATTCAGGATGGCGTATTTTTGGTGAACGGCAAAGCGGTTAAACTCTACGGAGTAAATCGACACGATCACAGCCCTACCGGAGGCAAAACAGTTACCCACGACGAAATGCTGAAGGATGTTTTGCTGATGAAACAATATAACCTGAATGCTGTTCGCACCAGCCATTACCCGAATGATCCATATTTCTACGATTTGTGCGACCAATATGGTTTGTATGTGATGGATGAAGCCAATATCGAAACGCATCATGCCAGCGGATATCTTACCAATCAGCCCTCGTGGCACGCAGCATATACCGATAGAGTTATCCGGATGGTTGAACGCGATAAAAACCACGATTCCATTATTTCCTGGTCACTTGGAAACGAATCGGGTTCAGGTCCGAACCACGCAGCAGCAGCCGGTTGGGTTAAGGAATTCGATCCCACACGCCCGATTCATTACGAAGGAGCACAAGGCGATGCCAACCGCCAGGAATATAAACAATTTGGATCTCCGGAATACATGAAAAAACCATATTTAGCTAACCCCGACGATACCTGGTATGTGGATATGGTCAGCCGGATGTATTGCACCATTGACCAACTGAAGGGATTATCTGAAAGTCCATACATAAAAAGGCCAATCGTAATGTGCGAATATGCCCATTCCATGGGTAATTCAACAGGAAATATGATGGAATACTGGGACCTCATACACAGCAAAAAAAATCTGATGGGCGGTTTTATCTGGGACTGGATTGACCAGGGAATTGCCCGTACTGATACGCAAGACCGGAAATGGTGGGCCTATGGCGGCGATTATGGCGATCAGCCAAACGATGCCAACTTCTGCATCAATGGTCTCATCAGCCCCGACCGGACGGTTAAAGCAGCTACTGAAGAGTGCAAATATGTGTTTCAGCCGGTTATTGTTGTGCCATACGATCAGGATAAAATGCAATTCAGGATGAAGAACAGGTTTGAATTCCGTAACCTGAACGAATTTGATATCCGCTGGACGTTGACAGAAAACGGGAAGGACATTGGAACCGGAAGTTTGGGCGCTTTTGCAGTTCTGCCAGGTGAATCGAAACTATTTGCGGTTGATTACGACCTGTCGAAAACCACGGGCGAAGTTTGGTTGAAAGTCTCTGTTAAGCTTGCCAAAGACGAATTGTATGCGAAAAGAGGACATGAGATTGCCAAGGAACAGTTTATGGTTGCAGCGGCAAAACCGATTCAGGCTGTAGCTTCAAAAGTAGCTGTTCAGGTATTTGAAGATTCAGAAAAGAGCCTGACCGTTGGCGCGAAAGATTTCAAGGTAAGCTTTGATAAAACTTCAGGATACCTGACCAAATACCAGTTTCAGGGAAAAGACATGCTAATTGGTCAGTTAAAACCGAATTTTTGGCGTCCGATTACCGATAACGACATCCGTGCCTGGCAGGTTGAGAAGAATTTATCCGATTGGCTTTCGGTAGCCGCCAGTTTAAAATTGGTGCAGATGAAGGTTTTGGATGAAGGACTTGCAAAACTGATAATTGCCGACCTAAAAAGTGATCAAGGCCTGAATTTGCAGCTTTCGTACAAAGTTTCGGGCGATGGGATTGTTGAGGTAAATTATCAGGCAAAAATTGGAGAAAAGCTAACCGAACCGTTGCGTGTTGGGATGACTACTGAAGTTTCAGGAGAAATGGGACTAATGAATTTCTACGGGAAAGGCCCTTTCGAAAACTATTCAGACCGGAATCATGCTGCCGAAGTGAATATTTATTCAGGCAAAGTAGAGGATTTTATTTTCCATTATGTGCGTCCACAGGAAAACGGAAATCACACCGAAGTACGCTGGCTGGCTCTGCGCAATGCAACCGGTAGCGGACTAATGATTGTTGGCAAACGGCCACTGAATACTTCCGTTTGGCCTTATACAGCCGAAAATATCACCAAAGCAGCACACATCAACGAGATTGAACCGGCAGGATTTTATACGATGAATATTGATTTGGGGCAAGCTGGAGTTGGCGGAAACGACACCTGGTCGTGGAGGGGGATTCCGCTTCCGGAGTATCATTTAAGCAAGAAGGATTACAGCTACGGCTTTAAACTTGTTCCGTTCGCAAAAGTGAAAGATGTGGATGGGTTGGTTAAAGTTGCCAGAAAATAGGTCCAGACATTTTGCAAAGAAGCCCTGTCAGTTTATAATGTCTGACAGGGCTTCTTTTTTATTTCGAGATCTCCAACATTCGGAGAATTGGAAGCTGAGCTTTTCTGATCACTTCATCTGAAAGTGTTATTTCAGGCAATTCGTTTTTCAGACAAATGTATAATTTTTGAAGACTGTTCAGTTTCATGTACGAACAATCATTGCAGCCACAGGTTGAATCGATTGATGGAGCCGGAATAAAAATTTTATCCGGACAGGCTTTGTTCATCTGGTGCAAAATACCGCTTTCGGTGGCCACAATGAATTTCTTCGATTCACTCTTGGTTACATAATTCAGTAGAGCTGTGGTAGAACCAATGTATTTAGCAACCAACAAAACCGGTTTTTCGCACTCCGGATGGGCAATAAATTCGGCATCCGGATGCTGATCCATCAACTCGATAATCTTTTCAACCGAATATTTTTCGTGAACCATGCAGGCGCCATCCCAAAGAACCATTTCGCGTCCAGTCAGGCTATTGATGTAGTTACCCAGGTTTTTATCAGGCGCAAAAATCAGTTTTTGTTCCGGAGGAAAACTGTTGACGATCTTCAGCGCGTTGGCCGAGGTACAAACCACGTCGGTCATGGTTTTTAGGTCGGCAGTACAATTGATATACGAAATCACCTGATGGTCGGGGTATTGGGCTTTAAATTCAGCGAATTTATTGGCAGGCGCTGAATCGGCGAGCGAGCAGCCTGCTTTCAGGTCGGGCAAAATCACCTTTTTTGATGGGTTAATGATTTTTGCAGTTTCTGCCATAAAATGAACACCCACAAAAACAATCATGTCAGCTTCAGTTTTGGCAGCTTCCTGCGCTAAACCAAGGCTGTCGCCAACAAAATCAGCTATATCCTGAAGGTCGCTCTCCACATAATAGTGACTAAGAATGACCGCATTCTTTTCTTTTTTCAAGCGATTGATTTCTTCAACCAGCTTTAATTCCGGACTAATTTGCTCCTCAATAAATCCCTTTTCATCAAGCATTTGCCGGATTTGTTTTTCTTCCATCACATGCAATTTTTAGTTCGCACAAAATTAAGGCTGCAAAAATATGATTTTCGAGTGAAAATGAAATGATAAAATAATAATATCGCCTTCCCGATCAACCAACTTCAACCCTTTTGTACCAAGTTATGAATTAAAACAGATCAGAAATCGAATTGTTTGAAGTCAGCATCATTGTAACCCGCCGAAAGTCATTCGATTGTTTTATAATAATTTTATTTAGAAATAAAATGATTATCGAATTAAATTTTTAATATTTATTAACACTTTATCAGCAACGATCCTGTTCATAACTATCCTTTTGAGAATCAGCAAATAGTTGTAATTTTCAACAGGGAAGAGGGTCCTATTAGACTGCATTTTTATCAGACTTCGGCTGCTGAATTTAATCGAATTGACACAGAATAGTAACATTATAGTAAGGAACAAATTACACATATTATACATCTATTAACTTTCTTTGTGCAGAAATTAAAATCAATTTTTCTATGAAAAAGATGCTAAAAGTTTATTTAGTGCTAATTGCATTTTTTGCATTTGTTTTTTCAGGTTATTCGCAGGTTACAACCTCTGGAATTTCCGGAAAAATTACAGATGCAAACAACGAGGCTCTGCCGGGAGCTACAGTTTTGGCAGTGCATCAGCCTTCTGGTACCCAATATGGTACTATTGCTAATTCGGAAGGTCGTTTTGCTCTACAAGGAATGCGTTCCGGTGGCCCATACAAGGTAGAAATTTCATTTGTTGGTTATAACAAAGCAACTTATACTGAAATTACACTTTACCTTGGAGAATCATTTGTACTTAATGCTTCTCTTAAGGAGCAAAGTGTTGACGTAGCAGAAGTTATTGTTGTTGGATCAAAACCTTCAGCTTTTGGAACTGGCAAAACAGGAGCTTCAACCAACATTTCAACTGAGCAAATGACTCTTCTTCCATCGATCAACCGCAGTTTGGATGATTTTACCCGTCTTTCACCCTATTCCGGTGCAGGAAATTCATTCGGCGGACGTGATGGTCGTTTGAATAATGTAACGATTGACGGAGCAAACTTCAATAATAATTTCGGACTAAGTTCCAGCCTTCCAGGAGGTGGCAACCCGATTTCACTTGATGCGATTGATGAACTTCAGGTAACAATTGCTCCTTATGATGTAAAACAAGCTAACTTTGTAGGTGCTGGTATCAACGCAATTACCAAAAGTGGTAACAACCAGTTTAAAGGTTCAGCCTATACTTTTATGCGTAACCAGGATTATCGTGGAAATACAGTTGATGGATACGATCTTGGTGTTCGTCCGACAGAAAAGACAACAACCACTGGATTTACCTTAGGTGGTCCGATTATCAAAAATAAATTATTCTTCTTTGTTAACGGAGAGCGCACCAATTCGCCTTCTCCAATTCAGCAGTGGAAGTTGTCGACTGATGGCGTTGCCAATGCCGATCAAAATATCACCCGGGTTACTGCAAACGATATGGAAGCATTTAAAACCGGATTGGCTAAATATGGTTATGATCCGGGATCTTATACCGATTATGATGGTGGTAATTTAAATAAAAAAATGCTTGCACGCATCGACTGGAACATTAACGACAATAACAAATTCACCATTCGTTACAACTACACCAAAAACGTAGCTGATATCCCAACTAATGCAACTTCCACCGCAGCTACAAAAATGACTTCTGGCCGTATTTCGCAGAATGCAATGTCATTCAGAAACAACAGCTATTCGATGGACAACCTGGTTCATTCATTGACTGCTGAATTGAACACACGCATCAACAACAACATGTCGAATCAACTGTTAGGAACCTTCACCCGTATTGAAGATGTTCGTGGTTCGCTTTCTTCTCCATTTCCACATATCGACATAATGAAAGACGGTGACGCCTTTATGTCAGCCGGTTATGAACTTTTTTCATGGAATAATGGTGTAAAAAATAATGTTACAAGTATCGTTGACAACTTCACTTATTCTTTAGGTGTACATACTATTACTGCTGGTGCTAGTTATGAAGATCAGTATGTTTCAAATTCTTTCCAACGATTTGGCACTGGTTATTACCGTTTTAAAAGTCTTGATGACTTTGTTAACGGAGCAACTCCTGAATCATGGGGACTTACCTACGGATACGGTGGTGAATTAAATCCCGTTGCTGATTTACGTTTTGGACAACTTTCAATCTATGCCCAGGACGAATGGAATATTACGAAAAACTTTAAATTGACCTATGGTGTTCGTGGCGATTTAACTTCGTACCTGAATGATCTGGTTGAAAATACCGAAGTATCGAAATTAACTTTCCTTGATAATAGAAAAATTAATACAGGATTGTGGCCAAATTCAAAATTCCTGCTGTCTCCACGTGTTGGATTCAGCTATGATGTAAAAGGCGACAAATCATTGAAAGTCAGAGGAGGAACAGGTATTTTTACTGGTCGTATTCCTTTGGTATTCTTCACCAACATGCCAACAAACGGAGGTATGGTTCAAAATACTGTAACCAAAAGTGGAGCAACTGCCACTGCAGATTTAGCTAAATTGGTACCAGGTGGTAAAATAATTACAGATGTAAATGAAATGGTAAGTGTACTTGGATTACCAACGACCGCTACAGCAGCTCTTCCGAGTTCAATTGCAGCTGTTGATCCTGACTTCAAGCTTCCTCAGGTATGGAAAAGCACTTTAGCCGTTGATTATCAAATACCAACTTCATTCCCAATGGCTTTGACTCTTGAAGGTATGTATTCTAAAGACATCAATGCTGTTTGTCAGGTAAACGCCAATATGCCAGATCCGGTTGCCTTAGGTTATAGCCGGTTCAATGGTCCTGATAATCGATACATCTATTCAAGCACCAAGATTAACAGTAAAGTTACTGATGCAATGGTACTGATGAACACAGATAAAGGTTATGGTTATACACTTAATGCTACCTATACTACTGAGCCTGTTAAGGATTTGAAAATGATGTTCGCCTACACTCATACTGTAGTTAAAGAAATTTCGGGTAACCCTGGAAGTCAGGCCAATTCAGCATGGCAAAACCAGGCTTCTGTTGATGGCCCTAACCAACTTGGCTTACAAAACTCACAGTATGTAACTCCAAATAAAGTTGTGGGATCGATTAGTTACCGCAAAGCATACGGAAAATATTTCGCAACCAACATTGGTCTTTATTACAATGGGTTTAATACAGGAAGTTACAGTTGGGTATATTCATCTGACATGAACAAGGACGGTGTAAACAACGACTTAATGTATATTCCTGCTAGCAAGGATGAAATCCTGTTTAAAGATATTATCGACAGTAAAACAAAAGAAGTCTTCTTTACAGCAGCACAGCAATCTGAAGCATTGTGGAGCTTTATTGAACAAGATTCATATTTGAGCAAAAATAAAGGTAAATATGCTGAAGCTTATTCCGCAAAAATGCCTTGGGTTAATCGTTTTGACTTAAAAATTGCTCAGGATTTCAGAGTAAAAGCTGGCAAAACATTAAATACTTTACAAATAAGTTTGGATATTCTGAACTTTGGAAACATGCTAAATGATTCATGGGGTGTTACTCAAACCAGTGCCCCGTCAAATTATGGCAAAATTCTAAAATACGAAAGTGTTGATGCTTCCAATCACCCAATTTATTCTATGTATTACACTACTGTTGATGGCGTTAAAAAGCTTCCAACAAAATCTTTCAGCGTTTATAATAACCAATCAAACTGCTGGCAGCTTCAACTTGGACTTAGATATATCTTTAACTAGTATTAGTTTAACCAATCATAAAAAAGGGGTCTCCGCACAGAGATCCCTTTTTTCGTTTGGGTAAATGTGAAAAACTTATTATGGCTTCATCCCCATCGCTTTCACATAACCTTCATTCACTTTACAATTACTGAATTTGCAGTTTTCAATCAGCTGAAGCATGGCTTTTTTAACCAATTCCTGATCGGGACGGGCTTTCCTTATCTCATCAAATCCGTTTCTCGGACTTTCGGTAAATTCGATGATTTTATCCCAATTCTCCGGCTGTACTATATTCATTACTGAGCTTGGATTTCCCATCCGTTTAAATGGCCAATACGTCCAGCCAATGTTGTTGCGTTCCATTAATCGGGTCCAGGCGCCAATCCATTGATCAGAATTTTCACCGGTTTCGCCCATGTATATTGGTAAATTCACAGAATCGCGGAAATTGACAAAATCCTGAATGTTGGCCTGCAAAGTGTCGCACCAATAGCGGTGACAGGTGTACATCAATTTATCGTCGAACTTCGAATCGTGAAAAACGGTGAAGTTGCTGTTCCATTGAGCGCCTCCCAACAAAACAATGTGGTTTTTATCCACTTCGCGAATGGCAGCTACAGCGCGTTTATATATAGGTTCTAGCGCGGCATTCAGCTTTTCTTTTTCGTCGGGAAAGTAGGTAGCAATAGGTTCGTTCAATAAATCGTAACCCAGAATAACCGGTTCATTTTTGTAGTGGTCAGCAATCCTCTTCCAGATTTCGGTGAATTGTTGCTGACTGGTTTCGCTGGTCATCAACCACGGATAGCCATAACTGTCGTCGATGTTATCACCGGTTTGCCCGCCCGGTGCATCGTGCATGTCCAGAATCAGGTAAATATCCGACTCGCGACACCACGACACCAAGCTATCCAAACGCTGAAACCCATCCTGATTGGAGTTCAACCCCATGTAATCTTCATCGGTAAATAACTTGTAGTGAAACGGTATCCGAATGGTATTCATCCCTGTTTTGCGAATGTAACGAATGTCGTTGCGGGTAATATAATTGTCCTTAAACTGCTTCCAGAACTCGTTGGTAAAATCGGGGCTCACCATTTCGCAAAATGCCTGATTGATCAAACGGGCTGAACTTGTTTTCTTAAACCCGAACATGTAGCCTTCAGGGTTGAGCCAATTGCCCAGATTGATGCCTTGAATGAAAATTTTTTTGCCATCAGGAGTAATCAGGTTTTGCCCTTCAACTTTGATGAAGCTCTGATTCACTGACGATTCGGGTTTAATAGCCGGACTGCAGGCGGATAAAAATAGAATTCCAGCCAGAAAGAAATTGAATAACAGATTTTTAGTCATGTTGATTTTGGTTTGTGGTTAGTAAATTCAGGATAAAGTTATCGAATATTTTAATTGCTGATATTCGTTCTGTAAATGACAAAAAAAAGACAGTTTTCCGAGTTCGAAAAACTGTCTTTCCTATATCCGGATTGATTTTCCGGAGAAATTAATATTGCTCTAATTGATTCGAAGAACCGAACCAACCTTTAATGTTTTTTGTGCGGTAATTTTATTGGCAGCACAAAGTTTTTTCACGGTAGTATTGTACTTTTTGGCAATCGTCCAAAGGTTATCACCTTTCCTGATCACATGTTTAGAAGCGCCACTTCCGGAAGCCAAAAGAAGTTTATTTTCAGGAGCCGGTTTATCCCTGAGGTCCCTTAAGTCGGTTACAAACTGTTTGTTTTTGTAATATACTTTGTCCGACCTGAGAGCACACGTTTCATAATCGATGTATTTATTCGAATCGAATGGTTCACCAAAAAGTCGTGTTTCAAAGTGAAGGTGATTGCAGGATGCCCTACCAGTCCTTCCACCTAAACCGACTAAATCTCCTGCCTTAATGGTGTCATTCACTTTTACCTTAATTGCTTTCAGGTGGGCATAAATGGTTTCGAGACCATTACTATGCCTTACCAGCACTAAATTTCCGTACCCCCGAAAACTTTTTGCAAGCCTCACACGACCATCAAACGCACAGCGAACGGTATCGCCCGAATTCAGCCTGATGTCAGTTCCGGTGTGCATTCTCCGGTGACGCCAGCCAAATTTCGAAAGTATCTGGCCTTTAAAAGGCATAACAAACTGACTGTCGCCCGAATTCAGCAGTGAAATAACAATGGTGTCATTTTTATTGGGGAGAGTATTTGCAGGGTATTTTATCTGGGTTGAGTTCCAGATATTTTTGTAAATCGTCTCGTCAGTGGTTTTAAGGGAGTCAACTTCTAAGTCTTCGTTATCGTTGGTCAGAGTGTCGACTTGAAAAGTTTCGTTTATTGGATCAATCGTAGCAGGAAGTGGTTCTTGTGCAGTGCTATACAAAGAAAATAGTATGCCAATTGCCAGTGTTATTGCGGTTTTCTTCATTTTCAAAATTTGGGTTAATACTTAGCTCAAAAATTTGAACGGGAAGCGAAGGTAACCTTTTCATTAATAAATCTACCACTTTCTGCTAAAAGACATGCTCATTTTAACAAACTATAACACCATTTTGTACATTTGCAACTGTTATTAAGAAGTTAATTGAAAAGATGAAAAGCAGTGTTTTCCGCAAGATTTTGAAGTACTTAGGGTTTGGATTTGCGGGTATTTTCGCATTAATTGGATTGGGTTTGACCGTTGGATTTTTTGCAGTAAAATTTCACCTGACGAACGACCCCGGAGTTGTTGACCTGAACGACCGGTATTTTCAGGAAATAAAAGATAAATATGGTCGGGGTACCGATGGAGGCGACTCAAAAGTTGACCTCAGTGAAGCTAAATTGCTTCATAATCTCTCCGTTTTAAGTAAGTATTATCCTACCAATGCTTACTACATTCAGAATGCCTATTTCGAAAGCCATAAGCTGAAGGAAGCTCAACGAATGCTTGAGGCTGTTGATATGTACATGCAGCAAGATCCGGAATACATTAAAGAAGTAAATTCATTTGTTGAAAATGGCGATGCAAAACAGGCAAAGCTCAAAGCAAAGAGTGTTTTCGAATGGATGAATATTCCGGAATGGCAGGATTTCAAACTGGCTGTGGCTAAAGACAAACCGCTGATTGATTCGGTAGCTGAGGTTACTGGCGTAGAACCACGCTTAATTGTCTCGGTGTTGGTTGGCGAACAAATCCGTTTGTTCAATTCGAGCCGCGAAGCCTATAAAAAATGGATTGGGCCATTGAAAATCCTTTCGGTAGAAACGACTTTTTCACTTGGAGTGACAGGTATAAAAGTGCCTACCGCTCAAACAATCGAAAGGAATCTAAAAGACAGCACATCGATTTTTTATCTGGGCAAACCTTACGAGAACCTACTCGATTTTCAAACCAACAATATTAATCAGGAGCGTTTTAACCGGCTCACATCATACAAAAATCACTTTTATTCCTATTTATACGCTGCCCTTAACGTAAAGCAAATCAATGCGCAGTGGGAAAGATCTGGATTCCCAATCAGCGAACGCCCTGAAATTTTGGCGACTCTTTACAATATCGGATACGAAGTTTCGGTACCTAAAGAAAATCCGGTAGTCGGCGGTTCTGGTATAAATATCAAGGGGAAAAAGTACTCCTTTGGATCAGTTGCCTACGAATTTTACTATTCCGGAGAATTATTCGATCTGTTCCCATTCAAGAACTCCAGATTCGATTTCACGGATGTTTAGAGCCAAAAATATCCATTGGCAGTCCGGAAAAATTACTTTCCTGGTCTTGCTTTTTCTCCTGAATCTGTTGGACGGAAAAGCACAAACCACATGGGGAAGTGAAATTCCGTGGAAAAACCTGATGGATGGTTTGCAAATCGCCGAATTGGAAACTCCGGAGAAATCGGTTGTGGGCGATTCAAAAATAAGTATCCTGAAAATCGATGCCCGGAAATTTGATTTTGAGTTTTTGACCGCATCCGAACACAAAAACCTGCCAAGAACTGCTCCTGAATGGGCACAGGAATTCGACAAGAACATCATTGTCAATGCGGGAATGTACAAGTACAACAAGACGCAATCGAATAAAGGGTTCATGCAGAATTATAAACACCTGAACAACCCGGTCAGGAATAATTATTACAACGCTTTGCTGGCCATGCACCCGAAAGATCCGAAGAAACCGCCTTTCGAAATTATTGATACCTACCAAAAAGATTGGGAAAAGATTAAAAATGAGTACTACTCGGTTTGCCAGGGAATGCGCATGATTAACGACAAAGGTGAAGGAATGGCTTTTACAAAGCGACCCGATCAGTCGTGCAGCATGATTTTAGCAGCCACCGATGCCGAGAGTAACCTGTACTTCATCTTTACGCGATCGCCATACACACACCTCAAAATGATCTCGTTACTGAAAGAGCTTCCGATTAATATCCGCACAACAGTTTACCTCGAAGGCGGACCGGAAACCAGCTTTTATGTGAATACTGGCGATACCGTAATTGCCAAGTTCGGAAGCTACGTATCGAACACTTGCGACAACGACGACAATGATCATTTCCGGAAAATGCCAAATGTAATTGCGATTAAGAAGAAAAAATAACAAGGAAATTGCCCTCAGCTCCGTCACATAAATGTGACGGACATTAGCAAAATAAAAATCAATTATTTTTCGCCTCCGCAATCCTAAAAAATACAAAATGCAAATTGTCACTAGCGGATTCTCTCCTTATAACTTTTCTTGTCTGATAAAACTATAAGGAAGGGTAAAATAAAAAGCTGATCCAATTTCAGAATCCTTGTCAATCCAGATCCTTCCACCCAGCATTTCGACATAAGCTTTTGATATGGCTAATCCGAGCCCTGCTCCTTCATAACTTCTGTTGAGCGATTCGCTTCCTTGCCTGAATCTTTCGAAAATAACATCCTTGAGTTCAGATGATATACCACTCCCGGTATCTTTTACGAAAAAAACTAATTCGGGCGATGAAGTCAAACTGTTAGTCTCGATGTGTTTGTAGCCAAATTCAATAGTACCGGTACTGGTAAATTTTATCGCATTCTTTACCAAGTTAGTAAGGACAGCATAAAGCTTTTCGCGATCGGTCCTTATGATGGCTTCATTTGATGGCAGGGAATTACTCAAGATAAGTGATAACCCTTTTTTTTCGGCTTCTGGCTTAAAGAATTTAGAAATAAACTTGGTTTGATCATTTACATTCGTTTCCGTCAAATAAATTCCCATCGTTCCGGATTCAATCTTCGAAATTTCAATTAGGTCGTTAATAATGTTCAGCATTCGAACACCACTGCTTTCTATAATGGATATATACTCTTGTGATGTTTTGCTGGAAAGCCGGGGTTCCTTTAGTAATTCGGCAAAACCCAGAATGCCATTCATTGGGGTGCGGATTTCATGGCTCATGTTGGCCAGAAAGGCTGATTTCAAGCGGTCACTTTCTTCAGCATGTTCTTTGGCTTTGATTAATTCCAGCTCAGCTTGTTTCTGTTCGGTAATGTCGCGAATTACCACCAGACGACTTTCCGACTGATTCTTTATTTTGTGTTTAAGTATCCTGAAGATTTTAAATTCAGCACTACTTGGAACTTCCTGTGTCAGATCATCAGTTTCATGATCGATTACCGCATTGATTAGTTGCGTTTCTGCTGAACCTGAGAATTGAGCAGGTAGCCCAATGATATTTTTATTTTGTATGCCAAAAAAAAGTAAGGCAGCCCTGTTAATGTCCAGTATCCTATTCTTACCATCTAAAACCAGTATTCCATCAGGTAAAGTTTCAAAAAGTGTATCGTGGGCCACAGGCACCAGATCAAGAAATTGAATGTTTAAAATGGCGTAGGCTGCCAGAATTCCGCTTAGCAAAATACTCACAGGCGTAATATCTAAGCCCGTTACAGGATTGTTTCCTGTAAGATATATTAAACTGGTTATCCAGGGACAAAGACCTCCTGCTAAAACAATTAATCCCTGTTTAAGGAATGGATTGTTTTGGCGAATAATAAAATGAACAAGGCTAATTGTAGCCAAAAGGATTATGAGGTAGGAATAGGCAATATATCCAAACCAGAATCCAATCCCATGATAATATTCCATAAGATTTGTTTCCGCTGAAATTTCAGAATAACCCGTCCATATCAAATGGTGCATCTCATTGGTTATCGAGAGTACCAAAGTAATAGCCGGAACAATGAATAAAAGGATTACATGTTTTCGCGAAAGAAATTTGTCTTTGCCAGTATATCGAAGTGAAAAGATTAAATAAAGTACTGGAGTGGCAATACCTCCCAAAAATTCGAGTTTCGACCAGAATATTTTTTCGTTTATGGAAGGTGCCGCAGTCTCAAAAATGAGACAAAATGCGCCAATACCAGCGGCAAACATCAGGTAAGCAAGCTCTTTAGCACCCCTTATTAATCGTCTTTGCCGTGCAAGAAATGCAACAAAAAAAGAAACTAAAGCAGTAGCTAAGAAGAATACAGAATAAACTGTAAAAACTAGGTTCATGGTTGGTTGTTGATTTTATCCTTTCAGAGCGGTAAAGTTAATCGAGTATATGATTAAACAGCATAGTTGGTTTGTGCTCAAAAAATTTATTTTATGAATTTTTAAGCATAGGAAGAGGGAGTCCCTCATTTTAAGACACTCTCTTCTTGAGTTCACTCCAAAAAGTCAAAAACTCCTAACTGAAGGGGACTTCGAAAAGGTCATTGATTTCCCGGGGTTGGCAATCAGAAATGCTAGGAAGGATTTTCGGGGTTCATATTTTTTGCCTCCACAATCCGCTGCCTGACCAGTTCATTCAGTTCTTCTGGAGTCATTCCTTCAGGATAAACAGCCGGTAAAAACTCAATGCTGATGCGCTCACCCTTTTTGATTTTTTTAGCTCCGGACGACATGGCTGCATAAGCTCCGGTAATCACAACCGGAACAACCGGAACATTGAGTTCAGTGCTTAAAATAGCATAGGTTTTATGGAATTTCCCAAGATTTCCGCTCAAAGTGCGGGTTCCTTCCGGGAAAATCAGAATCTTCTTTCCCTGTTTCACCACTTCGGCCATTTTCAGGATGGAATGTTTCAGGTCTTTCGACAAATCCATCACAATTACGTTACTGCGACTAGCCAGATAACGACGTGCACGGCTTTTTACATGATCTTTTTTAGCATACGAAAAGGTATTTTTCAAGGTCGGCTTGTCGAGGTACGAAAGCACCAGAAATGCATCGAGTTTGCTTTCGTGGTTGGGTGCGAAAAAGCAAGGTCCTTCCGGAATATTCTCCATTCCTTTTCCTTCGAACTGGAAAAACATGCGAAAAACTCCTCTAACCGCGTTAACGATTGGCCGAAGCAAAAAGGACGTTTTGGGTAAAATCACATCCGAATCGTCTTTTAAATCGCCTGTCCAGCCCGAATCCTGATCGGTTTTATGAAACAGCTTATTGCTCTGGATGTGCTCTGCAATTTTCCGGATAGATGGAAATTTGAGTAGTTGTTCTTCGTCTAATTTAATCCCGAAGCTTTTTTCGATAAAGTCTATCAGGCTTAATTTGCTCAGCGAATCCATCGAGATGTCGAATACCAGGTGATGATCGGGTAAAATATCCATATCGACCTGACTTTCGATGAATGATTTGATGGCATGATATTCTTTGGTATCCGGCTCGTTCGAAGTGGTTTTCTTCTGCTCTTTTTGCTTGATCAGCTCCTCAAACTTGAAACGCTGAAGCTTCGATAAACGTGTTCGTGGCAATTCAGAATTCACGAGCGTAAACTGCATAATCCGCTTGTACGAACTCATCTCGGCGTTGAAAGGCGAAATCACATTTTCACGGAAATACAGATTAATATCCTGAACACCATTCGACGAAAGGAAACTAAAATCGGGCAGGATGACCGCGTGACGCATTTCGTTGTGCATGAAAACGCCAGCTTCTTTAATAGCCGGTGAAAAGCCATCGAGCTTCATTTCAATTTCAACCGGATTGATGTTTTTGCCGTTGGGCAAAACAATAATTTCCTTTTTACGGCCTGTGATGTATAGAAATCCGTTTTGATCGAGATATCCCAAATCGCCGGTATGCAGCCAGCCATCTATAACGACTTCGGCAGTTTCTTCAGGACGGTTGTAATAACCTTTCATGATGCTCGGACCTTTGGCAACAACCTCTCCATCGCGTATTTCGATGGTCAATCCCGGCAAAGCTTGGCCAGTAGCGCCAATCACAATGTTCCCGGGACGCGGAAATGCAATCATCGGCGCAGCCTCGGTCATTCCGAAACCTTCCATAATATCAAAACCCAGACTATAAAAGAATGTCCCAACCTCTTTATTCAGGGCAGCTCCCCCGGAAATCATATATTGCAAATGACCACCAAATCCATCATGTACTTTTTTGAAAAGCGTCTTCCCCAGTTTTCGGTTTTTAGTCTTCAGCACAATCCAAAACATGAACCGGGCAATCGCACTTTTATCGATTTTAGCTTTGATTCCACGGTACATCAGTTCGTACAATCGCGGAACACCAAGAAAAACGCCGACTTCGTTATCGGCGAAAGTTTTCATCAGGTCGGCCGATTGCATAGAAGGAGCCATCGGAACGGTACATCCCACATACAAAGAAACCATCATGGAACCAACAAGTGGGAAAATATGGTGCAATGGCAAAAAAATCATGACTTGCCGCTCCGGAATGAAGATCTTACAATCGATCACCCCATTCATATTCTGGTGAATATTGGTGTACGATAGCATTACTCCTTTCGGGCTGCCGGTTGTTCCGGAGGTATAAATGATTACCGCCGTTGTATAGTTATCTTCCGGCCCGAGCCACTTACTTTCGGGCGTAGTTTCATCGATCACAACTTCTTCAAAAACCAAAACTTCAGGTTTATGCTGAATTTTCAGATCGACTTTCTCAAACGTTTCCTTCATTCCGGAGCTTATAAACAGCAATTCGGGCTGGCAATCGTCGATGATATAAGCCACATCCTCTGCCGAAGCCAGAAAATCAATCGGGATGGAAACGCAACCGTTTTGCAGCGCAGCATAGAAGGCATAAATCCACGACGGAGAATTCTCTGCATAAATGGCAACCTTGGTAAAACCCTTATCCTGAAATAACAGTGCAAACTGCTGAACCCGTTTCAGTAACTGGCTGTAGGTAATGTCGCCCTGAGTAGTAATCAGTGCCTTTTTATCGGGAAACGACCGGTTTATAATGGCTTTCGTCATGTATGTTTTTCTATAGAGTCAAAAAGTTTAGTCGGATGCAAATGGCCACACAAAGTAAGTAAATCCAAAATAATTCCTTCACCGGCAGAAAAAGAATTGCCGGAAGTCATTCATAGCAGACTCCAGCTCTCGAATTTATTGCAAAATTCTGGCAAAAAGCGAGAAGTTTGTACCAAAAATTTGGGAGGGAAGTCAACCTAAATGATATGACTTCCCTCCCATAATATCAGGATAAATACTAATCTTCGGAGAAAACAAATTCGTTTATTCCATGCTTTTTACCCCTTTTACAGGTTTTGGTGAAAGCTGGTGCATGTCGAAAATTACGATCTCGTTCTTTCCTTTTTTCAACCACGGTGCCGGACAATACAGCTGTTTCTGAGGACCAATATTCCAGTAACGACCAAGGTTGTGGCCATTCACCCAAACCACTCCCTTTTCCCACAGACTAACATCCAGATAGGTATCGCCAGTTGTTGCCAAATCGAATTCGCCTTTAAAGAAAGTTCCCGGTTGGGTCTTTTCTCCTGAAGTAAATTTCAGGCTCTGCACATAGTTTTCGTCCAACGGAAGTGTAAAAATCTGCCAGTCCATCAGGGTCATTCCATTAAGCGAAACGCGATCGGTAATTCCTTTTCGGTCGATCATGTATTCGGCAAAATTGATATGCCCCATGCCTTCAACCAGAATATCGAGTTGTGGGTTTGCCGAAGTTGAAGCAGGCAATTCGATGATGTTTTCGGCTTTGGCCCGGTCGAGTTTCCCAATGTATTTTCCATCAACAAAAACCGTTGCGTAGTCGTGCAGTTCGGTAATGCGGAGTTTGCCCTTTTTGTGACCAATCAGCTTGGTCCGGTAAAGGATAAAACCGCCCTTTTGCCCAAACATTTCCATTGGCTTTGGCTGTGGCGACTGAATGGCTGCCGGAAGATTATCCCAAACCGAAGCCGATGCCGTCATTGTTATCTCCGGAATTTCAATCACCGGAATGGCTGCCGGAACTGCCGGAAGTTTTTGTTTGGCCGGAAGGTATTTGGCCAGTAAATTCCGCAGCGCATAATATTTTGGTGTTGCCTGTCCCATTTCGTTGATAGGCGCATCGTAGTCGTAGCTAGTTACATCAGGCTGGTATTGTGTTGGGCTAAAAGCATTCGCTCCGGCCCAATAACCAAAGTTCGTCCCGCCATGAATCACATAAAAGTTGAACGACTTTTTGTTGTCCATCAGCCATTTTACATCTTTCAGCAATTCAGTCGTATCCGGTTTTTGCCATTTTTCGCCCCAATGCGTGAGCCATCCGGGGTACAATTCGCTGCAAAACGACGGAACGTTCGGGTTGATTTTGGTTGCTTCGGCAAAGTTTCCGGCATTAGCTCCCGGATCCAATCCGATAGCGGCATCAGGTAACGATCCGGCTTCGAGCATAAACGGAGTAGCCCCGTCTGCGGTATAAAACGGAACTTCAATGCCGTTTTTCTTCCACTCGTCCTGAACCCATTTCATGTAAGTACGGTCGTTCCCGTAGCTTCCATATTCATTCTCAACCTGAACCATTACAATTGGTCCGCCTTTGGTTACCTGAAAATCTTTCACCTGAAGAGCCAGCGTTTTGATGTAGCGATCAACTGCTTCGGTATATCGCGGATCCATGCAGCGCACTTTAATATCAGGAATGCTGAGCAGGTACGATGGCAATCCGCCAAAATCCCATTCGGCACAAACATACGGACCGGGGCGAAGCATCAGCCACATGCCTTCTTCCTGAACAATTTGAATAAATCGGACAATATTATGGTTTCCGGTCTGAAAATCGAACACTCCGGGTTCCGATTCATGGTAATTCCAGAAGACATAAGCCGCAATGGTGTTGCAGCCCATCGCTTTGGCCATTTGGATGCGGTGACGCCAATATTCGGCAGGTATACGGGCCGGATGAATTTCCCCTGAGATCATTTGGAAGGGCTTTCCGTCGAGCAGGAATTCGGATTTTTCGAGTTTAAACGAATGTTTGGTATTCTGGCCAGAAAGACTGAACCCTAGTATTAATGAAATACAAACGAATAGAATAAATTTATTCATGGTTTATTTTGATTTAGTGGCAGCAAAAGTAATAATTTGTTTTTGGTTAAAACGGAATTTTAGTCAATGAAAAACCCCTTTGATATTTCTACCAAAGGGGCCAATTATAAATTTCGATCCATTATCAGTCTATTTTCTCAAACTTTCAAATTTCTATTCAGCCTTTTTAGTATAATTTTTTACCCATTTAGGAATCGCATTTGCCAAAATTACGATGGCACACACCATGATAATTCCAGTAAGAACAAGGTTTATCAGTCCTTTTACGTATGTTCCGTCAACCTGAATTTGTGGCAGATAAATGTTTTTCATGTTCAACCAACAGGCAGTTAGAGTGGTTATTCCCAAAAAGATCATTGGAGCCATGGTAAACCAGGCATATTTTTTCTTTCCTGAATTGATAATAAACGATGTACCTACCGTAAGTGCTATGGTTGCCAGCAACTGATTGGCTGCTCCAAACATGGGCCAGATGGTGGCTACACTTCCGGAGTAAATGAAATACCCCCACAGAAAAACAAACATCGCACTGGCAATTAAATTTCCGGGTAACCAGTTGGTCCGGCCAAAAGGTTTGTAAACTTTACCAATCGCTTCCTGAATAATGAACCGGCCAATACGCGTTCCGGCATCGATGGTGGTAAGGATAAACAAAGCTTCGAACATGATGGCAAAATGGTACCAATAGCTCATCAAGGATTTTAATCCTGGAATGGCTGAGAAGATTTTGGCCATCCCAACGGCCAGGGTAACTGCACCACCAGTGCGGCCTGCCAGGTTTTCGCCTACTTCTTTTGAAAGCTCGTTGATATTGGAATCCACAAAACCCATCGCATGAAGCTGTGGGGCAAACTGACTAAACTTTTCGACAGGAATGTTGATGATGAAATAGTCGAGTGGCAACAAACTGGCTGCTGCCAGTAAAGCCATGATACTTACAACACCTTCGGCCAACATGGCACCCGAGCTGATCATTTTGATGTGAGTAACACTCGACAACATTTTGGATGTTGTTCCTGAACTAACCAAGGCATGAAATCCGGAGATAGCTCCGCAGGCAATGGTAATGAACAGATAGGGGAATAATGTACCCGAAATTACCGGTCCACCACCGTGAATGAAAGTGGTAAAAGCTGGCATATTTAATTCAGGAGAAACAATTACAATACCGATGGCAAGCAAACCAATGACTCCCAGTTTCATAAACGAGCTCAGGTAATCGCGTGGCGAAAGCAACAGCCATACCGGCAAGGCAGAAGCCAGAAATCCGTATCCGCCCAATATCAGGGTTAAAGTTTTACGGTCGTAAGTAAACCACGACTCCAAAACAGATCCCGGAATAAACCGGCCAACAATGACTGCACCAATAAGCATAATAACCCCGGCAATAGTGGCTGCAGTAGTTTTACCCGGGGTCAGTTTGAACATCCATACCCCCATCAGTAGAGCAATCGGAATGGTTGAAGCAATGGTAAAGGTTCCCCACGAACTTTCGGCAAGGGCATTCACAACCACCATTCCCAGTCCGGCGAGGGCAACAACCAGGATAATCAATACCGCAATCGAAGCAGTAATACCACTGGTTTTATTGATTTCGGCACGGGCAATCTCGACCAGCGATTTACCATCGTGTTTAACCGAAGCCAATAAAATTACCAGGTCGTGCATGGCCCCAGCCATTACTGCCCCAGCCAATATCCAGAGCAATCCGGGCGCAAAACCAAACTGAACAGCCAGAACTGGCCCAACCAAAGGACCGGCGCCAGCAATGGCTGCAAAATGGTGTCCAAAAAGTACCCATTTGCTCATCGGGTAATAATTGTTGCCATCGTACATCCGGGTGGCAGGGGTGATCATATCGTCTTTAAAAATGGCCAGGCGGGCCATTACAAATCCGTAGTAATACCGATAGGCCAATATGAAAACCAAAATGGTGCCAATTATTATCGGGGTTGCATTCATTTATTCCGATGAGTTTAATTGATTTTTGAATTGTGAAATTTAATTTATTTTGTCAATACGGCTTGTGACGCAATAACGACTTGTCCAGCTTTTAACAATTTTTCCTTCAATAACTCATAAGACACCTGCTGCACTCCAACCTTGTTATCAATCGCTAACACAGCCGCCATTGCTGCCGATTGTCCCAATATCATAAATACGGGTTCCATTCGGATAGACCCATAGGCAATATGACTGGACGAAACACAAACCGGAACCAGTAAATTGGTGCATTCTTCTTTCTTTGGAATGATAGAGCCATAAGAAATAGAATACGGAGCCTTTGGATCGACACCTATATCGCCTTCATCCTGAACGAATCCTTCAGAAGTGACATAGCGCTGAACATTGTGCGAATCCATCGCATACGAGCCCATCCCAACAGGTTGGGGAACTTCGCGTTTGGCAAGTACGTCGTTTTCAGTAGTCACATAAACACCAATCATGCGACGAGCTTCACGGATGTACAGCTGGCGCGACCAATTTCCATTATCCGGAAATTCATCTTTAGCCAAACCCCACTTTTGCATTTCATCGTGAATCTCCTTTGGAACCCGCGGATCGTTTGCCACATAATAGAGCAAACCTTTCTGATAATCTTCGTGTTCCCTAATGATTTCTTTCCGGCGTTCGTAGGTTGCCTCGGGATAATCGTAGTTCATGCCAATAAAGTCGCTACTGAACGGGCCATGGTTATTGGTGTCGGTTTTGCGGTTTGGAATCAGGTCAAACTTGTTAAACCACTCTCTCCAACCGGCATCAAAAACGCGACCAAGCAATTCGTAGTTGGCCGGATAATAATTGTCGGGTTTCGGGAAAGGCACTAAATTATCGGGATTACTGCTCATGCACAAACGGAAACAATAAGCCTGAATTTTAGTATCGCCGGTGCAGTTGGCGGCAATCTTTTCAGAAGAAATGCCATACAATAAGCCACTTTCGGGTTTGCCAGGAATCTTGTAAGGATCAATTTTCGTTTTAAAATGATGACCGTGTTGAAAAACTTCGCCTTGAACGCCATTCCATGTTTCATTATACACCGAACATGCCTCGCGGCCAACATGATATGATACACCAGCCACAGCCATCAGATCGCCTTCGTAAGTAGCATCAATAAACATTTTTCCTGAAAACGTTTTTCCTGAAAGGGTCTTAAACGAAACAATCTGACCATTTTCTTTTACCAACCCGTTGCTTCTGTCGAGCCATTCGTCGCGCAAAACGGTAATTTTATTTTCCACAACAAAGTCTTCGAAAACCTGCTCAGCCACGTGAGGTTCGAAAATCCACATCGTGCGGTTTTCTCCGTCCATAGCAACAGTTCCTTGACCTTTGTTGCCAAATTCCGAATGTTTCTGCCATTTCCAGGCTGCTGAATCATTGTAGTGCAACCAAACCCGGTGATAAAACTCACGCGAAAGGCCACCAATAGTCGATTTGTTTCCGGTATCAGTAAAGCCCAATCCCCCGGAAGAAAGCCCGCCCAAATGGGTATCGGGCGACACCACCAAAACTGTTTTACCTGATTTTACTGCCTCGACCGCCGAAACGACCGCTGCCGAAGTGCCACCGTAAATGATAATATCGGCCTCGAATTCATTAGGATTTTTAGGTTTGTTGTCACAACTACTAAAAAGGAAAACAAAGGCCATGAAGGCGATAAGAAATATTTTGCTCATGTTCATTTGATTTAGGTTAGTTTCCTCGAAAATAAAAATAATGAAGTGATCAGAAATGAATCGATCACCTCATTATTAAAATATAGTATCAATATTAATAGCCTGGATTTTGATCTTTTGCAGGATCAATTGCCGAGTTGTAGTTCAATTCAGAAACAGGTATTGGCCACAGCAGGTGTTTATCAGCAACATCCTTGCCTGTAGCCGCCTTGATAATCTCTTTTACTTTACCTGTTCGTTTTAAATCGTGCCAGCGTTTGGCCTCAAACTGAGTTTCATATCCGCGTTCTCTGATAACAAGATCAATAAATGAATCTTTGTTATAATCCGAGATTTTAAAATCGACAGTAGCCTCAGCTAAAACAGGATTCTTGCCATAAGCCCGGCGATGTACCATATTGAGTTTCTCAATTGCATCATCTGATATTGAACCCAAGGCACGACAATCAGCCTCGGCATACAACAACAAAATATCGGTGTAACGGTATAACGGGAAATCGTTACCGCCACCATTTGCATTTGGGGCAAGCGGATCGACAAATTTCTTCGTCAGGATTGAATTTGATCCAAGTCCGATGTTATACGGATACCAAAGCGAATAACGTAGATCGTTTTTATCCCAACCGGCAATTACCGGGTTGCTGGTAGTGCTGAAAACAGTATAATAACCGCCACCACCGTAATATTTTGTCCCCGAATGATTAAGGTACATCAAATAGCCAAACCCCTGAGAACTTCCAAGTCTTGAAAATTTCAGATAGAAAATTTCTTCCGGGGTGGTTATTACTTCAGGCCCAAATATTTTTGAAAAATCATCGGCAGTGGTAACCGGAACCAGCGAATACTTACCCGACAAAATGACCTCTTTGGCTTTGTCGCGTGCTTCAGCATTTTTACCCTGATAAAAGTACACATCGGCCAGCAATGACTTTGCTGCCCATTTTGATGGTTTTCCGGCTATCGACGGACTATCGGGCAAATTAGACTCAGCAAATAGTAAATCGCTGTAAATTAACTGATAAACTTCATCGGCCGTATTTCTTTTAATGTTTTGTACGGTCATGTTTTCTTCGGTACGAATTGGCACACCGCCCCAGTTCCGAACCATGGTAAAATAAGTAAAAGCCCGCAAAAATTTAGATTCAGCAGTGTATTTTGCCACCTCAGCCGCAGACAATTTTTTCCCGTTCGGCGCATTTTTGATCACAATATTGGCATTCCTGATACTTAAATAAAACTTGTCCCAAAACCCGCCAATACGGGTCTGGTTTGATCCATCGAGTCCCTGGAAATTACTTAAAACGGCATGACTACCGCGACCATAGCCGTAATCGGTGTAGCATTCCAACTGTGTTGGATACAGACCACCCATACATCCGGGATCGCGTAAAGGGGTATAAATAGCAGCAATAGCTGACTCAACTTCGGCCGGGGTATTGTAAAAGGTCTCAACAGCCAGCGATTTTGGAGATTCAACCAAAGCATCTTCACAAGATAACAGGATGAAAGATGCGAAAATGATATATATTATTTTCTTCATGATTCTTTATTTAACCGATTAGAAACCTACTTTTATTCCGAATGTTACCGTTTTTGCTGTTGGGTACGAATAATGGTCGATACCCTGAGCGGTCGAATTAGACCCTCCCTGCGAGTTTACCTCGGGATCCCACCATGAGTACTTTGTGAATGTCAGCAGATTTTGTCCGCTGGCATAAACTTGCATATTGCGAAGCCAATTCATCCCCATTTTTTGGGTTGGTACATTGTACATTAACTGGATATTTCTTAACCTGAGGAACGAACCATCTTCGACCAAACGATCGGAATATCGCATCGATGCATTTCGGGAAATTACCGGATATTTTGCATCGGTATTTGTCGTGGTCCAATGGTCATTGTATACATCTTTAGTCATATTCAGCCCAAAACCATAGTCAAGTGTATTGCCAATTGAACTTACATTAACAATGTCATTCCCCTGTGATCCCTGGAAAAACAAAGTCAGTTCGAAATTTTTATACGACATGGTGGAGTTTAACCCATAAATAAAATCAGGGTTTGGATCGCCAATAATGGCTTTATCGAACTGGTTAATAATACCATCAGGGGTTCCGGCTGGTCCGGATAAATCTTTGTAGATTTCCTTTCCATTAGCATCGTACCCATCTTTTTTATATCCGTAGAATACGCCCATTGGAAGGCCCTCTCTCAGTAAGCTCGAATTGTCGGATATAAAAGAAACATCAATGCTTCCAGTCAAAATTTCCTGTCCGCCATATAACTTAATGACTTTACTCCTGTTAACAGCAATGTTGGCGTTCATATCCCACTTGAATTTGCCGGTTAAAATTTTCGCATCCAACGAGAATTCTAACCCTTTATTACGAATTTGACCAACATTCTGGATGGTTTGTGTAAAACCAAGAGATGATGGTAGCTTTACTGTATTCAACAAATCACGGGTATTTTTCAGATAAGCATCGGCACTTAACCGGAACCGGTTATTTAAAATGGCGATGTCAAACCCCAAATCAGCCTGCTCTGTGGTTTCCCATTTCAAATCGCCAGGCAGAGTTGTTCCCGGAGCAATGGCATTGTACAAGGCATCGCCAAAAATGGTTTTACCCGACGAAAGCTGATTTAAAGTAGCATACGCATTAATAGCCTGGCTTCCGGTGTAACCATAGCTGCTGCGGAACTTCAAATCAGAAATAAGGTTAACATCCTTCAGGAAACCTTCTTCTTTTATTTTCCATGCAAAAGCACCCGATGGGAAATATCCCCATTTACTGCCTGCACTGTACTTTGACGAACCATCGGCACGTAAACTTGCGGTTAATAAATATCTGTTTTTGAATGAATAGTTTATACGTCCCAGATATGACATCAACGCTGATTTTGTATAACTTGAACTTGGGATGCCCGGATTACTGGCAGATCCTAAGTCGTAAGTCTCAGGAACATTACTTAAATAGCCATTTCCTGAACCGCCCAGATATCGGTATAAAAAGTTCTGGTAAGTAAAGCCGATCACCGCGCCAATGGTGTGATTCTCATTGATCGTTTTATTGTAGCTAAGCGTATTCTCGTTCAAAAGGCTGATATTGTTTGACATTGAGACCGAAGCAACACCCTGAGAATTAACAAAATTGGTCGATTGATAATAATCGCTTCGGTAATCAGTATTTTCAACACCACCATAAATTTTCAATTTAAGGTCTTTTACCGGCTCAAAAATTAAAGAGGTATTGGCAAGTACAATATTACTTTCACCTTTGTCAATTTGCTCGTTCAGGAAATTTAAAGGGTTGGTAATTACGTTGGAGATAAAAGGGTAGGCAGTGGCCAACACCCGATAGGTTCCATCGGTATTGTATGGGGTAAGCGTTGGTGGGGCCGAAATTGCGCCTCCAATAAGCGATTGCCCCCGGTTACCTCCCGAAGAGTTTTGACGTGAAGTTGTATTTTTCGTTAACGTTGCACCATATTCGAGCGATAACATTTTATTGATCTCGGTGGTGAAATAAGCCCGAAGGGAATATTTTTTATAATTGCTGTCTGCAATAATTCCCTGCTGGTCGAAGACGTTTCCTGAGATAGAAAATTTAGTTTTCTCGTTACCTCCATTAATCGACAAGGTGTTGCTGATAATTGGAGCCGACCTAAAAACCATATCCTGCCATTGGTAACCATTGCCAAAGCTGTTAATTTGATCCTGGGTAAAATAAGGGGCCAGCTTATCATTGGTAGCTTGCTCGTTATAAAAATTAGCATACTCTGTGGCATTCATCATTTCAAGCTTTTTGCGCAAAGTTTGAACACCGTAGCTTGATTCAAAATCAACCGTTGTTTTTCCAGCTTTTCCTCGCTTGGTAGTAATCAGAATTACACCATTTGCACCCCGCGAACCATAAATGGCGGTTGCTGAAGCATCTTTCAGAATCTCAACACTTTCGATATCGCCATTGCTTAAAACCGTAGGGTTGCTTCCTGAAAACGGGAACCCATCAATAACATATAGTGGTTCGTTACTACCCTGAATTGAATTTGTTCCGCGAATTCGAACGCTTACTGAACCTCCAGGCGCTCCTGTATTTTGGGAAACTTGTACTCCGGGAGCGCGGCCCGACAGCGATTGCATGACATTGGATGTTGCAAATGCCTTAATTTCATCACTTTTAACCGATGTGACAGAACCAGTTAAATCGCTCTTTTTTACAGTCCCGTAACCAACTGCCACAACTTCCTCAATACCGATGGTCTCTTCCTCAAGAACTACATTAATTGTTGATTTATTACCAACAGCAACTTCCTGCATTTTCATACCCACAAACGAGAACTGCAAGGTTGTATTTTCAGTAACTCGCGGAAGAGTATATTTCCCATCCATATCAGTAATTACCCCAGTCGTTGTACCTTTAACAACAACCGAAACTCCGGGAAGAGAATTGCCCGATAGATCAGTAACTTTTCCGGAGACAGATTTTTGTTGCTGATTTGATCCCGGAACGTTGGATGGAACTCCAGACCGTTCAATAAGAATCAGTTTATTTTCCATCTCTTTGAAAGAATACGGCAACCCTTCGAGTGCAGCAGTCAAAATCTTGCCAACCGTCTTTGAATCAACATCAACCGAAATCCGCTGATTAACATCAACTTCGTCGTTGTTGTAGAAAAAACGGTAATTGCTGCTTTTTTCAATTTGTATAAACAACTCCTGCAAGGTCGAATTTTTCAATTTAACACTCATGGTGGTGGTTTGCGACCAAACCGACGCACTCAACTGCAAGGTCAGAATCAGGATAAGTAATGAGGTTAGTCTCATAATCAAAAAATACTTTTTTAACCATCCACTTCGATAAAGGGACAGGTCAATTCGATTTAATTTCATAAATTTAAACGCTTTTAAAAGTTAAACTTCGGTTTAATGATTACTGGAGGGAGGTGTTGGTAGCACTTCCCTTTTTCATTTCAATAAGAGATCATACGCATTGAATCTTAATTATTTTGAGAGTTAATTATTATTTTATTGCCTTGAATCTGGCAGGAGACAAAGTTGGAAAGATCGAAATAGGAAACCGCTTCCAAAATGCTTTCACGACCCAGAACCCCTGTAAATCTCCGGTCTTTCACCATATCGTCGCCAAAAACAATATCCACGTCAAACCAGCGCTCCAGCTTGGGTTTTAATTCAGCCAGCGATTCGTTGCGGAAAACAAAGCGGCCATCTTTCCATTCTGTCTCCGGAGCCGTATCGGTTAGCTCCTGAACCACCAGTTTCTTACTTTCCTTATCATACACCAGTTTCTGGTCTGGTTTCATAAGGGTACTCTGATATTTACTTGATATGTTTACGCTACCTTCGACCAATGTGGTCGAAACAGATTTTTCTTCAGGATAAGCTTTCAGGTTAAACTTGGTACCCAAAACTTCAACCTCAACTTCGGCAGTCTTTACTCGGAAAGGATGATTTTTATCCTTCGCAACCGAAAAGAATGCTTCACCTTCCAGCGAAACCTTTCGGCCATTTTTAAAGTTCGAACTGAAGGTTAATTTACTGCCTGAATTCAGCCAAACACGGGAGCTATCCGGCAAAATGATGCTTGATTTATCACCAAAAGCGCAGGAAATCGTTGTTATTGAATCATCTGTATTATTTCGGGTTCCGATGTAATAGCTAAACGGAAGCGACAGTAACAGGATGAGAATAGCGGCATACTTTAAGAACCGATTGAAGTCGATTTGCTTTGGTTTTCCTGATTTCTCTTTCCTGATTTCATTTCTGAATTTTCGGATTGCATCTTCCAAATGATAGTCATCGGCATTCGTTTCAATGCCTGAACTCAGCCAGATTTCCCGCAAATCGGAATACAGCTTTTTATTCTCAGCCGACAGGTCAAGCCAATCAGCAATTTCCTTCTTTTCTTCAGGTTCTGCTTCACCTGAAAACAAGCGGATAAGCAATACATTTATATCAGGGTTGTTTTCCATTTTTGAGTCTTTTCAATAGCAAGATGCAAGAATTGAAAAAACCCTGTATGCGGGATGAAAATAAAATGAAAATTTTTATTTCAGCAAAAGGAAAAGAAGGAAAGAAGGTAGATAGTCTTTCAGGTTTTTGCGCAAATTGAGTGTGGCTTTCGAGAGGTGCATTTCTACCGTTTTAATTGACAATCCCATTATTTCAGCTACTTCCTTATTTTTTTTACCTTCAAAACGCTTCAGTCTGAACACTTTTTGTTGTTGCTCGGGAAGCAAATTAACGGCATTTTCAATCTTTTCGCTGATGCCATCCATCGTCAGGCTTTGCTCTTCAACTACTTCAGAAATAGATGCAAAACCGATATTTTCCGAAGACGTTTCCAGAAAATATTCATCAAGAGTCTGTTCTTTTTTGAGCTTTCGCAGATAATTGAGCGAATTGTTGCACACCGCCTGGAAAAGGTAAGCTTTAACTGAAGTATTTATTTGAAGAGATTCGCGGGTTTCCCAGATTTTAAGGAAGGTGTCGGAAACAATTTCCTCAGCAACATCTTTGCGGCCAACATACCTTCTGGAGTAGGAACAAAGGCTCACATAGTATTCCCGAAACAAGAAAATGTAGGTTTCCTCATCACCGATGATCAAACCCTTGATACTGTTGGAAGGCAAATTTTTCGCAATCATTTGCCGTAAATGTATAAATTATTCCAGAAGATTTAACCCAATTGATGCCGGCTGAAAATTACTCTCACTTTGAGATATTACTATTCTAATTTCCAGAAAGTAAACTTCTCACAAAGCTTTTGAATTGGGAATTTCGGTCGAAAAGTAACGGATCGTCGGTTTTCCCGGGAACCGGGAAATTGATTTTCCACGATTACCCGCCCTGTACGCCTTTCAAGTTTTATCCTGATGTTTGAGGAACAAATCGAAGAAATGTTATTAACCGTGGCAATCCTGATGATATTTACTTCTCAATGTCATGTGACCATCCCGGCATCTGATCTAAAACAAGCACCTTGGAAGATCCGTACAGTTCTTTTATTTGCGCAATTGTGTTGTGCTTTATCGTGAGTTCGGCCCAACTCATAAAAAATGTCCATTTGGGTTGCTCCTCTAATTCTGCTGAAGTAGGCAGCACCTGACACTCTCCAATGGCGATTGGTTTTCCACCGGCAGCCTGTAAACAGGCATTGTATTTGGCGAGCGTATATCCTTTACCATCGCTGCTATACATGTCGAATGCCAAAACATCCCAATATTCATTTCCGGGATTATAATCTTTCAAATCAGCTTCCAGTGTGCTGAAATCCTGAAGATCCCAGACCCAAATCAGGTTCGTCAATCCTTTGTTGTACTTCAGGTAATCATGAGTTATTCGATATAATTTGGAAGTTCCGTTACCACCTTTCCGGCCGGCCCACCAGAAAACAGGCTGGTTCATCTCGTGAAACGGACGGAACAAAACTTCCACGTTCTTATCTTCGAGGTACTGCAAATAGACCGCAATGCCATCCAATCTTTTTTTCCAAGTGTTGTTCAATGTGCCGCCATCGGTTATCAATGAAGTCCATTCCTCGTCTGACAAATGATCAAGCACTCCGGTACTATCCCAGGCGCAAGGTTCAGTGAATACCGGAGAACAGGTATGCCACATGATGTTCACAATCGACCCTTTCTTCCAGGCTTTTTCGGCCTGATAAATCATATTCCATCGTGCATCTACGTCGTCATTCAGGAATAGAAAATCACCACTCCAAAGGCCAGGCGTTTTTCCACTTAATACCGAAATTGAATCGGTCCAAAGACATGGATTGGCATTTGGTTCCCGGTTGTGAATGCCAGCCACCGTTTTGGAGCCGGAAATGCGATAGAGATAATTGAGTGATTTAAAATTCGTTTGAGCAGAACCCTGAAAATACAGAACTGCAAAAAGGGCCGTCAAACAAAATTGCCGTATAATATTGAAGTTTTTCATTGAATATCGCGGTTTAGTTTCCGGATAAAAATAGGCAATTTATAACGATACCCCAACACAACACAAATTGCGATTATTCCACAAATAACAATCGCCGTCTTTCAGGTCCGGTTCTTCAAATTTCAGGATACTGAGAATGCATTTGCTGCGCCATCGCAACTAAAATAATCAGGCTGCGAAAATTCGCTCTTATTTTGATATACCTTTTATTCCCTGAAGGGTTGAAATCACCTGTTTGATCGATCCATCGGCATTGAATTCCAGTTTGTCGATGCAAACTTCGCGGTTAAATCCGGCAGGGCTTCCCATTTTAATTCCTTTGGGGCGGTTAAACCGGTGATAAACCAGGTACCATTCGTCTTTCCCCGGAATCTGGACGACCGAATTGTGTCCGGTAGCAAATATTTCCTGTTCTGGATTTTGGGTAATCACCACGTTTTTCTCTGAAATGGTCAGTTTCCCAAGCGGCGAATCTGATGTAGCGTAGCGTACTTTGTAGTTTGGACTGCGGGTATCGTCCTCCGACCACATGAAATAATAGGTTCCTTTCCGGTAAATCACATAAGTTCCTTCGCGATAGGTATTATCGATATTCATCTGTTTAAGTGTACTGAAGTTGATGGAGATCATGTCGCTGTTCAGCTCGGCGGCAGCCATGTAGCCATTTCCCCAATACAGGTAGCTTTTGCCCGAAACCGGGTCGGTAAATACATCGGGATCAATTTCCTGACCGCAATTGACGTTTAAAGTTTTAAAATCGACCAGCGCTTTGCCACTATCCACAAACGGTCCGGTAGGATTGTCGGCCACAGCCACACCAATTTTCTGCGCCGCCGTGAAATAATAGAAATACTTGAATACTCCGTTTATCTTCTTCTCCACGATACACGGCGCCCAGGCATTCCGGTTTGCCCAGCTGACATCCTTTTTCAGATCGAGAATGATGCCTTCGTCTTTCCAGTCGACCAGATTTTCCGAAGAAAAAACTTTGAAATAGTCGCCCGACCAGTTGTTAAACCCGTCGCTGGTGGGGTAGAGGTAATATTTGCCTGTTTTTTCAGAATACAGGATTTCAGGGTCTGCATAAAAACCTTCCAACACCGGGTTGTGGTCTCCGGAAGCTGTAACCTGATAGGTTTCTTTCCCGGTGGTCGTTTTGAACGTATAATTTACCGGACCTTTTGCAAAATTCTGTGCTCCGGAAGGACTGAATGAAAAGCCTTCAGCCGCTTTAAATTCAGGATTAAACTGGCTCAGATTTGTACCTCGTTTAACCGGCAGGTAAATTTTCTTTGCTTCGGTCTGGAAGTACACATTCTGCTTTTTCAATAGGCTGGATTTTGGTTCAGCAGGCAGATTTTCAGGCTGAATGCGAATTACCGTAAATGAATAAGCCGGCAAAGTACACGGAAATTCGCCGCTGACAGTTATATGATCGGTTACCGGCCTCGCTTTTTTATCGGTTGGAGTTCCGGAGAGCACAGTCCGGATTGCCGAAGAATGAAAGTCGCTCATTCCATCTAACCGGACATTTGTGTTAACCGCCACCGGAAGCATGTTTACCATTTTCACGATCAGGTCGCCGGTCTTGCTGTCGCTTACCACCGATACTGCAACCCGTTTCCTGACGGCATCGCTTTTATCCGAAATCCGCACATCGCTGGCCAGATAAGTATCTCCGGAGTTTTGCCCGTAAAGTTGTTGCACAAAATAATCGACCGTTGGTTTTACTTCCGAATTGTTGAAATAAATCAGGTCGGGATTCCATTGGGTGTGCCCCTCTTTGGCCAACAAAGGCGCGTACGAAGTCATGCTCACCACGTCGCCATTGCGCTCGCAGGCGGTCAGGTAAAGCGCCTCGGATAAAGCTGTTTCAATGTTGGTAACTCGTCCGGGCAAGTGCGAAGCATATTCGCCCAGGTACACTTTTGGTTTCGAGCGGTCGTATTTGTCGTAGTAATCCTGATTGTGAATAAACCAGCCCGGCGTTTGATAGTAATGCTCGTCAACCATCGAAACATGCAACTTAGTAGCAATTTTCCAGCCTTCCACATAGTCGGTTCCTTCGAACGATGGCCCAACAGTTCCAATAACCGTAATTTCAGGATACTTTTCTTTCACCGCATTAAAGATCATGGTGAAACGCTCCTCAAAAATATCGTTGATCAGGTCTTCATTGCCAATCCCCACATATTTCAGGTTGAACGGTTTGGGGTGACCGGCTTCAGCACGAATCTTTCCCCATTTGGTTGTTGCATCTCCGTTGGCCCACTCAATCAGGTCGAGCACTTCCTGGACATAGTCGTCCATGTCGCACATTGGGATACCGCCCTGCTGACCAGCGCCACCTGTTGCTGAATTCTGGCAGGGAACTCCGGCCGCAATGACTGGAAGCGGTGCCGCTCCGATATCTTCGCAGAACTGAAAATATTCGAAATAACCCAATCCGACGGTTTGGTGGTAACCCCACAGATTTTTCAGTGGTTTACGCGATTCCAGCGGTCCAACCGTGTTCTTCCAGCGATAAATGTTGTCGAGCCCATCGCCGTGAGCCACACAACCGCCCGGAAAGCGAATGAACCGCGGACGAATGTCGGCAATGGTTTGAGCCAAGTCGGCTCGCAGTCCATTTTTGCGACCCAGAAAAGTCTTTTGCGGAAACAGCGAAACCATATCCAGATGAACGGTTCCAGTGGTTTGCGGAACAATTTCCAGTTGAGCATCTGTTGCAGTTTGCTGGACAATTAGCACTGCTTCGTACTTTTTCCATCCGGAAGAACTGGCCGAAACGGTTACCTCTCCATAGTTTTCGCCGTTTTTACCAATCAGTCGTACGATCAATTTTTTACTCGTTTTATCCGGAGTACGCACAAAAACAGAGAAATCATATTTTTCTCCTGATTTAATGGCGATTCCATCAAATCCTTCATTGACCAATCCGGTAGCCACTTCCGTAGTTTTCAGCACGGCATAATGCGCGTTGTTTGCATGAATCGGAGAAACGGAATCGATAGAAAATGTAGTTCCGCTGCCGTTCAAATGCCAGGCTTTGCTGCTGTTCCAGGTTTTATCTTTTCCTTCCTTGTCGCTTAACGCATATTCAAAATCACGGTTTTGAAGCAATTCGGCATAAAGTCCACCATCGGCTGCATAGTTGATGTCTTCGAAGAACACACCGATCAGCATGTCGCTGATCTTTTTGCTTTTAGAATTGTCAACAGTGATAGTTGCTTCCAGAGTTTTCAGCGCTGCAAAACGTATCGAATCGGTTTTGGTTGTTTCGCCCCACAGCTGATCGCGGTACGCATTTAGTTTCTGTTTATTCAATAAACTTTCAACCAATGCCCAGGCCACTTTATGCACAGTTCCGGTTTCGGTATTTCCTGAAATGTTCACTCTCTTTCTCTGGTTCAAGCGATTGTTCAACGTTATTTCATTCGCCTGACTGTAGTTTTTAAAATCAGTAGTTGTTACGCTAAAAGCCTTTTTTGCTCCGTTGGCCGTGCTCAACCAGCTTATTTCATATTTCCCATCTGCTTTAGCTGACACTTCCGGTTCAAGGCAATTGTTGTCCTTCATCACGATGGGGTAAGTCTGCGGCAACCAGTAAATCAAATCCGTAGATTCGGCGTGGGCATACGTTCCGGTATGTTCATTCAAACTCCATATGCAGTGCCACATTTTGTCCGTAGTCTGAAATAAAAAGGGAGTGATCATGCGCTTTTCGACGCCCCAACGGCCGTAGTCACAAAACAGGAAACGCATCTCCGGTCCAATGGAAGTCCAGCTTTCCTGATCGGTACTCCAGGCAAAATGCAATCCGTTTGTATTCGAGTTTTTGGTTGTTGCGTAGGAAAAAAGGTAAACCGAGTCGGGTTCGTTGGTCATTGGCATGATAGCGCTAAAAGCAGACTGCCCAAAAAGTAATGCGATTAGACAAAAGAGTATGAAAATTCGTTTCATTTCAGGTTTAGATTACTTAGTTAATTGCCAACAAATATGGTGAAATAATTAGAAGCGTCAAAACGACATTAATTTGTTTTACGAACAAAATCTCTGGGAGTGGAAATTGCAAAAACGAAAACCCCTTTGCTAATTCGAACAAAGGGGTTTCGATCATGAGAAAAAGAGTGATCGTTTCAATATTGACTTTGGGTAATTCAAAAATATTTATCGGTATTTCAGGATTCCCTTTGCGTAATACATAAATCGCTTTCTAAATTACATAAATCCCTCTACATATTTTAATTTATATGATGTTAATTTTATAATTCCCTCTTTGTCTTTCATAATTCCATTTGCGGTTTTTGAAATATGTATTAGATGATTTATAATTCCCTTTCTATTATTTGATTTTCGCTGTACATAAAACAAAAATCGCTGTGGCCTTTTGAAAGATCGGAAAGGGATATTCAGGAAATTACCGGGGTTTACTAAACTGCAGGGAAGTGACTTGTTTATACTGGGGGCTTGTTGCGCCAAACACCGATTTGGTATAAAGTTTTGCTGCATTGGCCACATTAACAATTCCCGTATTTTCGTTGTAAAGCAGTTCATTACGAGTGATCCGCAGGTTGTTTAAAGGTTGTTCGGCATCGATTACGGCCTGGTTTTTTGCAAACATGTCATTGTAATGTGCAGTCAGCGAGGAAACTGTTAATTCGGTTTCGTTGGGAGCATATTCGGGAATGGATGCCAGTAGTTTGATGAGTTTATCGAAGTTCTCCAAAAGGTTGTCGATGCTGGTTTGCGCCGATGAGATTTCAACGACTTCCTGCCCGGCGGCCAGTGCAGCCTGCTTTTCTTCTTCCGACAATTTAGGTGTAGCACGCCGTCCCTGCAACTTGCGGACAATTGCCGTGACCTGATCTTGTGTTTGTTTGGAAACACCTGATACTTTCACTGCATTCCCAATACGGGTAACCAGCGCCTTAAATGGTTTAAACACTCCTCCCCTGGCTGAAAGTGCATTGGAAAGTGTTGCCTGTACCGTGTTTAGTGATGACATGCATTCTTTGGACAGAGCCAGGGAACTGGTCATTTGAGGAAGCTGAAGAGGAGGATTGCTTGGGTTGTACTTTGCACCAAAAGATTTACAGATGCTGAGCATTTGTGAAAAGTTGGCCACATTTTTTGCATGGCCGGATTCTGAATTGGATGCCATAAATTAAAGATTTGAGTTAATAAAAATTGTTCATTAAATTTTACATATACAAGTTCGAACAATCCGATTGATAAATTGATATTTAACACCGATTATTTATTAACAAAATTATAAACAAGTAAATTTTGGCAATAATAGATTGGGATTTAGACGCCTGATGGGCTGGTTTAAAACAAAAACCCCCTTGCCGGTGAAGGCAAAGGGGTAAATCTACAATCTAAACCTAACTAAACTTCCAACCAACTATCTATTGCTAGAGCAAACCTGATGTCACTCCAGAATAGCTTCTTTTTCTTCATCACTTAAATTATCAACCCCTCTTACTTTTACCCTAAATGAAAGATGTTCCACCTGCTTTAAGGGGCAATCAATCTGCCTTTCAAGACATGGATAATTGTACACCATATATTTACCGGTATAATCTTATTCAGTCAGAGTTAATTTTTTAATTACATCAACCTCTTCCTGTTTATAAGGTGTTCCGTCAGGATGGAAAATCTCGTGAAACCAAAGCGGTGGTTCCGATCCATCTGGGATGGGCTCACTCCACGCATATTTGGTATTTGATTTTCCTGAAACCAAGCCCCAGTTGATGGCACCAATGTTTTGCTCTTTCAGAATAGGCATAATATTGGTAAACAGACTGTTGTTTCGGCGTGCCATGTATTCGGTACAAACCAGCGGGCGGTTGTATCGTTTCAGCGTATCAATGGCTACCTGGTGTTTTTCAGGACTTTCGTAATTGTGGTAAGTGATAATGTCGGAGTTTTCAACCTGAAATTTATTCAAATCAGACAAAGCCAGTCTCCAGACTCCTGCTGACATTGGTTGCGACGGACGCACTTCCCACCCCCATTGAAACACTTTTTTCAGCAATGGCAGCGATTTATTTCCATATTTCGAGTTTCCGGATTCGTTATACAGATCCCAAATAGTAATACGTTTGTCATCTTTAAACGTGGTCAGTACATCTTTTACGTAAGCTTCGAGTGTTTTTACAAGTGTTGTATCGCTGAACAACAAATCACCCGGATCGCGAACCCAGCCTGAGTTGTGGATGCCCGGTTTTGGATCGGGCTGTTTGCCAGCCTCATAGGTTGGGTTCCAGCAATCGTCGAAAAACACGAAAATGGTTTTAATACCGTGCTTCGACGCAATATCGAGATAGGTATTCATGCGACCTTTGAAGCCTTCTTTGTCAACTTCCCAAGCCACGTGATGCAGATAAACACGCATAGCATTCATTCCAATTTCGGCAGCCCAGCCCAATTCTCGGTTAATGGTGGCAGTGTCGAACGATTCGGCCTGCCAAGTTTCCAACTGATTAATGGCAGTACTCGGATTGAAATTACTTCCGCGTAACCAACCTGTTTTTTCACTCCAGGCTTTGGCCTGTTCATCGTTCCAACGTGTTGAAACCGGCTCTGCTTTTTCGGTCCTTTTCGGTGCTGTGTTGCAAGCCATAAAAAACAGGGAGCCTGCAATCAGAATAAGAGAAATTTGTACTTTCATGGATTTAAGTATTTATTGGGCTATTCATATTCTATTTAAAAATGTATGGTGCAATCGGTTCTTTGTTATCTGTTTTAGGAAATAGATATGTTCCCGTTTCCTGATCACCTTGCTGAAGTCGCCAATGATTCATCTGAGAGCGGAATTTCTTCATTATTTCCTCATAATGGGTATCATTAGCAAGGTTTCTGGTTTCATCAGGGTCTTTTTGCACATCGTATAATTCTTCAGCCGGACGATTGTGATAGCGCCACAATACGGAGGCTGCATGTTCGTTTTCATACGATCTGTTTACCCACGACTGCCAGTATTGACGTCCACCGTTATGATCTTTTGCTTTGTCAATATGAGTTGTATAAAGAGTTTTCGGAGCCAGGTTCAGTATGTATTTGTACCGCGTTGTCCGAATCATACGCAATGGACACTGGTTCATGGTGCCATCGCCCGTGTGGGATGCAAATACGACATCCCTGTGACTGTTTTTCTCACCTGACATCAGAGAAAGGAGACTTCTTCCATCAATCTCTTCAGGCTCTTTAGGAGCAACACCTCCGGCCAGTTCAACGACAGTTGGCAGCAAATCAACCAGCGAGACCAACGCATCTGTTTCTGTTCCCCCGCTTATCTTACCCGGCCACCTGATCAGTAAGGGTACCCGGATACCATAGTCATACAAGTTCCATTTTCCGAAAGCCCATTGGGGTCCCTGATCGCAGGTGAAAATTATTACCGTATTTTCGGCTAGCGCATACTTTTCCAAACTACTTAAAAGTTTTCCAACGTTTCCGTCCATTTTGGAAATATCGGTATAATAACGAGCTCTTGATTTCCGGGTATCTTCCGTATCGATGTGAACTGATGGAATATCCACTTCCGAAGCCTTATATTCAGCCTTTTCAGGCCACATAACATGTGGGCTGTGATCGTTAACAATCAGCATGAAAGGATCTTTGGACTTTGAGCTTTGAGATAGCCACTCATCAACCGGTGTCATGTTCAAATCGGTCCAAAGCACTCCCTTGTCTTCGTAACCAGGTTCAGGAACATTCGAATCGTGAATTAATTCGAAGGGATAGGCACTCATAGGCCCAACATGCAATTTTCCTGCAATGGCAACCTTGTACCCAAGTGGCTTGAGGTAGTTAGGTAGTGTTTGTACTTCCTCTTTTATTCCGGCGTGATTGGCATGTGCCCCATTGCGAAATGGCATCAATCCGGTATAAATGGAGGCTCTTGAAGGCGAGCAGGTAGGTGAACTTGCAAATGCTCTGGAAAACAACAGCGACTCATTTGCCAACCGTCCAATATTGGGTGTACGCACCACTTTATTGCCATACGGACTGATATCGTTAGCACCAAGATCATCAGCGACAAATAAGACTATATTAACAGGTGTTTTCTTAGTTTTTGATATTTTCTGCGCCCAGGCATTCGGTATTCCTGCCAGGATTAAGGCTGTTATTGCAATTCCTTTTTTATTCATTTTCATGAGAAAAGATTAAATAAGATATTCTTATAATTTATGTGGGCTTGATGCGGATTGTCCCATCAATAATCTAATTGATATGTGCTATAAGATACTTTCCCTTTTATTTTAAATAACCCAGGGATCAGTTCCCTGGGTTAAGATGGGATTTATAAACGTTATTCTTTCTTGTGCCTTTATTTCAGGTTCACTATCTTCACTTGTATTCTCTTTCGGAGCAAATGCAAAACAGAAATAACAACATCGACTTATGGTTCGGACTCACCGTGTACTGATAATAAAACTAACACATTAATAACCATCGTTTTGTACCAATTCTGAATCAGAGTCCATTGCCTGCTGAGGAATCGGATATCGCACATGAGTTGCTTTCGCATTTGTAATCCCTCTTGCCTGCGCATAGCTTATAAATTTACCAGATCTAATCAAATCCTGTCTTCTTAAACCTTCACAATAAAATTCCCATCCTCTCTCGTTTATAATGTGATCACGTAAAGCATCTTTCCCCGCAAAGTCTGCCAATTGGATGCCAGCAAGTCCCGCACGTAACCGGATTTGGTTAATTAAAGATATACTTTCTGGATTTGGGCCACTAATCTCATTTAAGGCTTCTGCACGTGAAAGCAATATATCAGCATATCTGATAACTGGGATATCATTACCGCCACCGCCATCAATAGCTGCCGGATCTGGCCAATATTTTAAAGGACGAGTATTATTCGTATTATTCAGTAACGAGATAGTTTTGCCTTGTGTATTAATGTATGAGGTAAGAATGGTTGATTTTCGTTTATCATCCGCAGCAAATGAATTATAGAAGGCATCCCTCAGTGAATATTGTGCAGCATAATTGCGCCAATTATTGAGATAAACAAGTCCACTGACAACATCTTTCTGAAATCCTACCGGGAAAACATAGGCTTCCCAATCATTCCCTGCCCCACTGCCCGTTGAACTGGCAATACAAGGCCTAACCCAAATGTATTCTTTGTTCCTCTCATTTTCGACACGAAACATAGCAGAATAATCTGCGCTCAACTGATAATAATTCAGGTCAATGATTTGTTTGGCCATATCCGCGCATTTTTGCCATTGCTTTGTATTCAGGAAAAACTTGCACCGAAAAGCGAGTGCAGCACCTTTATTTGCCCTACCATACTCTTCCGTACCCTGAGTTGGAAGATTTGGAGCAACTTCAAGAAGCTCAGTTTCAATAAATGACAACAATTGCGCTTCTGTCGCTTTGGCAAGGTTCTCAGACCCATTGACTGTAGTGGTCCGTAAAGGTACAGGTCCAAAGAACATATATAAACTATAATAACTAATAGCTCTGACAAACCTTGCTTCGGATATATATTGCTTTTTATTTGTTTCGCTAATATTGGCTTTATCAATATTATCCAAAACAGAATTAGCATCTCTGATCGCCAGATAATATGGATTCCACAACATACTAAAAATCCAGTCAAGATTTGCATCCCAGGTAAAGTTTATAAATTGCAGCATTTGTCTGTTATCAGCTCCTGCAATCTCATACATTATATCAGTGGTGCTTTCTTGCGAAAGAATAGTGCCTTTGTTTGCATTTTGATTTTGCACATGACTTTCTTGAACATATGCGGCTTTTAACACGCTTATAATTCCATCATTGGTAGTTAAAAAGTTTTCAGGCACAAGCTGAGAATAAATTGGTTCTTCAAGTATTTCTTTACATGACGAAAAGGGCAGTAAAATAATACTAAACAGGATAAAAAGTTTTAATATTTTCATTTTAAAGAATTTTTGTTTTAAAAATGTACGCAATACAAAATAATACTATTTCAGTGGTGAGTCTGTTAAAAATCAATATTCACACCTAGAAGAACTGTTGTAGATAAAGGATAAGAATTAAAATCTACCCTAAAATTAGCATTCCCGTTGGGGTTGACTGCAGGATCCATACCATCATAGCCTGTAAGAGTTAAAAGGTTTTGTCCGGTCAAATAAATTCTTCCTGACTTAATAAATCCCTTAATTGCAGGAATTGTATAGCTCAGTGTCACTGTTTGGAGCCTGATGTAGGAGGCATCCTGAACAGTATAAGAGTTAATGATTTTTTGTCCCTGACTCAATGGCGTAACAAAAGATGGATAGGTATTGGAGGGATTTTCAGGAGTCCACCTTTCCAAATATGGAACAGCAAATTTATTTCTTCTAAAATTTACAGGAAAATAAACATCTACAAGATTATTATTAAGCATTTTCACACCAGATACACCCTCAATCTGAACATCAAGGGAAAATTGTCTGTACGTAAAACTATTCCCAAGTCCAAAGCTTAGTTTTGGGAACCCATTTCCAAGGATAACGCGATCACTGGCATTTACCGTACCATCTTTATTGACATCGAGAAACTTCAAATCTCCCGGATGCACAGCATCAGTTGTTTTAGTATAATCATCAGTAGTTTGCCAAACTCCTATAACCTTATACCCATAAAATGAATATAATGCTTCGCCTGGTCTAATTATTGCCGGCTGTGTACCTAAAACCCCAGCCGATCCGGCAAGTATTTCTGAGACCCCACCAAGGCTAAGCACCTTATTCTTTAATGTAGCCAAGTTAAATGAGGTATTCCACTTAAATGCTTTGTTTATGTTTCTTGAGTTTATTGTAAGTTCAAACCCTGTGTTCTTAATGCTTCCAATATTAGTTAACTGGCTGGTATAGCCACTGGTAGTACTAACTGGCTTATAAAGAAGCATATCAAATGTGCGTTTAGTGAAATAATCCACACTGGCAGATAACCTGTCATTCAATATGCCGATGTCAAACCCAACATTTGTTTGTTCAGTTGTTTCCCACTTTAAATCTGGGTTTGGCAAACGTGCCGGCTCCTGAGTCGAATTTTTAGTACCATTGAATACTCCATCAGGTCCTGAAACATATGTTACGAACGACTGATAGTCTGCAATTGACTGATTTCCGGTTCGACCCCAGCTCCCCCTAAATTTCAGGTTATTGATAACTGATACACTTTTAAAGAAATTTTCCTGATTTATTCTCCATGCACCGCCAAAAGATGGAAAATACCCAAATCGGTTATTTGCACCAAATCTGGATGATCCATCAGCTCTGAAAGATGCCGTAAATAAGTATTTGTCCATTAGTGAATAATTCAATCGTCCTAAATATGACAGTAACCGATTTGATATTTTATTGCTGTTAACGTTATATGTACTTTGAGTGCCTGAACCAACATTATTTGAAGTCATTGCATCCGAAGGAAACCCACTTGATTCAAGAGAGTTTCTATTTGTTACAAACCTTTGGGTTGTGGACCCAGCTAATAAAGTAAAATGATGAACTCCAATATTCTTATTGTATGTAAGCGTTCCCTCTACCAGATAATTGCTTACTACTCCATTTAAAACAGAGGCGACACCACTTGCGGCAAGACCATCAACAGTAGACCTGTCAACATAAACATCTCTTCGTTGTGTCTGAACATCTCCTCCAATATTAAGTTTTGCCACCAGTCCAGGAATTATAGAATAATCTCCATACAGAGTTCCATAGGTCCTGTAACTTGAAGCAGTAGCCCTTTTGCCATAAAGGATGGCCAAAGGACTGTCAGTAGTAATATATGGCGAACGCTGATATCTTCCCGTAGAAGGATCAACTATTGAAATCGTTGGATCCATGTTTAGTGCCGAATAAATTACTCCGCTGTTTTCATTGAACCCATTCCCTTCTGCAGCAAAGTTATCCTGAGTATAACTCGAACTAAAGTTAACCCCAAAGTTAAATTTATCAGAAACCTTATTTGTCAGGTTAAATCTGGCCGCATACCTTTTCATTCCTGAAGTTTTTACAACTCCATTCTGATCAAAATAATTTAAACCAACAAAGAAATTTGATTTACTGTTACCTCCAGATAGGGATAAATTATGATTTTGAATCTGTGCATTCGATTGAAATATCTGATCTTGCCAGTCGATACCGTTGCCTTGTATTTCGGCTACTTTCTCATTTGCTGAACCACCACCATGAGCAATAATATCATTTAAAACACTCATATATTCCTTCGCATTCAGCAATCTCAAAGTACTGGCTACATTCTGAATTCCAAAATCGCTGGAGTAATTGATCTTGGTACCTCCGTCTTTTCCTTTTTTAGTTGTAATCATAATGACTCCATTGGCCCCTCTTGCGCCATAAATTGCCGTAGAGGACGCATCTTTTAGAATCTCAATAGATTCAATGTCTGAAGGATTAATTGAGTTTAACGGACTACGATTAGTATTTGATGTAACATAATTTTTACCAGTTCCAACCACAGGTGAAGTATTGTCGATTGGCAATCCATCAATAACATATAGAGGTTCAGATCCTGCACTAACAGAACCGGCACCCCTGATGTTGACGGAAATACCACCACCCGGCTCATTACTATTCTGAATTATGCGCACTCCTGCAGCCTTTCCAGCCATTAATTGATTTAATGAAGCAGAGCTACCCTTATTAAAATTATCTGACCGCAAAGAAGATGCTGATCCTGTAACATCACTTTTTTTCATCGTACCGTAACCAACAGCTACCACTTCTTCAATTCCAATTGTTTCATCAACTAGAATAACATTAAGTGAAGTTTTATTTCCAACTACAATTTCTTGTGCTTTCATCCCAACAAAAGAAAATTGCAAAATAGCGTTCTCTGGAATGTTGGAAATTGAATATTTCCCATCACCACCAGTAATTGTTCCGTTAGTAGTACCTTTTAAAACAACAGAAACACCAGGTAAAGTGCCTCCAGAAGAATCGGTTACTTTACCGGAAACGTTTTTTTGCTGCTGAGAATTGATTGACTCTTTTCCCAGATTCTTCATCTGGGTTTCCGATGGATTGATCAAAATCAGGTTATTATCCGTTATCGAATAATTGATCCCATCTTTTTCGAACAACTGTTTCAGAATTTTTTCAACCACTTCATCGGTTACCCAGATACTTACTTTGGTGTCGAGATTCACTTTCTCGTTCTCGTAAATAAACCGGTACTCCGACTGTGCTTCTATTTGCTGAAGCACTTCTTTGATAGAGTTTCCCTGCATGTTCAACGACAACTTTTTATTCTGCGAATAAACTGTTGCTGTGACTTGCATCGTAAGAACCACAATTAAAAAGGCAGTTAGCTTCATAACCAACAATAGCTTTTTGGGAATATGGCATACGCCTTTCCCTGATTCATAAATTTTTTTCATAAATTTGTAATGCAATTAGTTAATTACTCAAATTGAATGTTCGTAGCATTCAATTTTATTATCTAAAAAACAGACGGGAGATGCTGAAACATCTTCCGTTTTTCGTTGAAATGAATCAGGGTTTTATCTTCCTGAAATCACAATATCTTTTCCCTTTAATTCATATCGGATTGAACTCAACTGGCACAAGGCATTCAATACATCCAACACAGTTTGCTCTTTCAACACTCCTGTGTAATGGATCTTTTCGCCCAAGCTTTTATCGCTGAGCGTAATCTTTACATCGTACCAACGTTCCATTTTGGTGCAAACATCCTGAAGCGACATGTTTTCCATGTACAGCTTGTTTTCCATCCAGCTTGTGATGTGCGAAATTTCTCCTTTGGTGTATTTTATTTCATTCGATTTTTTATCCAGTGTAGCAATCTGCCCAGGCATCAGTATCAGGCTGGGTGATCCGTTCTGGCGCAGTTCAACTTTTCCTTCAACCAGCGAAGTCTGAGCCAGTCGGTCTTCCGGATAAGTACTGAGGTTGAATTTGGTTCCCAGAACTCTCACTTTCAAGCCCTCAGCGGTTTCAATCACAAACGGTTTTTTGCTTTTGGCGACTTCAAAAAATGCTTCGCCGCTAAAATCAACTTTTCGGGTTTGGCTGATTTTGTCGTAGTGGTATTCCAGATTCGATCCGGCATTGAGTTTAACCACTGATCCATCGGGAAGAACCACTTCGGAGCGGCTTCCATAAGTAGTAGTCATTGCGATAGTAGCTTCTGAATTTGAAAACAGATTGGTATAAAAAGTAAGGCTGAGGAAAATCAGCAGCGATGCAGCCATTCCTGATACGACCAGGGCTATATTTTTAAGCTGTCGGGTGCGGTTCTTGCGGATTTCTAGCTTCGAATCGACCTGATTCCATGCTTTTTCGGAATCGAATTTGTTTAGGGTTGAAACATCGGCTGTTGCAGTCCATATTTTTTGATATTTCCCCAAATCATTCTTATTTTCAGGATTGGCCTTTTGCCATTCATCCAGTTTTGGATCTCCTGGCGAGGACTGTTTTCCCTCCAGCAAATGATCAACCAAGTGTTCTCCAATCGGAAATTGCTCTTCCATTTTTCTGCTTATTTATACTGCTGACACATTAAAACAGAAAAGGTCCTATTGGGAAATGCATTTTTTTTGAAAAGAATAAATGAAGCAATCAAAATGAAATATTTTCGCGTTTTAAATTCACTCACCCCAAAGACCGAAGGCTCGGTCTTTCTCCCCTCTCTACGTGTAGAGAGGGGGAACGTCCGCTCGCGGACGTGGGGTGAGTCGTCAAAAAAAATACGACAAAAATTGTTCTTATTAATTAGATGATTGCTTTAACCTCTTGGAGAAGATCAATTCCATTTCGTTCGAAATGAGGTTTAGACTATATTCAGCTTCATCGCGCGAACGATTTCTTAAATAGCTTTATCTTTCTACAAATATTCCGCACCTCTGGTGCTTCTTCTTGTTTTCCGGTCTTCGGTCTTCCGACTCCAAGCCCCTTGCCCCCTGCGCTCAATGCTCAAACGCGTCGTGTAGTTCCAGGCAGGCTTTCAGGAATTGCAGCGATTTCCAGATTTGGTTTTTGATGGTTTTTACCGAAATACCCAGTTGGTCAGATATTTCCTGTTGTTTGAGGCCGTCGAAACGGCTTTTCATAAATACGTCGCGGCTTCGTTCGGGCAATTGACTAATACATTGATTTAGCGCCGCGCTGAATTCGATCTGTTCAATCAGGCTCTCGTCGGTTTGCCACTCCTGAACAGGCATATTTTGAATTGATCTCTGACGGCTTTTCTCCGCCCGAAGGTAGTTGAGAGCTGCATTCTTCGAAGCCTTGTATAAATATCCGGAAATGTTTTCTGTAATCTCAAGCTTTCCGCGCTGAATCCAAAGTCGGATGAAAAGCTCCTGAACCACATCTTCAGAAGCACTGTAGTTTTGAGTCAGTGTAAAAACAAAAGCACAGAGCCGACTGTAATAGCGCATAAAAAGCTGATTATAGCTCGAATAATCATCCCTTTTTATACCCGTTATTAATATCTCGTCGGTCAGTTCCATTTTTCTCGATCAATTTCCGGAATGCAATAATAGGTAAATTATTCTGCCAAACTCTTTGTACTTCGCTACTCAAACTCCAGTCCGCCAAAAAATTCAGGATTATGGAAACTTGGGTTTTCGGTTTTTATTTTGGTCCACGACACGAAATGTGGAACGCTTAACTCATCGCCACATTTATAAAAGTTGCCGCGCATTTTCGTTCCTGAGCCCGGCTTTAAGTCGTGTTTAAAAAATACTTCCCATGGAATGGCCACGGTAATCTGCCATTCCGTTTGCTTTTTCAGCTCCGGGAAAGGTGAACTCCCGAGTGAAGAAATACGGCGGATGGAGGCAATTTGTTCTTCTGATACATGAACTGTTGGATCACCTTTCTTGCGGTAACCAAATAAAGCAGTTCCGATACAGTTCATCTCAAGGTTGTAATATACGTCGTTTCCTTCAGGGGAAAGGAAAAACTCGACACAGCTGTCAGTCCAAACCCGGCCATTGCTTTTTGTGACTTCGGCTTTTACCGATTGTTCGCTAACCTTGTATTGCAGAAATAATTCGTCGTCGTTATATGCAATTTGCACGGTAACATCCGGATGGTACGGAAACTCTTCCCAGTTCACCACATCTAGCTTTAGCGATTCAATTTCTAAATCGAGTGTTTCGGAAATCAATTCCAGTGGAGGATTTGAAAAGCCTTCGAGTATCTGCTGAATTTTCATCTGTTTGTTTTTATTTTCTGAATTCTCAATTTGTTGATTCCCCTTTTGACACGCAATTGATTCCGGAAGCTGACTAAGCCAGGCTATCAGCAACAGTGCGCACAATACGACACATTTCATTGTACTGGTCCTCCATACTGGTCAGTAATTTATACTGAGCCACGGTTCGTTGGTAATTGTGTTCCGGATGTTTTATTTTGTAATAATTGTCGCCATCGATGTAATCCATCAGGAAGCGCAAAACCTGCTCGTAGGTGATGTATTTAGCCGAAAAAGCAAGGTATTCCAACTCCTTTTCAGTAAGGAAACTTATTGCCTGCGACAAATAGCCTTTGGTAAAGCCTTCAAAAATTGCAATATTACACGACACCGCATCCAGATTTTCATCGTCTTCGGCGCCAGTATTGGCGTACGAACGCATGGCATCGCCAAAATCGTTCAGGCAAGTGCTGTTCAGAACGGTATCCAGATCGATCACGCACAAAACTTCGCCGTTCAGGTCGAAAAGAATGTTGTTGATTTTGGTATCGTTGTGGGTTACCCGGGTCGGAATTTCACCCGATTCAACCAGTTTCCAGAAATCGAGCATTTCGTCGCGGCGGCTTTCAATCCAGCCAATTTCCTTTGCCAATTTGGTTTTTCGGCCAGCAGGGTCTTTGGCCAAAACAGCATCCCACTGGTTAAAACGGTAGCGAATGTTATGGAATCCGGGTAAAATATCGGTGAGTGGTTCGTTCAAATCGGAAACCATCGACTGAAACAATCCAATTCCCTTTCCGCCCTGAAAAGCCAATTCAGGAGTTTTAGCCGATTGATAGGCGATGGTATCATTGATAAAAACACAAACCGCCCAGAATTCACTTTCTTCATCCTGAAAATACAATTTACCATCCACGGCAGGAATTACCGTCATTGCTTCGCGCATCGGATCGCCGCCTCGGTCGATTACCTTTTCCCGGATGTGAGAGCACACCTTTTCGATGTTCTCCATCATGGCCGGAACATTGGTGAAAATACGTTTGTTTTTCCGTTGCAAAAGATAATCAGGAGACTGAGTCCCGATGGTATGGATTATAAAAGTATCGTTGATGAATCCCTCTCCCATCGGTTCAACCCGATCGACTGTACCTTCCAGCTTAAAGTTTGCTGCTATTTTTTCCAGATTTATACTCATTGGTCAATTTGTTTAGATAAGCTCAAAGATATATTCCTTTTAAGAGTTTGAACAATGACTTTATGAATATTTGGATTTTCAATGATGATTTTGTTGCCTGATACACTCGACATATTTCAGGGAGACTTCCTTCAAAACGAGGTACAAGTATGGACAAATACATTTTTATTATGGAGTTTTGTTCGCTATTGAAGTTTGTTTTGAATCGGTTACTTGCAGTGCAGGTATTTTTACTATTTTTGGACAACCTAAAAATCCTCGTATTAATTATTAACCGAACCAACTATGTTGAAAAAGACAGGAGATTTCTTTCGTAAACATCTTTTCCTCCTATTATTCTGCGCATTCGCCATTGGAATTATGGCTACCATTTCAGGAAATAAAGCAATCGAATATACTTCAACCGACGAATTTTGTGCTTCGTGCCATGTTCATCCACATGTATTTCCTTCGTGGAAACTGTCAACTCACTACGATAACAAAGGCGGGATACAAGTGCATTGTGTCGATTGTCACCTTCCGCCCAAAGGACAAGGCTACCTTTTAGAAAAAACCAGGCTTGGACTCAAAGATGTTTACGGTTACCTCTTCAAAGATTCGGCTGAATTTAACTGGGAGATGAAGTCTGAACTGGAACATGCCGTGAAGTATATTCCGAACACATCGTGTAAAAATTGCCACCAGAACCTGTTCCCGAAAGATTTAGTAGACGCAGGCATAGCTGCCCATCTTTACTACGAAAATAACGAGAAGAAACTGGATTTGCAGTGTATCAGTTGCCACCTCGACGTCGGGCATTATAACCCAAACTACAAGCACGGCAAGATGACCGGCATACCGGGGCAAGCTGACGGTACCGATAGTTTGAAAACCGCTTTTGAACAGGCAACCACCGTAACAACTTTTGCCGACTACACCGAGCAGATTCCCGGCACATCGGTATCCTTCAAGATGATTGCTATCAAAGGCGGCACCTTCAACATGGGCAGCCCCGAAAAAGAACCTTTCCACCAAGCCGATGAATCGCCGGTGCGTCAGGTTACGGTCAGCCCGTTTTTCATGGCTGAAGTGGAAACAACCTGGGAAGAGTATTGGGCATTTTACGGTAACACAATGAGCGAAGGACGCACCCCGCCCGAACAGATTTATGCCAACAACAGTAACCCGAACGTGGATGCCATTTCCGGCCCGACCCCGCCTTATGGACGACCCGACCAGAACTGGGGCTTTGGTAAACGTCCGGCAATAACCATGACCCATTATGCTGCGGAAACCTTCTGCCAGTGGCTCTCAAAGAAAACCGGCAAAAAATACCGACTGCCCACAGAAGCCGAATGGGAATATGCAGCACGCGGTGGTACGGAAACACCGTATTTCTTTGACGGAAAACCGAATAAGTTCTCCAACAAAGGATTATGGCGTAAAATCTCGGCTGCCGAAACCGAACCGATTTCGCAGTACATCATTTATGCAAACAATGGCAAAGGCAAAACGCATTTGCCCGAAGAGGTCAAGCCAAATCCATTCGGCCTGAAAAATATGCTGGGTAACGTTATGGAATATTGTGCCGACCGTTATGCACCCGACGCTTATGCCAAAAACAGCGGTAAAGTGTCTAACCCACTCGTAACCGAAGGCGAGGAATGGGTTGTGCGCGGGGGTAATTATATTTCGGATGCAGCCGACGTGCGCGCGGCAGCCCGCGACCACAGCCAGCACGACGCATGGCTGAAAACCGACCCGCAACAGCCCAAAAGCATCTGGTGGTATTCCGATGTTAAAAGCATCGGGTTCAGGGTTATTTGTGAGCCTGATAATTCAATAAAAATTCAATAGATAACTGACTATCCACATTTTAAATTTATCCGTTATGAAAAAAGGTGTTGACAGACGTTCATTCTTAAAAAGCTCGGCTTTGGCCGGGGCATTGGGCGCAATTGGTACAGGAAGTGTTGCAGCGTTGGCATCATGCAGCAGTACTCCAAAAATACAGCCTTTGAAAGAGGCAGGCTCTTATTACCTACCCAACCTGGTTGATATGGCAACAGACGGAAAACCGCTAAGGGCCGGAATAATCGGCTGTGGTGGGCGTGGCTCCGGCGCAGCGTTTAATTTTCTTAATGCAGCCCCTAATGTTACTATTGTGGCTTTAGGCGATACTTATGCCGACCGTTTGGAAGGGTTAGCTGAAAAACTAAAAAAAGAGAAAAATATCGACATTGCAGCAGACAAAAAATTTGTTGGACTCGACTCTTATCAAAAAGTTATTGACAGCGATGTGGACGTGATTATTACCGCTACGCCACCCAATTTCCGCCCGGAAATTTTCAAGTACGCGGTGGAGAAAAACAAACATTGCTTCCTCGAAAAACCGATTTGTGTTGATCCGGTGGGTTACCGCACCATTGTGGCTACTGCCAAACAGGCTCAGGCAAAAGGCCTTTGCGTGGTAACCGGCACGCAACGTCACCATAAACGCGACTATGTAGCTTCATACGAACAAATCATGAACGGGGCTATCGGCGAAATAACCGGAGGAACGGTTTACTGGTGTGGCGGTATGCTCTGGTTCAAGGAGCGCGACCCGAAATGGTCTGACCTGGAATGGATGATTCGCGACTGGGTAAACTGGGGATGGCTTTCGGGCGATCATATTGTTGAACAGCATGTTCATAATTTAGATGTATTCACTTGGTTTTCAGGATTAAAACCAAAATCAGCGCTTGGATTCGGCTCACGTCAGCGCCGCGTTACCGGTAACCAGTTCGACAATTTCAGCGTCGATTTTGAAATGGAAAATGGTATCCACATTCACAGCACCTGCCGCCAGATCAGCGGAACGGAAGGTGGCGTATGGGAATTTATCCAGGGCACCAAAGGTTCGTGGAGTTCCGACGGACACATTATCAAAGACCTGAAAGGCACCGAAATATGGAAATACGACTACGAAGCCGAAAAAGCCAAATTCACACAAACCGACCCATACACGTTGGAACACGTGAACTGGATTAACCACATCCGCGCCGGGAAACCGATTGAACAGGCATCTGAAACGGCTGTTGCCAACATGGCTGCCATCATGGGGCGCGAGTCGGCTTACACTGGAAAGAAAATCAGCTGGGATGAAATGACTGCTTCGCCGCTCGATCTTCTCCCGAAAGATATTGACATGACAAAAAGCATGGCTGCTGCCAAAGAAGGCTACGGAGCAGGCAAAGAATTTAAACTGCCCGAATTTATTCACATCGCAGGAACGCCGCAGGGAAACCAAACACGATAAAGTATGCCGCTTAATAGAAGATCTTTTTTAGGAACAGCCGTTTCAGGTGCAGCATTAGCTGCATCTGGCGGCCTTTTCTCTTCTTTCAAAGGCGAATCTTCTTCAGAGAAGAAACAATCCTCCATTCTGAAAATTTCGTGTCAGGAAGGCGTTGCTCCAGGCAGTACGCTGACCGAAAAGCTCGACTTTATGGAATCATTGGGGATTGTCGGACTCGAAGTGGGAGGAAGAGACCTTGGGAAAAGAGTAAGTGAGATACAACAGGCCCTGCAAAACCGCAACATGAAAATGAGCGCCATTTGCGCTGGTTTTGATGGCTGGCTAATTGCAGATGATCCTGCTATCCAGAAAAAATGCATGGATTCTTTAAAGGTGATCATTGCCGCTGCCGGAGAACTTGGTTCAACGGGAGTGATCTTTGTTCCTGCTTTCAACAATCAAAAATCGCTGCCAGACAAAGAAGCACGCGAACTGCTGATTGGTCAGATGAAAGAATTAGGCGATTATGCACTTCAGAATAAAACCCGGATTTTACTCGAACCATTAAACCGGAAAGAGTGCTATTTCTGCCGCCAAGTGGCCGATGGCGCTGCTATTGTACGCGATGTAAACAGCGCCGGAGCTGCCGTTATGGGCGATTTCTGGCACATGACCTGGGAAGAAACCAACGACCGTGCTGCTTTTCTGGCTGCTGGTGATTACCTGCACCATGTGCATATTGCCAGTAGCAAACGCCGGAAGATGCCCGGAGAAGATGGTGAAGCCGATAATTACATTAACGGATTCCGCGGACTGAAAGAAATCAACTATCAGGAATATGTGAGT
>JAHEYT010000025.1:0-3105 GCA_023251455.1 Bacteroidota bacterium
TCAAGTCAGAATCGATCTCCAGTTGGATTTCAAATTCTTTTAACTCCGGTAGCGTTAATTCCGAGTTAAGGTACTTGTCTGTTTGTTCAAAATATTCTGATTTGCGTATCATTTTGTTGTTTCTTAGAGTGTTATAAGGCCTGATATGGCGTTATAAAAGTGTTCAGTCTCCTGCTGTTTTGATCCAAAAGATAATTGGACAATAAGCAATCGAATGATAATAAAAGAATGAATGATTTTTATTTGAAAGAAATTAGTTCAGATCAGCATATGAATCTGCAACTTTTCCACCTTTTACCAAAGAAAGTTCTTCAGCAGTTAAAACGTCGAAAGAGAAAGAATCAAAATTTTTTGTTTCGTTGTTCGCAAATAAAGTTTTCATTACTTTTGATTTTAATGGTTAATACTGGTTCCTTAATTATTCTTGTTCGATGGTTTATCCTGGAATCAGATAAAAGGTAACCCAGTATTTAGAAAAAACCTTAAAAATTAGAATTAAATACTTTTTTCAGTATTTGATATTTATAGATAAATCAATGGGAACATGAGGAAAATATTTTTTATAATCTTTTTATTCATATTTTCTTCTTCGGTATTTTCCCTAGATAAAAAAAAGATAGATCAGGATAGTTTGATGTCTATCAAACTCCAAAAGGATGGTATTGCCGCAGGTAGACTTGGTGATTTTGAGTTAGCATTGAATAATTTTGAGCAATTGTTTAAACTCCGTCAGAAAATTTTTGGAAATAATAGTGTCCGCTTGGCTTCCCCTTTAATTAATATTGGAATTCAGTACAAAAATCTTGGGAATTTTGATAAAGCGATAGACTCGTATAAAAAGGCTGAATATTTGTGTCTTAATGACCTGGGAGATAATAATCTCATGTTGGGTACTGTTTATGTTAATTTGGGCAATATTTTCCGTCTAAGTGGCGATTATAATCAAGCATTAGAATATCAGAAAAATGCCTATCGGATTTTAAAAAAAGATAGCGTGAAATATATTATGAATTTTCAGGATTCAAAGTATAACATTGGAGAGGCACAATTAAAACTAGGGAACAATAAGGAAGCAATCCGATTTACCCAATTAAATTTAAAGACTATTTCGCCTCAATTAAAACCTTTATTGTATGATTTAATAGCATCAGCTTATAAAAATGAGGGAGAACATGAATTGGCTGAGTTAAATTATTTAAATGCTATAAATGCTTGGATTAAATTATATGGAGATAATAATGAAGGATTAATATCGGAATATCTTGCATATTCATCATTTCTCATGTCTCAGAAGAATTATGAAAAGGCTCTCCTTTACTCCACTAAAGCAAAATCAATCGTTTTAAAGTTCTACGGCGAAAAAAGTACAACATTTGCAGAAGTGCAGTCAAACTTGGGCGATTACTACTATTTAAAAAATACCGAAGCTGGACAAATCGATGATTTTCGAGCGCAGAGAAAGAAGTACCTCAATGAAGCAATTCAGTATTATCAAAATTCTATAGTCTCGCTGGTTGATTCCTTTCAAATAAAGGATCCATTTATTGAACCTCCATTGAAAAATGTAATTTCTGATATTCAGTTGGTCGATGTGTTCAAGAAGAAGGCTTTGTCAATGGAAAAGTTGGCAGATATTTTTTTGTCTGAGTTTGATTATAAAAATTCGATTAAATATTATACTGCCAGTTTAAAATCGCTATCAAATGCAGTAGAGTTAATTCATCGGCTACAAATTGGATTTGAAAATGAGGAGAGTAAATTCTTTTTATCTCAGAATCAGGAATCAGTTTTTTCAGAAGCCATAAGCATTTGTTATAAATTATATAGCCAGAGTAAAAATCCAGCTTACATAGAGCGAGCATTTGAGTTTTCAGAAAGAAGTAAGTCATCGAATTTGCTTGCATCGGTAAAAGATGTTAAAGCTAAAGAGTTCGGTGGAATCCCGGATTCATTGATGAAGAAGGAGAATATTCTAAAAGGTAATATTGCGAATTATACCTCCATGTTGTTTGAAGAGAATCATTCTGAAATTCCTGATTCGCAGAAAGTCAATCTGTATTCAGCAAAAATATTTAAGTATAATGAAGAATATAACCGATTGATTGATTCGTTTGAGAAATTATTTCCGCAGTATTATGCACTCAAATATGAAAATAAAGTTGTTGGGGTCAAAGAGATTCAATCAAAAATAAATAATCGTCAATCACTGTTGGAATACTTTGTTCAAGAGCATGAAAGTGACAATGGTAAAGGAGAAGTGTATAGCTTTCTCATTACGAAGGATTCTGTGAATTTTTCAAAGGTCATTGTAGATTATTCATTTACAAATAACATACAATCAATTCATGATTTTCTGATCAATCCCAATTACCTGTATACTAAAAAGAAGGATTTTGTGGATTATTCTGTTGCAGCTTATGGATTGTATGAAAAGCTTATACAGCCGGTTGCAAAGAAACTGAATGGAACATCTCTTACTATTATTCCACACGATAAACTTTCGTATATTCCATTTGATGCTTTACTCTCGCAAATGCCAGATACTAGTGTCATGAATTTTCGAAATTTGAATTATCTGGTTCGTGATTATGCAATTAATTATAGCTATTCTGCAACTCTTTTGTATAATTATTTTGATCAGAACAAGAGAAGTTCGAATAACCTTTTAGTATTTTCTCCACAATATGACTCAAACGAATCAAGAACGGATCCGGAAACTGCTATTTCTCACTTCTTAAGTCCGTTGCCGGGGGCTAAGGATGAAGTAAAAGGTATTTCAAAGTTTGTTTCAGCGGTTTCCTTTGTTGACATGCTGGCTCAGGAAATTACCTTCAAAGAAAAAGCTCCGGAATTTGATATTTTACATTTAGCTATGCATACGATCATTAATGATAGTTTGCCTATGCTCTCGAAATTGGTTTTTTCAAAGCCAGACCAAAAGTTAACGGATGACGGTTATTTAAATGCCTACGAAATCTATAACATGAAACTCAATGCTCGTTTAACAGTTTTGAGTGCATGCGAAACGGGCACTGGTAAACTTCAGCGAGGCGAAGGGGTTATGAGTATGGCCCGAGGATTTATTTATGCAGGCTGTCCATCAAT
>JAHEYT010000025.1:3115-165687 GCA_023251455.1 Bacteroidota bacterium
CAATTGTTATGACTTTATGGCAAGTAGAGGACAAATCCGGAGTAAAAATAATGGAGGATTTCTATCATTATTTGTCAAAAGGAAAACGAAAGGATGTTGCTCTTCGAATGGCAAAACTTAATCATCTTAATAACTCCGATCCATTAACTGCCCACCCTCATTTCTGGCTTGGCTATGTCAATATTGGCAATCCTGATCCTTTGTATACTAGCAAGGATGTTTATTTTGTAATTTTCCTTTTTATCGCTATTCTCTTGGTCTTTGCTGATTGGCACTTTCGACGGAAACGTCTAAAACGAAAAATTCAGATTTAAAATCTATTCACAATTGATAATATTCCTTCTAATTGGTAGATTATTAATTATCGCCACTCAAAATCTTGTTGTATTCGAGATCCTGCTTTATACTTTTAATTAGGTATTCCTTGCACTTAAATTTGCGTTTTTTTGCATACTTCTCACTCTTGAACCCCATGATTTGAGCAATGTTTTTGAGTGGAACTTTATCGAAATACAGTTGTAATATCTTTTGACAATCTTTTCCCAAATTGGTAAAATGCTTTTGATACAATCGATAACGTTCATTTAAGTCAGCCACTTTTTCTAACCCATCATCATATAAATCTTCATGGTATTCATGGTTATCTTTAATTTTCTCTTTTTCTATTTTCCTTTTTTCAAGTTGTTTCAGCCATAAAAAACGACAAACTGAGTATAGGTAAGTTTCAAAAGTACAATCTAATACTAACTCATTGGCTTTGAGTTTTCGAAAAATAATAATAATGGCTTCTTGAAATATATCATTAGCATCGTCATCATCTCCACTGTTTTTTTTGATGAAAAAATTAATCTTGGAATAGAAATTCTTATAGATATATTGCAATACAATAGTATCATTTCTTCGAATCCCATTTAACAGGTCAAGGTTTGAGTAATCGATCATCGCAAAAGATTAAATTGTTTAAAATGACTCTGACAGAAGAAAAGTACTGTAAATCCATTTCGGTTTAAAAATCACTATAAAATGTTGAAAATGCAAATATTTTCAACCGATTTTCCGTCGTGATGTCTACAAATAAAGCTGTTTCTATTGATTTATTGAACTTTAGGTATTTTTCTGTTGAGTATTCTTGACTAAAGTTGGAATTATTAGGCATTGTGTTGTAATCCTTTATTCTGCTTTATTTATAGTTATGTATTTGTTATCCACTGTGTTTTCTTTTTATTTTTATTAGAAATGTAAGGATAGAAACTTGATGCTTTTTAAAATGATAATATTTTGTTTACTACATTCCGATTATTAAAGAAGAAGGGGGAATTTATTTTGTAATCGGGGGGCCGCTTGTAGATTTTCAATGTTCGTTCTTAAAGGAGTAAAAAGTCTATAAAAACAAAAAAGGTAGGTTCAACAACCTACCTTCTCTCTCTTAAACTAACTAACCTAACTAAACCTAAACTTATGAAAAAAAATGTATTGTAAATGTATGTTCTGGAGTTCTAAAATTGTGAAAATAATTGTTAAATGATGTTAAAGTTACTGTGCCCGAAACATTAATGGAATGTTACTGGGCTACAAATCGGTAGGTAATAGTGCCACGTTGCACAGATGGCGATTTTGGGTCTGAATTAAAGACAGTACGTTCGGCAGCTTGTGTTGCATATACGGGTAACATTGGATCATTAATGTTACCTGAAGGTCTTGCTTCGGCTTTAATTACTTCACCAGATCTGTTAACTTGTATATCAACAGTAATTAGACCACCACTTTTGGCAAGAAATACGGGTATTGGCAGCCTGACGTGAAATCTGTTTTCCAGAAAGTAATGAATATTACTTTTCCCGGAGTAAATCGTATTTTTAATTGAATCTGGATTTTGCCCTTCGGTAACGGCTTCAGGCATTGCAAATTTTTTAGTGGGAGGTACTTTTTTTGAAAGCTGTTTATTCACGTTGTCAACCATCTTCTCAGCTTCCTCAATATCATGCTTGTAACTCGCGTCGAAGAATTTGTCTTTTTTCAACGCGTCATTTACTGCACGGTTACTCCCCATATTCTGGTCATACTGGTTTGTTTTATTGGAGCCAGCGTTATCGCTTTGTGTCTTTTCTGGTTCAGGAGATTCACCCTTTTCCGGAGGTAAAATAAAATCAAGTAAAATGGGTTCTTCATTTTCGGTTTTGATTGTATAGTTTAACTCGGAGATTAAAAAGCCAGTAACTAATAAAATATGAAAGATTAGGGTTCCCATAACCCCGTATACATTTCGTCTATATAATTCTTTTATATTCAGCATTTCGTCGCAAATTTAATAAAATCGACTGTTACTGAATCATGATTTTCCTGATCACCTAATCTTTTTATAAATAATTAGATAATTTTAGAATTTGGAATAGAATACATGAAAGCATGAAGATTGCCTGGTTTACTTTTATTCTTCTTTCTTCCTTATCCCTTGCAGGAAAGGATATTCCTATGCAAAAAAATGACTCTTTGGATATTGTTCCCCTGAATAAAAGTAATGAAATATTCTACGATAGTTTAGAAATTAAAGCTTCCCGGCATCGGGTTACCAAATGGCTTTATGGAACGATGATCAGTTCGGCAAAGGATTCAGGAAATCACGATTTGTTGTCATACGAGTATTACAAAAGTTTTCAGAAAAAAACCATAGGCACAATTTCAATAAGATCGCTCAAGGTTTTTGGACCTAATTTCGACGATACTTTAAAAACTACGAACATCTGGATTGAAAAAACTGCCAATAAATTACATTCCAAATCGAACTTGTATGTTATCCGGAAGAATTTGTGGATTAGGGAAGGACAATCGCTAGATCCTGATCTAATGATGGATAACGAACGGCTTCTGAGAAGTTTGCCTTACCTGAAAGATGTTCGGATTATCATCACGCCCAGACCGTCAAATGATGATTTGGTTGATGTGCTTATCCTTACTCAAGATGTATTTTCATTTGGTGTTACCGGCGGAATTGGAAATGTTAAGAACGGCGAGGTTGGGATTTATGATAAAAATATTTTAGGTGTCGGGCATGAAGTTGGAATCACTGTTGTGGGACATACTGACAGATCTCCACATATAGGATTTGAGTCTTATTACGCAGTAAATAATATTATGGGAAATTTCATTAACTTCTCTGCCGGATATGCAAATACTTATCAGCACCAGGAATTATTTGTTTCCCTTCAGCGCGATTTCTTAAGACCACAATCCGTCTATGCTGGTGGGCTAACTGCTTTGCGAAGCTTCAGGACTGATCGGGTATATTTGAATAGCAATGTGACGACTATCGATTCTCTTAATTATATTTATCTGGATGGCTGGTATGGCAGGCGATTAAAGCTGGGTATCAATCCGAATGATAGTCGTTTCCAGATGACCTTGTCAGGCCGCATCAGGTATACTCATTTTTATGACCGGCCACTGCCGGATAGCAATAATAATCAGTATTTCACCAATAGTCAGTTTTATTTGGGCAGCCTGAGCTTTTCACATCGCTCTTATGTCAGAGATTATCTGGTTTATAGTTATGGAATTACTGAAGATATTCCCAAAGGTTATTTGTGCGAATTGGTTTTTGGATTTGATCACAATGAGTTTAATGATCGGTGGTATTCGCATGTATTTTTGTCGACCGGTAATTTGTTTAAAAATAAGCCCTTCTATTTATACACTTCTTTAGGAGTTGGAAGCTTTTTTAAACAATCGCATACCGAGCAGGGAATGGCTGACCTGAAAGTTGATTTTATCTCGCAATTGTTTAAAGTTTGGAATGTAAAGGCCAGGCAATTCATCAAACTGAATTATACCATCGGATTCAACCGGTTCGAGATTGAAAATTTATTGCTGCTTAACAACAATGGCATCAGGGGGTTTGGAAGCCGCATTGGTAAGGGCAAGCAACGCCTGTCATTAAATGTCGAAAATGTCTTTTTTCAGAAAAAATCTATCCTGAACTTTCAATCTGCAATATTTTCTTTTTTCGATATAGGAATTGTTGGACCGGCGGAACAATCGATTTTCAAACAGAGCTATTATGCTGGTTTGGGTGTTGGACTTAGAATCCGGAATGAAAACCTTGTCTTCAAAACCATTCAACTTAGGTTGGCCTATTATCCAAATCACCCGAGCGACGTGAACTCCATCGGTTTTATCCTGGATGGAGTTTCCAAGACTCGTTTCTACAACTTTCAGCCTCGTGGTCCCGAGCCTTTGCGTTTCGAATAATCCTCGATTTACAGGTTTTCCAGAAAATAGTTGCTGATCTTTTCCATAAGGTGAAGGCGGTCGTTTCCGCGAACATTGTGTTCATGGGTTGGGTAAACAAAAAAGTCTACCTGCTTGTCTAAATCGATACATTTTTTCAGAAATTGCATGCTTTGCTGCATAACCACTGTTGGATCCTGAACACCATGAATAAGCATTAGCTTTCCATTCAGTTTATCAGCGTAATTCAGCATATTCGAATTTTGGTAACCCAACGGATTTTCCTGGGGAGTATCCATGTAGCGCTCACCATACATTACCTCATACATGCTCCAGTCAACAACCGGACCACCGGCAACACCCACTTTAAATGTTTCCGGATGTTTTAGCATAAGGTTTAAAGTCATAAATCCGCCGTAACTCCAGCCATGAACCCCAATGCGGTTAACATCAACATAAGGTAGTGATTTCAGATAATCAATACCTTTCATTTGGTCGGCAGTTTCAACAACCCCCAATTGGCGGTGAATAGCATTCTCAAAATTCTTACCTCTGTTCTCCGAACCACGACTGTCGACTGTAAAAGCAATATATCCTTTTGAAGCCATGTAATATTGCCACCAACGGGCATCGTTTTGCCAGGTTTTATTAACCAGTTGTGCGTGCGGCCCTCCATAAACGTAAACGATTACCGGGTATTTTTTTGCAGGATCGAAGTTGTTTGGTTTGATCATCCGGCAATACAGGTCTGTATTGCTGTCAGCGGCTTTGATAGTGAATACTGTATTTTCGCCCAAATCAAATTCTTTCAATGTGTTTACCGCTTCAAAAAGAACCTGTTTGCCATTCTTTTTAAGCGAAATCAAATCGAGTTGTCCCGGAATATTGGTGCTTGTCCAACGGTCAATAATGTTTTGTTGGTCAGGAGACATAATACATGAATGGGTTCCAGCTTCAGCTGTTAATTTATCTGTTTTTCCTGAACGAAGATTAACCCGGTAAAAGTGCCGTTCAATGGGGCTTTCCTTGGTCGCTTCGAAAAACATATTTTCTTCTTTGGCATCAAAACCTGCTAAGTCAGTCACTTCCCAATCTCCTTTGGTAATTTGGGCAATCAGTTCCCCTTGGATATTGTATTCATACACATGGTTCCATCCATCCCTGCGGCTTTGATAATAAAATTTTTCCGGATCGACTTTCGAAAAGAGTATTGGATGCACGGGTTCAACGTACTTATTGTCCTGCTCTGTTAAAACAGTTTTTATCAAATCTCCCGTAATCACGTCGTACTGGTTCAGTTTCATGTGATTTTGCTCGCGGTTCAGTTCCTGAATAAAAATACTTTTTTCGTCAGGACTCCAGCTAATATTGGTCAGGTAATGATCGAGTGGTTCTCCGGTTTTCAGGAAGATAGTTTGTTTGGTAGCCGTGTTGTAAACGCCCAATTTAACCTGATGGCTGGTCATTCCGGCCATCGGGTATTTGATGTTTACCAATTCAGCTTCGCGTGCCATAAAATCAACTAATGGATAATCGCCAACCATGGTTTCGTCCATGCGGTAAAAGGCAAGTTTATTTCCGGCAGGCGACCAGAATGTACCTTTGTCGATGCCGAATTCGTTACGGTGAACCGTTGTGCCATTGATAATGTGCGGTTCCTGATCGTTGGTGACTTGTTGAACTCCTGAATTTCCGGCGATAAACAGGTTGTTTTTTATTGTATAGGCTAGCGTTGAATTTGTTGTGCAAAAATCCAGATTCTCGGCATCTTCCGGATATTCAATATTTTTAATGACCTTTTTGTTATCGAGATTTAGAATTACGACCTTATTATTCGCACGAAACCAGATTTGGGCTGGATCGATAAACGAAAATCGTGGAAAGGTTTTGATCGCTTTTAGTCCGTTTACTTTTAAGGCAGCATTCAATTCTGATAGCGATATGATTTTCATCTCATTTTTCTTCTGGATTTCTTGTTGAAGCAGAATGCTGTCTTTAACCATCACAAAATGATTGCTATCGCGCCACTTAACTTGTTCGGGCATTTCGGGTTTCAGATAACTACTGCTACCCAGAGTTGCGTCTTTTAAACTCATTGGTTGTTGAGCGCTAACTCCTGTAACGATAAAAAAGAGAACCAGAAGGATTAAAAATTGCTTCATAGAAATGATTTTTAGAAAAAAAAGAATCAACGACATTAAACCAGTCATCCTGAACTTGTTTCAGGATCTCAACATTGCTTGACAGATCCCGAAATAAATTCGGGATGACCGGAATATTTATTGTCTTGGCTATTTTCTTGATTTGCTGCAAATGTAAATTGAAAATCAGTTCGGAAAACCCCAATTTAGCTGAATAAACTCATTATTTCGTCCTCATTGATCACATCAAGCGGATTATTCGAGCTGATGAATTTTTCGGCCAGAGCTGATTTCCTTGACTTCAGAATCTGAATTTTTTCTTCGATCGAATCTTCGGTGATAAATCGGTAAACGAATACTTTTTTATCCTGACCAATGCGGTGAGCACGATTTATTGCCTGGTTTTCGGCTGCCGGATTCCACCACGGATCGATGATGAATACATAATCCGCAGATGTCAGGTTAAGCCCGACGCCGCCGGCTTTCAGCGAAATCAGGAAAATGTGGTTGTTCGGATCGTCCTGAAATTGGCGGATTACTTCCTGGCGGTTGATGGTTTTCCCGGTCAGCATGGAATATTTCCAGTTTTTCGATTCAATTTTAGCCTGAAGCAATTCGAGATGTTTAACAAACGATGAGAATATCAGTACTTTATGGTTTTCGGCTACCAAATTTTTTAGGTTTCGGTAGATTTCGTTGAATTTACCCGATTCCATCTCGTTTTCTTTGGTAACCAACGATGGATGGTTGGCCAGCTGTCGAAGTTTAGTCAATCCCTGAAGAACCACTAATGCAGATTTTTTGATTCCGTTCGATTCAATGTTTTTCAGAATGGCATTCCTGATAGCTGATTTTTCGGTGTCGTAAATTTCCTTTTGAGCCTCAGTCATTTCGCAATAACGAATTTGCTCGGTCATCGCTGGTAAATCTTTGGCAACTTCTTCCTTCTTTCGTCTCAATACAAAAGGTTGAATCAGCTTTTGCAATTTCTTCTGCTGTTCATCGTCATTCTTTTTCTCGATTGGAGTTATGAATTCGCGTTTAAAATAGGGCAAACTGCCAAGCAATCCTTTGTTCAGAAAATTGAGTTGCGACCACAAATCGGACAGCGAATTTTCAATTGGGGTTCCGGTAATCACCAGTTTGTGTTTCGACCGAATTTCGAGAATACTCTTGTATGTTTTCGACGACGAATTTTTAATGTTCTGGCTTTCGTCCAAAATCATATACCAGAAATCGTATGAACCCAGCATTTCTGAATCGTTTCGCAGCGTTCCGTAGGTGGTCAGGATTACATCGTAATAGCCAATAGTCTGGGCCATTTTGTTCGATTTATTCCGGAGACTGCCAACGTGTTTGTAAACCTTGAGCGAAGGCGCAAACTTCCTGATTTCATTTTCCCAGTTGTGAATCAGAGATGTGGGCATGACGATCAGCGAGGCAGGTTGCACCGGAGTTGACGTTTCTGTCTGATCGAAAAGCGCGAATTGCAATTGGTCGTCTTTCTCCGGAACAACGATCAGTGATTTTGCTTTCTTGATTTTCAGCAGCAGTGTCAATGCCTGCAAGGTTTTCCCCAGACCCATATCATCGGCTAAACAGCCACCCAGTTGGTTTTCGTACAAATGGTACATCCACGAAAATCCTTCCTTCTGGTAATTTCTCAGTTCAGCCTTTAATTCAACAGGGAGTTCAACAGGCTTGCTAAAACTTGAATTTATTTCTTCCAGTTTGCTGAAATAATTCTGATCGATTCCTTTTATTTTATCCTGAAGAAGCTGGAAATGATGCTTTTTTAACTTCAGGATATTGCCATCGGTTTTTGCAAATGGAAATATTTCGCGGTACGACGAAAACCATTCGAGTGGCAAAACAGCAATTTCGCCCGATGGAAGTTCAAACTCGCGAATGCCATTTAAAATGTGTTTTCTCAACCGAATAAAAGGAATCTGGAAAGTACCGAATTTGACGATGGCGTAAATGTCGAACCAGTCTTCGTCGCTTTTAATCTGGATATCCAGAATTTGAGTTCCGGTATAATATTTTTTGTTGAGTTTGTTTTGCTGAATCTGGTAACCCCGGGTTTCAAGTATTTCCCTGTTTTTGGATAACCAAAGTACCGGACTATAATAACTGTCAGTGTCCTCCTCTTCTTTGGGGTTCCAAAAACCATTTTTGTATTTCAAATCCAGTTTCTTCAGAAATCCAAGTTGCTCTTCTTCCCATCCGCGGTTACGAGCAAATTTTCGGAACGAATAGTTGTCGTTTTTCTTTTCCAGACTTACAAACACATTTGATACGGCATCGGCCAGGTACAAACTGTTGTCGTATTTGAATTTGACAATGATGACAGGTTGCATTGCCAGATCTTGTTCAAGCGAAAGAATGGTTTTCCGCGGCGGACTGCTTTCGATAATCTCAAATCCGGTGGCTTTAACTTCCGATTCCTTGATAGTATTCAGCACAAAAGACTGGTAATATTTGTCTTCGGCCTGTCGTGGAATAGAAACGGTTGGTTTGGTCAGAAACGGTATCAACTTTTTTCCTGAAAGTTGTTTGAAAATGTAAAGCTTGTTCAGGTAAACAAAGCAGCAGGGCAGGGTGCAAACCATCCTTATTGTTTTATGTAAAATCTCTACTGGTTTGCCTTCGTGGCTGATCTTCAGATTGTATTTCGTCCCATTTTCATCGCGGTTGAAGTAAAACACACTTTCTGAAAAGCTTTTATTGATCTGGATTACATCCTCGTCGTAAAGGCTTGAGTATTTCGCCTGCTTGGCAAAAAGCCTGGTTCCGCCTTTCATCAAAAGCAAAACACAGCGGTACATGTATTTGTCGATGAATGGACTGATGTGGTTCTGAAACAGATCAGCGTCCATATTTTGAAAAAAGGTGGGCTCTTTCTTTTTCGAGAACTTCTTTACCAGATTTTCGTCGCTGTAATTCTCGATCAACTTGAGTAATTCCAGTTCTGTTTCGTTTAATTCTACCTCGCCACTTTTATAGTCGCGCAGTTTAACTGTCTTTTTCACAGTAAAGTACGAACGTTCTTCTTCAATTAACATCGGAACAAAAATGTTTCCAACAGCACGATGTTCGGTCAACGCAATAATAAATTCCTGAGCCAATTTGATCTAAATTATTGATTATGAAACTTCCTGATTAACTTTTAAAAGTCACATTTCAAGGATATACAAAAGATTAAAGATACGACATTTCAATTTTATATCGGACAATTTTCTTCCCTGGAGGACGAGAATTTAACTTTGTGTCAGTATTGATGGTCGATTCTTAACAGTTATTTAAGATTACCCTTAAATTGAGTTAACCTGACAAAAAAGAGCATTTTTTCGATCTTAAATCTGTCTACATTACTATTTTTGGACTTCGTTTCAAAAATCTAATTAAAAACTTATCTAATGAACCAGATTGTAGAGAAGGTTCTTTTTTCAGAAAAAGTAGCCAAGTTTGTTGTTGATGCTCCGCGAATTGCCAAGTCGCGTAAGCCTGGTCATTTTGTGATCTTGCGTGTTGATGAAAAGGGGGAGAGGATTCCGCTGACCATTGCCGGTGCTGATCCGGTAAAAGGAACTATTGTACTGGTGGTTCAGAAAATGGGAGTGAGTTCGGCCAAACTTTTCGAACTTGAGGCGGGTGATTTTATTCTTGATATGGTTGGCCCATTGGGCAAAGCAACTCATATTCACAAGCCAGGTACAGTGTTGGCTTGTGGTGGTGGTGTTGGCGTTGCGCCGATGCTTCCTATCGTTGAAGCTTATAAGAAAGCCGGAAACCGGGTAATTTCTATTTTAGCTGCGCGTAATAAAGATCTGATCATTTTGGAAGATGAAATCCGCCAATGGTCGGATGAAGTGATTGTGATGACCGACGACGGATCGTACGGAACCAAAGGATTGGTTACTGCCGGTGCTGAAATGGTTATTCAACGCGAAACAGTGAACGAATGTATTGCCATTGGACCAGCAGTGATGATGAAATTTACTTCGCTGTTGACCAAAAAATACCAAATACCAACTCAGGCCAGTTTAAATGCAATCATGGTTGACGGAACCGGAATGTGTGGCGCATGTCGTGTGAGTGTTGGAGGAAATACATATTTTACTTGTATTGACGGGCCAGAATTTGATGCTCATCAGATTGATTTTGACGAGTTGATCATGCGTCTGGGTGGATATTCCAACGAAGAAAAACTTGCTTACGAACGGTATTTGTAATCCCAATTAAACTTAAAGAAATGTCAACGAACAACGAATATCTTAAGATTGAGCGTGAAAAAGAGTGGCGCGCCGAACTTAGAAAAACCATCGCCAATAAAGAGCGTACCGCCAAGGAAAGAGTCCGGATGCCTGAGATGGATCCACAGGAACGTATCAAATATCAGGATCGCGAAGTAAATATCGGTTTGTCACCTGACCAGGCACAGGCCGAAGCTTCCAGGTGTCTGGATTGTCCAAATCCAACTTGTATTGAAGGCTGTCCGGTAAGCATCAACATCCCGAAATTCATCAAATACATTGAACTGGGGAAATTTCTGGATGCGGCTAAAACATTGAAAGAAACATCAGCACTTCCGGCAGTTTGTGGCCGTGTTTGTCCTCAGGAAAAACAGTGCGAAGCAACTTGTTTTTATACCCAAAAAATGAAAAAAGATCCGGTTGCTATCGGACATCTTGAACGTTTTGCTGCCGATTATGAGCGCGAAAGCGGATTTATGTCGGTTCCTGAAGTTGCTCCTGCCAACGGAATTAAAATTGCCGCCATTGGCTCAGGTCCTGCATCACTTTCGTTTGCAGGCGATATGATCAAAATGGGTTACGATGTGACTGTTTTTGAAGCGCTGCACGAAATCGGTGGTGTATTAAAATATGGTATTCCTGAATTCCGTCTTCCAAACAAAATTGTAGACGTTGAATTGGATAACCTTCAAAAAATGGGAGTGAAGTTCGTTCGCAACTTTATTGTTGGAAAAACTGCCAGCTTCGACGATTTGAAAGAAGAAGGTTTTGAAGCCTTTTTTGTAGCAAGTGGTGCCGGTCTTCCGCGTTTCATGAATATTCCGGGCGAAAACTACAATGGAATTCTTTCGTCGAACGAATATTTGACTCGTGTAAACCTCATGAATGCGGCTAAAGATGATTTTGATACTCCTGTCATCAAAGGAAAAACTGTTGCTGTAATTGGTGGTGGAAATACCGCAATGGACTCGGTTCGCACAGCCAAACGCTTAGGCGCCGAGAGGGCAATTATTGTTTATCGCCGTTCGCGTGCGGAAATGCCTGCCCGTGTTGAAGAAGTTCATCACGCAGAAGAGGAAGGCATCGAATTTATTAACCTGGCTAACCCGATTGAATATTTTGCCGACGAAAAAGGAAAAGTAAACCGGATGCGTGTTCAACGGATGGGACTAGGCGAACCTGATGCTTCAGGTCGTCGTCGTCCGATCGTTCTTGAAGGCTCAGAATATGACATTCCGGTTGATTTGGTTGTGGTTGCCGTGGGGGTTTCACCAAACCCGCTTATTCCTTCAGAAGTAAAAGAACTGAAAGTTAGCAAATGGGGAACCATTGAAGTGACCGAGGAAACCATGCAAAGTTCAATTCCTGAAATGTTTGCCGGTGGCGACATTGTTCGTGGTGGTGCAACGGTAATTCTGGCGATGGGCGATGGCCGCAAAGCTGCTGCTAACATGGATGAGTACCTTCAGAAAAAGCACAAGGCCAATTAATTTTTATAACTTTAACGATCAATCTCATTGTTATGGCAAATATATCAACCCGATTCTTCGGACTCGATTTAAAAAGCCCGGTAATTGCAGCAAGCAGCAGCATGACCGGTCATGCAGAACAAGTTATTAAACTGGCTGAGGCAGGTGCCGGAGCCATTGTTTTAAAATCAATATTTGAGGAAGAGATTTTTTCTGAATTGCAGGAAGAGCTCAGCCTTCGCACCGGAATGAATTCAGATCCGGAATACCTGGATTACTTCGATTATGTGATTAAGGAAGAAACGCTCCGGAAATATCTCCATCTGATTTCTGACACAAAAGCAAGAACCACTGTTCCGATTGTTGCCAGCATCAATTGTGTTAGCTCAAGCGATTGGACACTTTTTGCCCGGAAAATTGAAGAAGCCGGTGCTGATGCTCTGGAATTGAACATGTTTGTTACTCCATCAGATGCTTCAAAGACAAGTGAAAATCACGAACAATTTTATTTAGAAACCATTCAGAAAGTTCTAGCGGTTGTTAAAATACCGGTGACCGTTAAAATCAGTCATTATTTTTCAAATCTTTCCGGAATGGTTCAGAAACTGGCTACCACCGGAATTGCTGGTATCACCATTTTTAACCGCTTTTACAGTCCCGATGTTGATATTCAATCGGAAAGTGTCACCGTTGCCGACGTTTTAAGTACGTCGCACGATTATTTACTTCCTTTGAAATGGACCGGTATTTTGTCGGGTCAGATCAAAATTGATTTATCTGCTACATCCGGAATTCATTCGGCTGAAACAGCTTTGAAATTCTTATTGTCTGGTGCTACTTCTGTTCAGGTTGCCTCAGTTCTTTATCACGAAGGCCCATCGGCAATCACCAAAATGAATAAGGGGATTTCAGACTGGATGGATCAAAAAGGATATAAAACCATTGCTGATTTCCAAGGTTCATTAAGCCAGGCTGCAACATCGGCTCAGGCATGGGAACGGACTCAGTTCATGAAATACTTCGGCGAAAAAGCATACTAGTGTCATGCCGAACTTGTTTCGGTATCCCTTGGAAAGTAGACCCTGAAACAAGTTCAGGGTGACCTCCTCCAAACAGTATAAATAAATAAAAATGCCAGTACCTACCCATTTGGGAAGTACTGGCATTTGTTTTACTTTTGGCTCCAGTTTTAGAACGTCTGTACCATGAAAATACTTGTTGTCATTTGCCTGTTCGCCTTAATCTTTTCAATTCCTAATCCTTGTTTTTCGCAGAAACAAGTTGAAATTTCAGGAGTAAAATACATTCTGCATTCCGTGTCTAAAAGCGAAACTGTTTTTAGTCTTTGCCAGAAATATAAGGTAAGCCAGAAGGATATTCTTCAGGCGAACCCTGGATTGTCGGGTGTTCTTAAAGCTGGCACTACAGTTAAAATTCCGGTTGTTACTGTTACTCCTGAACCGAAGAAACAAGAACAAGTCACACAAGCACAGCCAGCGGCCGAAGAAGAATATTATTACCATAAAGTCGTGTCAAAGCAAACCTTGGTTACAATTGCCAAACAATATGGCATCACGGCCAACGATTTAATCCGGAATAATCCGGAGCTGACCAACGGAATTGTTGTCGGGCAGGTTTTGAAGATTCCAGTGAGTATTACCAAGGCTGAGGCGCAAAAGGCCAGTGAAATGTCAGAAAATCAGACTAAGCAGATGGATGTTTCGGAATATTCGGTTCATCCGGTGGTTTCAGGCGAAACCTTATATAGTCTTGAACAGCGCTATGGCGTTTCACATGATGATATGCTGAAATTTAATCCATTGCTGGTGAACGGTCTTAAGACTGGGATGAAACTGAAAATTCCGGCAAAATCAGCTGCTTCTCAGGTTGTACCAGTTCCCGCATCAAACGATGTTGTTCTGAGCAAATATAAGGTTGAAAAGGGAGAAACGCTTTTTTCGTTAGCCGCCCGCTTTGGTGTGGATGTTACCGAAATTAAAAAAGCAAATCCGTCACTCTTTTCACGCAGTCTGGAAACAGGGGAGATTATTTTTATTCCACAGCAATCTGCAAATTCAATAAGGCCGGAAGCCTCTCAAGCCTCAGGTGCAATAGAAATTAATTCAGAACCTCCACAGAATTGTGACCCTATAAATGCAAAAAAACAAAAGTATAAAGCGGCCCTTTTGCTGCCTTTATATCTCGCCGGAAATGAAAATCTGGGGCCAACCAGCATTGATAAAGCGCTTTTGTTGGGCAAAATCAGTATAACGAAACCGGTTGTTGTCAATCCTGCAGATACAACTGTTGTACTAAGTGGGGTGAACATCGATCAGAAAGCCTTGGGATTTCTGGAATTTTATGAAGGCGCTTTGATTGCTCTGGACAGCTTGCAGCGCAAGGGGATGAATGTCGAGTTGTATGTGTTTGATGTAAGTAATCAGAAAATGATTAATGCCCTGGTTCAGATGGACGAATTCCGGGATATGAATCTGATCATCGGGCCGGTGTATCCCGAACTTCAGGGAACAGTGGCTTCGTTTGCCGCAAAGAACCGGATTCCGATGATATCGCCATTGGCATCAACTGGAAACTTCGAGCAGAATAACTCCTGGTTTTTTAAGGTGAATCCGACACGGGAATACCAGATAGAGCAAACTGCCTTATATGCTGCTGAAGATTTACGCGACAAGAATTTTATACTGCTTCAGCTAAGTGGAAATTCAACGTCGGCTGATGCCCAGCTTGCTAAATTGTGTAAGGAGAAACTCGCTGTAAGTTCAAAGAAAACATTATTTCATGAGTACAACCTGCCGCAGCAGGGAATTAACTCCTTAAAGCCACTTCTGGCCGAGAGTGCTGAGAATATTTTTATCATCCCAACCGATAATGAAGCGCAGGTTAGTGTTGCAGTTACTAACCTGACTGCTTTAGCCGAGCATTACAACATTGTATTGCTGGGTACACAGGCGCTTCCAAAGTTGAAAAGTATTCAGACTGAAAACTATCATCGCGTTCGGTTACGTTATTTGTCTCCGTATTTTATTGATTATAACCGGCCTCAGGTACGCCGTTTTGTTGGTCTGTACCGCCAGAATTATTCAGCCGAACCTACTCAATTCAGCTTTCAGGGATTCGATGTTACCTATTATTTCCTAAACGCACTTTATCTCTATGGGCGGGATTTCAGGAATTGCCTGGCTGATTATCCAATGGAATTAACGCAAATGAATTTTAACTTCGAAAAGGTTGCACCCCTGGGCGGATTTACAAACCATAGCTTGTTTGTGACAGGTTACGAACGCAACTTTGATGTACTTAATCTGGGCGTTTTCGGGCGGCATTCGTTGGATCAGAAAAAATAGTAAGGCCGGATTCTAAATTCTTCATTGGTTTTTGAATCTTGTTGGTTTTCTTGTTTTCAGCAAAAAGATTGTAAATTCGTTCCCGACAGAAAACCACTATGATTATGAGGAGTAATGGAAATTTTGGAAAGGCTTTAATAACTGTTCTCCGGGAGTGCAGCAGAGAGGCTTTGATCCTGTTTTTCTGTCTTCTGTTGGTTTTTAAATCTTCAAAATCGGAGGGAATAGAGGCTGTCAATAACCTGAATTTCGATTTTTATTCGCAGGAGCATGGCCTTTCCAATAATCAGATTCACAGTATTCTTCAGGATAAAAAAGGATGGATGTGGTTTGGAACATCGCAGGGTGCCTGCCGTTTCGATGGTTATAAGTTTACAGTTTTCAAAAATGATGTTGAAGATTCGACCAGCTTGAGAGGAAATCTGGTCAGGGCGATTTTCGAAGACAGCAAAGGCCAATTGTGGATTGGTACTGAAAACGGAGGACTGAATAAATTTAACCGAGAAAAGGAAAATTTTAAGCACCTGTTTAGTTCCGGGAGCCAACCAGAACTAAAAGATGCTTCGGTTACTTCCATTCGCGAAGATCAGGCCGGTAACCTGTGGGTAGGAACCGAAACCCAGCTATACCTGATCAAAGGCGAAAATAGTATTTCAGAAATAAAGCCAGCCAATTTATCCGTATTCTCCGATTATTTTCGTGTTTTGCTTTCCGATCAATCCGGAAGAATATGGTTGGGTACAAACCATGGTCTGCTGGTCTACAATCCAAAAACCAATACTTCTGAAAAGGTCAGTTTATCGCTCAATTTGTCGGCAAACGAAGAGATTTGGGAAATTGTAATGGATGATGATGGCACCATTTGGGTGGGAACCTATGCCAACGGAATGTTTGTAGTTAATCAGAGAACACTTGAAGCCAGACAGGTTATTATTGATCCAAACAACGACAGAAGCAATACTGTCAGGTCGATTTCAAAAGACAAAAACGGAAAGTACTGGATTGGAACCCGAGGCGGATTGTACATTTACGAAAAGCATAAAGGCGTAACCGCTTTTTATTACCACGAAGAAAGAGAGCCTAAAAGTTTGGTTAATAATTCAATTCAGTGTATTGCTCACGATTTGAAGGGCGATGTTTGGATTGGTACGCGCAACGGTATCAACTTTTTGATTGAAGAAAGGCAAAATATTCAGGGATTTAAATCGATGACTGGCGACGACCGGTATTTGAACAGCAGTGAGATTTATGCTTTTTGGATCGATCCGAAAGGCGATATCTGGGCCGGTACCGAAAGCGGTGGAATCAATATACTGAACCGAAAGACTGGCCGTTTCAGATACCTTGTGCCTCAAAAGGGCAATCCAAATTCTTTGTCGCGCAATTGCATCAAGGCTTTGTTGGACGACGACCAAAACAACCTGTGGATTGGTACTTTCCTGGGCGGATTAGATGTACTTAATCTTCGGACAGAAACATTCAAACATTATCAGAATGATCCTTCTGACCCCGGAAGTTTGTCGGATAATAGGGTATGGGCTTTACTAAAAGACAGTCGCAACGATATCTGGGTTGGAACTACAGCCGGGCTTGATCAGTTTGATCCCAAAACAGGCAACTTCACACATTATCAGAATTTGAGCGATGGCCAGGTTAATTGGCTGGCCGAAGACGATGAACATTGTTTATGGATTGGCTCCGACATTCTTGTAATTTATAATCCCAAAGACAAAAGTATTGTTCGGGTGAACGAATCGACGAGATACATGCTTCAGGATTCGAAAAAAAGATTCTGGCTGGCCACCAATAATCAAGGGATTGCTCTTTATTCAAAAGAAAAGGGTATTGTAAAGTATTATACCGAAAAAAACGGACTGGCTAATAACCAGACACTGGCTATTTTGGAAGACAATGACCACTTTTTTTGGATAAGTACCACCAACGGACTTTCAAAATTCGATCCCGAAAAAGAACGGTTTCATAATTTCTCTCTGAAAAATGGGTTCCAGAACAATCAGTTTACCTATGGCGCCGCGTTTAAATCGAAAAATGGGGAGTTACTTTTTGGCGGAATTTCAGGTTTTAATGTGTTCGATCCGGCGAAAATTAAATCGGGCGAATATTTTGCGCCCATCGTTTTGACCGATCTGAAAATATTCAATAAATCAGTAAAAATTGGCGACAGCAAAAGAGATGTCCTGACAAAAAGTATTTCGGAAACCGAGAAAATAGAACTGAAATACGAGCAGAACTCCATTACACTCGACTTTGCTTCTTTCGATTACGCCAATAACCTGGGAATTCAATACTCCTATTATCTCGAAAATTTTGACAAGGACTGGACTGAACCTTCGGTTAGCCGCTCGGCCATCTATACCAATTTGGATCCTGGAGAATATACATTTCGGGTAAAAACAGTATCCATCGACAGGCAGGAAAGTAGTGCGGGGCCGGTTCTTACAATAGAAGTTCTTCCACCTTACTGGCAGACCTGGTGGTTTCGGGTTTTGCTGTTGGCTGCCATTGCAGGATTGTTTTATATGCTGATTGCCTTTTTGGTGAATAAAGAAAAGCTCAAAAACGACCTGGTGCTTGAGCGCCTAAAAGCCAAAAAACTGCATGAACTTGACATGATGAAGTTGCGGTTTTATACCAATATTTCGCACGAAATCCGGACTCCTTTGACGCTGATTTTGGGTCCGCTCGAAAAAATGAAAAATAACATGCTTCCTCCGTCCGAAATAAAAGGGCATGTTGAAGTGATGCACCGAAACGCGACTCAATTGCATCAATTGATTAATCAGTTGCTCGATTTCAGAAAATTGGAAAGCGGCAATCTGAAACTGATTCTCACCAGTGGTGATCTGGTGTCGTATATTTCTGAAATTGTTAGTTCGTTTGATAAATACGCTGAAGAGAAGGAGATTGAACTGAAATTTAATTCTCTGAAGAAAAGGATCATCACCAATTTTGATACCGATAAGGTTGACAAAATCATGAATAACCTGTTGTCGAATGCCTTTAAATTTACCGGGAAAGGTGGAAAAATATCAGTCAATCTTTCGTTGGTGTTCGACGATTCTGGCGAAAACGATCCGCCTGGAAATTCAGAAGTGAACCGGTTGATCGAGATTACGGTGAAAGACACCGGGATCGGGATTTCGGAGTCGAACCTGGAGAAAATATTTACCCGGTTTTTCCAGGTTGGCGAGGGAGCGGGGCAGACTGGCACCGGAATAGGCCTTGCGCTAACCAAAGAACTTGTGAAGTTGCACAACGGAAAACTATTCGTTATCAGTAAACCGGGGAAAGGATCGAAGTTCACCGTTCAGCTTCCTTACGAAGATCTTAATCATCCCGAAGCCTCTGAGCATGTTTCATCTACTGATCAGAAAGAGCAAGAGCAGGCTGTTTCCGTTTCGGAAGAGCATTTGGGCGATCAAATTGTTGCCGGACAAAAAATTATGCTTTTAGTCGACGACAATGCCGATGTTCGTTACTTCATCAAATCGCATTTTTCACCCAGTTACCAGGTTTTGGAAGCAGGCAATGGGGTAGCGGGTTGGGACATTGCGCTGAAAACCATTCCTGATATCATCATCAGCGATGTGATGATGCCCGATATGGATGGATTTGAATTTTGCCGGAAGATCAGAAAAGACGAACGCACGTCGCATATCCCGATTTTGCTGCTTACCGCATTGGGTTCGCGCGAGCACGAAATAGAAGGACTGAGCTACGGCGCCGACGACTATATAACCAAACCTTTCGATTTGGTCATTCTTCAGACTAAGGTTGAGAATATCCTTTCGGTGCGGCAATCGCTGAAACAAAAGTACACCGGCGAAATACTGCTTCAGCCCCGGAATGTGATACTGAGTTCGCCCGATGAACGTTTCCTGAACAAAGCCATTACCGTTGTTGAAGATAACATTGATGACCCTGATCTTGACATAGAGCGTTTTGCTTCCGAAATTGGCGTAAGCCGGATGCAGCTGTACCGTAAACTGAACGCGCTTACCGAGATGACCGTGAAAGAATTTGTACGAAGCATTCGCCTGAAACGGGCTGCCCAATTGCTGGTACAGAAAAAACTGAATATCTCGGAAGTGGCTTACGCCGTAGGATTCCGCGATTTATCGCATTTTCGCAAATGCTTCAAACAGGAGTTTGGCATGAGCGCCAGCGAATATGTGGATAAGCATGTGGGAGAATAAAACCACCGGCAGAACGATTGATTTACCCTTTTTTTGTTTATTTCCTTTCTGGTGGAAGTTTAACCCGCCCGGTGGATGCTTTTGCCGTTCCTGTGCCGCTGGACGGGTAGAAATCTCCGCAGGACGACCAACAGGTTACGCAGGACGCCTCCCCCTCACGCAGGACGGTGAAAAGTATCCGCAGGACAGCTTCCCTTTTCGCAGGACGATTAAAAATAACCGCAGTGCGGGCAGAGATAAGCATTTGCGAATTTCAAAAATCCACGAAAAATAAAGCTGCTTAACAGAAGCCAAAGATCAGAAAAGTACGGTATATTTGATGATATATAGTTGTTGTAGCCAATGCAATCAAGACTGTTCAGAATAAATTTTTATATTAATCCAAAATGAAAATCAACTTTTTTCCCAACTTATATCTTTGGTTATTATTAATAACCTTACCAGTAACTGTATTTTCTCAATTGACCGATTTTGTCATTCAAGATGTAAAGTTTGAAAGTCAGGGCATCACTCTTGCAGGTTCAATTTTAAAGCCTAAAAATCCATTTGCAGCAGTTGTAATTGTTCATGGGTCTGACCCGGTAAAAAGAGAAATAGAGTTCGCAAAGCGTCTTGCTAAAGAAGGTATTGCTGTATTGACATATGACAAACGTGGAGTTGGAGAATCTGGTGGTGTATATGTAGGACCAACTGTTGGCACGAATAATATTGACACTACTAATCTTAATTTATTATCTCACGATGCAAATGCAGCGGTAAATACATTTCGAACTTATTTGAAAGATAAAAAAACACCAATTGGATTAGTTGGCTTCAGTCAAGCAGGATGGATAATTCCAATTACTGCAAGCAAAAATCCACAAATAGAATTTATGGTTTTATTTAGTTGCCCTACAATTACAACTCTAGAACAACTCCGATTTCAGTTTTATACTAATGGAAACAATAATTTTTGGGAAAATCATACAGAAGCGGATGCTCGTGAACATACTAAAAATGACCCAGACAGGTATCAATTCGTGGCGACTGACCCAAAAATTTCTCTGAATACTCTTTCAATTCCTGGACTTTGGCTTTTTGGAGAGAAGGATATACAAATTCCCGTAAAGTTGTGCATAGAGCAATTAAACACATTTAAGGTTCAAGGCAAACCTTTCGAATATACTTTATTTTCAACAATAGGCCACAATACTGCATTTGACAGTGATACAGCACCCTTTGACATTTCAATTCAATGGATAAAACAGAAAACTTTGAACATTAAGAAGTCTAAAGGATCAAAATAAAGCACTGCCTACAATATATAGGACTTTAAGCGGTGCGTAGAACCCAGCGTGAAGTTCCGGTTGAACTATAGCTACCCGGCCGGCAGCAGTGGTTTTCGGTGTGCATGTTTCCGCCCGGGCTGTTTTTCGGCTTGATCCCGAGGATTCAGGATCTGCTTCCTGCATGTTGCCAATGGTAGAGCCGCTAACTCTGAAATCATACGAACTTTTGATACGACAAATACCATATTATACTTTGGATATCAGGTAAGGTTTTTTCATAAAAGTTGGACGTCAATAATTATCAAAACTTGTAATTTGTGCAAGTTTTGATAATTTATTTTATATATTTGCCTTATGGCTAATTATACAAATCGTAAGGAGTACATAGACAAACTACTGTCGTACAAAGACAAAGACCTCATAAAGGTAGTTAGTGGCTTGCGTAGGTCGGGCAAAAGCACTTTGTTGGAACTTTACCGCGAACATTTGCTAAAACAAGGCATCGGCAAACGACAAATGCAGTTTTATAATTTTGAATTACCCGAAAATTATCTGAATAAAACGTGGAGCGATATTTACTTTGAGATAAAGAAAAAATTTCAACCCGATAAAACCAATTATGTTTTTTTGGACGAAGTTCAAAACATACCGTTTTTTGAAAAATTAGTGGACGGGCTTTTTGCTACCGAAAATACCGATGTGTATATTACAGGGTCAAATGCATTTTTGTTGAATAGCGAATTAGCAACTTTGCTGAGCGGTCGTTACATAGAAATTTCTATTTTGCCCTTTTCGTTCAACGAATACTTAACCGCACGCAAGATTGACACGTTCAACAAATACCTCAATTACGAAGCCTTGTTTTTTGATTACATAAACGAAACTTCATTGCCTAAGGGTGTGGAACTGCGAGAAAGCGGTTTTGATAAAATCTACGAATATCTTGAAGCTATTTACACCACAATAATTGAAAAAGACATAACTCAACGCCACAAAATAAACGATAAACGTGCTTTTGCTAACATTGTAAAATTTGTGGCTTCTAATATTGGAAACGCACTTTCGCCAAGCAATATTTCCAAAACACTCAAGCAAGACGGACAAAACATACATCACGCCACAGTAGAAAAATACTTGGAATATTTGGTGGAAAGTTTTGTGTTTTACAAAGTAAACCGCTTCGATTTGAAAGGCAAAAAACAATTGGCCACACAAGAAAAATACTATTTGGTTGATACAGGGTTACTGAATATTTTGGTTGGAAAAGAGCGAATAACCGACAGAGGTCACATTTTAGAAAATATTGTTTATTTGGAATTGGTACGTAGAGGCAACAAAGTTTGGACAGGCACAGCCCGAAACACAGAAGTGGACTTTGTTTGCAAAACCCCATTAGGCGAAATTGAATACTACCAGGTAGCATGGCAAATGACAAACGAAAGCACAGTCGAACGCGAGTTCGGAGCGTTAGAAAAAATCAACGACAACTACCCGAAGTATTTGTTCACGACAGATTCGTTTACGCAAAACCGAAGCGGAGTGAGACACTTGAACGTATTTAATTGGCTACTTGGAACAAGCTAAAACAAGAATAACCATTGGGCACAACAGCAAAATAACTGGCAAATCGGGCTTCGGTGCTTTGTTGACAGTAAATTGAAATTTTGAAAAGCAGCACTTCGTATGAAGTTCACCGGGAAACTCCCTTCCTGCGTTTAGTTCCAAACGTTGGTAGCAATTTAAACAGACTCAAGTTAACAATGAAATTCTCACAAAACTTATTGAACAATGCAGACTGACAATTTATTAAAACAAATAAGTTTTATAAAAGAGATTGACAAGTTAAAATACATTCAACGTAAGACTAAATTATTCAATAGCGACAGACCCGAAAATGACGCTGAACACAGTTGGCATTTAGCAATGATGACAATTGTATTGGCAGAACATTCGGACAAACCAATTGACGTTCTTAAAGTTTTGAAAATGGTTTTAATCCACGACATTGTAGAAATTGATGCAGGCGACACTTTTATTTACGATTCTGAAAAAAATCACACCAATACAGACGAAGAACTTGCTGCAGCCAAACGAATTTTTGGGCTTTTACCAACAGAACAAGCCGAAGAATTTATTGCAATTTGGGAAGAATTTGAAGAAAGTATGACTGATGAAGCAAAATTTGCAAAATCGATGGACCGGTTTGAACCTTTACTACAAAACACTTCAAATAATGGTGGAACCTGGGCCGAATTTAATGTGCCCTATCAAAAAGTTTATGAAAAGAAAAAAGCAATTAAACACGGTTCGACAGCAATTTGGAACTATGCCGAGAATTTAATAAACGAAAGTGTGGTCAGAGGAATTCTAAAAAAATAATTGACCAACGAGGAGCAGAGTAGCGAATCTAAAATTTTAAGATATACCGCAGGATGCCAGCGGCATCAAATGTTTATAGAAAATTTTGGGGAGACGTTTGTACGACCCCAGTCGAGGTCGAATATCTTTTGTTTTTGAAATAGCTACAAACATGCAAACCCTCTGGTTTATTAAAAGATTGCTCATAATTCCTGCTTATTTCCCCTTCCAACACCAACCAAATAATTTACGGTTTTTTAACAATCTATTCATATACGCGAAAGTGTATTTTGTTGGATTAATCAGTTTAAATCCAGTATTTTATGCGCTATTCTAGGTTTTAAGGTGAAGAAATTCACCCGCTTTTTGGGAAATAAACCTCGCTGTTGGTACGCCTGTCCTCCCTTCCTGATATGCCTTTAAAGGCCTGTTGACTCGCCTTGTCGTAGATTTACACCAAGACTTAATCAAAACTTATGGAAGAGCTAATCAAAAAACAGAAAAGGTTTTCGTGGATCATTGTCCTGACAGCAATCGTTCTGGCAGCTATCCTTTTGTTTTTGATTATTACGAGTTTTTGAGCAATCGATTGTATTACAAACTTAACACTAACCAATGATGAAAATTTGTACAGCAGCACTAGTCTTTTTGATCGTATTTCAGTCGTGTTTTGCCCAGACTAAACTAAGTCCGGCAAATGGCCTGGAGATGGCTGTGAAAATGGCTGATTCGGAAATCAAACAATTCCCGGAACCCTGGACTGTTGATTTTAATCCCAAACCGGTCTGGAATTATACCCAGGGTTTGATTGCCCATTCCATGATTAAAGTGTGGAAAGAAAACGGCAACGAAACGTATTATAATTACGCCAAAACGTATGCCGATAAATTCATCGGGGCCGATGGAGCCATCAGTCAATACGATTTGGAAGATTATAATATAGATGCGGTAAACTCCGGAAAGTTTCTTTTCGATTTGTACGAAAACACCAAAGACGAAAGGTATCTGACTGCCATCAAACACATGCGCGATCAGCTCAAAACCCACCCACGAACTTCAGAAGGTGGTTTCTGGCACAAAAAACGTTATCCACACCAAATGTGGCTCGACGGTTTGTACATGGGAGCTCCGTTTTATGCACAATATGCCGCACATTTTAATCAGCCTGAACTTTTCGACGATGTGGTGAAACAGTTCGTGCTCGTACATAAATATACATACAATCCTGCAACTGGTCTGAACTATCACGGTTGGGACGAAAGCAAAGAGCAAAAATGGGCCGATCCAAAAACCGGTTGTTCTCCTCATTATTGGGGCAGAGCCGAAGGTTGGTATACAATGGCTTTGGTCGATGTACTCGACTATCTTCCGCAAAACCACGCAGGTCGTGCAAAAATCCTGCAAATTCTGAACCAGGTTGCGGCCGGAATTAAAAAACACCAGGATCCGAAAACTGGATTGTGGTACCAGGTTCTCGATCAGGGCAACCGCGAAGGAAATTACCTTGAAGCAACGGCTTCTTCCATGTTTACCTATTCTTTGTTGAAAGCAGTCCGCAAAGGCTACATCAGTAGCGATTATAAAGCAGTTGCGTTGAAAGCCTATTCAGGAATATTGGGAAACCTGATCAAAAATAACAGTGATGGAACAATTAGCCTGACCAAATGCTGCTCGGTGGCTGGTTTGGGTGGAAACCCATATCGTGATGGCTCATACGAATACTACATTAATGAGCCGGTGCGCGACAACGATCCAAAAGGAGTAGGGCCATTTATCATGGCTTCGCTTGAAATGAATACGAAATAAAAAAAGCAATATTCAAACTTAACAATTATCTATGATGAAAATGAAGCAAAGTTTTCTTGGTAAAGTTTGCCTGTTAGCACTGTTTGTAATTTTCACAAGCGCGCAATTGTACGCTCAGAAAGTTACCGGTGTTGTGGTTGATGAAACAAACTCACCATTGCCAGGCGTAAATGTTGTAGTGAAAGGAACTACAAATGGAGTGATAACCGATTTTGATGGAAAATTTTCCATTACTCCGGCTAACGTCCAGAAGGATGTACTCTTATTCTCTTTTATTGGTATGGAAACCAAAGAAATAGCTATTAATAGCCAAAAAGAGATTAATGTACTACTCAAAAGCAACACACTTGAAATAGAAGAGGTTGTCGCTGTTGGATACGGTACCGTGAAGAAAACTGACCTTACCGGTTCGGTTGGTACTGTGTCATCAGACCTTTTAGTTTCAAAAGGAACAACTTCGCTAATGACTGCCTTGCAGGGAGCCATTCCTGGAGTTAATATCACAAGTAATTCCGTCAAGCCGGGAAGTAGCTCGACCATTCGAATCCGGGGGCAAAACTCTATTGATGCCGGAAATCCACTTTATGTAGTTGATGGAGTTGTGACCAGCGACATCGATTTTTTGAATCCTTCGGATATCGAACGTATTGACGTTCTGAAAGATGCTTCTTCGACTGCTATTTATGGATCGCGTGGTTCAAATGGGGTAATCCTTGTTAAGACCAAATCAGCAGGTTTGAAAAAAGGAACCCAAACTACCATTTCTTACGATGGATATGCCGGGGTTAGGGATTTAACCAATATTCCTGATTTTATGGACGGCCGCGAGTGGGTCGATTTCCGTACTTCGGCATTCTATACTTACAACACTACTGCAAAAGCGTATGAAATAACTCCGGCAAGCAAAGATGCTATCCTTCAAAAGAGCCCATTGCTCGATAAACGCCTTTATAATCAGGATTATGAAGATTGGTTGGGCCTAGCCACACAGCAGGGAAAGCAACAAAACCATTACATCAATATTGCCGGGAATTCGAGCGATATGTCGTACAATCTGGGTATGGGTTTCCAAAATGAGGAGGGTAACTTTGTAATGGAATCACTTGATCGATATAGTTTTAAAGGAAGCATGTTTCACAAAGTTTCCGACTTTTTTACCACAGGGGGTTCGTTTAACCTGAGCCAAACCACTACTAACTCCGGAAGCCAATATGGTTACCGCGATGTTTTGCGTATGCCTCCAATCCTGAGAGCTTACGACGATAATGGCGTTTTGATTGATCAACCAGGTATTGCAACCTCAATTCAGGGCGCGGGTAACTTCACCAGTTCTCCAAATCCATTGAAAGAAATTAACAGTGGTAATCAGGAAATCAGACGGTACGATGTTCTGGGAAGCGTATTTCTTCAGTTTAACCCACTGCCAGGTCTTGAATTCAAATCGACACTTTCTCCACGCCTGAACAGGACACGTACAGGAAAATATTTTGGAGTAGTTGCAGGTAACCGTACCAAGGACTATTCATCACAAGTTAACACCGAGTCGTTCGATTATACCTGGGATAACCAGATCAGTTATAATAAAACCATAAACGAAGTTCATCATGTGAATGCATCGTTCATCAACAGCTTCTACAAAAGCCGTTATGAACTGATTCAGGCTGCAACCGAAGGGCTTCCTTATAATTCAGATTGGTATAACTTATTTAGCGGAACATTAATTCCGGGCGATTCAAAGACAAATTATTCTGAAACCTCGCTGCTTTCGTATGCAACCCGTGTAAACTATGACTATATGGGTAAGTACATGTTCACAGGTACATTACGTTACGACGGAAGTTCAAAATTGGCTGATAAATGGGCTGCATTCCCATCATTGGCTTTGGCTTGGCGCCTTTCTGAAGAAAGCTTCCTGAAAGCTGATTTCCTCTCTAACCTGAAAGCCCGTTTCAGCTTCGGATATTCTGGTAACAATAATGGCATCAGTCCTTATGGCACTATGCTTTCTCCGCAGACAGGTGCAAACGTGTATTACGATTACAACGGAACTGCTTTTTCTGGATTCGCTCCAGGGTTGCCTGTTAACCAGTTGATTACATGGGAAAAGACCCGTGAGTTCAACTTTGGTATCGACTATGGATTCTTCGATGGCCGTATTTCAGGAACGGTTGATTTGTATGACAAACTTTCAGACGGGCTGTTGATGAACCGTACTTTGGCAATCGAATCAGGTGTTGCCAGCATGAAAGACAACATCGGATCGGTAAGCAACAAAGGGATTGAACTGTCACTTAGTACTGTTAATGTGAAAACCAGTAACCTGGAATGGACAACTTCTTTCACTTTTGCCCACAACGTAAATGCCATCCAAACACTGTATGGTAAGAAACAGGACGTGATGGGTGAAGCTCGTTTCATTGGCCAGCCAATCAACGTAATTTACGATTATAACATTATTGGCATTTGGAAATCAACACAAGTTGCCGAAGCTGCAGCATGGGGTCAGCAACCAGGTCAGGCCATTGCCAAAGACATTAACGGTGACGGCAAGATTACAGCAGACAAAGACCGCATCGTTTTGGGAACCCCAGACCCCAAATGGACCGGAAGTTTTTCATCAGAACTGAGCTATAAAAATTGGGATCTTTCATTCAACATTTACACTAGCCAGGGATCGTTTGTCAGAGATGAGTTTCTGGGCGAATTTGGATCAACCAATACACAACGTGGTCGTCCAAAAGTATCGTCTGACTTTTTCGTTCCAACTGGAATTGCCCGTTACGACTGGAACAGCTGGGATACTTCGGTGGCCGACTCGCCAAAAGCAGTTTGGGGTGTTGCCGCTGGGAACGAAAATTCGAAATATCCGGCGCCAAACAATGCCGGCCCATATTATGGTGCAAACGGTCAATATACCGATGCATCGTTTGTGAAAGTGAAGAATATCACGGTGGGTTATACTTTGCCAAAGAAATATTTGTCGAAGGTTAAGATGAGCCACTTCCGTATTTATGCTAACGTATTGAACCCATTCATATTTACCAAATATCAGGGATGGGATCCTGAATACGCAACCACTTCTTTGCAGAATGGTAACGGTCCATCAAATGTTACCTACCAGTTGGGGGTTAATGTGAAATTTTAATTTATAAAACAGTTCAAAATGAGAAAAATAATAAGCTCACTATTTATAGTCCTTTTTCTGGTAAGCTGTAGCGATTACCTGAACGAAGACAACAAAAGCGGGATCACCAACGAAGAGTTTTACAAAACCGAAGTGGGTTTTACCACCATGGTTACTGCATCTTATAATTCGTTGCGCACCGTTTATGGCGGCACCCCCTGGCTACAATGTGCAGGTACCGATATGTACCAGCGCGAACGCGGAACAGGAAATAAAGCAATCATGGAATACGAACAACTGTATGCCACCGATAGCTATGTAAAAACATTCTATCAGAATGTATACAGTGCGATTCAGGTGACAAACATGGCTCTAAAATACATCGATCTGCCAACAGTAACTGAAGCTAAACGCACCACATGGAAAGCAGAATTAACTTTCTTACGTGCTTTTTATCACTTTATCCTGGTTGAACAGTTTGGTGGCATTTGCATCAGCAAAGAGGCTACTACAGCCCCAAGGATGGATATGCCCAGAAGTTCGCTCGCCGATTCATACGCCTTTATTATCAGTGAAATGGAAGCAGCTCTGCCAAATTTGGGTACCGAATTGGCTAAAGTAAATAAAACGGTTGCCAACCACTATCTGGCTAAAGTTTATCTTACCCGTGGTTGGGACTTGAAACAAAGCGCAGATTTTGATAAAGCTAAAACTTATGCAACAGCTGCGATTGCAGGGAAAGGAATTACAATACCGTTCGAAACGTTGTGGAGCCCTACAAACGAAAACAACGATGAGGTTATTTTTGCAGTTCAGTATGATGCCAAATCAATTGCCAGTACCACCAGCGGAAATAATCAACAGTCGCTTTTTGGCCCATATTTGGGTGGTTCAGAGTTGAAACACAAATACATGAGTACCGTGCTTTATCCTTCATGGAATTTGCATGTATTTTATGGTGAAAACGATGCCCGCTACGATGCCACTTTCATGACCACCATTTACGACCAGTATTTCCATTATTACGATGCCACAAAAGATAAGTCAAAAATGTTGATTAGGGCTTACTATCCTCGTGTTTGGGGTCGCGACTATACCGATGCCGATCTTACTGCATGGAAAGCTGCTCATCCTACGCAAATAGCTTCGAATATTAAGTATTATCCTTTTAAATACGATGAAGTTGCCTATCGTGCAGCCTATGAACTCGATTTCTGTACACCAGTAATTAAGAAGTTCGACAGCCCGGCAACATCAGCCATTTTTGATCAGAATTGCAGTACCCGTGATATCGTATTGGCTCGTCGTGCCGAAACTTATTTTCTGTATGCTGAAGCTTGCATTGGCTTGAACGATTTTGCCAATGCTGAAGTAAACGTGCAAAAGGTGTTGGATCGTCCGGGAAATGCCAAAGACGGGAATAAACTCGCACCAAACCTTTCAATTGCTGCCGCCGGAAGTCAGAGTGATGCGTTAAATGCTTACCTCATTGAAAGCGCCAAGGAATTTGCGGGCGAATACCTGAGATGGCCTGAATTGCGCCGTACCGGAAAACTGAAAGAATTCTGCGGAAAATACAATTACGACATCAAAAAAGTTGGAGTCGATGTCGCATTTAAAGGATTAGATGGCCAGGACAAGATCTATCGTCCAATCCCACAGGATGCTATCGATTTAAATGAAGCTGAAATTGTACAAAATCCAGGCTACGTAGCCAAATAATTTAGTATCGATCTTATTCGGGAAGCGGAAAACCCGCTTCCCGAATTTTTTATTATCCGACTTTTAAAACTGTTTGCTAAATTTAAGCCTGAACTATTCCTAAAAGACTGAGCCGAATGAAAAACCTATTTCTTTCCATAGGACTGCCCATGTTGCTGATAATTTTGGTTGTCCGTAATTCCTCAGCTCAAACCAATAATTATCCGGTCATCAGCATGGAACCGTTCGGCGATAGTATGCGTCACTGGTATGGTATTCGCGACGATGGAAATATCATACAACCCAAACAAAATCAACCCAGATATACCGAAACTGAGATTACGAAAATCGCTGATAATATTCTACTGTATCAGCGTAACAATGGAGGCTGGCCGAAGAATTACGACATGCAGGCAATCCTAACTTCTGAACAAATTGATAGTCTGCAAAAAACCAAAGACCAGCATCATGCCACTTTCGACAACTCAACAACTTACACACACATTGAATACCTGGCCAAAGTTTATTCTCTGACCCAAATTCCAAAATACAAAGACGCATGTTTGAAAGGGATCCATTTTGTGCTCGAAGCTCAATATCCCAACGGAGGCTGGCCTCAGTATTTTCCGCTCGATAAAGGCAATTACAGTCGTCGCATCACCTTTAACGACGGCGCATATTTGGGTATTATGCAAATGCTTCGGCACATTGCAGAAAATAATTCCGATTTTTCATGGGTTGAAGAAAGCCTCCGGAAAAAGGTTCAGCAAGCTTACGGCAAAGGATTGGATTGTATCCTGAAAATGCAGATCGTCGATAACGGAAAACTGACAGTTTGGTGTCAGCAACACGATGAAATTACATTACAGCCAGCTTGGGCAAGGGCTTTCGAACCACCCAGCATTTGCAATGGAGAAAGCGCTTCGGTCGTTCTTTTCCTGATGAGCATGGATAAACCTAATCGCAAAATCATAGAATCAGTACAAAGTGCCGTACAATGGTTTCAGGCCTCGGAAATTTTAAATACACGAGTTGAAACAGTTAAAGCTCCCACAGAAAAATCAAAATATCGGACCTATTCATCTGACCGGGTGGTGGTGATCGATTCAACTGCTCCGCCAATCTGGACTCGTTATTACGAATTGGGAACGCATAAACCTTTGTTTTGCGATCGGAACAGCAAATATCTTTATTCGCTGGCTGAAGTGAGCCGCGAACGTCGAAATGGATATGCATGGTACACATATGCACCACAAGAAGTTCTGGATAAATATCCGGAATGGCAAAAGAAATGGGCGCTTGAAAAGAATGTATTGGATCAATAAAACCTATCGATATGAAACCAACTTTTTTGATTATTGCTCTTTTTGTTGCATGTTTTTCCAACGCACAAACGGTTGAAGAAAGCTATCGGAAACCACTAAAAGAGGTGCTGGCTCAGGTTGAAACCCGTTTTCATGTCAAACTGAGTTTTGACGAAAAACTGGTTGCCGAGCGTTCAGTCAACTACGCGCAGTGGCGGTTTAAAGATGATGTTGAAGCAACTTTACAGGCTGTTTTGGTGCCACTCGATCTGGTTTTTTCGAAAAGCGGAGAGAATGCATATAAAATTGAGGCTTTTCAATACCATCGTCGTTCGGTTGAAGATGGACAAAAGCATTTAACCCGTTTGCTTTCCTTGTATCCCAAGCTTCCTGATTGGTGGAAACGCAAAGCTGAATTGCAGCAATGTTTCCTTTCAACACTTGGGTTATCTCCACTTCCTGAAAAAGTAAATTCAGCTCCCATTTATGCCAACAAACGTCAACTGGATGGATATAGTGCTGAGAACGTTGCAATAGAAAGTCTTCCCGGAGTATTTGTCAGTGGAACTTTATACCGACCGCTCAAAGGTAAAGGTCCTTTCCCTGCAGTAATGCTCGCACAGGGACATGGCGAAATTCAACATTACAGCGAAAGTTCGCAATTGTTGAGCGCTACTCTGGCACGGATGGGCGCGGTTGTTTTTAGCTACGACATGTTTGCCAAGGGAGAAGAAAGCCTTCAGTTTGCATTCGAAGACCACCGAACGATTTTAGCCCCAACCATGCAAACGCTCAATAGCATCAGGATACTCGATTTCCTGAGTGCATTGCCTTATGTTGATCCCAAGCGAATTGGCATGACCGGAGCTTCCGGAGGTGGAACACAAACATTCCTGATGACCGCACTCGATCCACGTATTGCGGTGAGCGCTCCTGTGGTGATGGTTTCCTCCTGGTTCTTTGGTGGCTGTCCTTGCGAAAGTGGTATGCCGATTCATTCCTGTGGAGAGTGGGGCACGAACAATGTTGAAATCGCTGCCATGGCCGCACCACGCCCGATGTTGGTTGTTTCCGATGGAGGCGACTGGACCGCCAATGTTCCTGAAATCGAATTCCCATACCTAAAAAAAGTCTATACTTTATTTGGAAAGCCTGAATTGGTTGAAAACGTCCATCTGGAAAAAGAAGGGCATGACTACGGCCCATCGAAACGCCAGGCCGTTTATGAGTTTTTAGCCCGACAATTTGATCTCAACATTAATGCGGTAAAAGCAGCATCAGGTGAAGTTGATGAATCGAAATCGACTGTCGAAACCAAATCGGCCATGCTCGTATTTGGCGAAAACGGAGAACGTTTGCCTGCACAAGCTATTCACGGGATTGATGCTTTAAAAGCCGTGTTAAATGCTAAAAAATAATAAAAGAAAAATGAACTTTTCCCAGAGAATATTTGCTTTGAGTATCCTGATTTTGTTTTCAGGAGAACTGTTTTCGCAAAGAGAAAATGGGATTATTTTTCCACGCGATACCTCGTTTACACCCTATTCGGCCTGGGTAAATATTAAGAATAATTTTCCGGAAGCAAGAATTGTCAAACCACAACTTCCGGCAGGTGTTCGGGCTAAAAGTGATTTGGTTTATGCAACATTGCCCAATACTCCGTATGGTAAACGCGAGTTGCATCTCGATTTGTTTCGTCCGGAGAAACCTGGTAAATATCCTGTTTTGCTGCTGATTCATGGTGGCGGCTGGCGTTCAGGAAATAAATCGATGGATATTCCATTGGCTCAGCAAATTGCAGCAAAAGGATATGTTACAGCTGCGGTCGAGCATCGTCTTTCTCCGGAAGCTTTGTATCCGGCTGCTGTATACGACATTAAAGCAGCGGTTCGTTTTTTACGGGCCAATGCTAAAAAATACAACATCGATCCGAAAAGGATTGCTATTGGTGGAAGTTCGGCTGGTGGGCAGTTGGCTTCATTGGTTGGAGCATCTTCCGGAGTGAAGAAATTTGAAGGAACCGAAGGAAATCCTGGTGTATCTTCAGCAGTTCAAGCCATTATTGATATAGATGGAGTGCTGGATTTTAATACCCCTGACGAAAAAGGCAAAACTGAAGAAGCGGCAAAGAAATCGGCTGGAGCATTGTGGTTTGGCACCACTTTCAACCAAAATTCGGAGAAATGGATTGAAGCATCACCCATTCAGTATGTTGGTAAAAATACACCTCCGATGTTATTTGTTAACAGCGCTTTGCCTCGGTTTCATTTTGGACGCGACAGTGTGATTGCCATTCTTAACAAGCACAAAATATATAGTGAGGTTCATACTATTGAGAATACGCCTCATCCGTTTTGGCTGTTTCATCCCTGGTTCGATCCTATAGTGAACTATATAGTCGATTTCTTAGATAAAGTTTTAAAATAGAAAAAGATGAGGATTTTAAAATTAACGATTGTTTGCCTGCTTCTTTCAGTGTGGTCTTTCTCCGCTGAAAAGTACGATTATGTGGTTGCTTTAGACGGAAGCGGTGATTTCACTTCCATCCAGAAAGCGGTTGATGCCTGTAAGATATTTCCGGATAATAGGATCACCATTCATGTGAAAAACGGGATTTACAAAGAGAAGATTGCTGTTCTGGAAGGAAATACACAGTTGTCGATCATTGGTGAAAGCGTGGATAAAACCATTATCACGTTCGACGATTATTTCGACAAAATCAACCGCGGCCGGAATAGTACTTTTTATACCTCCACACTTAAAGTTGAAGCGAGCGATTTCAGGCTTGAAACTGTAACTGTTGAGAATTCGGCAGGTCCGGTTGGACAAGCACTTGCTCTGAACGTTGAAGGCGACCGATGCGTATTTGTTAATTGTCGGTTTCTTGGCAATCAGGATACCGTTTATGCCGCCGGAAAATTTAGCCGTCAGTATTTTTACAACTGCTACATTGAGGGAACCACCGATTTTATTTTTGGCGAGGCAACTGCTGTTTTTGAGCAATGTTCACTTCATGCTAAAGCAAACTCATTCCTTTCCGCAGCCAGTACTACTGAAGGAAAGCCTTTCGGTTTTGTGTTCCTGAATTGCAAAATTACTGCCGCTTCAGGAGTTGATAAGGTATTCTTAGGCCGTCCTTGGCGAAGTTTTGCCAAAGTAGCTTTCCTGAATTGTGAAATGGGATCATTCATCACTGCTGAAGGCTGGGACAACTGGTCGAAAACCGAGAATGAAAAAACTGTCACTTTCGTCGAATTCAATAATAAAGGTGCAGGCGCCGATCGTTCGAAACGGGTGTCCTGGTCGCGTGAATTGACTAAAAAAGAAGCAGCAAACTTCAGTAAAGAAAAGATATTTACCCCTTTGGGCTGGGAAATTTCCACGGGGAAAAAGAAGTGGTACGAATTATAGATAAACTAAAAATATGAACCGATTATATTCACTTTGTTTGGCCTTGACTGTTGCTGTTTCGTGGAATGCAGCAGCACAAACAAGTAATTCTATATCCAAATCATGGGTTTCCGACAATGGAGATGGAACCTATACCAATCCGGTGCTGTATGCCGATTACTCCGATCCGGATGCCATTCGGGTGGGCGACGATTATTACCTCACTGCCTCGTCGTTTAATTGTGTGCCTGGCTTACCAATACTTCATTCCAAAGATATAGTCAACTGGGAATTGATTGGCTATGCGCTCGAAAAACAGCCTCCGTTCGATGTATTCAATAAAGTTCAGCATGGCGGCGGCGTTTGGGCTCCGTGCATCCGTTTCCACAGCAATGAGTTTTACATTTATTATCCTGATCCTGATTTCGGTATTTATATGGTGAAAGCCTCCAATCCGAAAGGGCCGTGGTCTAAACCTTTGCTGGTTCAATCCGGTAAAGGTCTGATTGATCCTTCTCCGCTATGGGATACCGATGGAAAAGCTTATCTGGTATATGCTTTAGCCGGAAGTCGTGCCGGAGTAAAAAGCGTCATCCTGATTAACCGCATGGCTCCGGATGGTTCCAGGCTTATTGGAAACAGCGTGATGCTCATCGACGGGCATAAAAATCACCCGACCATTGAAGGTCCTAAAATCTATAAGCGAAACGGTTGGTATTACGTTTTTGCTCCTGCAGGTGGTGTACCAACTGGTTGGCAAATGGTGATGCGTTCGAAAAATATATTTGGACCATACGAAGACAAAATCGTAATGTCTCAGGGAAAAACCGACATCAATGGCCCACATCAGGGCGCATGGATTGACACCAAAACCGGCGAAAACTGGTTTCTGAATTTTCAGGATTTAGGCGCTTACGGAAGGGTGTTACACTTGAACCCGATGAAATGGGTAAACGACTGGCCGGTGATTGGCGTTGAAACCGATGGCGACGGAACGGGAGACCCTGTTCGTACCTACAAAATGCCGAATGTTGGCAAAGCCTATCCAAAAATGACACCTCCTGAAAGCGACGAATTTAATGGAAGCGAATTGGGATTGCAATGGCAATGGCATGCCAATTACCAAACCTGCTGGGGATTTCCTTCCGGAAATCTGGGCTTTTTCAGACTGAATTGCATTCCAAGACCAACCGATGCGGTCAATTTGTGGGGCGTTTCAAACTTGTTACTTCAGAAGTTTCCAGCTCCTGAATTTATTGCAACAGCCAAACTCACCTTCGATGCACGCTTCGACGGTGAAGAAGTTGGCTTGGTAGTGATGGGAATGGATTATGCCCGAATTGCGGTTAAACGCGAAAAAGGGAAGCTGCAAGTTCAAACGGCTAATTGCCAACAGGCCGATAAAGCCGGAAAAGAAGAAGTATCTATACCAAACGCAATTGATACACCTACCATTTATTTACGTGTTCATGTTTGGAAAGGCGCCGAATGCAGTTTCAGTTACAGTCTCGACGATCGGTCCTATATTCAAACTGATAACAAATTCAGAGTCCGTGAAGGCAAATGGATAGGTGCTAAAGTCGGTTTCTATGCACTTCGTGAAGGCGTGATCAACGATGCCGGATCAGCCGATATCGATTGGTTTAGAACAGAAAAATAAGAAAAACAGAGTGTTGGCTTTTTTAACCTGATAGGGTATAATATCAATAGCCCGGGGTTTCACCCCCGGGTTAAATGAAGGCAACAAAACCCCGTCCGCGAGGAAATTACAATCAAGGTAGATTTCTCTTTTCGGACGGAATTGAGATAATGATTTAAATGTGAATACACATGCTAAAACGACTTCAAAAATATTGTACCTGTTTAATCGCAATCTCACTGATTTCATCGATTGCTTTTGCTGTTGAGCCAGACTTTGTGGTGGCAACTGATGGAACTGGTAATTTTCGCACCGTTCAGGAAGCAATTAATGCAGTGCCCGATTTCAGGAAGAATGAAACCCGGATATTCATTAAAAAAGGTATTTACAAGGAAAAACTGGTACTGGCCGGAAGCAAAACCAATGTGGTTTTTATTGGCGAATATCGTGATCAAACCATTCTGACTTACGACGATTTTGCTTCGAAGAAAAACCGCTTTGGCGAAGAAGTCGGAACAACCGGCTCAACTTCGTTCTTTGTTTTTGGCGATGGTTTCCGTGCCGAAAATATCACATTCGAAAACTCATCTGGACCAGTTGGTCAAGCTGTCGCGGTGAGGATCGATGGCGATATGGTTGCTTTTATCAATTGCCGGTTTCTAGGCTTTCAGGATACACTTTACCCGCATGGTGAAAAAAGCAGGCAGTATTACCGCGATTGTGTGATCGAAGGAACGATAGATTTTATCTTCGGTTGGTCAACGGCTGTTTTTGATCGGTGCACGATTGTTTGCAAAGATCATGGTTTTATTACCGCGCCATCAACTAACGAAGGAACGCCTTTTGGCTTTGTTTTTCTCGATTGCAAAATTACAGGAACCGCTCCGGAAGCAGCATTCTATTTGGGTCGACCATGGCGTCCATTCGGAAAATCAGCTTTTCTACGTTGCGAATTGGGTGGTATGATCAAGCCTGAAGGCTGGGACAACTGGGGTAAAACAGATAATGAGAAAACAACGTCTTTTGCCGAGTACAAAAATACAGGTGTCGGAGCATCAATTGAAAAGAGGGTAGGGTGGTCGCATCAGTTGACCGATGAGGAGGCTTCAAACTATACACCTGAAAAGATATTGGGAGATTGGGGGGTAAAACACAAGTAAAAAGGAGTCGGAAGACCGGAGACGGAAGTTTGAAGTGCAGCTCCCTGAGTAGTGAAGCGTATCGAAGGAAGTCTTACAGAATTAAAGTGATCAGTTTCAGTTGGCAGAAGACGCAAAGTTATGCTTTGACATACTTGGAATTTGGAACATGAAATTTGGAACGATAAATAATCAATCATCAATAAGAAATAATAAACCCAAAAGATATGAACATCCTAAAATCAACATTCACGCTGGTTACAGCAACTTTTTTTGCAGCTAGTGCTATTTCACAATCGGTAGCCCAAACTACCCCACAACCCGATCTGTACACTGGAATTGAGTTTAAAATGCCTCGTGTTCAGGAACCTGTAATTCCGGCAAATTCAGTCTCGATTGCTGACTTTGGGGCAAAAAGTGCTGGTCAGGAACTTTGCACTCAGGCAATTGCCGATGCAATTGATGCTGTTTCAAAAAAGGGTGGTGGCCGTGTTATTATTCCTCGCGGAACATGGTTAACAGGCCCGATTACTCTAAAAAATAACATTGAATTGTTTACAGAATCAGGCGCTTTGGTGGTATTCAGTACCATCAAAGATTTGTATCCTTTGGTTGAAACGAACTTCGAAGGTTTCAACACGTTTCGATGCATGTCACCTATTAATGGCCGCAATTTGGAAAATATTGCAATAACTGGTTACGGAATTTTCGATGGTTCGGGCGAAGCCTGGCGTGCTGTAAAGAAAGAAAAATTAACCGAAAGCCAATGGAAGAAATTGGTTGCTTCGGGTGGAATTGTGAACGAAAACGGGAAAACCTGGTATCCTTCGCAGCAGTTTCGCGATGGTGAAAAACTGGCAGAAATGAATGTACCGCGCAGCCTGAAAACCAAAGCTGAATTCGAAAAGATTCGCGATTTTTTGCGTCCGGTTATGGTCAGCCTGATCTCTTGCAAAAAGGTTTTGATTGACGGACCAACATTCCAGAATTCTCCCGCATGGAATATTCATCCGCTAATGTGTGAAGATTTTACCATGCGAAATACTACTGTTCGTAACCCTTGGTTTTCGCAAAATGGAGATGGAATCGATATCGAATCGTGTAAAAACAGTATCATTCACGATTGTACTTTCGACGTTGGCGACGATGGTATTTGCATCAAATCAGGAAAAGACAAGGAAGGTCGCGATCGCAAAATGCCAAACGAGAATCTGATTGTAAAGAACTGTATTGTTTTTCATGGTCATGGCGGTGTTACCGTGGGAAGTGAAATGTCGAGCGGTATAAAAAATCTGCATGTTTCAAACTGTACTTTTATCGGAACCGATGTCGGCTTGCGGTTTAAAAGCAACCGCGGCAGGGGAGGAGTGGTCGAAAACATTTATATTTCGAATATTGAAATGATGAATATCCCTACTCAAGCAATTTCGTTCAATCTTTTTTATAGCGGAAGATCAGCTTCTGAAGATTTGGATGCGGGAGCTGATGGAGCAGTTGCAAAACTTTTGCCAGTTACGGAGGAAACTCCACAGTTCAAAAATATTTTTATCCGGAATGTAAACTGCAAAGGTGCAATGCTGGGAATTCAGTTACAGGGTCTGCCTGAAATGAATCTCGAAAATGTCCAACTGGAGAATATCAGGATGGAAGCTGATTATGGCCTGACCTGCAATGATGCTTCCGGAGTGAAAATCAAGAATCTGACACTGATAACCAAGAAAACGCCAGTAGTAGATTTTAAAGACAGCAAAAATGTTGATGTTGACGGACTGTTTACGCAAGCTGATGTTTTCCCAATTGTAAAGGTCTCCGGTTCGATGACCGGCAGTACAGTTTTGAAGAATTTGGGCCTAACAAATCCTGAAAAACAGATGATTATTGGGAAAGAAGTTCCAAAGAATGCTGTTCAGTTGGTGAAGTAAATGAAAGAAAGTGATCAGTCGCAGTGTTCAGTATCTTCTCAACAGCCAGTAGCTTGGAGTATCCTATGTCACGGAGTGGCTAAATGTGAATAACCCCCAGTGCAGCGTAGCGAAACTGGGGGAAGTCTAAATACTATAATCCCAGCCCCGGATGGGGCTGAATTAAGATGTAAAATGAAGTTAATCTATTTCAAAGTTGTTTTATTATTTTCAATGATTCTGTTCGGGATCAGCGCGATAACCATCGCCCAACAAACCAATGGTAAAAACATCACCGTTTTTACTATTGGCGATTCAACTATGGCTAACAAAAAGGCCGAAGTTGCTCCGGAAACCGGATGGTGCCAGGTTTTTCCAGCATTTGTTGATCAGAGCGTGGAGATTAAAAATCGGGCTGTAAATGGCCGCAGTACGAAAAGCTTTATTGCTGAAGGTCGCTGGAAATCGGTTCTCGATTCACTTCAGTCGGGCGATTATGTGTTCATCCAGTTCGGGCATAACGATCAGAAGATTCAGGATTCAACCCGATACACCGAGCCGTTTACCAGTTACCGCAAGAATCTGGAGCGTTTTGTTCGTGAAACCTGCGAAAAAGGAGCGACCCCAATTCTTTTTACCTCCATTGTCCGCCGCAAATTTGAGAATGGTTTTTTAACTGACACCCATGGCAATTATCCGGTGGTAGTTCGGCAGGTAGCTGCTGAAATGAATGTTCCGCTGATCGATTTGCAGTTGCTCACTGCCGGAGCTGTTACTGCTCTTGGCGACGAAGCTTCGAAAGGTATTTACCTCTGGACTCCGCCAGCTGATAAATTCCTGGAAGGAAGAAAAGACGCTACCCATTTAAGAGTAGAGGGTGCAACATTGGTAGCCAAATTGGCCGCGCAACAATTAATTTTGATGGATAATTCGCTGGCGAAACGGATTCAAAGCCACTAACTGAACCTATCCATTAATCTAAAAATCTGATTGAGTTCGTATTTAGTTCACTATATTTTTTGAGTTTCAAAAATATTCCGGATTTGTAGAGTCGTATTTCAAATGATTACGATTTAACTATATACGAAATTTCGAATATCTCATATTTATATTTATTTTTGGGGACTTTTAAAAATAAATACTGATGGCAAAGCAATTCAATAACTCTATTGGCAATAAAGCTAAAATTCAAAAAGATTCACCATTAAATTTCATTTATAGCCTTATTTTGTTGGCTTATGGGTATGTAACTGTACTCACACCAAATTTGATGGCTTTCGACTCTAATGGGCCGAAATTCATGACTATTGCACTGCTCAATCTGGTAGTGTTTGTCTATCTTTTTACTCGGAAGGAAATTAAGCAGAACAAAGATTTTTCTTTAGGCTTTTTTAAAAGTTGGGCAGGTATATTTTATACTTTACTGATGGTGGTTTCCTTGCTCTCGTTTATTAAAGCCATCAATGTTATCGAATCCATCCTTCATTTCAGCAAAATATTTACCATTTTTTCCGCAGCCTATCTTGTTTCGGTAATTGTTCGAAACGATAAACGGTATCTTACCCATTTGGCGCTGGGTATGACAGCCTTGTTGCTTTTCGATGGTATTTCTGTTTTCTATAATATTCATAAATACATAAAAGGGGAGTTGGCAGATATTGTTCTTATTAAAACCGTTTATTCCAATAAAAATATTCTGGCAGCGTCTATTTTTGTAAAGCTTCCTTTTGCTTTATGGTTGTTAACCTTTGAATCAGGCTGGAAACGACAATTTAGCGTTATTTCAGGCTTAGCTGGATTGTTGGCTATCTTATTTATGAGTTCTCGTGCCTTTTATATAGGAATATTTTTCTTAACAGTTGCTTATCTGGCTTATCTGAGCTTCAATTATTTTCGCAACAAACAGCGAAATTACCTTCGATTAATATTTGTTTATTGTGGCGCACTTGTTTCTATTTTTATAATATTTACGCTGACTCAGCACTATTTATACCCCAAAAAAGATTCTGTTCTTAGTCTTGGGATTAGTGAACGGTTAGCTACAATTTCATCAAATGATGATTCTTCCAATAAACGTTTGAATGCATGGAAACGGTCTTTTCATATTATTAAGAAAGAACCTATACTGGGGTGCGGATTAGGTAACTGGAAGGTTGCGACGTTGAAGGAAGAAAATGAAACAAATCCCAATTATATCTATCAATACAAAGCCCACAACGATTTTATTGAGACCACTACGGAAGTTGGTATTTTTGGCGGATTGTTTTTTGCTGCTATCTTTTTTGTCATTTTGTTCCGATTCTTCAAATCGGTGTACTTACAAAAAGATAGTGATTACTTGAAATACTTGTTTTTACCGGCATTTGGTTTAATAGCCTATTTCTTCGATGCGTTCTTTAATTTTCCACAAGATCGACCTGAAATTCAGGCTTTATTTGCGTTGTTTGCCGGTGCAGGAATTGCATTAACCCAAATTCGGAATACCCAAACCGGATTACCTTCTGAAAGCGCGGGCGAAGGAAATGAGAATATTGTTTCACGTCTTTCAGGCAACTATCTTCAACTTTTGGAGAAAAAGGGCACAATGGTTCATAATATCTTCGGAATTAAACTGCTGGTTTTGCTTTTATTTTGCGCCTATGTTTTAATCCTGAATTTTCAGTCTCTGAAGTTGCAGCGTATCATTAAAGACGAAATGAATACTGGTGGATTGACTAAGTCTTCTGATCTGTTTATGAATGGATTTCCTTGGATACCTGATATCAATGTGGTAGGTGAGCCTATTTCCGCTCAAAAAGCCCGCTATCTGATTAATGAAAAGAAGTACGATAAGGCAATTGAGGTGTTGAAAAAAGATCATTCGAGTCCCTATGATACCCGTCCTGAATATTTTATCGCTATGGCTTATTTTAATCAGGGTAAAAATGACAGCGCTTTGGTCTATAATAAAAAAGTATATCAGCTCAAACCCTTGATGTTTGAAAATCTTTCGATGATGTGTGCCATCTTGGAACGCACAGGCAGAAGCCAGGAAACAAGCCCTTTACTTGAGGCTTACCTGACAAAAGTTAAAGATAACAGCAAAGCCTGGATGATGAATACTCAATTTCTTAATAATTTGGGTGAGCTGAAAAAAGCGGCAGCCTGCATCGATTCAGCATATAAATATTTGCCTTCAGATACCACCATTGTCAAAAGGCGTGAATTCCAGCGGTCGAGATTGCTGATTGCTCCTCATATTGATTTATTTAACAGGGCATTGGTCGCCTATCAAACCCAAAAATATGCAGATGCAGCTCAATTGTTAACCGAGTTTATCAACAAAGAGCCAAATCTTCCTGAAGTGTATGAGTACCGCGCATTTAGCTATTATTTTACACAGCAATTTCAGGCCAGTATCAATGACATTGATAAAATGTTCTCATTTGGTGTAAAGCGTGCGAATTTGCTGAATTTGCGTGGTGTTAATTTGCAAAGCCTTGGAAGGAGGGATGAAGCGTGCGAATTTTATAAGGCAGCCATGGATGCAGGAAATAAGGATGGAGGGACCAATTATAAACAGTTTTGTGGAGGGCAACAAACCCAACCAACAGCAACGTCTACCTACAATCCATTAACAATTAAGAAATAAAGCAATAATATTTTTTGTCACGAAGGGCACAAAGTTCTGTTTTCAGATTTTGTGCCCTTCGTTTTTGATTGTGTGATGATTTTATTCGTTCACAGTATTTAACCTTTAGGTATTATTCACCTGAGTTTGATATATGGTTTATGATACACTTTCAAGATAAGGTAATAAGGTTGTTATATTTGATTTTTTAATCTCCACTGAGGTTCAAAAGTATATGATGAGGTTTAAAAACCTAATTTTTAAAACAAACCTCAGTAGAAATCCAATACACAAGACGGTATAATCTTGTTAACTTGTTGTTTTTCAGTAGTTATTCATTCAAATTTATATTGAACTCAGGTCATAGTTGTATTTGAATCTTTCTGTTTTCTTTTGTGAAAGATATTAGGCAGTTGAAGAAGCAAAAAGATAACCACAATCAATAAAGCCATAAGGGCGTGTTTGTTCAGGAACCTGAATGCAAATGCAAGGGTAATGATAAACCCATTGGTTAGTACAATGATCAGGGTACTGTTGAAATGCGAAAAACCAAGCTTTAACAAGCGGTGATGAATGTGGTTCATATCCGGGGCGAAGGGTGATTTGCCGTTATAGATGCGGATAGCAAAAACCCGGATCATATCTGCCAAAGGTGTAGCCAAAATTGCCAACGAAAAGACCGGTGCAAAACTTATTTCCTGTGGGGTTGTAAGCAGCGAAAACTCATTGTACTGGATGACCAGAACTGAAATCAATAATCCAAGTATTAAAGAACCAGTGTCGCCCAGAAAGATCTTATTGGTTTTGCCATATACATTAAACCACAAAAAAGCCAGTAAGCTGCCAATAATAGCGGAACAAAGAATGGCATAATCCTCGTTTCCCGTGATCAGGAATTTAATGCCAAAAATGATAGACGAAAAGATCCCGATGGATGCAGCAAGGCCGTCTATCCCATCGACCAGGTTAATGGCGTTAATAATTGAAACAATGGCAAGTAAACTAATAAAAACGCTTATGATATAGTCGATTTCGTACAATCCAAGAATGCCGTGCAAGTTGGTGAATCGGATCCCTCCGGGAATAATCAGGATCAGGGCGCAAAGAACCTGGGCAATAAACTTTTTACGGGGCGAAATAATCAGGATATCATCCTTAATTCCGATGAAAAATAAAATAATCATAGAAGCCTGTATGTACCTGAATTCAATAAATTCCAGTTGATGCAAGCTAAGCAAGGTGGCAATGGAAACACCGATAAAGATGGCTACCCCACCCAGATTGGGAACGACTACTTTGTGCAGTCTACGTTCGCCAGGCATGTCGTATAAATGTTTTTCTTTCGAGATACGCACGATCACCGGAATGGAAACATATACCAGAATTAGTCCGATTAGGAAGGCCGAGATGAGCTGAATGGTAGGCATAGCTAAATTTTAAACAAGGAACAAAGTTAAAGCTTTATGTGAGACAGAAAAATTCAAAATGTCGAAGGGTTAGTCCTTTTTAATAATTGAATTAGGCATTTAGCAAATATTAGCAATCTTTTTAATAACCCCAGAGGGTTTGCATGTTTGTAGCGATATCATGTGCAGAAGTTATTCGGCCCCCGGTTGGGGTTGTACAAACACTTCCCCGAATTTTTTATAAACATTTGATGCCTCCGGCATCCTGTGGTATTTATGTAAGAATAAAACCTATCGAACAGAATTTGTTCGTGATCTTCCATCCCAGCGCCGGTTTCGTTCATTTCAACCCCGATATTGTGATTCACGATACCGATGGGTTGCCTATTCGGTAAGGTGGGTTTTATTTGTACAAAGAGAATGAAGTCGGCGATCCCGGGTTCGTTCATTTTGACTTCGATGTTGAGGTTCGCGTCTTCGATGGGTTACCTATTTGGTAAGATTGGTTTCATTTTTACAAAGACAACGAGGTCGCCAATCGTGGTTTCGTTCGTTTCAACTCCGATGTTGAGGTTCTAGTCTTCGATGGGTTACCTATTCGGTGAGCTGGGTTTCATTTTTACCCCGATATTGAGGTCGGTGACCCTGATTTCGTTTAATTCAACTCCGATGTTGAGGTTGTGGCCCTTGATGTGTTTCATTTCTCATTCAGAGGGTTTCATTTATACCCCGACAAGCCTTACACAGCCTGATCTGTCAGGGTACAAAACCATTTATTAAGGTGTTGCCGGTGCAGGACCTGAATTCCCATTTCCGGCATACAGCTTGCCAAGGTCATCGACGATACTTTTGGTGCCCGGAGTACCAATTGAAGCCGATATTTTCGACATTTTATAAACGAACCTTGCAAACTCATACAGTTCGGCGCCGGCAAGCATTCGGGTATCGCTTACCATCTCGCTTAAGCGAGCTAGTTCACGGTCAACAGATTGAAGTTTATTATACAACTGGCTGTCTTTTTTTGCTTCTTCCAATAGCATCGGATTGGGCGAAATTGAAACTTCGCGCGAAGCATAATCAAGGGCCTTGTTGGCAAAAGGAATGCGTCCATCGTCGAGCATGGCAGTCGCTTTCTTTTGTGCCGGAGAGAGTTTCACCAAAAACGGAAGTTTCAGGCGAATGGTTTCGATGGCTTGAAGAACTTCATTGAGACCTTCATCGTTAATTTCAACACTGATCTGGTTTGACATAAATACAACTTTTGGTTTTTAAAATTAATCGTCTATAAAAATACATAAGGCTGTGTTATGCAGATTTTCGAATTAAAATATTTCAACCCCAGTTATTCGTCTAATCTCTAATCGTTTCAAGACTTAACTAATTTAACAAATCTGATTATATGAAACTATAATAGGACAATGAAAGTTATTAACAAAAAAATGTTTATTACACCATTTTCTTTCATGGTGTAATTTCAAATGAAGAAATATAAAAGACCAATTTTCTCAAACAAGATTGGCTTTAATATTTCTATTCATTCGAAGGTGTTTTTTAAAATTTGGTTGTCAGCGGGTTGTGTCGGCATTATGCCAGAATGTTTACAGTGAAAGAGTTGTATTTATTCTACAAATAATGAATTATAAAGTTCAATGGTTCTTTGGCACATTTTTTTTGCAGTAAATTCCGCCAAAAACTTCTGTTTTGCACGAGCTCCAAGCCTTTCCTTATTTTTTTGATCTGATAAAATTGACTTGATAGCATCAGACAATGCCTTAGGATTTTTAGGTGCAACGACTAATCCCGTTTTACCTTGCTCATTAATCCAGGGAACACCCGAAAAAGGAATTTGTGTTGAAACCAATGGTTTGCCAAAAGACATTGCTTCAAGCTGAACAACGCCAAAGGCTTCAGATTTTTCACAGGAGGGTAAACAATACAAATCACAAAGATTATAATAGCAAGCTATCTTATTTGCAGGTATTTTCCCTAATAACTTAACCTTTGATTCCAAGTGATTGGTTGTTATCTGATTTTTCAGTTTATCAAAAAGCTCGCCAGTGCCACCAATTAGAATCATGTAATCGCCCGGAAGATTTTTTGCAGCATCAATCAGATAGTTAAATCCTTTATAATAGATCAATCGACCAACACTAAAAATTATCTTTTTATCCTGATACGTTTCACGTAAGATCGATAAAAATTGTTCATCACATATTAATTCCCTCTCATCTATACCTATAGGAATAATTTCACATTTATTTTTAAACTCTTTTAAATCATCCGATCCCTCCAGGTATGGTGGTGAAGTTACGATTATCCTGTCTGCTCGTTTTAATAGTGCCTTTTGAAAAGGTGCATAGAATTTCTTCAGTATTTTTTGTTTGATGATGTCGCTATGCCAATGAACGACTATTTTCCCTTTAAAATTGACTAACTGAAGGGCAATTGCTCCTGTTGGGTTAGGGAGATGTATGTGAATAATGTCATATTGGTGGTGAATTCTACCTAAGATATTTATGATTGAAAATGAAAATGGTGTTGAATTTAATTTGAACAGATTTGCTGCCCGATATATTTTATACTTTCTCTCTTCAAAAACAGTTGTGGATTCTTCATTGAAGCATAACTCATCGGTTGAATATCCCAATTCATTTAATCCTTCGACCAGATCGTAATTTACTTTTTCAATTCCACCAAAGTGTGGTGGATAATATTTACCAATGTGTAGGATTTTCATAAGTTCAATTTCGTAGCAACATCATTAATCTTAATAGCTGATTCCGACCAGGAAAACCGTTTTATATTTTCGATTCCTTTGTGAATGAGTTCAGACCTCAAATTTTCATTATTTGTAAGAACATCCAATGCGGCAACCATACTTTCCTCTGAATGTGGATCAATATAATAGGCTGCATCACCACATGCCTCAGGAATACTGGTGGTATTTGATGCAATTACCGGAGTGCCGCAAGCCATTGCTTCTAACGGAGGTATACCAAAACCTTCATACAGTGAAGGGTATATAAATATTTCTGCATTGAGGTAGTATTGATGTAATTCATCGTCAGAAAGATAGCCTAGAAATTTGATTTTATTATCACTTGAAAGATTTAGATTAGCGAAAGAATTCTGTCTTCCGCCAATAATTAATAGTTCATAATCCGGATGATTCCATTTCTTAAATGAGTTGATGAGCCTTTCTATATTCTTTCTTGGATCTAATGAGCCAACCGATAAAATATATTTTTGCTTATCATGAACCACTATGGTATCATAGTTTACCGCATTATAAACAACCTCAATGTTAATCTCATTTTGGTGTAGGTTTTTAATAATCCGGTTTTTTGAATATTCACTGACCGTGATTATTTTTTTTGAATTTCGTGCTGAGATTGGGGTAAATATCCGATAAAACCAATAGTATTTTTTAGAAAACCATTCCGGATGCTCCCAAAACGATAAATCATGAATCGTTATAATTTTATTTTCATAGAATACTGGCCCAAGTCCCGTGAAATTAATCAGTAGTGGATTATTCTGTTTATTTAAAAAGTAAGGCAAATATACCTGTTCCCAAATGTGTGAATTGGCGGGGCCAATAATAATTGTATTATCTTGATTAAATGGCGGCACCAATTTGGTTCCAGGTAATGCCAATAGCTTATAATCGTCACTTTTATTTAGCAATTCAACGGTTAATTCTTTTGCAAACCGCTGAACGCCTGTAATTGATTGGAATAAAAATCTGCCGTTTATGTATATCATGTTTTTTGAGATGAGAATATATACAGACTTTCAAAGATACAATATCATTAAGACTTGCTGATTCTGTAATAAATTCTTCTCAGAAAATAGAAAATCTTTGAATCTTCAAAACTTAATGCAAGTCTGACCAGTTTCGAATCACGAGTGTTGAATAACTTTATAACCACTTCGTTAATTTCATCGGTTTTCTCTGGATCATCGATCTTATTCTTCAGTATCGGGATCAGGAATTTTTTTAATACTTGTTCTGCTTCTTTGTTTTTTATTTGTGCTAATTTCTGGTCTAATGAATGTCCTGGTAATTCCATTCTCGAAACAATAATATCTGACAGATAACGGTATGAGCAATTATACAAAAGAATGGCTTTCAACCCGAATTCCCAATCACTGACAATTCTGTTTTCCTCATTATAATTTCCGAATCGATCAAATAGCGACCTCTTAATGAAAGATGACTGGTGAGGAAGAGACTTGGATATTAAGTAAGATAATGAGATTTTTGATGGGTAAGATAATCTCATATTGACACAAATTGTGTCACCAAAAACTATATCTTCAGTAAATGGTATGGAGAAGACCTTATTCAGAATATCATTATCCATAAAACAATCACCACTATTTAAAAATAAACAATATACACCTTTGGCTCTTTTTATACCCTTATTCATTGCATTGTAAATTCCTTTATCCGGTTCAGAAATCCAGGAGGTAATTTTACCTGAATATTGCGTTATCAAATCAACGCTACCATCAGTACTTCCTCCATCAATAATAATGTATTCATAATCGCTAAAGGACTGGCGAATTACACTTGGAATCGTTTTTTTTAGTCCTTTCTTATTGTTGAAATTGATAGTTATAATTGATAGTTGCGGCATATAAGTTTAATTTTCTGTTATTGAATAAATTGCGACCAGAATTTTTTGTTATACCTTGCCCAAGCATGACACCCAAAAGGAAGCTCTTTGTTATTTATTGTATACAGCAGATCTGGATTTACTTCAAAAGAAAATTTAATCCCAACCTCAAGTGGAGCAACTTTGAAGTTGATATTTATTTTGGGAACAACCAAACACCAATATTGATCTTCGTTTAGTCTAGTAATCGAGTATTTGCTGTTTTTGATAAAAAAAAATCGGGTTAAGATAGACGCGATTAAAAGTTTGATCCGTTGGAATTGATTTAAATTAGACTCTAAATATTGGTCATAAGATTCATATAAACTTTTTAAGAGGAAATGTAACCAGTAGAAATTAAGTGCATGATAATAACTTTTCACTTTGCGTAACGAGAGTCCCCCATTCCCAACTCTGCAAAGTACCTGATCTTTAATAGAATTTGTGGTGTTTGCAAACCATGGAGCACCAATATAATCGAAATTTAAATTACACCAATATTCCAGTTCATTACGGAAAACGTATGCATCAAGCTGGTAAATCAAAATATACTCATAATTCAAAAAACGACGATAAAACTGTTTCGACATCAACAGTTTATTGTATCCATCAATTGATTTGAAAAAATCATCATGAAAGGTTTCAACTTTAAAGTCGGAATATTCAGCAAAGTAGTTATCTAAATTGAGCGATTTTGGACAAACGAGAGTGATTGGGTAATTTGATAAGATAGACACACATTGTTTCAACGATGTATATTCATCCGAACTTAGTTCTTTTTTGTATATTGGGATAAGTATGTTTGCAAGCTGTTTTTTCATTCTTTAATAAAATCTTGTTCAGTGAATTAACTTAAAGTAACAGGTATGATAAAGAATTTGGAAGCGCTAAATAACCCATTGTCGTTTATTCAACAATTTTAAAAGTTTACGTATTGGGTAAAGAAAGAACTTGCCAAGATGATATTCCTTTGAACGCTGTATTCCCCTTAATTTACAAAAAATCTCTTGTGGGGCTTCTAAATTACTCATGTAAAGGTCAAAGTGATTTAGGTAGATCTGTTTATATAAAGATTGTAAATTATCATCATTAATTGATTTATTTCTTGAGTTTTCATTAATTCTATAGTAGAAATGAATTTTTGGTAGTTTATAAAAGGTTGCACCATGTTCCATAAAAGTTAGCCAGAAATCCCAATCCTCAAGACCCGCATGCATATTTGTATTATAGCCTGGAGTTTTGTCGAACATTTCTTTTCGAAAAATGGCTGAACAAAAAACAATATTCCGGCTCAATAATTCGTCATAAGAAAAGTCTGGGAGTTTCCATTTACCCTTTTGTGCTCCAAAGAATTCAGCTTCGCTATATACAACGGTTATTTCATTCTTTGAATCCAGAATTTGAACAGCTTCCTCTATATAAGTCTTGCTTATTTTATCGTCGGCATCAAGAGGCAGGATGTAGATTCCTTTCGAATTTCTAATTCCAAGATTACGTGTATCAGAAACTCCACTATTCTCTTTTGAAAAATAAATGAATCGTTGATCTTTTTTTGTCCATTGTAATACAATTTCTTCTGTATTGTCTATGCTGCCGTCGTTTATAATTATACATTCCCAGTTTGTATAGCTTTGGTCTAAAACACATTGGAGTGTCTCAGATATAAATCGAGCATAATTGTAGCAGGGAATGATAATAGAAACAAGCGAGTTTATTTTCATGCAATCTTGATTATTGATCTTTGTATAAATTTTAATTTTTCTATTTTTTTTCAATGTATCTTTTCAAGTTTTCCAAATATTGATGTCCCCAGACTAAGTCAGGCTCCATATAGTTTCCTTCAGCCCATTCATTCCAAGACTTTAAGAAGATAAGTCTTTTTTCAATCGGCTTTTGTGTTATTTCACTCATAACTTGTTCAACGTGATTCCCAAATAATTCAGGTGTTGAGTTGGTTATTATTAATCCCTCTTTCCCACTCCTTGGTGAGTGATCCCACCCAGGAATAATTGAGGGATACACATTTTCACTTTTATCAATAGAATTAGTTAAAAAAGGTATAATCTTTTTATATGGGTAGGAAAAAGGGATGCCTCTATATGTTTTATTAATTTTTCCTATCAGTCTATCGATAAAACTTCTATGTTGTATAAAAACTGCTAACCTTACAAAGTTGACTGCATCAAATCCGAAGGATAGCATTTCGTCATAAGATTCTTTCTCCGATTTTTTATTTTCACTTGGAAATTGAAGATGAGCAATAAAATGGATTTTTTGTAATCCATTCTGTTGAGCTAATTTCTGCCATAATGTAATAAAATGTGAAGCATTAGGCAACTGATATGGTTTGTATATAATGAAAATAGGATTACCATCTACTGTAATATAGCGTGAATCTTTAAATGCAGGGAGAACAGAATAGAAATGATTTGTGTAATCTTTATCTCCGGGATATAATTGTTCTATCAATAAGTTTCGATTGGTTAAACCATGATTAAAACCTTTCCATGTTTCGTTTGCCCAAGCTAAACAAAATGGGAAATTGGGTTCGCCCGAATTTAGCACTTCATTAAAAGGCCTTTCCAGTAATCTTTTCCCATTTCCAAACCAATAATGCCAATAGGCGAAACCTTCAAGGCCATATTCTCGAGCCATGTCAGCCTGTGCCTGACGTGTTTCTGGCACACGGAGGTCATAATATCCTAAATCGGCAGGGATTCGTGGCTGATAGTGACCTTTATAGAAAGACTTAGCTTTTCCAACATTTGTCCATTCAGTAAAACCTTTTCCCCACCATTCATCATTCTCTGGGATTGGATGAAATTGAGGTAGATAAAAGGCTATAACTCGCGCTTCTCTTTTCTTAATTTCATTCATTTTCATTTAAATTTATTGTTCTTATTATTCTGGCGGGTACTCCTCCAATAATTGAGTGATTTGGGAAACTTTTTGTCACTACAGAGTTTGCTCCAATGATACAACTTTCGCCAATGGTAACATTTGGCATAATCGATACATTTTCGCCAATCCAAACATTGTCTTCAATAATAACCGGACCTTTCGATATTAAAGGGCGCTTTGCTGGCGGAATGTTCAAATGCCTTTCGTCGGCATATCCATGATGATGATCGGTTATGTATATATTGCTGGCAAATAAGACGTTATTCCCAATGCTTACTTTATTTATACAACCGATATGTACATTATAGTTCATGCAAACATTGTTGCCAATAGTAAGCTCTGGTGTAAATATATCATTCTCATAAGTATCCCAACATTCTAATCTCAGTCTTGCCTGTGAGGCAAATTCTTTTCCAATAACCATGTATTTTCCTCCCTTTAAATACATGGGTCGTTCTATTAAAGGAGTTTGCCCAATGTTCTTAAATTCAGGGGATAACCAAAGCGCATAAATCCGATTGAAGTAATTCTCTATTTTCTTTGCCATCGAAGGCTTGTAAAGCTTTATGCAACCCTTTATTAGTACTTTTAAAATATGCTTTATAAGTTTTTTCATTTGTATTTTCTCACATTGATTGAATTATACCTGTCATTTTTTATTTGCAAAGATCAATCTTTTCAACTTTATAAGGTCATTTCGAACATATAAATAACTAATTCCTAAATAGAAATAGGGTTTAAACTTATAGCTTTTTAGCAAAATCTTTAACGCATCATTTTTTTCAAAAATATATTTCTTATCTTCTGATAAAACGAGAGTCTGATACCAACTCATAATAAAATACCGAAACAATCTATATTTTTCGGCATTGTATATGTTTTTATCGAGTGCTTTAGATTTCATGTATTCATCATACAATGATAAGTAATTTACTCCAAATGTGTAAAATACATTATATCCACCCTTGCTGTTTAACTCAGCAACGTTGTAATAATCTCCAAAATAAATTATTCCAGATTTACTTTTCTCTGCAATTCTAAATGTCCAATCAGTATGAGGGAATTGAAGGTGCGCTAATCTATTTTTATGATCTAACTCTTCAAAATTTTTTCTCCAGATCCCAAAATTTGAAATCCATGTTATCCAGAATGAAACATTTGCAACTAATTCATTTAGATTCGAATAAATTACACTTTCTTTTTTTTCCAAAAATGAAATATTTTGATAAAATAAAATTGGGTTCATTTCATTTTTGTTTGATTTGAGGATGTCACAAATCATTTTCAACGCACCTGGTTTTAAGGTTACTGTATCATTCATTAACTTTAAATACAATCCTCTGCCCATTGACAAAACTGTACTCATATTTAAATCCGGGCCAATATTTTCTGGTAATCTTATGTATCTAATATTTTTATATTGATTGAGATATTTGGAGACAACTTCTTCTGTACTATCAATAGAACAATTGTCTGATATTACGATTTCAACACGTTCATCAAACGCCGGGTCTTTGACGTATTCCTCAAGTGTTTTTTCTAAAATTGTACCCCGATTATATGTTGGGATGCATATTGAAAGTAAAATTTCACTGACCATGCCATAACTTTTTGCTAACTACAAATATCCGATATTCCCACAATTTCATAAATGCAATTATTATTACGTATCCAAGAACTAAACCCGTTATACCAAATAGTTTTCCTAATATCACTGTTGAGATTCCAACTGAAATTGCGGTTACAACTGACGGAAACAAATAGGGCTCTTTTTTATGACAACGCAGGTAGGTTGCCCATGAAAATACCATTTGGTTCAAAAATATACTGACCCCAAGAAGTGCGATGAGATACATGGGGAGAAATCTTTCTCCTAAGGAAATGTGATAAAAGCGTAATAAAAAAACAATAAAAAGAAGGGAAAGTACGCCGGCTAAATTTATTGCCAGAACCTGTTTAAATGTTTTATTAAACAAAGAGTCTGCAAATTTGAAATCAAACTGTGCAAACAGTTTTGAAAACACTGGAACTTTGGTTGTCATCCAACTGATTGTAAGCCCGGAAACACCATTTAGAGCAGCCAGTGTCATTCCCATTTGCCCGGCAACAATAGCGCCTTCAGTTGCAAATAAAACAGGGTTGAATAATTGAAAAATAAAATATCCGCTCATCCAACTTATTGCTATTTTCCATTGGTACGGAAATATTTCGTTTTTATATTTGACCTTCCATTTGTCCAAAAGATTCCAGATTTTTATTAAGATTTTTCTGAAATCAGAAAATATCAATATAACCATAGTAACCCCGAGTGATCCGACTCCGGCAAGTGGGGCAGAATAGAGTTTACCTCCTAATGTCAGCATCGACCATAAAATAATTAAGGAAACCAGTTGTTGTATTAGCCTTAGTTTTGCTATCTCTTTGACTTTGCCTAAACCCTCAATAAAAGAAAAAATTGGAGAAAGGACAAAAGAAAAGCACGTATTAATGACTAAGATTACCCAAGGCGTTTCCCAGTTTACATTGGCTCCATGTCCATATCTTGCAAAGAATACGTATCCAACAATCAATAGAACAATAAACAAACCTAAACTGAGCATAGAAAACCATTTTAGGCAAAATTGCAATAAGCTGGAAAGACGTGATTGAGCTATTCTTTCTGACTCTTTTGTGGAATATTCATATGTTGAAATATGGGCTGTTTCGTGAGCTGCATATTGGGTTATTATTCCATTAAACCCCAGTTCGAAAAATACCTGAATAGCAATAATGCTTCCAAAAGTGTAATAAAATCCTTGTTCTTCTTTTGTTAAGAACAAGGCAATTAATGAAAGTGAAACGATACTTCCCCCTGCTTGAACAATCCTACCTAATAAGGTATATCCAATGGCTTTGTCTATTCCAATCTTTGAATTTAAAAATTGCTTGATTATTTGTAGAATTTGCACTTTAAACAATATTTAGTAGAAATAAAGAAAATAGAGTAGTGATAGTCATAGTTGTTTTTGAGAATTCATTAAAGGGTAAGTTCATTGGGTACAACAAAAAACGATGCTAAATGAAATCTAAATTTTTCGTATGGAACATTTCAAATGGTAATCTAATGTTTGTCAAAATAGGTCAACTAAGTTATTTCATGCATCCATGGAAATGAAGGTATATTGTTTATTTTTATAAAGATACTCAAATTCATCCATATCTATTTTCCGTACCATATTCCAAAGAGCAGGAGCCCTATACATGAGTTCAAATTTATTAAGATCTATCTTAAAATCATCGGCCTTAACTACACTATATTTTGTGTGATTAACATGGAAAATGAACTTTTTTGCAATACGATTAAAATGGCTTAGATAATTATCTATTGTTTCAAGTGACATCTCAGCAAGACTATAAGAATTAAAAACTAAATCGATGCTATCTTTTTGGATTTTTGAGATCTCAAAATTTGGCATAAGTACAATATCATATTCTTCGAGATTAGCTGTGATTAAATCAATTTCACCATATAGTGCTATTTTTTTTTCAGGAAATGCACTCAGTAAATAGAAAGCAGTAAGTGCCATATTTTCAGGTAAATCAAAATCTAAATAGGTAATATCGCTATTATCACGTATTAAGTAATAGGGCAACCCGCCATAACCTGCACCTAGCTCTAATACAAATTTATGTCCATTGCCTCGAACTAATCTACTAATCATGGTTGCATAATAATGTAGATAATCGGCTCCTGCTTTGATGAAAGTATCATCAATAGAATACCCATAAGGATTACCAATTATTGGTGAATCGAGTTGTTTAATATTAAAAGAATGTCCAAGAGAAGTTTCCCAAATTTTGATTCGATGAATGAAGTCATCAAGAAACAATTTTCTATCTTCTAAATTTATTTTGCCTTCAAAATAGTGTTTAAACATATCGACTGGGAGACCATGTAATCCTACACTACAAGATTCTCTGAAAAAGTTATTGTATATTGAACTTACTTTATCAATTGAGGGAGATGTTAATGCTTGTATGATTTCATTCATGTAGCTTTCATAAATTGGCAACCATTCATTGCTAACTTGATATATGCTCTCTGATTTTAATTGTATTGATTTGGCTTTATTGTAAGATGCTATTATTCTTTCAAAAATAACATCATCGATTACATCATTTTTCCTATTCTCAAAACCTTGCTCAACAAGTTCCAACCGATATCTCTTCTCCTTCATATAGTCTGGTGCTAAGATAGATGAGATAATTCTTCCTTTTATCTTTTCCTTAATTATTGAAGAATAGTTTTTATTTATTACTCTTTTTAAAAGGCGGGTTAGTTTTTTCATGTTTAGATTATAAGTTTAGAAAAGAAATTCTATTTAGGTTCCATCTCTGTTATCGGGCTTCCAAACATCATTTTGGGGTACACATTGGTATGAATATCCAGAGAAACATTTAATAAGAATGGTTGATCGGGTTTTTCCCATAAGCGGGTTAATCCACTTTGCAAATCTTCCGGAGTGCTTATTGTTGCGGCATCGATTTCGTATGCTTTGGCAACCTTCTCAAAATCGGGAGTACTATATCCATTCACAGTCGATTGGTAACAACTGTCGAAATAGGCATCCTGAAATTGGCGGATCATACCCAGGCAATGATTGTTGATAATCACGATTTTTATAGGCAGATTATTCCTTCTAATGGTTTGCAATTCCTGTATGTTGATTTGAAATCCACCATCTCCTGCAATGCATACAACCGGGTCTTTACCTAAAGCAAACGAAGCGCCTATGGCAGCCGGAAGCGAATAACCCATGGCGCCCATACCTCCCGAAGAAAGGAACCGTTGGCCGGTGGTTAATTCAATGGATTGTGCAGTCCACATTTGGTTATTGCCAACATCGGTAATAAAGGCTTTTGCTTGTTTTGAACATTGAGATAGTAAGTGAATAAAACTGTTTGGGTTGATGCCTTTGATGTCCTTTAGCTCAGCAGTGTCGGTTAGTTGTTGTCTCTTTTGTTCTATCTCGCTGAACCATTCTTTGATATCCTTTTCTGAATTTTTAGAAAGATTGGCAAGGTTTAAAAAATCAGTTAGTTCTTCGTTTAATGTATTGCAACCAGGAAACCGATTATTTAACTCAGCATTGTCAATATCAACATGAAAAATTTGTTTCCCTTTCATGAAAGAATCCGTATCTGATCCGGTTTGCCTGAGGTCTAAACGACTACCTAGAACTAATAGCAGGTCGCAGGTTCCCATGGCATAATTAGCCCAACGGTTTCCATAGGTGCCAATAAAACCAATCCGGTTAGGGTGATTAAAAGGTATAGCGTCGAGACCATGCAGCGAGCAAACAACAGGAAGGTTGTATTTTTCAACGAATTCGATAAATTGTTCGGTTGCATTTGCCAAACGAACACCATGCCCTACGAGCACCAGAGGTTTCTGGCTTATTTTTAAAGAATCGTTTAATTCGTTAAGATAAAGTTGAATTTCATTAGTTGATATGGCATCGCTACCAGCTAAATCTCTGCTTTCACTTCCTGTAATTTCATCCTTTTGCAGGTTCATTGGGATATCAATTAATACCGGGCCTGAACGTCCTTCACTGGCGATTGACCATGCTTCTTCCAGTATAAGCGGAATCTGATTGGCCTCCTTTACGGCATATGCAGCTTTTGTTATGGGGCGCACAATGGAAACAATATCCGTTTCCTGAAACCCAATCTGACGGGTTGCTTTATCTCCTTTTTGTTCATTGAGGTTGACTTGTCCGGTAATAAAAATAGCCGGGACCGAATCAAAATAACAGTTCCCAATACCAGTAATTAAATTAGTTGCCCCCGGTCCGCTTGTCGCCAAAGCGATACCTGGTTTGTTTTTAATACGTCCATAGGCGTCAGCAGCAAAAGCGGCAGCTTGTTCATGGTGCATGCTGACAATACTGAATCCACCTTGTTTATTCAATTCATCCAGAATCCGGGTGATCATTCCTCCCTGCAACTCAAAAACTGTGTCAACTCCTTTATCCTTTAGGAATTTAGCGATATATGTGGTGACTTTCATTGTTGCTTCTTTTTATAAAATTCTATCGTTTTCAATAATCCTTCAGTTATATTTTCAGAGCCATTAGCAGGATTAAAAATTTTTTGAAACTTCGAATTATCGCTGGCAATATACATATTTTGTCCCTTTCTGTATGGAATTGTTCCAAATTGAAGTAAATCCGGAGATAGACCTAATGATTCGGTTATTTGAAACAAAAGATCTTTTAATTTGATCGATCTGGATGAACAAAGGTTGTAAATGCCTGATCTGTTTTCTTGAAAATCGATAAGTTCATGAATTTGTGACACAAAATCACGAATGTACAAGTAGTTATACGACTGCTCACACGCAGTTAACTTTATGGGTTCATTTCTGAGCAGTTTCGAAATTACACTGGGTATTAACCAGGCAGAATTTTCATTTTCTCCAAAAATGGAGAATACTCTAACCCAATACCATTCCTGATCGGTTTCTGAAAATAGGGAGCGAAGATAGTTGAGTGTCAGAATTTTTATTGCTCCGTATGCATCATCTGGTTTTGTAACTGTTTCTTCAGTCACAGGAAATTCATATCTCCCGTATTCGGCCTGAGATCCAAAAGCAATTACTTTTTTTATCGAACATTCTTTGGCCAAATCGAACAATTCTTTAGAAAACCAGAAATTTTTCATTTGTAACTCCCAATCATTTCTTTGTAGCGCCTCTATACCATTCCATGCGGTATGAATGAGCTGGTCAGGTTTTATTTCTTTAACCGTATTTTTCCAATTGAGATCATCAATATTTATCCAATGTACTCGATCCTTAAAATACAAGCATTTTTCAAACGATGAGCTTGTTCGGTAAATGGCGTAAACAGAGTATCCCATTTCAACTAATTGAAAAGCAATGTTTGAGCCAATAAAGCCTGTTGCCCCAGTGATAAGGATTTTCTTCATGGAATTTTAATTTTTATGCATTTATTCCCAATCGTCGGTTAATATTTTCGTAGGCGGAACCCCCATATTTAATAGGGTTTGTTTGAATGTTTTGATCATTGCAGGAGGGCCTGAAATAAAGTAGTTGCTTTCGATTCCGTTTTCGTTAAAAATCTTCTGAATATCAATGACTCCATCGACATCCTGATTATATATTTGGGGAACACAACTCGCTAACGAATTAATTTCACCAGAATAGATGTTGTATTCTTTGGAACGGAACCCGAGATAAATCTTTGGATTGATGTATTCGTTGAATGACTCATGGGTGAAGAGCGATAGGAACGGGGTGATACCCGTTCCTCCGGCTATAAAAACAGTATTGGTCTTGTCGTGCGGCTGCGTAAATAAATCGCCGTATGGAAGTTTGAGCCAGACTTCCGACCTTGTTTTCAGCGCTTCTTCCATTTGTTTGGTGAAAGCTCCCTTTACCGAATAGGTAATCCGTATGGTTTCTTCGTGGGGATTGCTTTGCATCGAGAAACAACGCGAATCGGGCCATTGACTGCTGCCATCGTATTCTTCATCGAGGGCAATATGCAGGAATTGTCCGGGATGATACTTGTATTTCCCATTCATCGATTTAAATTCGAGCGTGTAAATGCCTTCGAATGGGTTGATGATGGAGATGAGTTCTGATTTATATTTTTTTTGTAGCATAGACAATATTTTAATTACACGAGGTTTCATAAAGTATCTATTTGAGACTTAGTGAAAAACTTGGTGTGACTTAGTGAAACTTCTTTTTGTTAAAGAATAAATCTCTTTATTCCGTCTTTCAATGATTTAGTATTGAAGTTTAATAATCCAATATGACATCCAGCCAATTTCATGTAGGTTAATGTTTGAGCCTGATGAACCTCGGTGAAAGCCTCAACTGTTTTTAGTTCAATAATCACTTTTGAATTTACTAAAAGATCAATGCGATAACCGCATTCTAATTTGATCTCTTCGTAAATCAGAGGCAAGGCTTTTTCTTCTTCCACTTTAAGTCCTGCTTTTCGGAGTTCATAAGCCAGGCAAGCTCGATAAACACTTTCTAATAAACCTGGTCCCAGTTTAGTATGTATTTTGAATACACAGTCGAGGATTGTACGGCTTATTTGATCTTCATTCATATGTGATTTGTTACACAAAGTTTCACAAAGTTTCACACAAAGTTGCTCAATGTTTTTGTTGTGATACTTTTTTATGTTATACTTGGTGTTACTTGGTGAAATCTTTAATAAATAAATCTAAAATATCTTCACTATAATCAAACATTTCCTTCGTCAATCCCGGATAAGTTCCCAAAAAGAAGGTGTTGTTCATGATGTAATCGGTATTGCTCAAATGGTCGGCAATGCGCCACTCACGGTCGAGGAAACCCGGTTGTTTGGTTATATTGCCCGCAAACAAATTTCGTGTTTCGATGAGTTTACTATTCAAGTGTGCCGTTAATTCGTCACGCTTAAATGGAGCATTTTCTTTTAAGGTCACAATAAACGCGAACCATGCAGGATCCGCATGTTCTGTAGCCTCAGGCAGAATAAAATAATTGAGATATTTTGAGAAAATGCGTTTCCATTCTATGAAATTTTTTTTCCGCCGTTCGCAAAAGGCCGGAAGTTTATCAATCTGAACGGCACCTATTGCAGCCTGAATGTCGGTCATTTTTAAATTGTACCCAATTTCGGAGTACACATATTTGTGGTCGAACCCATAGGGTAGGTTTCCAAATAATTGAGAGAAGCGTTTGCCACAGGTATTGTTTTCGCCTCCGGCACAATAGCAATCGCGGCCCCAGTCACGAAACGCCCTGACTAACTGCGCTAATTGCGGATCGTTTGTGCAGATGGCGCCACCCTCGCCGGTGGTGATGTGGTGAGCCGGATAAAAGGAGATGGTTGATAGATGCGCATACGATCCGGTTTTCTTTCCCCGGTATTCACTGCCAAAAGCATCGCAATTGTCTTCAATAACCCACAAATCATATTCTTTGGCCAGTTGTATCACCGCATCGATGTTGAATGGGTTTCCCAATGTGTGTGCAATAAAGATACAGCGTGTTTTAGGCGTGATTGCCTTGCGCATCATTTCCACATCAATGTTATATGTTGGAATTTGCACATCAACAAATACCGGGATCAATCCATACTGAATAATTGGGGTAACCGTAGCCGGGAATCCTGCTGCTACAGAAAGCACCTCGTCGCCTGGTTTTAAGCGTTTTTCTCCCAGCTTTTCGGAAGTTAGGGCTGAAAAAGCAAGGAGGTTGGCTGATGATCCGGAGTTGGTCAGTAAAACATGTTCGACTTCCAGAAATTCAGCAATTTTTTCAGTAAATTGTTCTGAAAATCTTCCTTCGGTAAGCCAGAAATCAAGGGATGCTTCTACCGCATTAACCAGTTCGTTTTCATCGAATACACGTCCGGCATAATTTACACGCGATTTGCCGGGGATAAATTCAGCTTGGGCAAAGCGTTGATGATGGTAAGTCTTTGTGTGTCCTTTAATTATCAGCCGTTGTAACTGGTCCGTCTTTAGTTTTTTAAGGTGACCCAGTTTCTTCTTTAAAAATTTAGGAGTAACCATGAGCTGTTTAGATACCGGGAAAACAGTATTGTCATTCAATAAGCCTCCATCTTCCAAATCCTGCGGTCTGACCTGAAACACTTCTTCTTTGTTCCAACTTTCGATTTTGGAACTTCCGGCGATGACCTGAATATCGCCTTTTGAATTAGGCAAAGCTATAATAACGACAGGCCGTGGTTTGTGCTGAAATGAATCAGCGAACGGAACATCGTAAATGTAAATTTCACCAATTTTAACTTCAGCTAAAGATATTTGCTCCATAGTTCGTCTTCGTTTTTGTCTTCGTCAATGATTTGATTGTTACTGGCTGCGTAGAATTCTTCATCTTCTGACAACTGATTGTATTTTTTGAATGGTTTAGTTGCCAGAATGATGATTTCTACCTCTTCGGCAAAGTCTTCAGGAATATTAAACAGGTGAAACTGTTCTTTGGATAATTGTCTTCTTATAGCTTTCATCGTATGTATATTATACAAATTAAAATGAATTATTCTGTTTCACTGAGTTTCTCGGATTGATTTAATTATGCGAAATATTGATCAATTTGCTGTTCGGTGACTTTGCGGATGTTTTCACCCTTTAAAAAGGATTTATTCCAATCAACAATAGTTTTCAAGGTGGTTTCAATGTCCCACTTTGGGGTCCATCCGAGTTCAGTTTTGGCTTTGGAGCAATCCAGTTTCAAATAGTTTGCTTCATGTGGCTGTGGATTTTTGTCCAGTTCAAAGGTAGCGCCGTCTCCCCACAATTCGCATATCGATTGAATGATCCACTCTACGTTTTTGGCATCGCGGTCATCAGGTCCAAAATTCCATCCCTGAGCAAAAGCCGAACCTTCAGTCAATAGCTTTGCTGCAAGCGCAAGATAACCAGTGAGGGGTTCCAAAACATGCTGCCAGGGACGGATGGCAAACGGACTTCTTATTTTTACTTTTTCACCATTAGAGATGGCCCGGATAAAATCAGGGATTAAGCGGTCATCAGCCCAATCGCCACCTCCAATTACATTTCCGGCACGGGCTGAAGCAATGGCAACCTGATGATTATCATAGTCTTTTGGATTGAAGTATGAATTCCGGAAAGCGGCAGTTGCCAATTCAGAACACCCTTTACTATTTGAATAAGGATCATAACCTCCCATCGGTTCATTTTCACGGTAACCCCAATGCCATTCCCTGTTTTCGTAACATTTATCGGTGGTTACGTTGACAATCGCTTTAATGCTTTTTGTGTGACGGCACGCTTCGAGCAAATGAACTGTTCCCATCACGTTGATGGAATACGTTTCAACCGGGTTCTTGTATGATTCACGCACCAATGGTTGTGCGGCCATGTGAATAACAATTTCAGGCTGTACTTCCTGAAGTATTTTTTGCAAATAATCGTAATCACGAACGTCGCCAATATACGAAGTCATTAGATCTGCAATTTTAGCTTCATTGAAAAGACTTGGAATTGTAGGTGGCTCAAGGGCATAACCATATACATCAGCTCCAAGTTTATGCAACAGTAAACAAAGCCACGATCCTTTGAATCCGGTGTGCCCTGTGATGAGGACGCGCCGGTTTTTATAGATATTGAAGATTTCAGGGATCATCATTCAGTATTTAGTTTTTTTTAAGATACATCGTGTAACTCTGTTATGTTTTTTCGTGAAATTCGTTCTAATTCGTGTCATTCGTTATTGCTACCAGCGAATCCACGGTGCTTTATTCTTTTCAATGAGTTCTTCCAGTTGAATTTTATCACGCTGAGTATCCATAGGTTTCCAGAAACCTTCGTGCTTATATGTATATAATTCTCCTGCATCGGCCAATTTTTCAAGTGGCTCACGCTCAAACATAACCAAATCTCCCTCTGGGATAGAATTCAATACTTCAGGTTGGCATACAAAAAAACCTGCATTGATCCAAGCCCCATCACCCTTGGGCTTTTCAAAAAATGATGTGACTTGTTCTTTATCATTCACAACTAAAGAACCATATTTACCTTCGGGTTGAACAGAGGTCATGGTAATTGCTTTCCCATGTGATTGATGAAATTTAACCAGTTCAGGTATGTTTATATCAGATACGCCATCGCCATAAGTAAGCATAAATGGTTCGTCTCCAATGTATTTTTTTACTTTTTTAATGCGAGCGCCAGTCATTGTTTCGAGTCCGGTATCAACCAGGGTTACTTTCCAGGGTTCGGCATGATTGGCGTGATGCGTTATGGTATTGGTGGTCATGTCCACAGTCATATCCGACATGTGTTGGTAATAATTGGCAAAGTACTCTTTGATCATATAACCTTTATATCCACAAAGGATAATGAACTCATGGAATCCATAGTAGGAATAGATTTTCATGATATGCCAAAGGATTGGTTTCCCTCCAATTTCAACCATTGGTTTTGGTTTCAAAGTTGTCTCTTCCGAAAGGCGGGAACCCAGCCCTCCGGCAAGAATGAGTACTTTCATATGGTTTTTGTTAAGAGTTTAAACTTCGTAAATTAGATATTCCCGGTAGACCAACGTCTATGATTAAATCTAATTTGTCTGTCTTCATCATTCTTTCAGATTATGTTATTTGAATGCCATCTAAAACACTAAATATTCAATTTTCACTTTTGAATATCCAGATTTTCATGCCTGTTGTATTATTCCTATTATTATCGTGTTGATCAGTTCCTGATTTTGCAACACTTCTTTTTTATGCAAGTACTCCGATTTAATACCTTATATTATTTCTTTTCAATAGTAAGTTGAAATTATTTCAAACGAACTGACTTGATTTCAGGCTTACTACAATTCATTCTTTATTTATTCAACCCTTTTCATCAGCAAAACTCTTATTTTTTATCCTTGTTTTACTATTTTGTTCGACCATAAAAGGACATATTCCTGTTGTCTTTTTATTTATTAATTGTAAAAAATCATTTATCACAACTAAATAATTCCATTTTAACCGAACAATTAAAATATTTTCATCTAAAGTATGATTTTGCAATATTACATTTCTATTTTATAGATATAAGAAATCATTTTGTTGCCCAACATTTTTTAAATGTTCAATTATAAAATGACGATATTATGATGTGTTATGATCTTAATTTCATTTTTAGATTCACAAAAAGATTAATAAGAATCACAAAATTTGAGACAAAAATAGCTTTATTCTGGTAAATAAACCTGCAGAAAATTGTTTTATCAACCAATAATTGAGATTGTACTTTCAGGAAGTATATTCTATTGGATATATTTAAGTAATTGAAAGAATTCAAATATTAGGATTGAAATTGGGTATTTCATTCATTCAAAATTCTACTTCTTACTATAGAACGAATACCGTAAATTGAGTATAAGTGGGAATTCCTCAAATTTCTCTTTACTAATAAAGGTGTGATTTTCCGGACTATAAATTTCATATTCTTTTGATCCGAACTGATAGCCTAATTCAACAGCAAAACCTTTACGTTTAATGCGTTTGCTATACCATTCTTTTCCGATTATAAATCCGGGAATTGGCAAGCTGGTTCTTTTGTTTGTTTCGTAAACGTCAATCCATTTCCATTTTCCAACCACGCCAATGTAGGTACGTTGGGTTCGTTCATAGAGGAGAGCATGCAGAAACTTAAAACCTGCTTCCGCATCATTGGGGATCAAATCTTCCAATTCAGAGGCGACCCCTCCAAATACCTCGAATCCGGTTGTTTTTGAAAACCATATCCGATAATTGGGTTTAAAACTTACTATTGAAAGTTCACCACCAAATCCAACTATCTTTTGGGCGAACGAGCTTGCTCCGAAAAAGGATATCAATATAAAAAGCAGAGTTATACGTTTCATTGTGGTTCGTTTAAGGATTGAATTGTTTAATGATCAAGTTTTAATGGTTGGATGTTGTAAGATTAAATGGCTAATCTTTTTATTGGAGATTGGTGTGTTTTATTGTTTTTGACCTTTTAATCATCTACCCATTAACCCACTTTTTCAATGCATCCAAATTTCGCTGGTTGATTATATTTTTTGATTCAGGAGTATATAAGAATTCAAGCTCGTCTTTGAAATATTCAATAATTTTCCCCCGTACCATTTTTGTCATCGAGTTGAGTAATTGGTTTTGTTCTGAAAATGCTTCAGGCAAAATTGCAATTGTAGCCGGTAGCCAGCGCTCAGGGAATGAGTTTTCAAACTTTCCACCCGTTTTGTAAGCATCTACTTCATGTTGAATTATTTTTAGGGCTTCTTTCATTGCATCATCGGTGGCAGGTTTAAACCCACGTTTCTCAATCTCTCGGTTTAGCGCAGGCATGTTGGGAACAATCATTCCTGAAGTGTATGCATTTTGGTTATTATACAACATACATTGATCGATGAATGGTGATTGGTCAATCAAGGCCTCTTCAATACCTTCGGGACTGAATTTTTCCCCATCGCTTCCAATCAATAAGCTTTTGAAACGACCAAGCACGTAGAGGAATCCATCAGAATCCATATAACCCATGTCGCCAGTATATAACCATCCGTCACGCACCGTTTCTTCCGATGCTTTTGGATTGTTCCAGTAACCTTTCATTACATTATCACCCTTTACAACAATCTCGCCCTTTTCTCCCATTGGTAATTCATTGCCATCAGTATCACAAATTTTCAGGTCAAGGTATTTGACCAGTCGACCAGAAGTCCCGAATTTAAGGGCATGAAGCGCATTGGATGAAATAACCGGAGATGCTTCCGATAGCCCGTATCCCTGGCACATCGGCATACCAATGGCATAAAAGAACCGCTGCAATTCAATATCCAACAGGGCCCCGCCTCCAATGAATAAATCAAGTTTTCCGCCAAATCCTTCTCTGATTTTTGAAAACAGAATTTTATCATACAGATTTAAAAGAGGTTTGTAAATTGCCCTCGATCCTTTTCCGCGATCCCAACCGTTCCCGTTGTATTTATAGGCAATCTTGAGTGCGTGATTAAAAAGCTTTTCGGCAACCGGCCCTTTTTGTTTGATTCCGGCTTCAATCCCTTTCCTGAAGTTCTTTGCGACCGCCGGAACACTCATTAATATATTGGGTTGAACTTCCTTGATGTTTTTTGGAATATTTTTTAATGTTTCCATGGGGGTTTTGCCAACTTCAAGCGAAGCAACACTCGCTCCGTTGTACATGAAACAATACAAACAGGCCGTATGGGCAAAACAATGATCCCACGGGAGAAATGCCAATGTTTTCCATTCAGGAGTGATATCGAGCAATGTATTTGCCTGAACCACATTTGCAGCGTAATTTAAGTGCGAAATCATTATTCCTTTCGGATCAGCTGTCGTTCCCGAAGTATATGAAATGTTGGCAATATCTTCGGGTCCGATTGTTTGGTAAACCGCTTCAAAATCTGCGCGATTGGTTTTAAGATATTCATCACCCAGGGCTAATACATTGTCGTACGAAATGTCGTTGGCTCCCGGATTTTCTTTTCCATCCAGGTAAATCACCTTTTCCAGGTCTGGAAGTTCGTTTCTGATTTGTTCAATTTTTGACGCATGACCTTTTGAAACCACAATCATTTTGCATCCGGAATGAATCAACCTGAATTTAAGTTCGTTGCCTGGCTCAAGCCTGACTGATAGCGGAACATTGATACCGCCGCAATAAAGTATTCCAAGTTCAGAAATAATCCACGCATTTCGTCCTTCTGCAATCAACCCAACACGATCACCTTTTTGAAGCCCGAGAGCCTTTAATCCTGCACCAAGCCGAAAGACCAAATCGTGGGTTTGCTGGTAAGTGGTCCCTTCGTATTTCCCGTTTTGTTTTTCCCACAAGTAAATGTTCGCCGGATATTTCTCAACACTGGTTTCAAAAAGTTCGATGATCGTCCTCATAATTTTGAAGTTTATTAGTCAACAGAATTCAAATGTACAAATTTTATTATTCTGGAATTCACATAAAAAAAGGGCCGAAGCCCTTTTCATTATTTCGTACCGAATTTGTAAATCGTTTTTTCGTAGAAATTCTGTCCCGGTGCCAATGTAACCGGAGGAAAATGGGGTTTGTTAATGGCATCAGGATAATGTTGTGTTTCCAAGGCAACTCCGGTATAGCTGCCGAATTTTTTCTGTCCGTCAATCGTTAACTCCGGAATCCAATAGCCAGTGTAAAGCTGTATGCCCGGTTGAGTGGTGTAAACTTCAACGTCTCTTCCTGAAGTTGCTTCGCTTAAACGACCAGCATAAACCAGCTTCCCGTCAGGATTGTCTAATACAAAATTAAGATCGTATCCGGTTTCGAGAGCAGCAATATCTTTGCTAATTTTCTTTTTGGTCAGGAAATCGTTTGGCGTTCCAGCTACCGGAAGGATTTCGCCTGTTGGTATGCTGTCGATATTGAGCGTGAAGGTTTTTGCAGGCAATTCCAATTCATGATTAAGAATCTGATCTTTTCCGCCAGTCAGGTTAAAATACGTGTGATTGGTTAGGTTTACAATCGTTGTCTGATCGGTTTCAGCGGTGTACTCAATTGCCAGTTCATTATCATTATTTAAAGTGTAGGTGCAGGTTACCTTTAAATTTCCCGGATAGCCTTCTTCCATATCAGGGCTCAGATAACTCAATTTCACACCAATTTTATCATTTCCTTCAACAATTTCAGCAGTCCATAAACGGCGGTCGTAGCCAATCAAACCGCCATGAAGGTGGTTCGGTCCGTTGTTAACTGCCAATGAATAATTTTTTCCTTCCAGAGTAAATTTTCCCTCGGCGATTCGGTTGCAGCAACGGCCACAAACACATCCAAAATAGGGGTAACTTCCCAGGTATTCATTGCTTAAATAAGTTTCAAGCTTATCAAATCCACAGGCAATGTTTACCAATTCGCCGTTCTTATCCGGAGTTACAATGGAGGTAACAATTGCTCCAAGATTGGTAATTTTAATTGTTACCTGGTTGTCGTTTGATAAGGTAAATAGATCAACTTCATTTCCTTCGTTGGTTTTTCCGAAGAGTGATTTTGTAATTTTCATGTTTAGATATTTTAGTTTTGTAAATGTTACGAGTTGCAAGTTGCTGGTTGCCCCAGATTTCCCTTTTCCTTTTTTCTTCTTCCTTGGGGTTAACGATACAAATTTAATTTTTTACCTCATACTGGTGGGTACTGGTTGTGTATTTTGTTGAGATTTATTTTTACTTTTGAAAATCAATAAACCCAAACAAAACCCAAACGCGTGAAGAATATTCAAATTGATGATTCATTGGGTGTTCCCAAATACCGACAAATTATTAATTCCATTTATACGGCTATATCGACTGGTGAATTGAAACTTGGCGATAAGATACCCTCACTAAACCAAATCTGTACTGAGTTTGAATTATCGAGAGATACGGTGATGGTCGCTTTTAATGAGCTAAAGGCCAAGGGGATAATTAATTCAATTCCGGGTAAAGGATACTATATTAATAGTGTCGAAATCAATGTTGATCAGAAAATTTTCCTGCTTTTTGATGAGCTGAATGCTTTCAAAGAAGATTTATACACTTCATTTCTGAATAGCCTTGATAACAAATCGACTGTGGATATTTATTTTCATCATTTTAATTATCAGGTTTTTAAAGATCTTATCTCGGAAAGTGTGGGCAAATATACTTCCTATGTGATTATGCCGGCAACTTTTGATTATACGGCTGATGTTATCGGTAAGCTTCCTAAAGACAAGGTTTATATTCTTGACCGTTTAAAAGATGACTTAGTTGATTATCCGGTTGTTTATCAGGATTTTGAGCAAGATGTGTATGATGCTTTGATCGAAGGATTTGAACTGCTTCAGAAGTATAACAACCTGATCATGATTTTCCCGGGAGGGAAAGAGCCCGAAGGCCGGATGCTCGGGTTTCAACGCTTTTGCAATGAGAAGGGATTCAAATCTGAAATCATTCGAAACTTAACAAATAAGGAGATGAAAGCTGGTGAAGCCTATTTTGTTCCTTCCGACCGTAATCTGGTACGTTTGGTGAAAATGGCTTCTGAAAAAAATCTTGAATTGGGTAAGGATGTTGGTATTGTTTCGTTTAACGATACTGTACTGAAAGAAGTGGTGGCAGGAGGAATTACAACTATTTCAACTGATTTTCAACTGATGGGGCAAACACTTGCCCGAATGATACAGGAAAGAAGTTCCGAAAAGAATAGAAACCATTCATCGCTAATTAGAAGAAACTCCCTTTAACATGTTTCAAAACACAACTTCAAACCAAGAGGTGAAGTGTAAAAACTATATTTTTACCCACCAGTACCTACCAGTCTGTGGAAGGATTGAATTTGTAGAAAAAAACAGTGGTTTAGAGTGCTTTTATTCTTCACCGTATACAAGAGAAAGTCATTTGTGGTCATTTGCTTCGCGTCACTTGTGGTCATTTAATTTTAATGACACTGCTCTTTCGAACGCTTTTACTACGAATGACTTAATGACAATTAATGACTATAAACGAAAGGCATCTAACAACAATGTAACAATCAGTATAACTAGATAAAATGAGTAATTTTAATATTGAAGATCATCCGCATAAGCGATTAAATCCGTTAACAGGCGACTGGATTTTAGTATCACCACACCGATCCAAAAGGCCTTGGCAAGGTCAGGTTGAGAAAACTGTTTCAGACGAACGTCCGAGCTATGATCCGACTTGCTATTTATGCGCCGGAAATGAAAGGGCAGGAGGGAAGTATAATCCGCAGTATAAAGGAACTTTCGTTTTTACAAACGATTTCAGTGCCTTATTAACCGATTCTCCTTTCGGAATAGTTGATGAAGGCAATCTGTTTCAGGCCAAAAGCGAAACCGGTATTTGCAAAGTGATATGCTTCAGCGACGACCACAGTCTGACCATTCCGGAAATGGAAGTAGAAGACATTAGGAAAGTGGTTGATGTTTGGTGTGATGAATGTGCCGAACTGGCCAGCAATGAAATGATTAATTATGTCCAGATCTTTGAAAACAAAGGCGCGATTATGGGTTGCTCAAATCCACATCCGCACGGACAAATCTGGTCGTCATCTTCGGTTCCAACCGAGCCTGAAAAAGAATCGAAAACCCAAAAGGAGTACTTCGAAAAACATGGGACTACCCTTCTGGGCGATTACCTGAAAGCTGAATTGCTGAAAAAAGATCGCATCCTGGTTGAGAATGAGCATTTTGTTGCCCTTGTTCCCTATTGGGCTGTTTGGCCTTTCGAAACCATGATCATCAGTAAACGGGCAGTTCAGAATATCACCTTGTTAACCGATGCTGAAAGAACTTCTTTAGCCGATATTTACCGGAAGTTGACTATCAAATACGACAACCTTTTCGAAGTTTCGTTCGCTTATTCGGCTGGACTCCATCAGGCGCCAACCGATGGAAACGATTATCCGGAATGGCATTTACACATGCACTTTTATCCGCCGTTGCTGCGTTCTGCTTCAGTAAAGAAATTTATGGTGGGCTACGAAATGTTGGCCACTCCACAGCGCGATATTACTGCAGAACAGGCTGCTCAGCGTTTACGCGACCTATCTGATGTACATTATAAGAAACAAACCAATAAATAATTAAACACAAAAGAAGCTATGGCTAAGATTAATGCATTAATTGAAAAAATTGCCAATGGGAAAAATCCATTGTTTCAGGAATTATATGGTGTAAACGAAGTGGTTTTGAAAGAGCAGGCCGATCGTTATGCCGATTTGATGAATGAATTTCAGAAAGTTTATGGAACCGATGACGTTTCATTGTTCAGCTCGCCGGGACGTACCGAAATTGGCGGTAACCACACCGACCATAACTACGGACGAGTGTTGGCAGGCGCTGTTAATCTTGATATGGTTGCAGTTGCAGCTACAAACGGAACAAATATTATCCGTATCAAATCAGCCGGATACCCAGAATTTCAGGTTGACTTAAGTACTTTGGAAATTGATGAATCTCAATTCTATACTTCTTCTGCATTGGTTAAAGGAATTTGTGCGAGGATGAAACAGTTGGGCTACGAAATTGGTGGTTTCGACGCTTGTATTGAAGGACGTGTGCCAAAAGGTTCAGGTTTGAGCTCTTCCGCTTCGTTCGAAGTGTTGATTGGCGCTATCATAAATCATTTGTTCAACAATGGCAAAATGAGCGCAGTTGAGAATGGAATCATTGGCCAGTGGTCTGAAAATAATTTCTTCGGAAAACCTTGTGGTTTAATGGATCAGACTGCCTGCTCTGTAGGTGGATTAATTACCATTGATTTTGAAGATCCTTCGAAACCAATCGTGAAAGAAGTTGATTTTGACTTTGTTTCAACCGGATTTGCCTTGGTAATTACAGATGTTGGTGGTGGACATGATGATGCTGCATCGCAGGCTGAATACGCATCGCTTCCAACTGAAATGAAAGCAGTAGCCGCCGTACTTGGCGCTAAAGTTTTGAGACAAGTCACGTTAGATCAGATTGTTGAGAAAATTCCTGAAATGCGTAAAGTAACAGGTGACCGTGCAATTCTTCGTGCTTATCATTTCCAGGGCGATAATCAACGGGTAGTTGAACAGGTTGCAGCTTTGGAAAATAACGATTTTCAGGCTTTCCTGAAAATGGTGGTTGAGTCAGGATACAGCTCATATATGTACAATCAAAATATTTTTGATGTAGTCCACAAAGACGATCAGGTTGTTTCGCTGGCTTTGGCTTTAAGCGAAATGATTTTGAAAGGTAAAGGCGCCTGGCGCGTTCATGGTGGTGGATTTGGTGGAACCATCCAGGCATTTGTGCCGCAAGATTTGCTGGATAAATATGTTGAAACGCTGGAACACGTTTATGGCAAAGGAAGTTGTCACAAGTTGTTTATCCGTGCCAAAGGATCGATTAAACTTGATTTATAATCAGATATGATTTTGTTGGAAGCTGGTCGTCTTTTTTTTAGTTTGGACGACCAGCTTCCATTTTTAATTTTAGCGCTTTTTTGAAATTTATCTGTCAAATAGTAAGTTATTTTTTGCAAATTCGAATCCTGAATAAACACAAACTATTAAATCATACATTAATAAACTAATGCACTAAAATTATGACTCAAAACAAAAATTACACCGTGCCAATTATCATGATGATCATGCTTTTTGGTATGATTTCGTTCGTAACAAACCTGGCTGCCCCAATGGGTATTGTATTAAAGAGCCAGTTTGCAGTAACTAATTTCTTAGGACTTCTTGGGAATGCTGCGAATTTTATTGCTTATGCAGTAATGGGAATACCAAGCGGTATTTTACTTCAAAGAATAGGCTACAAGAAAACAGCCTTGATTGCTGTTGCTGTTGGATTTGTTGGAGTAGGTATTCAATATCTTTCAGGCTATTCAAGTCAGGATTCAGCTTTTGCTGTTTATCTGGCAGGCGCATTTGTTGCAGGTTTTTCTATGTGTTTGTTGAATACCGTTGTTAACCCTATGCTTAACACCCTTGGTGGTGGTGGTAATACAGGGAATCAGCTGATTCAGATTGGAGGATCTTTCAACTCAGTAATGGCTACTGCTACACCAATGATCGTTGGTATTTTAATTGGAGATGCTGCAAAAGCCAGAATCACTGATATTTTCCCTTTCATGTATGCAGCAATGGCTGTATTCGCGATCGTATTTGTTGTATTGTATTTTGTAAATATTCCGGAACCTCACGCTGAACAATCTTCTGAACCAATGGGAACCCTGATGTCAGGTGCCTTGAAGTTCCGTCATTTCATTTTAGGAGCTATCGGAATTTTTGTCTATGTTGGAGTTGAAGTGGGTACTCCCGGTGTTTTGAATTATTTCCTTGTTGATCCGAATACTCCTAATCCAATGAATGCTACTACAGCAGGATTCGTTGCAGGTACGTATTGGTTCCTGATGCTGATAGGACGTTTGGTTGGAGCTTCAATTGGTGCTAAAGTATCAAGTAAAACGATGCTTACATTTGCATCTGGGCTAGGTCTGGTACTTGTGCTGTTGGCTATGTTTACTCCAGCTACTATACAGGTTTCAATGCCTGTATTGAAAAGTATTGATGGTATAACCTCATTCGGTTTATTGGAAGTGCCTATCACTGCTGCATTCCTAGTATTAGTTGGACTTTGTACCTCAATTATGTGGGGTGGTATTTTCAATCTTGCGGTGGAAGGTTTAGGAAAATATCTTGCAGCAGCTTCTGGAATTTTCATGGTCATGGTTTGCGGTGGAGGTATTCTTCCTGCACTTCAGGGATGGGTTGCTGATTTCGCTGGTTATATGCCTAGTTACTGGGTAATTGTTGCAGGTCTTGCCTACTTACTGTTCTATGCTTTAATCGGAAGCAAGAATGTAAACAAAGATATTGCTGTATAATGCTGTGAAAAGCTTATTAAGTTTTGTTTTTCATAAAATGGCAGAAGATATTTTCTTCTGCCATTTTTTTATTAAAAATGTTTTCCAGCAGAAAACTGTCTTTTGTACACTTCTGAGTATAAAAGTAAAAAACACTTTTATACTTTAGCCAATATTATTTTCAGAATTCTTCTATGGAATTGTATAAAATACATCCGCAGCATTACGTTGCAGTCGATTGTGTGATACTGGGTTATCAGGATGAAGAAATTAAACTTCTGCTTTATCCGCGTAGCTTCGAGCCATACAAAGGCAAATGGTCGCTGCTGGGTGGATTTGTTCAGGACGATGAATCGGCCGATGAAGCCGCAGCCCGCATCCTGAAGCAAACAACCGGACTGGAACAGATTTTTCTGGAACAGGTAGCTTCTTTTTCTGATCCGAAACGTGATCCTGAAGCTCGGGTGATTAGTTTAGCTTATTATGCGTTAATCCGTATTGATTTACATGATGAGGAAAAAGTGAAAGAGAACGGAGCTTATTGGGTTTCGATCAATAAACTGCCGAATCTGATTTTTGATCATCAGCAAATGTTTGAGAAAGCATTGATTAAACTTCAGCAAAAAGCCGGATATAGCCTGTGTGGAAGCGAATTGTTGCCCGAAATGTTTACCCTGATCCAATTGAGGAAGTTGTATGAGGCCATTTTTCAGCGCGAATTTGATCCGGGAAATTTCAGGAAGAAGATATTGTCGCTTGGAGTACTTGAAAAAATGAGTGAGAAAGATGCCTCGGAGTCAAGAAAAGGTGCATTTTATTACAAAGTCAAAAGCAATATCGGAGAAATGGATGTTAATCGGATTGTTAAATTTTAAACTATTATAATCTAATCTATAAAACTATGATTTGGAATTCACATGAATTTATTTGGCTCGACTGGGTGATTATCGTGGTCGGCATTTTGGCTGTGAGTTGGGCAGTATGGCGTTCGGTACATAAACACAAACGTTTGCAAAAGGGTGCCGATAGCGAAGATTACCTGTTCGGTAAAGGCGAACCATGGTATGTCATTGGTGCGGCTATCTTTGCTGCAAACATTGGCTCGGAACACCTTGTGGGACTTGCCGGTACAGGTGCAAAGGCAGGTGTTGGCATGGCGCACTGGGAAATGCAAGGCTGGATGATACTCATCCTGGGCTGGCTCTTTGTGCCGTTCTATCAACTGATGAACATCAAGTTGGGGAAAATTATTACAATGCCCGACTTCCTCAAAAATCGCTACACACCTCGTACTGGTTCGTGGTTGTCAATCATCACACTTATAGCCTACGTGCTGACCAAAGTGAGTGTAACAGCGTTTACTGGTGGTATCTTTCTTGAGAGCCTTCTTGGCTTGCCTTTCTGGTACGGAGCTATTGGCTTGATCGTCTTAACGGGTGTATTTACCGTTTTTGGCGGTATGAAGGGGGTTATGACACTGTCAGCAATTCAAACGCCTATATTGATCATTGGTTCTTTTCTTGTTCTTTTCTTAGGATTGGCGGCACTCGGCGACGGCAGTATTGCTCACGGTTGGACTGCAATGATTGACTATTCTAAAACGTTGAGTCAAGGAGCAGACGGAGTTGCCCACGGCACGAACCACATGTTCCACTTCGAGACGGGTGACCCGATGTATGACGAGTATCCCGGCTTTTGGGTATTTATCGGAGCGACAATTATCGGCTTTTGGTATTGGGCTACCGACCAGCACATCGTTCAACGTGTGCTCGGACAAACAAAAGGCGAGTCTAGCGACGTAGTGATGATGCGTGCGCGCAGAGGTACTATCGCAGCTGGTTACTTTAAATTGTTACCAGTATTTATGTTCCTGATACCCGGTATGATTGCAGCTGCATTGGCGGCGCGTCCAGGCAGCGGCTTTACGTTGGAAAATCCTGATACCGCCTTTGGCTCAATGGTTAAGTTTGTGTTGCCTGCCGGAGTGAAAGGTATTGTAACAATCGGTTTTATCTCGGCTCTGGTTGCTTCTTTGGCGGCATTCTTCAACTCTTGTGCTACACTGTATACCGAAGATTTTTATAAGCCAATGTTTAAAGGCAAAACCGAGGCCAGATACGTTTTGGTAGGTCGTATTGCAACAATTGTTGTTGTTGTACTTGGTATTGGATGGATACCAGTCATGATGAGTCTCGGCAGCCTTTATAGCTATCTGCAAGGCATTCAATCGCTGCTCGCTCCTGCGATGGTAGCTGTATTCGTAATGGGCATATTTTCAAAAAGAGTTACCCCCAAAGCAGGTGAAGCTGGTTTAATTGTAGGCTTTCTTATTGGTATGGCACGCTTGCTGACCAACATCTTTACAAATACAGGTAAAGACGTAATGAATGGCTGGTACTGGGAATCCACCACTTGGTTCTGGCATACGAACTGGCTTATCTTTGAAATCTGGTTGCTTGTCTTCATCATGTTATTTATGGTTGTAGTATCGTTTTTCACTTCGAAGCCAACAGCTAAACAGATTGAGTTTATTACTTTCACAGGCGACTACAAAACCCTTATCAGGAATAGTTGGAATAAGTGGGATGTAATTGCTTCGTTAGGTGTAGTTTTAGCGTGTTCTTTATTTTACATGTATTTCTGGTAGAAAAGCGAATAAAGGTTATTCCATCCTTGAAACATATTCTGTAAAAATTTCTTTAAATTGCCCGAATAAACCATTCGGGCAATTTTGTTATGTACGATATTATAGGCGACGTTCATGGATATGCGGATCAGCTAAAAAATTTACTGACTAAATTAGGCTACCAACTTAATAATGGTTGCTATGCTCATCCAAACCGGAAAGCTGTATTTGTTGGCGATTTCATTAATCGTGGGCCTAAAATCAGGGAAACCATTATCCTGATCAGAAAAATGGTAGAGGCGGGTACGGCTTTTGCTATTCTGGGAAACCATGAGATGTATGCCGTCCTTTATTATTTGCGTGATACCGAAGGAAAATATTATAAAAAACGAATACCCAAATATCAATTGCAAATCAATCAGACGCTGGCCGAGTTTGTAACTTGTAAAGACGAATTCAAAAGTCATCTGAAATGGTTTAGAACATTGCCAATGTTTCTCGACTTTGGTGCGATCAGGATTGTTCACGCTTGTTGGCAGAAAGAAAACATAAAAGAACTTCAGAGCGCATTAATCGAACCCAAAATAAGTAAAACTATTTTAAGGGAAATTGCTTTAAACGAGACGCCTTTTGCACAGTGTTTTTGGGAGACCTGTAAGGGAATTGATTTTCAGGTGCCAAAAAATCTTCTGATTTTTGATGATGATGGCAGGCCACACCGCACGTTCCGTATGAAATGGTGGGATAATCCTGAAGGAAAGACTTTTAAAGATATTTCGCTCGAAAGCAGGTTCGAACTCCCAGCCTATACCATTCCTCGTGAAATTGTAAAATATAGAACTCCATATCCTGAAAATGATCCGATTGTTTTCTTCGGACATTACAGCCTAATTGAAGGTTTCGGCATATTGAAAGATAATGTTTGTTGTGTTGATTCGGGTGTATCCAGGACCGGTAAATTGTTGGCATACAGATGGGATGGCGAGTTGAAATTGAATGAGTCAAATTTTGTAATGGTTGAGGATGATATTTAATGTCTCTGATAATCAGTATTTTGTAATGAGTTCTTTTTAAGTAAAAAGTATGTGAATTTTTTCATTTGCCCTATTGCAGGGAAAGAAAGAAAGGCTATATTTGCAAAGCCTTTTGAGAAACGGATTTCAGGAGGTTTGTTCTTTAAAAAGTGTTGTAGATTTTGTAAAAAACAGCTTGATTTATTTCAAATCAAGTCTCGAAAAATACTCTGGTGCGGTAGTTCAGTCGGTTAGAATATCGGCCTGTCACGCCGAGGGTCGCGGGTTCGAGTCCCGTCCGCACCGCCCTCACAAAATTTATAATACGAAAAAAGATTAGATGGTTTTAAACGACCATTATATTTAAAGATACTGAAAATTGGTGCGGTAGTTCAGTCGGTTAGAATATCGGCCTGTCACGCCGAGGGTCGCGGGTTCGAGTCCCGTCCGCACCGCAAAAAAGCTTCAAGAAATTGAGGCTTTTTTCGTTTTTAAATATCTAATGTTTTCATTCCTGATTCGGTTAGCTATCTTTGATACACTTTATTTTGTATTGCAATAATCCCGCGAAGTATGGAAGATTTCAGAAAGGGCATTTTACTGACCCTCGTTTTAAGTATGGCCGTATTGTTTCTTTTCTTTGGTCCTTTGCTGAAAGATCCTAACCATGTTTATTTTGCTTCCGGAGGCGATGGCTTGAAGTCTTATGCAGCATCGGTTTATCATCTTTCAAACGATAGCAGCCTGTTTCGGTCAACTATTCAGAATTATCCATATGGCGAAATGGCATTTTTTGCCGATTGCCATCCCATGATTACCAATCCGGTAAAAATGCTGAGTAAAACTGGCATCGATTTCAGACCCTATTTAGTCGGAATAATAAACCTGTTTATGCTTCTGTCGATTGTTTTCGCCGCCATTTTTATTTATCTGATTTTTACTGAACTAAAAGTTTCGTGGTGGTTTGCTGCCATTGCATCAGTTGGAATTTCGATGCTTTCGCCTCAGATTGGTCGTTTGGGAGGGCATTTTTCACTCAGTCATGTCATGTGGCTTCCAATGTTAATCTGGTTGCTGATGAAGTTCGATCGGCATAAATCTTATTGGCTTTCTGCTATAATTGGGTTTGTTACCTTTTTTGCTGCCGGAATGCACATGTACTTTTTTGCCTTATTCGGATTTTTATTTTTGTTTTACTGGAGTTACAGTCTGTATTCCAAACAGATGAATATCTGGAACTACCAATGGGTAATTCATCTTTTTATTCAGTTAATCCTTCCCCTGATATTGGTTCAACTCATTGTTGGCGCCAACAATACAATTACCGACCGAACTACCCATCCCTGGGGCTTTTTTGCCTATCGGGCGCATCCGGCTACCATTTTTCTACCGCTGCATAAACCTTATGCGACAGTTCTTAAGCAAATCGGAATGAAATACGATTACGAGTGGGAAGCATTCGCCTTTATTGGCTTGGTTGCCTTTATTGGCTTTATTGCCGGAGTTTACCAAATGATTATTCGGATCAGGAAAAAGCAGCAGTGGTGGAAGGTTTCCGGGAATAGTTTAATAACCACTTTTTTCTGGGCATCGGTGGCTTCATTGTTGCTTTCATTCAGTATTCCATTCAATATGGGCTTAACTTTTTTGCTAGATTACCTTGGTCCAATCCAACAGTTGCGGGCATTGTCGCGTTTTTCATGGTTGTTTTTTTACCTGATCAATATTCTCGTTTTCTACGGAATATTTAGCCTGATGAAACGTGGAATCCGTATGAAAATTCTGGGCATTCTGGCTCTCATATTCTTAATCTACGACGGATATTTGAATGTGAATCAGTATGCACCCCGATTAAATAACCGGATTTCGGAACTTGACGATACGGCCAATTTAATGCCTGAGAATGCATGGATTGGAAAGGTTCATCCTGAAAATTATCAGGCAGTGCTGCCTTTGCCTTATTTTCATGTGGGTTCTGAAAATGTGTGGCTCGAATCTAAATGCGACATGATGCGACAGTCGCTCATCGTTTCGTTGAAAAGTGGTTTGCCATCAATGGGAGTTGCCCTGAGCCGGACTTCCATCTCGCAAACCTACAAAAGCCTGGAATTGGCTTGTATTCCTGTTTCTCCTTACCGGATTGAAAAGGACCTGCCCAATCAAAAACCTTTGTTGCTGATGGTCGATAATTGCAACAAACTAAATCCGTCAGAAAAGAATCTGGTCAATCAGGCTTCTCTGGTTTGGCAAGGGCCGAATTTTTCGATGTACAGTTTCCCGGTTAGCAGGCTCGACAGTCTTGCAGCAAATGGCCGGAAGTTGTTTGAAAACGAAATGCAGGATCTTTATAATGGAGAGGTTGACTCAACTCAGACTTTGTATTTCAATGGTTTTGAGAACACTCCTTTTCAGGGTGCATTTGCCGGATCTGGCGCATTTTCAGGAGAAATAAAGAATTGGAATAACCTTTTGAATGAGAAACTGGAAAGTGGACTTCCTGGTGATTCCTGTGAAGTTTTGTTTTGGGCAAAAGGCTTTGAAACAGATTTGTTTGCACGTTCTATTTTCGAATTTGTGCAGAAAGATGGTGATCAGACGGTGAATTATAAATATGATCAGTTTCAGCGATACTTTTGCTCGCTCAGCGACGGTTGGATGCGTATCCGGATTCCTTTTGTGCTGAAAACCGCCAGCGACAGGGTGATGCTTTCGGTTCGGAACGAAGATTTAAAACATTTTCAGTTGGTGGTTGATGATCTGTTGATTCGGAAGAAACTATGACCCTATTCTGTAATTATCTTTTTAGCTTTTTCCCTTTGATTTTACTCCAATAACGTGCAAGTCTTGAGTAATAATAATATACGCTGTCCTCAGTGAATGATACGTTTGTCCATTCACTTCCGTCATTTCTTCCAAATTTATTTTCCTTATAATATTTCAATTCATTAAATACAATAATATTTGAAAATAATTGACTTTTATAGACTGTTATTGTATCCCTTTCTCTTTTATGGAGTATTTCCCAGTTTGAATTTACTACTTGAGGCCAAGAATTATCAATATCACAAATGTAATCTCCGATAAAATCATTTCTGTAATCATATTTTAGAGAATCAATAGTATCCTTTAAAATAATCGAGGAAAAGTCAAGTTGCTTTAAATTTGAATCCTTTATTGTCACTGAAATTTTTAAATCTTCAACAAGATTTACAACAAATGGTCCACTACCAGTAAAAGTATCAGGTAAAATCCATTTATAAGAATAAAGCCCATTTCCTTCTTTTGGAGATAGTTCAAAACTAAGTGAGGTACTATCGTTAGGGTAGCAAATTAATTTGTTAATTAGCAAATCAGCCTTAAAATCAGATCTTGGAGCCTCGGTTAGATCTTTTTTACAGCTAATGAGTAATCCAAAGCCTGTTAAAGTGATGAGAAGAAGTATTACCCTGATTTTCATATTTAAAGGTAATTAATTGCATCTATATTCAATTAGTTCGTTCTTTTTTATTCTTCATTTTTAAGTCTGTAAATCTTTATTCCCTTGTATTCTCCAATCTGGTTACTGATAAAAGGGGCAACATCGTCGCGAAGCAGGTTTTCATCACCTTGCACAATCAGGTATCTGGCGCCAAGTCCAATTTTGCGCTCGGTCCTTTTTACTCCTTCATAATTGTTCCAATAATGATAATCGGTAAACCCCTTTTGTTGCAGTAAGGTCAGGGTTATGTTTGGCGATTCATCAGGAATGGAAATAACTTTGTCGTCGAATTTTATGCCCAGGCTTCGGATGTAAGGAGTGATTCCTTCAAACTTTCCCCGACGAAGCTCCCAATCCCAATAACAATAGTCCCAATAATCCTGTACCCGTTTTGGTAATGGAATATTATTGGTAACCATCTTATCCTTTGGGTTGTAGTGATCCCTAGTTATTACGACACTGTAATTAAGTGACAGCCCTAATAATAAGAATGCCAGCGATTTGGTTATTGTCGAATTGAACACTTTTAACGACAAACCTTTCATCGTTGTTAAAAAAGTAAGGATTATGGCAGGTATAATAACTGTTGCATCTATTAAGAAGTACTCATGGGCATCCATCGCTTCAAAAAACAGAAGAATAAACATTACAACGCCTAAAAACAGGATTGATGTTATTAAAAGTAAGGTCGTGTTCGTTTTTCTCCATAGAAAAATTGAAGTAGCGAATAGTCCGGCTAATGCTATTAAAGCGAAGGGATTCAAGAAGTAGATAATTGTATTTGTATATACAACATCTAAAATCTTCTGAATGTGTTCAGAAGTTAAATTCCATATCGGGATAATATCCTGACGGAATAATCCATCTGCATTTCTTGCATTGTAGCTTTTGGAAAAGAGATACCATGAGAATATCATTACAAACACAAAAATAACAGAACCCAACTGCATTAAAATTGCTTTTCTCAGTTGCTTAATTCGTCGAATATTCTGAAGAAAAAAGATCGCATTGATAGCCAGAAAAACGAAAAGGCTCGATATTTTCAGAAGTGCTCCAATAGCGAACAGCAGTGTTGCCAGAATTAGAAATTGAAATTTTGATGAAGTATAGTATTTGTAATAATAATAGGTTGCAATGAGGGCGAACCCGAGTGCCGGAATGTTCGGGATAAAGTTAAAACCATAATAACCCAGTAGTGGCGATGAAAACATTAACAGACTAACAAGGAATGACCAGAAATGATCTTGAAGTATCTCGTATGAAAGTTTGTATAAATAGAACAAGCCGATAAGCAGGATGATTAAATTCATTAATCGGGGTACAACTGGATTTACTCCTGTCAGCTTCCAGATTTTTGCTGAAAAGTAGTACAGAACCGGGAACTCACTTACCGTTTTACCTCCTTTGTCTTCTAATTCAAACAGTACCGATGGTTCCAGAAGCTTGTTGTTTTCATAGTAGTAATTTAAAGCGAAGGCATAACTGTCGCTTTGCCGGTACATGTGCCGTGAAAACGGACCTTTGTTTGCGACTTGCCCGTAGCCCATCAAGTAAAATAATCCAACAGAAATAATCAGGAAAAGACTGATAGGTATGAGTTTCTTACAGAATCCCGGATGTGAGAGTTTGAATTTGATCATGAATTTAAATTCAATATGAAAGGCTTTCTAAAAAGATTAGAATTTCAGTTTTTTATCTAGAAACAGTTGCTGGCCATTGTAATACGCTAAAAACCAGTAAATATTGTCCGAACATCTTATTTATCTATGGGTAGCTGGTCGTTCTTGTTTTCATTGTAAAGGTAACTCTATTCTGTCTTTTTATGTAGGATGAAACTAAAAACAACTTGAAAATAAATGTTTTGATAAATTTTGATTTTTACGGAGGTTCATCATTCGATAGGATTGCCAAAATGCCATATCTTTTGGGCAATTTTTTGGTGCCTCAAGCAGTTTCCTTCTTATCTTGCGACATCATTTTTGAATGTGGCATCCCAATTTTAAATCAAAATAGATTTACAGATGTTTGAAAACTTTCCCAAAAAACGAACAGTATTATCTCCGGAATTTCAGAAGATTTATTCCGAACACTATAAAAATAACCGCGAAGGATCAACTTCAGCATCTTCCCTGGCTCAAAAGATGGAAGCCTGGCTACACCGAAAAGTTGCCAAAGATGTCATTGGTGTTCAGGATAAATCAACTTTGGAGATTGGTGCCGGAACTCTAAATCAATTGATGTATGAGCAAACTATGCCTTACGATATCATCGAACCTTTTTCTGAACTATACATCAATTCAAAATTCAAAGATCAAGTCAACGAAGTATTTCAGGATATTGATGATATTGCTGATTCGAATAAATACGACCGTATAACATCTGTTGCGACATTCGAGCATATCATTGATTTGCCTAAAGTTGTGGCTAAAACGTGCCTGCTCCTCAACGAAAGCGGTACGTTACGGGTTTCGATTCCCAATGAGGGTACTTTTCTATGGAAATTGGGATACAAATTAACAACAGGCATCGAATTCAAACTAAAATATGGTTTGGATTACAGTGTTTTAATGAATCACGAACATGTGAATACTGCCGATGAGATAGAGCAGGTATTGAAGTATTTCTATGATAATGTGAAATGTTCGTGTTTCGGGATAAGCAGAAAAATTGCCTTTTACCGGTTTTATGAATGCTCGAAGCCCGGAATCGAAAATGCGCAGAAATATTTAAAATCTCTTGATAGGATTAAAGAAAAAACTCTGATCAACGGATAGAAAAAATAAACTAAAGTTTAAATCTTAGCACGCCATGACATAACGCAAACTATCCGCAATCAGAGTTTATATCAATCTTTTCGACTGTTTTGGCAGTCACGAGATAATAACAACTTTAATTGCAGACTTGTTTTCGCGATACGGATAATAAGGGAAATATTACCACAACCCAACTGGAAGTTCAGCGGATTAGTAATTGAATTTTGCCTGAAACCTGCTTTAGTAACGCGGAACCGCATAATTCAAAACATCTTCCCTGGTAATTATTTTATCGCATAAAATAATCAGTCGTTCAACCACATTTCTGAATTCGCGGATATTTCCCGTCCAGCGCAACTTTTGTAACTCGCCGATGGCCTCCGGTTCAATTGCCTTTTTGGGAATCCCATATTCAGTACAAATCAGGTCGATAAAGTATTCACAAAGCACAGGGATGTCTTCAATACGATCGTTTAAATCTGGAACATGAATCAGAATGACACTCAAACGATGGTATAAATCTTCGCGGAAATTATTCACTTCAATCTCGTGGGCAAGGTTTTTATTGGTGGCAGCGATCACCCGAACATCTACTTTTATTTGTGCATCGCCTCCAACGCGCGTAATGATGCTTTCTTGAAGAGCCCGCAAAACCTTGGCTTGCGCCGAAAGACTCATGTCGCCAATTTCATCCAGAAAAATAGTTCCTCCGGTTGCCTGTTCAAATTTGCCTTTTCGCTGTTTGATTGCCGAAGTAAAAGCTCCTTTTTCATGTCCGAACAGTTCACTTTCAATTAATTCTGAAGGAATTGCAGCGCAGTTTACTTCAATAAACGGACCTTCAGCCCGGTTGCTTTTTTCGTGCAAACGGCGGGCAACCAATTCTTTGCCGGTTCCATTCGATCCGGTAATCAAAACACGGGCGTCGGTAGCAGCGACACGGTCGACCATATCCTTCACCTTTTGAATGGATGCCGAGTTTCCAACAATATCGAAGCGTTTGTTGGCCTTTTTTCTCAATACTTTGGTCTCGGTAATGAGCGTTGATTTGTCCATCGCATTGCGCAAAGTAATCAGCAGGCGGTTCAAGTCGAGCGGTTTTTCGATGAAGTCGAAAGCTCCTTTTTTGATCGATTCAACAGCTGTGTCAATGTTTCCATGTCCCGAAATCATTACAACCGGAATGTCAGGTTTCAATTCTTCAACCTTCTGCAATACTTCAATACCATCCATTCCGGGCATTTTAATATCGCATAAAATCACATCAAAATCTTTGGTTTGTAACAGTTCCAATGCCTTAAACCCATCTTCGGCCAGCTCAACAGTATATTTCTCGAATTCTAAAATGTCTTTTAAAGTGTTGCGAATGCTGCGTTCGTCATCAATGACTAATATTCTTGACATGCTTCTGTTTTTTACTGAAAATTATTGCCCGAATTTAGTTGAAAATACGGTCGTATAAAATACCTTCCCGCAGGGCAAAGTCGGTTTGGTAAATATTTTTGATTTTTAAATGCTCAATAACCAGTTTTATAAACAAAACAGAAGGAACAATCATCTCGATTCGTATGGATTCCATTCCTTTCATTCCCATTCTTTCAACAGTCGTTGATTTGATCAGGATTTCATAAATCCGGTTGAAATCTTCCATTTCAACTTCTTGTTTAATCCTGGTTTTTGTTCCGGGATCGGTTTGGTCAATGATATCGGCCAGTGTGTCGAAAGCTCCTGAACAGCCTATCAGTAGTGGGATTTGAACATTGTTCATCTGCTCCCAAAGCAGCTCCAACCGACTGCTGAACCATTCATTGATTTGTACAATCTCTTCCGGAGTAATGGGGTTGGAGGGAGCTATTTGTTCAATGATACGAGCCATTCCCAATGGAAAACTCTGTTTCCAGATTGGTTCGTTATTCTTGGTCAGGATAAATTCATTGCTGCCGCCGCCAATATCCAGAATAAGCGAATGGTCATCTATTTTGCCAAAAGCCAGTTTTACCCCGTCGAAAATCAGTTGAGCTTCCTTTTCTCCGGAAATAATTTGCAGTTCAAGCCCTGTATTCGCTTTAATTTGCTGCTGAAACCAATCTTTGTTGGTTGCTTCGCGAATGGCTGAAGTGGCGATTATTATTATTTCAGAAACGTTGAAATTGCCAATTCGTTCCTGATGTTTTTGGATTGCCAAAATGGCCCGTTCCAGTCCATCTTCAGTCAGCTTGTTTTTGTCGATACCGTTTTTACCTAGCTTTACAACCTCTTTCCCTTGATATAGAATTTGATAGGATTTATCCTGATACTCTGCGATTAGTAAGTTGCAGGTGTTGGTTCCGAGATCGATGACGGCGATTTGTTTCATGTACTCTAAAGGTTTCAATAGGTATTAAACCACATAGACACATAGATCACATAGTTTTTTGTTTATTTATGAAGTCCTTTGTGTTTATGAGTTTCATAATAATATTTCCTCTGTGTGAGAAAACCCCAATCATGGAAATAGGTCAATCAATTGGTGCGACAATGTCGCAATTATTTTATTTCCAAATGCTACCCATTTTGAACGATTTTCAAGCATATAATGAAAAACAAAAAAGGCCGGTAAAACCAGCCTTTTGTATTGATGTTTTTTCCAATATTAAAATAATCCTTCAATAGACAAGTAGCGTTCGCCGGTATCGTAAGCAAAAGTGAGTATTTTTGAACCTACGGGCAGTTCCTGAATTTTCTTTGCAACAGCTGCAAGCGAAGCTCCTGAAGAGATTCCAACAAACAAACCTTCTTCTTTTGCAGCACGACGTGCATAGTCAAAAGCATCGTCTTTCGAAATCTGGATAGTTCCATCAATTGCCTGAGTGTGCAAGTTTACAGGAATAAAACCAGCGCCAATTCCCTGGATTGGGTGTGGGCCAGGATTTCCGCCACTGATTACCGGCGATAATTCAGGCTCAACGGCAAAAGTTTTCAGATTTGGAAATTTCTGTTTCAATACTTCGCTAACTCCGGTAATGTGTCCGCCGGTTCCAACTCCGGTGATCAGGTAGTCGAATCCTTCCGGGAAGTCGGCCAGAATTTCCTGTGCAGTATTCTGTTTGTGTGCTTCAATATTTGCAGCATTGTCAAATTGTGAAGGTATCCAGGCATCAGGTGTTTCTGTTGCCAGTTCAACGGCTTTGGCAATGGCACCCTTCATGCCCAATTCGCGTGGAGTCAAAACAAGCTCTGCGCCATATGCGGTAAGGATTCTGCGACGTTCGATACTCATCGATTCAGGCATAACCAAAATCAGTTTGTACTTTTTCACTGCTGCAACCAGCGCCAGGCCAATCCCGGTATTTCCTGAAGTTGGTTCAATCAGGACACTTCCTGTTTTCAGGATTCCTTTTGCTTCGGCATCTTCAACCATTGCAAGTGCTATGCGGTCTTTAATGCTGCCACCCGGATTGGTTTTTTCTACTTTTACATACACTTCGTATCCGGCAGGATACAGATTGTTGATTCTTACCAGGGGACTATTTCCGATGGTTTCCAAGATGTTGTTTACTTTCATTTTATTGTGATATTTAGGGTTGTAATCTTTTTAGTGCTATAAACAAAAAAAGCCTTCCGGGGTTCGGAAGGCTTCGATATAAAATCTCTTTTTATGTATTTCAAATGTTCGTTGAAAACATACCTTCTCCCGACTGTTTATAACAGCAGCACATATACATGTATGAGAAATTTGCTTTCATTAGTTCTAATTTGTGTTTACAAGTATAGCAAAAAAAATAAACAAAATACATTTCTGTCTTTTATTTTAGTTTTTATAGAATAACCACTTAACAATTTCTTTAAAGTTCACTTTTTTGCCATACATCAAAATTCCGGTTCGATAAATTTTTCCGGCTATCCAGATTGTTCCCAGGATGGTTGCCAGCAGAATCGTCATCGAAAGAATAATCTGCCAGACAGGAATTCCGAATGGAATGCGGGCCATCATGGTCACGGGCGAGGTAAAAGGAATCATGGATGCCCAAAAGGCCAACGAACCTTCTGGATTTTTGGCTACGGCCATAACTATTATTATTGAAGCAATTAAAGGCATCATAACGGGAAGCATTATTCGCTGGGCATCTTCGTCGCTATCAACCGCCGAGCCAATGGCGCCCATGAGCGATGCGTACAGAATAAAGCCGCAGATAAAATAGAAAAACAGCGCGAAAACGATGAGCGGAATATTTAGGTTTCCAATCATTCCGATGATCTCGGCAACTTTGTTTTGCGCTTCAGGTGAGCTAGCGGCAATTTGGCCCACTTCCTGGCCCGACATCACGTTTTGTGCCTGTGAAGCCACATTAGTCGAACCTTGTCCGGAAAAGGAGGCTGCCACGCTGGAAATTCCTGTTCCTAGTATGATCCAGATGGCAATTTGTGTCAGTCCTACCAGTCCGATTCCAACTATTTTTCCAAAGAGCAGTTGAAAAGGTTTAACTGATGAAATAATGACTTCCACAATGCGGTTCGATTTTTCTTCCATCACTCCCCGCATCACCATAGTTCCGTAGATGAAAACAAAGATGTAAATCAGAAATCCGGCCACTAATCCTATAATCATTGCTATTTCGCTCGAACTTTTCACTGCTTTTCCTTCGTCGCCCAGTTTGATGGTCTCGACGGTAATGTTCGTTTTGGTGGCAGCCAGTTTCTTTTCCAGATCGGGCACGCCAATGGCATCAATCACTTGTTTCTTCTTTTCTGTTTCCAGGATGTTCTCTATTTTTCCGGCAACCATATACTTCACGTCCATGGTAACCTGTTTGTCAGAGATCATTTCGGCCCGGTTGGTATTAAGGATATTGGTTGGTATATGGAGTAAAGCGTAGTATTTTTCGGATTTGAAATTCTTACTTAACTCCTGATATTCCTGCTCCGGAATGTAATGAAATTTAGTGAAGTTGTTGCCCTCGAGTCGATTGAGGATAAGCGACGTTGGATCATAAACGGCAATGGTTCGTTCTTCTTTATCATCCATCATGGCCAGATAAGTGGGAAGAATCATGAGTGCTGCCATCATTACCGGCATCAGCAGAGTCATGATAATGAACGACTTCTTCTTTACCCGGGTCAGGTATTCGCGTCTTAAAATTAAGAATGATTTATTCATGGCTTACTGCTTTATTTCGCGGTTATTTTCTTCTACAACATGGATAAATACATCGTTCATGCTCGGAATAACTTCCTTGAACGATACAATTTCGAATTGATTCATAAGTATTTTCAGAAGCTCATTGTTCGAGTTTCCGTTCAGGAACTGGACTTTCATTTGTTTCAGCAACTTACTGTCGTCTTGTTCGAGGACATTAAAATGCGAACCTAACTGTTGTTGTAAATCCGGAGTTTCACCTTTATAAGTGATTTCGAATGTGTTGGTCTTGAATTTTTCTTTCACTTCGTCAATTTGCCCGTCCAGAATCTTTTTCGACTGGTTGATTAGCGCAATGTGATCGCAAATTTCTTCTACGGAAGACATGTTATGGGTCGAGAAAATGATAGTCGTTCCTTTCTTTTTCAGTTCAAGGATTTCGTTCTTCATCAGATTCGTGTTGATCGGATCGAATCCGCTGAATGGTTCGTCGAAAATCAGCAGCCTAGGTTGGTGAATAACGGTGGTGATGAACTGAACCTTTTGGGCCATCCCTTTCGAAAGTTCCTCCACTTTTTTGCCCCACCAGGCCTGAATTTCAAACTTTTCGAACCAGTATTTTAAGCTTTTTAGTGCATCTTTTTTCGACATTCCTTTCAGTTGTGCCAGGTAGAGCGCTTGTTCGCCAACTTTCATTTTCTTATACAATCCGCGTTCTTCGGGTAAATAGCCGATCTGATAAATATCGTCGGCTTTCATCGGCCTGCCTTCGAAAAACAACTCGCCGGTATCGGGAGCAGTAATTTGGTTGATAATCCGGATTAAAGTGGTTTTGCCTGCACCGTTGGGTCCCAATAGCCCGAATATAGATGCCTCTTTTACAGATATGCTGACCGAACTTAACGCCACATGACCAGCATATTCCTTAACAATGTTGTTTGCCTGAAATATTTCCATGATAGATTGATTGAAAACTGTGGTATTGGTGTCAGTTGCCTGTTAAACGTTACAGGCAAGTAAAAGCTTTTCGAAAGGTTTTACTTATTCGGCTTGCACTTCGCTTTCGAACAAACTGAAATGTACACTTCCGTAGCGGCGCAATTCCTTGAAATTTGGATGTTTTGAATAGTCGAATTGCGATGAATGCTCCAAAATAAAAATACCACCGGGCTTTAAAAGGTTGTTCTTGAAAATCAGATCGGCAACTTCGGCAAATTGAGGATGGTCGTATGGTGGATCAGCAAAAATCAGGTCGAATTGTTCTTTAATCCGTTTGGCAAATACAAATGCATTCGATTTCACGATCCGAATATTTTTTTCGCCCAGTTTTTCAATCACTTCTTTGATGAACTGAATGTGCGCCGGGTTAATTTCTACGGCGGTCACATTGTCGCTTCCGCGCGAGGCAAATTCATAACTGATACTGCCGGTTCCGGAGAACAGGTCGAGTGTTTTTGTACCTTCAAAATCGATGTAATTCTGAAGTACATTGAACAGACTTTCTTTAGCCATATCGGTTGTTGGCCGGGCTTTGAATGTTTTTCCGGGAGTAAAAACCCGGCCTCTGTATTTTCCGCCAACTATACGCATGGATAAGTATTTAACAAGCTTACGAACTGATGTTTCTGTATTTTTTCGAATGTATTTCCGTAATTGAAATCTGTTGATGGTTTCAGAAAACGGACATTGCTGATGTATTTTTTTAACTGCCGGATGAATCCGGAATCGTCGGCCACATAACCGCCAATCAGGATTTCGTCGCGTTCAGGATCAAATTGCAGGCTCTGCCAGGTATTGAGCGTGTAGTACAAAAAATCTGATTCATTTTTGAAGTAGAAACTGTTGTACAGCGCGATTTGCATGTCTTTCAGCGCAACCATCCGTATGTATTTTTTCTCGAAATTGATCAGCAAAGTATTCTTCTTTTCAGTGCGTTGATCAACTGCCGATGCGATGAGCGGAATAGATTTGTGACTGAATTTGAAATCGGTATATTTTTTATTCAGCAAAGTCATAATTTCTTTCGGATAGCTGTACACCAACTGGTAGCTGAAGCCCGGTATTTCGTTGGTGCAAATATCCTCATTCCGGCTGGTGTCGTTGGTTACCGAAGCTATTTTAAGAAAACTGGCCGATCCGGAATATTCTTTCGGAATGAGCGTCGCTTTGTTGGTTGAGTAGGTGATTGAAACGCTTTTAAACGAAGCATTTAGTTTCTCTTCCTGATCGAAAATGGTCTCAATTTTCCGGGAAAGGAATTGCAGTTTACCAACAATTAACGGAATGTGCTGAAAAACAATGTATTTGTTCCGGCGTGTATCCAGAATGCAAAAAGAAAATCCATCAAGACCAATCTGGATGGAAATATGATATTCTGAAGCGAGTCTTAAATCGAATGATTCGTCAATCCAGTTTATTTCGTGCATAAGGAAAATTTACCCCCGTTTACGTTAACTGCAAATGTATAAAAAGTAAGCGACTGGGCTTGTGAATTCGCTGAAAAGATTTGATTTGATAAACTTTGCAAGCTTGATGTCATACTTGTCGAAACACATTTATGGCGGAAATGTACCATTAATCATTCGACATTTTCTTCTTTTCATGCGGATTGATTTTGACTTTAATTTTCTTCTTTATTCGGTTCAAGCCTCAGAGTCAAAAGTTTGAATTTCAATTTATCGCACTCTGTTTTTTTAGAAATTAAACAATCCATGCAGGCCGGTGTTTATTAGCTTTAAAGTTAAAATACATAACTCCAAATCTTTAAAACATGAAATTCAACAAACTACTTTTATTTGTGCTGATTGCACTCGGGTTTAGTGCCTGTAATCAAAAACCGGCAAAAACCGCTGCCGATAGCAATGTGAAATATTACCGTGGCGTTCTATTTAGCGAAACGCCTTGGGACAATGAAAAAGGTTCGCGTGAGCTTACTGCCGAAGAAGCCAAGACCATCAATAATTACAAGTTTACCTACAACGAAAGCAAACAGCTGGTTTCTATTGAATACAACAGGAACAACGTTCTTCTCGATTATTCGTCGATTGGCGCTGCAAAAATTACTTATACCTATGAGGGTGATAAGCAGATCAAACGTTTTTTTAATGAGAAGAATGAACCTGTTAAGAATGGTGGAGCTTCAGTATTTGAATATACGCTAAACGAATCGGGGACACGCATTGCCATGCGTTTTTTGGATGAAAATAATGCCCCTATTGAAAACCGGAATAAGGTTCATAATTTCAAGTGGAATAAATTGCCTGATGGAATGATTCAGGAAGTTCGGTTTAATTTAGCTGGCGAAAGTACGGTAATGAATGAGTTCTGTCCATTTTACGAACTTCGCTTTTCTTACGATGAAAACGGATATGTTACCCGGATGGCTAATTATCAGGCTGATACTTTGTATAATTGCACCGCCGAAAATTGCGGCGACATTGGCGTTTCGTATTTCCTGTTTGAAAACAATAAGGACGGCGATTTGCTGAATTTTTCGGTACACAACACAGCCGGACAGCTATCAAATTTATACTGGGGATGGGCCAAACGTGCCAATGTGGTTGACGCAAACGGATATGTATTGGAAACGACTCAATTCGATCAGGATAACGAATTTTTGGGTGGGAAGAATTTACCAATATCCAAATCGGAGTACGACGAACATGGCGCTTTGGTTAAACGGATATCGTTGGACAAAGACAAAAATATCGCAAATAATCCGGCTGATGGAGTCGCCATTACGAAATATGTTTACGATGAGCAGGGTCGCCGGACAGAAACCCTGAAATACGATAAGGATGAAGTTTTGGTCGTAACTAAAGGCTAATTTTCAAATAGAATGAGAACGATCAATCAAATCACTTTAGTTTTTTTGCTGTTCTTCCTCGCAGCATGTTCAGGTGGAGGAAATAAACCAAAACCGGCAGAGACTACGGCTTCAACTGAGGTTAAATCCTTGCCTGTTGCGGTAAACGACGAATCGCAAAAGTTGCTGAAATATTTGGAGGAATCGGGAGATTACGTGAACGGACGAAATTTTCCGTCGCTGATTAAAGCTTCGGCTGTTAATGCAGAATTGGACGGAAAGATTAAAATCATCGATCTGAGAAGTTCGGATGCATTTGCGAAGGGACACATCAAAGGAGCGGTGAATGTGGAGTTCAGTAAAATTCCTGACTATTTTTCAAACGTCATCAAGCCTTTCGAATACGATAAAATTGTAATGGTTTGTTATGCCGGGCAAATAGCCAGCTACACGACTTCATTGTTGCGTTTAATGGGCTACGGAAACGTATATGCTTTGCGTTGGGGAATGAGCAGCTGGAACAAAGATTTTGCTGCCGATTCGTGGTTGAAAGCTGTTTCCGACAAATACGAAAGCAATCTGGAATTGACTGAAAATGGCAGACCTGCTTTGACTGATTTTCCGCAATTGAATTCAGGAAAATCAACTGGCGAAGAAATTATGACTGCCCGCTTCAACAGCTTGTTTGCTGCCGGATATGAAGATGCTTTTGTTACAGCCGACCAGGTTTTTGAGCAACCTCAGAATTTCTATACTGTTAATTTCGAACGGAAAGATAAATACGATGCCGGACACATTCCGGGAGCTGTGCGCTATAAAACGAGCGGAACGCTTGGTATTATTCCTGAAATGGAATCGATTCCGACCGACAAAGATGTTGTAGTTTATTGCGGAACCGGGCACAACTCCGGATTTGTAACTGCCTATTTGCGATTGTTTGGCTACAAAGCAAAAACATTGATGTATGGCAATAATGCTTTTATGCACAGCAAAATGCTGAAAGATAAAAGCTTGCTTTCATGGCTTCCTTTTACCGAGGCCGAAATTGACGGTTTTCCGTATGTCAAAAATTAGATAAAACTATCTTCAAATAGAATCTTGTTCCAGCCTGGCCGTTGTGTCGGGCTGGAATTTGTATTTTAATTCCTCCGGATTTCCTCCGGTATTAAGGATAAATATATTTTTAAAACCCATCTGGTTCAGGATAACCCAGGCTTTTGACGCAGTTGCCACATCCGCCGAATATAGAATCAGGTCGCCATTTACTCCTTCCAGTATATTCCGGTTCGTTTGGTCAAGCAGGTTTTCAAAAGGAATTTTTATCGAATGTTCAACCTGAACAGAGTCAGACAAGTCGCTGTTCCCGATATTGACTACCATCCACGGGCCTTTCATCTGATGAAGTTGATCGCGCGAAAGTATATTACTGTTGTTTTGTGTCGCTTCAATTGCGCTTTTTATATCCTTTTTAAACAGGTTTTGGTCCGAATTTCTGACGATAACTAAAATCAGAAGGACAACGATGATCAGGATGACAAACTTTAAATTTTTGAATTGTTGCATAATTTCTGATTTTAGAATTTAATTACAGCCTCCGTCGAGCTTCGATTGATTAAGCCTTTTGGCATTGAAAAACTTTGTTTTTAGGCTGTCGGGCAAGCTGTTTATTTGTGTGAATGCTTTGCGGGCATTCAGCCGGTTTTCGAAACGCGCATTTTCTGCCGGGGTAATTTTTTCTCCTGAATACTGACTCAACATTACCGCACTGAACCATTCGTTGAGGCCGCCTTTCATCACATAATTATTCGGATAACCCAACCCGGTGACTATTGTCCAGGCGTAATTGGCCGTTTGATCGCCATTTCCGTAAAGTATGTTTTTTACTTTTTTCTGATTTAGAGTCGCTTCCCACAACGGATTTTGAAGATCCTCGAACGGAATATTTATTGAGCTGGGGATGTTGCATTCTCTGAATTGCGCAGCACTGCGGACATCAATAATTTGAACCGTGCTGTCTTCGCTGTTTACCGCACGGGCAACCTGATCAACCGAAAAATACATGTCGTCGGAAGCCGATAGGGTAATTAATTCGTTAGATTTTAGCTGAAACGTTTTCGCTGCGTCGAAAGGCAAAAAGGCAAGGATAATGCCGACACCAACCAACAATACTGAATATTTTATTCGTGCATCCATGTTTGTCCGTTTACAGATCGTTTGTAATATCAGCCCGGCTGAATTTTTTCTCGGCAAGCTCAGCAACCCAGAATAAAGCAACGGCAGCCAGAATCAAAATCAGCGTAAAAACTCCGGGAGAAACGCCCATCCATTCATCGATTCGCATGGCACCTTTGAAATTATCCAGGAATAAAGTTTCGATTGAAGGGTAAGTTTCGGCAAATAAAAATGCGCCAACCATTCCGCCAACCAGGAAAATCATCGCGTCAATTTTTCCGATCGAAAGTGCGCTGATTCCGGTTCCAGGACAATATCCGCCCATGATGAATCCGGCTCCCATGATGACTCCACCAATGATCGCCGAGTTGATGTAATAAGGATTCACGTATACCAGTTTCAGGTTTAAAAGGCCAAAGAAACTGAGTAGCTGCGAGCCAACCAAAGCTACGATGGCAGCTGTGAAAAATACTTTTAGCACGGTGGTGTCGTAGCCATAAAACATCCCGGCTAGTTTCCGACTCGACGAAAATCCGGCTTGTTCGAGTGCGAATCCAAATCCGATCCCGATTAAAAAAGCGATCAGAAGGTTAAGCCATTCCGGAAATCCGGAGATTATTGAAAGTGGTCCCATATGTTGAAGGATTGATTTGTTGAATTACTGAATTGCTTTTTAACTTATAAGGAGCGACGGTAGCTGAGCCTGTCGAAGCTTAAATCCAAAGACTTTTGAAAAACCAGGCAAATAGATAGGCTGAACCGAAAATGGCGATCATGGTTACAAAACCGGCCACTGAAAACACCGCCATGCCCGAAAGTGCAGCGCCACTGGTGCACCCGCGTGCCAGTTGTGCTCCGTAGACAAAAAATACACCTCCCAGGAATGCAAATAACAACCGTTTGTTGTTCGATATTTTAGTCGATTTCTCCACTTTGAATTTTAAACGGTGGGCGAGGGCTCCCGAGATAAAACCGCCCAGCACCATTCCGAAAATTTCGAGTACCAGCCAGTTTTTCAGCGGACTTTCACCATTCTCGAAATACTTACTGTAATATGGCGTTTCCACGGCATGTTGATGATCGACAGCGTCAACCACCGCCACCACCGCATATTTTATACCACCACTGGCGCCAAGGCCACGCCCCGAAAAAAACATGGCCGACAAAAGAACCAACCCGAGCAGAACTCCCGCCAGGTAGGGGTTCATGTATTTTCGTTTTTCCATTCGTGTAAACTATTTTGATTTCGACTAGTAAGACAAATTAAGTACTTGTATTGTTTTTGGAAATGCATAAAGCCTAAATGTATATTTAATTTCTGAATGTAGCATTTTAACAGCTTCTATCAGTGAATATGAAAATAACTGAGAACTTTCAACGTTTTGCCGATGTGTAAAATCCGTTCAACCTTTTGTTTTATGCTAAAGTGAAAGCATAAGTTTGTATCTTCGTGGCTGATTTTTGATTCGTGATATTTTAATTTTTAATTTATAATATGCTGTATATGAAAAGGTTATTTGTTTGCCTGATGGTTTGTTTTTCTTTTTCTGTTCTTTTTAATTCCTGCGAGGAAGAAGAAGTTTTTTTTCAGGAATCGTTATTGATTGGAAAATGGGCATCGGGTACCGTTTACTATAAATATTTGAGTGATTATTCGGGGAAAACCTGGGATCCCAGTGACGATGTAACCGAAGCAGAGGCCCAGACATTTACCTGGACTTTGGTTAAATCGGAATTGACACATATTCACATTATGGAAGTGGGAGGAAACGTACCCAAAGTATATACGGTTACTGAACTTACTGCTACTTCGCTAAAGTATAAAGACGACTTTGGAACAACGTATTCGTTTACAAAACAATAAGCGATGCAAAAAGTGTTTAAAAGTCTGGCTATTGCATTAGCGGCGATTTTGTTTATTTGGGTTGTAGTTGTCGGTTTTGCGGTTTGGTTCGTTTTTACACCCGCTAAAATCACGCCCATTGTTCGCACCCAAATGGCCAAATTCATCACCTGCGAATCGCAGGTTGGCGAGGTAGAGTTGACTTTCTTCAGCACTTTTCCCCGGTTTGGAATCAAAGTGAACCGTTTTGCCCTGATCAATCACATTCCTGAAGTTCCATCCGATACTTTGGTGCGTGCTGACCAATTTGTTGGCATCGTTGATTTGGCTGCCTGGTGGAAGCACAATGAGCTGGTGTTTACGGAGCTGCAGCTCCGTAATGGCACCATCAATGCGTTTGTTGATAGTTTGGGGCGAACCAATTTTGATATTATCAAATCAGATACGATTACTGCTCCGGAAGATTCGGAAATGCCTTTTCGTTTCATCAATCTGGAAAATGTAGATTTAAAAGATATCGATGTTTCGTACCTCGATCAATCGATGAAGCTTCAGACGGATGTTCGCGACCTGACCGCACAGTTTTCAGGAAAGATGATTTCCGATACGATCAACACGCAAATCAAAGTGAGCGAAGGAATTATGTCGCTGACTTACGACGGAGAAAATTATCTTCGAAGTGCGTCAGTGAAAGCCAATTCGAATGCCCGGTTTAATCTCCCGAAAATGAAGATCGATTTTGGGAATTCGGAGGTGAAAGTAAACAACATGAACCTGACTTTTAGCGGCTCCATTGAGAATGATTCAGTTCACGATCAGATGCTTTTCGATCTCAATTACCAAACGAAATTATTGCCGTTGACAGAAATGTTGGCCTTTGTTCCATCCGGTTATCAATCGTATCTGAAAGGTGTTGAAGCCAATGGGTTGGTTTCTTCGGATGGTAAAATCAAAGGAGCTTATTCCGACTCGATGATGCCATTGATGGATTTGCACATCGTCCTTCAGGATGGAACGTTAAAATACGATGATTTCCCGGTTCCGTTAAGCCAGATGAATGGTGAAGTTGCTTTTTATTCCGATTTGACTAACGATGATATTTCGTATTTGCAAATTGAGAAGTTTAGCGCGAAAACTCCGAAATCGTCCATTCAAACGAGTGGAAAAATCACTCATTTTCTGACTGATATGCACTGCGATCTGACATCAGAAGGCGATCTGGAGTTGTCGGAACTGGCATCGATGATACCCGCCGATATGAAAACTAAACTTAGCGGACGGGCGGCTGGAAAGGTGATTTCGCAATTTTCGATGTCGCAGATCGAAAAGATGCAACTCGAAAAAATGGTGCTTTCAGGCTCGGTAAACTTGTCGGATTTTAAGCTGGTTTACGATACCATTTCGATGCAGACCGACGATTCGAAAGTCGATTTCAGTTTGCCCAATTCGTTGGCTTCTGCAGGAAACAAACGGTTTGTAAACGCCAAAATAAATACCAAAAACCTTGCTGTCAGCACGCCGAAAAGTATTAATTCGTTGTTTAAAAATGGTCAGGTTTCGCTCGAAGCTTCAGATTTTAGGGACAGCACACGAATTCCGGAGGTGGCTTGTACGTTTAAGCTCGATTCGCTTTCTGCACGAATGGATACTGTTCAGTTTGCCGTTCAAAAACCTGTCGGACAGTTGGATATGGCGCCTCGAAAAGGCAACGTCGCAAAACCTGAAGTGAATGTGACTTTTGATAGTGGTCGCTTGCTCGCTTCTGCCGGTTCAGCTAAAGGCCGTATGAATAATGCAAAACTGAAAGCGTATTATTTGAGCGACAAAGTTCAGCCGAAAATGAAGATTCAATATTCGGGAGAGAACCTGAAAATGGCGATGGGCAAGGACTCGGCACGTATGAATAAAATTGATCTGAACGCCGACCTGGTGAACGATCAGAGTCAAAAGGAAGTTCTTTTACAATGGCAGGCCAACGGATTTGTGAAAGTTGACCAAGGTGTAATTTCCATGTCGTCGCTCAAATATCCGCTCGAAATCCCTTCCATCCAAATGGATTTTACGCCTGAAGTGTTCAACATCAACGAGAGCAAACTGAAAATTGATCAATCAGATTTCAGCCTTTACGGAAAGTTGAATAATGTAATTTCCTATTTCAGAAAAGACTCGTTACTTCGCGGAAATTTCAACTTTGTGAGCAACAAAACCGATCTGGTACAACTGATGCAACTCACAAGTGGTTTGGGTGAAACGAAGGCCGATTCGGTTCAGTCGACTCAAACAGCCGATGTTTCGACCGGCCCGTATATGGTTCCGAAAGGAATGGATTTGCAGTTGAATGTCGACATTGGCTCGGCCAATTATGGTTCGGGTGAAGCCCGCGATATCAAAGGAAAAGTGCGTGTGAAAGACGGCTTGCTGGTTTTGGATGACCTGAATTTTGTGACTCCTGCTGCCAAAATGAAACTGACGACCATGTACCGCACTCCCCGGAAAAACCATCTTTTTATGGGGCTCGATTTTCACATGATGGACGTTGAGATCAGCGAACTGTTGAAAATTATTCCGGATGTGGACTCGATTATGCCCATGCTGCGCTCGTTTAGCGGAAAAGGCGAGTTTCACATGGCTGCAGAAACCTACCTCGATTCGCTGTATAACCCAAAGAAATCGACCATTCGCGGGGCTGCGTCTGTTCGTGGGCAGAACCTGGTTCTGATGGACGGGGAGACGTTTAGCGAAATTGCTAAAACCTTAAAATTCAGTAAAAAGACGTTCAATAAAGTCGATAGTTTAGCGGCCGAGTTTACAGTATTCAAGCAGGAAATTGATGTTTATCCGTTCCTGATCGTCATGGATAAATACAAGGGTGTTGTGGCCGGACGACATAACATGGACATGAGTTTCGATTACCACATTTCGGTGGTCGACAGTCCGTTGCCCATCAAATTCGGAATTGATATCACCGGCACGCTTGATGATTTGAAATACAGGCTGGCCAAATGCCGCTATGCCGAAATGTACCGACCGGCGGCAAGGGGGGAAGTGCAGAACCGGCAAATGGAACTTCGGCGTATGATTCGCGAAGCGCTCACGCAAAAACTGGCGCAGCCGCTCAATCCATAAAATAACAGAAAGTCTCGGGAGACTAGGGTTTTTTGTGCCTGAAGATTCAGGTGTAATGTTTTCAACTGGCTTGAAATCAGTTCACAAAATATTGATAATAATCGGTTTTGTTTTCATAATTTTTACAGAAAGTACTATACCTTTGGTAATAATATTTACAAGTTATACCACATAAAAAAAACTAGGCAACCAACTAAACATTTTTAACTTCTATAACAGTAGCCATTTTTTCATGAAAAAAATCCAACTAATAATAATTATAACTCTACTAACCTTTGGTACTAACTTCGGACAAACTTTTTACGCTGGATTTAAATCTTTTCAATTAAAAGACAGTACAAGAATTTACAAACCAAATACGGAATTAAGCGATAGTTTACACTATAGGCCTGTCGATTTGGATATTTGGTATCCTTCAAATGAAAAAAAAGGAAAAGCGTTGAAATCTGGAGATTTATTCTGCTTATTCGAACAAAGAGCGGTCAACTATCAGGATAACGAAGACTATACAGGAATAATCAACGATTTGGCACAATTTTACGTTGTAGAACTGGGCGCAGGAACGGACGGTCAAAAATTGCTGAATATCGAAACAAAAAGTTTTTCCAACCTTGAACCTTCCGCAACAAAATATCCAGTCATTGTTTATATGTCTGGTTTTAATGGAATGGGATTTGAAAACTATAAAATTCTTGAAGAACTGGCACAAAATGGCTTTTTGGTTGTTTCAATTTGGTCGGTCGGTCGTTATCCTGGCGACATGACCAATCAAAAAGAGGATTTGCTCGAACAAGTTCATGACGCTGAATTTGCAATTCGTTACCTAAAAGAAAACGACTCTTTAAATGCCGATTTCAATAATATCGGGATTATTGGGTGTAGTTGGGGAGGTATGAGCACGGCAGTTCTTGTAGACGGAAACCCGAATATAAAAGCCTTTGTATCGCTGGATGGAACAGAAACTCACTATTTTGGGGAAGAAGATGAAAATGACCAATTTATTCAAGAAATTTACGATTCAGGACTTTTCAATCCAGAGACACAAAACATAAAATACCTTTATCTTGAAAGCGGAGATAAACTTGATGAATTTCAACCTTTGAAAGATTATAATTATTTTCGAGAGCTAAATTCAAAAAAATACTATTTACGCTTCAAAAAAAGTACCCACGCCGACTTTACTTGCATTCCCTCAATTCTTGAATCTTCGGACAATTCTGTTCAAGTTTATGACAACATCAAAAATTTAACCGTAGCTTTTTTTAAAGAATCATTGGAAAACAAAGATGTCTTTCAATCTGTTTGGGAAAAATTAATGGCATTTGACTACACTACCGAAGAACCGTATAATATTTCAAAGAAAACCGAAACAACATCCGAAATCGTGGGTGTTGTTGTTGATAATGAAAATGATAAACCATTACAATACGTTAGCATTGGGATTTTAAATAAGGAGACCGGAACAGTTACAGATATTAACGGCAAATTTGCTCTCCACTTAAAAGAAGAATTTGAGAACGACACAATCAGAATTTCATCTATCGGCTATAAAACAGTTGAAATTTTAGTAAAAGATTTAATGCTAAAAAAACAGCCGGTATCAATAAACCTGGATGAACAAATAAACGAATTGGATGAAGTTGTCATTACAGCAAGTGAATTCAAGAAAAAAATTCTCGGAAACGAAACCGAATCAAAGTTTATGAGTACAGGATTTAGCTATGACCAACTTGGAGCTGAAATGGGTGTCAAAATTAACATTCGAAAAAAACAAACATTTGTAGATGCTTTTAACTTCAATATTTCACATAATAGATTAAGTGCAAAATCCATTTTCCGGGTTAATTTTTACAGCGTTGAAAATAACAAGCCAAACGAAAATATCTTGACGGAAAATATTCTAGTTCTGATTGAACCAAAACAAGTTGGAAAAATAACAATAGATTTAAAGCCTTACAACATAGTTTTAAATAATGATGTTATCGTTACTCTAGAATGGGTAGCCTCAGATGGAGAGAACAACAATGGCGAAGCCATATTTTTTTCGATCGGAATGTTTAACAGTGGAACTCTTTATAAAAAATCGAGTCAGGCAAAATTCAAGAAATATAGCAATATGGGTGTTGGATTTAACATTGACGTGAGATATTAAAAAACGTGGTTCCCCAATTACTATAAGCAATTGGGGTAAAAGTGATTAACCAAAAGATAATACAAAAGCTTTGCTCCTCCAGATATACTAAAACTTGCAGTGCTAATGCTGATTTTTAATCAGCGTTTTATGATCTGTGGATTTTAAAATCCGCCAAACAAATTAAAACAAAAAGCCAGTGAGCGGGTGACTCGATGTCACCCGCTCACTAAAAAATAAAAACCATGACCAAAGAAACAGTCATCAAATTGTTCGAGCAAAAGCAAGTCCGAGGCTTTTAATATAAGTAAATGAAACGGTTACAAATTGTACCCGTTTGAAATTACTTGCCGAAGACGGTAAAATGCGATTAGCAGATGTTGCCGATACCAAGCACCTTATAACTTTGGATTTGTAATTCTCCGCTGGCAATGGTCTGAGACCCGTGTCTTGTTACAAAAGCAAAAGCTTTTTCTTAACTTAAATCAACTATGAAATTAATAAATGTGAAAAATCCAACAAGCATTCCTATTTTGAGCTTGGTAGTTCTGTGCATTACTCTGTTTTCATCCTGCAAAAGCGATCCGGTAGAATATACCATTGGTGCATTCAGTAATGATGGGAATGAACGGAATATGATAGTGGTAATGAGCGATCTTCATCTGGGTGCCGATTTGACATATGCTGAGTGCAGTAAAAATCTGGGAGCGTTAGAGAAATTGCTTAAACAGATAAAAGCGGCGTCCAACGTTAAAGAACTGGTTATTGCCGGCGATATGCTCGACGAATGGTTTGTACCGGCAAACGTAGATACTTATCAGGGAAAGGATCAGGCCGATTTTGTAAAACGTATCGCAGCAACCAATAAAGGTGTGATAGATGCTTTGAATAGCATCATTCAAGAAAAGAAGATACGGGTTACCTATGTGCCCGGAAATCATGATTTGACCGTTACGGCAGCCAATGTGGAAAGTATACTGCCGGGCATCAATCAGGCCCGGGATGCTGAACTGGGTCTGGGAACTTATTCGCCGGCAGATGCCCCGAAGATAGTCATTGAACATGGGCATCGGTATAATTTTTTCTGTGCCCCCGATCCTATCTCCAATCAGGATATTGCTCCTGGCACTATACAGCCTCCGGGTTACTTTTACACCAGAATAGCTGTGCTGCATGTCGTGCAGGAACCTGCAACACCAGCCGACACGCCCCCTATGGTTACACAAAACACTTCGGGAGATGCCAGCCAGAAACTGCTATACGTTTATTGGTATGTATGGAGCAAAGCATTAGCCACCTACCCAATAGCCAATAAGTTTGACGAGAAAATAATTGTAACCAATGTGAATGGTTTTAAAGGAAATTACGCGGTAAACGATATACTACCTTATCAAACCACCCCGGGCGGAGTGATCGATGTTAAGTTCTATAAAGGCATTCAGGATAGTTGGACTGAACGGCAAACGCGCAATCATGTGGCCATTCCTATTCCAATCAGTCAGGCCATAGCAAATTCGGGCAAAGCAAGTGAATCGGAATTTCAGGCAACAAATCAATACTTTTTGAACCCCAATTCGGATAAAAGAATCGTTATCTTCGGGCATACGCACGATCCAAAGATTATTGCTTCGACAAACAATAACGGTCAGAAATGCATCTATGCAAATTCCGGAACGTGGATCGATCACAATGGGGTAGCGCCCACCACCATGAGTTTTGTGGTTATTACTCCGCAGGATGCAATGGCTTCGTCGCAAACTTACGTGAAACTATATAATTTTGAAAACGAAGTGATCACAACAATGGCTCAGGACTCGATACGGTATTGAATTGAGATATTCTAAAACCTTAGCTGGTGCTGATTTGTAATCGGCACCTTGTGGATTAGGATTTGTAATTCTGATTACTTGAATGTTTGAATTTGGTAAATTTTACTGATTTATTGTCATGAAATTAGCCCCCATATTCATTGGGATAATAAAAATCGCTGTACGCAGAAAATAATGCTTAAAGGAAAACAAAAGATGAAAAATGCTTGTATAGTAATCGTCTTATTGGCGCTGTTTGGTGGATGCGAAAAAGCAATTCATATTACTCAACCAACGATCCTGGTTCGAAATGAATCGCCAAAAGTATTTGATACCATTCAAATTACGTGTGTCGAATATGCTGAAATTGATGGAGAAAGGCAATCTCCCGATCATTTTGAATGGTCAATTATGGATAAAGATATGCACGTTGTCTATTCCGATTTTAAAGATTCTGCGGCAATTAATTGGATTCCTGATCGTGCCGGGTATTTCATTATTTCGTCTGAAATTGGCTATGACAAAAATAAAAGTGTTACGACTTTAAAAGAAATTGAAGTACATGAAAGTGCTTTGTCGTTGCAGAAAAAGCTGGTTGGAAAGTGGACCGGTAATGTCGAATCGATTTGGGGTGCCAAGTGGCAGGTTGACCTGGAGTTCGATAAGGTTGGACACTACATTGGTAAAGGATACAATCTTCAATATGCAAATGGGAATTATAGTATCGGTGGGCCTTTTCAATCGGCAACTTACGTTGTCGATTTTACTTCAAATCTGCCACCTTCGGAAGATGTACCTTGTACCCGGTTTCTGATTAATAAAATAATAGAGGATGCGGGATTTGGTAAATTATCGGTAAGTACTGAAACAAAAAATGGAAATGAGTACCACTCCGAATGTGCTGAAATCTACTATATCGAAGATCTTAAATTCAGTACTGGTGATAAAGAATTGTATTTTTCTTTAAATGCGATGTATTACCAGCGAGGCGAATGGGAGATAAGGTATAATCTAAGCAAAATAGAATAAGCATTCATTCCGGTTGCAATTAATTGTCCTTTCAGAACAATTTTGAATAAAAGATTGTATCAAATTACTGCTTATTTGCATCTTTTTCGGCTTCCAAAACGGCATTAACCGAACCGTGCAGAAGTAACAAACGTTTGGCTTTAACCTCGTCGTAGCCCAGTTCAGCCATAATCATTCGGGTTCCGCGGTGAATCAGCTTTTGGTTTGTGAGTTGCATGTTCACCATTTTGTTTCCTTTTACCCTTCCCAGCTTAATCATCAGCGAAGTGGTAATCATATTCAGGATCAGCTTTTGCGAAGTACCCGATTTCATTCGGGTGCTACCGGTCAGGAATTCCGGTCCAACAATCGCTTCAACCGGAATATCGACATTTTGCGCCAATACACTGCCTCTGTTATTCACAATGCAGCCAGTCAGGATACCTTCCGTGCGGGCTTTTTTTACGGCGCCAATTACATAAGGAGTCCGGCCTGAAGCCGCAATTCCAACAATCGAATCCAGCTGGTTTAATTCGTATTTTTCCAGGTCTTTCCATGCCTGTTCTTCGTCGTCTTCGGCCATTTCAACGGCTTTGCGGATAGCTTTGTCGCCACCGGCAATCAATCCAATAACCAAATCGTGACCAACCCCAAAAGTCGGTGGAATTTCAGAAGCATCCAAAATGCCAAGTCGGCCGCTGGTTCCGGCACCCAGGTAAAACAAGCGGCCACCTTTTTTCATGCGCTGATAAACTTCTTCTACCAGTTTCTCAATTTGGGGGATGGCTTCGTGCACAGCTGGCAAAACCTTTTTATCTTCCTCATGAATGCTGAGTAAAAGCTCTTTTACCGATTTCTTTTCCAGATCGTTATACAATGAATCGGCTTCGGTGGTACTTATTGTTGTCATATCGTTTATGTTTCTGAATGAAAGTTACGGGTTGCGGGTTCCAGGTTTCGGGTTTTTGAGTGTTGCGCAACTCTCGTAACCCGCAACTCGCAACATTTTATATTTTCGTTTTGTAATACATCTCTAGTCCGTCAATTGGGTCTTTCAGGATCGTAATTTCCTCGTAACCAAAATAACTGGCCGTGTTGTTCAGTATCTGGCTAAAATAGAATGCTACCGAACCAATAAATCCGATTGGATATTTGGTGTAATCGGGCAACTTGCTCACGTTTCGCTCAAAGAATTCCATAAAATTATGCTGGACAAACTCCTGACAGTAAGCTGAATTGGCGTTTTCCGATAAAAAAGGCACAAACTGAGCCAGAAACTGATTTGGTTTTTCTGTTCGGTACACACGGTTAAGCGCTTCTTCGCGGGTTAGGTTAAATCGTTTGGCAAATTCTTCGCGTAACCTTATCGGCATCATCTCTTTAAAGTAATCGCCCAGAAGTTTGCGACCCATAACGGCACCGCTGCCTTCGTCGCCCAAAATAAAGCCGAGAGGCGAAACGCCGCCGGTAATTTTTTCACCATCGTACAAACACACGTTCGAGCCAGTTCCCAAGATGCAGGCGATTCCGGGTTGATTTCCAAACAGCGCGCGAGCTGCTCCCAATACATCACTGTGAGTTTCAACAGTCGCTTCCGGGTAAATTCGGTTTAATGCCCTCCGGATAATATCGCCCTTTTCGGCATTGATAATTCCGGCCCCATAAAAGTAGATTTCCTGAATTCCTGATCCCGTTTCAGGTAAAAGTAATTGAGATAATTCCTGAAAAATATCTTCTTCAGTCCTGAAAAACGGGTTGATACCCGGTGTTTTTATATTTTTTACTTGTCCCGAGTTTCCGATCAGTTTCCAGGAGGTTTTGGTCGATCCGCTGTCTGCAATAAGTCTCATTTGATTCGTTTATTTTATTAGCTTCTCAATTAATGCCGCAAAGATAGGTAAATAGGCAAAAAATGCAGGAATTATATGAGCGTTTTACAATATTGGATTTAATTAAATACACTATTTTTGGTTCTGATTCAAAGTTCATGTGATATTGAAATTAAAATGATTTAAAATACCATCCTGATTTATTAATTATTTTATAAATCGCAAAATGTATATCGAATCAGCTTGGCCTAATCCAAAACCTTAGCAAGTATGAGAATCTATTTATTCCTCGCATTATTTTGTTTGTTCTCCATTCAAACAAAAGCTTCCGGTTTCATACGGATTAATCAGTTGGGTTATTTGCCTCAATCAGTTAAAGTTGCGGTTTTTATTTCTGACGAAAAAATAGAAATCACTTCGTTTCAGCTGTTCGAAACGCTGTCAGGAAAGTTGGTTTTTGAGGGTAAGCCAGAAGTTGCTGACGCCCAAATGTGGGGAAAACAAAGCGCTTACAGGCTCAATTTTTCAGCTTTTCAGGCAAAGGGTGGTTATTTCCTGAAGGCCGGAAATACGGTTTCTCCGTCGTTTCGGATTTCGCCTGACGTTTATAACGGCACTGCCGACTTCATCCTGAATTACATGCGGCAGCAGCGTTGCGGTTTTAATCCGTACCTGAACGATTCGTGTCACACACACGATGGAATTATTGTCGATCATCCTACCAAAACAGGTCAGCACCTTGATGTGATCGGAGGTTGGCACGATGCTTCTGATTACCTGCAATACACAACCACATCGGCCAATGCAATTTATCAGTTGTTGTTTGCTTATCAGCAGAACCCGTCGGTTTATGGCGACCGGTACAATGCCAATGGTAGGCCGGGAGCCAACGGTATCCCTGATATTCTGGACGAAGTGCGGTGGGGATTGGAATGGCTTCTGAAAATGAACCCTTCGAAAAATGAAATGTACAACCAGATTGCCGACGACCGCGACCATGCCGGATTTCGGCTTCCAACATTAGATACCCTTGGCGGTTACGGCTTAGGAGTGTATCGGCCGGTATATTTTGTCACCGGGAAATCTCAGGGATTGGGCAAATACAAGAACCGCACGACAGGTGTTTCATCAACTGCGGCCAAATTTTCCTCTTCGTTTGCTTTGGGCGCTTCCGTTTTTAAAAGTATCGATCCTAATTTTGCCAGTCAAATGCTCCTGAAATCGCGTGATGCATGGGATTTTGCCAAATCAGATTTGGGAAATTGCCAGACAGCGTGTATGGTTTCGCCGTATTTCTATGAAGAGGATAACTGGGTGGACGATATGGAACTGGCGGCTGCAACGCTTATTCCGACAGAAAAACAGATCGACTTTCAGAAAGAAGCCAAATATTGGGGTGAGCTGGAGCCGGTATCTCCCTGGATGGAGCTGAACCGTGCCCGACATTACCAGTTTTATCCGTTCGTGAACCTGGGGCATGCGCTGTTGGCTCAATCTGCCGATCCGGCCATTGCCAAACAGTTTGCCGGATTAATGAAACAGGGACTCGATCAAATCCAGAAATATGCCGCGAACGATCCTTTCCGGATAGGTGTTCCTTTTGTTTGGTGTTCCAATAATTTTGTGGCTGCGGCCATTACACAGGCCAAATTGTACCGAAAAATTACCGGTGATACCAGTTTTCATGAAATGGAAATGGCATTAACCGATTGGTTGTTTGGCTGTAATCCGTGGGGAACGTCGATGATTTGCGGACTTCCGGCTGGCGGCGATTTTCCTGAAATACCACATTCAGCTATTACGCTCGCGCTTAAAAAAACAACCACTGGCGGGCTGGTCGATGGCCCGGTTTATGCGTCCATTTACAAAAGCCTGATCGGAATTCGGTTGATGAGGCCTGATCAGTATCCTGAATTTCAGAAAGGAAAGGCAGTTTATCACGATGATCTGGGTGATTATTCAACCAATGAACCCACCATGGACGGAACGGCAAGTTTGAGTTATCTGCTTTCGACGCTGGAGGCAGAAGGTCATCGAGCCGGTGACGTTCTGGATAGCGAGGGCGCTTTGGTGCGAAACAATCCGGCAGAAAAGAAAGTGTACCTGATTTTTTCGGCTCATGAATATGTCGATGGCGGAAAAGTGGTTGCACAAATCCTGAAGAAACATCAGGCCAAAGCTTCATTTTTCCTGACCGGAACATTCTATAACAATCCGGAAAACAAATCATTGATTAACGAACTGATTGCCGATGGTCATTATTTGGGGGCGCATTCCGATGGCCATTTGTTGTATGCCGACTGGACCAAACGGGATTCATCGCTTGTTACTCAAAAGCAGTTTTCAGATGATTTGAAAGCCAATTACAAAAAGATGGAAGCATTCGGGTTAACACCTGAAAAAGCTTCGGTATTTTTACCTCCATACGAATGGTACAATGCTGAAAGTGTCGACTGGAGCCGTCAAATGGGTTTAAAGGTGATTAATTTTACACCCGGAATCCGGTCGAATGCCGATTACACAACTCCGGAGATGGCCAATTACCGGTCTTCAGAAACGATATTGACCGACATCAAAACGTTCGAGAAGAAAGATCCGAATGGACTGAATGGTTGCATCATACTGATTCATTTGGGAACAGCGCCTGAACGAACCGATAAGTTTTACAATCGGTTGGGTGAACTCCTGACATGGCTAAAGAAAAACGGATATTCAACTGAACGGTTTTAACGAATAAATGAGAACCACATAGTACACATAGAAAGAAGAAAAGGAAAAATTATTCGACCTATATGTCTACATGGTAAATTAAATAAAGATGAAGAATCGAATTTCACAATTAGTGCGAACCGCTCAGCTTCTGCTTTTAGGAGGAGTTTTTTTTGTTGCCTGTAGCCCGGTTTCCAATAAATGGTTCGACTTTTCCGGAATTAGAAAATTGGTTCAATCCGGAGAATTTAAAAAGGCTGAGTTGATGGCTGATTCGTTAAAAACGACTGGCGCTTTGGACGAGGCTGATTTGTATAAAATGGATTCGATTATCGATATTGGCCGTCGGCTTCGACTCGATTTCGGGCTGAATGAAAAGGCCGTGAAAGAGCAGCTTTCGAAATATTTTCCGGTATTGGATACTGCACTTTTCCGTAATTGGGAAACCACGCAGAAACTGGAAATGCGCAAGATTGACGGTGAAAAACGCTATTTTATAAATGCTGTTGCCAACTTGTTCAGGCTCGACGATGAAGCACGAAAATACAAAGTGAAAGTTGATGGCCTTCAGGTCGATTCGCTCGATTTGTTTTGTTTGCAGCACACCGAAAAAGTCATTCAGGAGATTAAAACTTCAGGAGAAACGGTTTTGCCAGTTAGAATGAAACTGACTTATTCCGTAAAGGCCAATCCCAATGTGGTTCCGGAAGGAAAAATTATCCGGTGCTGGATGCCTTTTCCAAGGGAAGGAAATGCACGGCAAAAGAACGTGCGCCTGATTAGTTCAGAGCCGGAGGATGCCGAAATTGCTACCAATTCAAATCTTCAACGAAGTATTTACATGGAAAAGATGGCTGTGAAAGATCGGCCAACGATATTCCGGATTGAATTTGAGGTCGAAACATTGGCTCAATATTTTGATCTGAAACCAGAAGAAATCAAACCTTACAACACAGAAAGTGCGGTTTACAAGGAATTTACAGCACAGCGTGCTCCGCAGATTGTGTTTACTCCGAAAATAGAACAGTTGGCCAAACGGATTCTTGGAAGCGAAACGAATCCGATCCTGAAAGTTCAGAAAATATACAACTGGATCAACGATTCTGTTCGCTGGGCCAGTGCGCTCGAATACAGCACCATTCCTGATATTCCGGGATATGTGATGAAAATGCACCATGGCGATTGCGGTATGCAAACTCTGTTGTTTATGACATTGGCGCGTTCGCAGGGCATTCCGGTGAAATGGCAAAGCGGTTGGATGCTTCACCCACATCAAGTCAATCTGCACGATTGGTGCGAAGTGTATTACGAAGGTATCGGTTGGGTTCCGCTTGATCAGTCTTTTGGCTTGCAAGCCTCTCAGGATGAAAAAATCAAAAATTTTTATCGCTCCGGAATTGATTCATACCGGCTAATTGTGAACGATGACTATGGCCGGAAGTTGGTTCCGGTTAAGAAATTTCCACGCAGCGAACCATACGATTTTCAGCGTGGCGAATTGGAGTGGGAGGGAGGAAACCTCTATTTTAACCAATGGAGCTGGGATATGGAAGTGAAATATTTATAATACCCGAATATGAAACGAGTTTTATTGTTGTTAGCCGATGGATTTGAGACCTTTGAAGCAAGTGTATTCATTGATGTAATCGGATGGAACCTTGTAGATGGGGATAAATCAACGGAGTTATTTACATGTGGATTGAAAAAGGAAATCAAAAGTTCGTTTAACCAGAAGTTCATCGTTGATTATTTGGTCGGTGAAATTGATGTTGACTCCTTTGATGCTTTGGCTGTTCCCGGTGGATTTGAAGAGTATAATTTCTACAAAGACGCTTACGATGAAAGGTTTTTGGAGTTGATAAGAGAATTTAAAGCTAAAGACAAGATTATTGCTTCAATTTGTGTAGCCGCCCTACCTCTTGGTAAAAGTGGCATACTGAAAGATAAAAAAGGGACGACCTATAAAAACCCAGTTCGACGTGATGCCTTGAAAAGTTTTGGAGTTCATGTGATTAATGAGCCAATTGTGATTGACGATAACATTATAACATCATGGAATCCTTCTACCGCGGTTGATGTAGCCTTACTGTTATTGGAGTTATTAACTTCGAAAACAAATGCTGAATATATCCGATCGATCATGGGATTTGAAAATAGAAAGTATTAAAGAGTTACGAGTTTTTTTAATTGAAACTAATTGAATGAGTGCAACCATCTTATTTATTGTCCTGGTCTGTTTTTTTGGATTGCTGTTTGGCATTTCATACCTGACATCTAAAAATGTAAACAACGAAACGTTTTTTACCGGAAACCGAAAATCACGGTGGTACATGGTGGCTTTTGCCATGATCGGAACCACCATTTCGGGCGTAACTTTTATCTCGGTTCCGGGCGAAGTAGGCCATTCGGGCTGGACTTACCTGCAATTTTTATTGGGTAACTTTGTGGGCTACTGGGTGGTGGCACTGGTGCTCATTCCGCTTTATTACCGGTTGCAACTGATCTCCATTTATACCTATCTCGATCAGCGATTTGGCGTTCGGTCGTACAAAACAGGTTCATTCTTTTTTCTGGTTTCGCGAACCATTGGCGCATCATTTCGGATGTATCTGGTGGCCGGAGTGTTGCAACTCGCTTTTTTTGATGCGCTTGGAATACCCTTTGCAGCAACGGTTGCCATCGCTATTTTTATGATTTGGGCCTATACTTTTCGCGCCGGAATCAAAACCATTATCTGGACTGATTCGCTTCAAACTACTTTTTTACTGGCTTCGGTTGTGCTCACAATCATCATCATATCAACCCAACTGGATATGAGTTTTGGAAAGATGGTTAATGCCATCGATGTGCATCCACTCAGTAAAATATTCGATTGGGACTGGCGTTCGAAAACCAATTTCTTCAAGCAATTCATTGCTGGTCTTGGGATCGTGATTGTAATGAATGGTCTGGATCAGGACATTATGCAGAAGAGTTTAACCTGTAAAAACAAGCACGATGCCCAGAAAAACCTTTTCTGGTTCAGCCTTGCATTTATAATCGTCAACTTATTGTTTTTGTGTCTTGGAGTTATGCTTTACATTTTTGCGCAGCAAAAGGGTATTGCTATTCCTGCGAAAACCGACGATTTCTTTCCGCTTTTGGCCTTGAATTATTTTGGAACGATTGCCGGAGTTTTGTTTCTACTTGGAATTGTATCAGCAACGTATTCGAGTTCCGACTCGGCATTAACTGCATTAACTACATCATTTTGCATCGATTTTCTGAATCTGGACACCAAAAAGCCTGAAAGCAAATCGACACGGATGAAGGTTCATGTTGGCTTTTCGTTCCTGATGTTTCTGGTGATTGTGCTGTTCCGAATAATCAACGACGAAAGCGTGGTTACCGCCGTTTTCAGGGTAGCCGGATACACCTATGGGCCGCTACTCGGACTTTTTGCCTTCGGAATCCTGACTAAGAAAAAGGTGAAAGATCGTTTTGTTCCTATTGTTGGATTAATGTCGCCGGTACTGACCTACATCATCAATGCCAATTCCGAAGCCTGGCTTGGCGGATATAAATTTGGCTTCGAATTGTTGCTCCTGAACGGACTGATCATGTTTACCGGCCTGCTTTTACTAACCCAAAAACAAACTATACCCAATGAAAACAACGCAACGCTACCTCGCTCTTGATGTCCTGCGTGGCATGACTGTCGCTCTGATGATTCTGGTGAATACTCCCGGAAGCTGGTCGCATATTTATGCTCCGCTGAAACATGCAGCATGGCACGGCTGCACACCTACCGACCTTGTTTTTCCTTTCTTTCTATTTGTGGTCGGTGTTTCAATGTTTTTTTCCTTTTCGAAATACGGCAATACGTTGAACAAAGAATCGCTCCTGAAAATCGGAAAGCGAACGATCCTGATTTTTGCGATTGGCCTGTTCCTGAACTCGTTTCCACAATGGGCAACCGACTATTCCAAATTGCGCATTATGGGCGTTTTGCAGCGAATTGCGCTGGCCTACGGAATTGGTGCCGTGATTGTATTGGCATCGCCTCGTAAATATCTGCCTTATATCGGAGGCGCAATTTTACTCTTTTACTGGGGTTTGATGTATGTGCTTGGTGGTTCCGATCCTTTTTCACTTGAAGGAAATGCCACAATTGCATTCGATTCAGCGATTCTTGGAGTTAACCATTTGTACAAAGGCTTCGGAATTCCATTTGATCCGGAAGGACTTCTAAGTACGATTCCGGCTGTGGTGACTGTAATTCTGGGTTACTTGGTCGGTTCTTTAGTGAAAGAAGCCGAAAAAACTTCAGTGCCGAAAAAACTGTTACTTGTTGGAATTGCAGCTGTTGCGTTAGGTTCAATATGGGGATTTTTCTTCCCGATCAACAAACCGATCTGGACAAGTTCGTACGTACTTTATACTGCTGGTTGGGCCTGTTCGGTTCTGGCTTTACTGATTTGGATCATCGACCTAAAAGGCTATTCGAAGTGGACATCATTCTTCGTGGTATTTGGCATGAATCCGCTGTTCATTTTTGCGCTCTCCGGATTGTGGGCCAAAATTTTGGGCCGGATGATCCACATTGCCGGTCCTGACGGTTCGAGCCTGAGTGGTTCCGGATGGCTGTATTCACAAGTTTTTGAACCGTTGGCAGGCGACATTAATGGCTCGTTGCTTTACGCCATTTCGCATGTTGTATTTTTCTGGATGATTGGGTATGTGCTGTATAAAAAGAAGATTTTTATAAAGGTTTAAAATAATTGGAAGTCGCAGTTTGCATATCGAATGAAAATTGAGATATCCTTTGCCGTTGGCTTCAGCCAACGGATTGAAAATGGGAAAGAAAAACCGTCCGAGAGAGAAATTCTTCAAAGTATAAATCTTCTTTCGGACGGAATAGAGTAAAACGATAAAAAGTGAATAAAATGAAATTTGATTTTTCGTTGAAAATAGGAATTGTTTTACTTTTCTTTTGCCTGGGAACAGTTCCTGCAAAGGCAGATAAATCTCAACGGCTCCTGAAAAAAGCGAATCAGGCTTCGGCTGAATTTGCCAAAAAAGCTTCTGCCGGAACCGATTATCAGTTTAAATATGACACGGTTGTGGTCGATCTGCAGTCGAAAAAGGTAAGGCTGGTGATGAATGAAGGTTTTTCGTATATTCCATTTCGGCCTGAAAATTTATTACAATACAATCAGGATTTCAAGCATTTGCTTGGCCGGAAATTCCGGAACTATTCGGTTTCAATTGAGTCAATGAAAAAGGAAATTCAGGAGTTAATTCCCAATTTTTACCGCGATCAGTCGGTGGTAATTGATTCAAAAAGGTTGAGCCAGTCAACAAATGCAAAATTGCCGGTTGTCAGAAATAGTTCAGCAAACAAAAGTTTTCCGGAAGGTTTGAGTAACCGAAACGTCGCGCTGTGGCACAGTCATGGCTGGTATTACGAAAATACGCTCGATCGCTGGGAATGGCAGCGGGCAAGAGTTTTTCAGACAGTGGAAGACATTTGGACGATGAGCTTTGTGGTTCCGTATATCACTCCAATGCTTGAAAATGCCGGTGCGCAAGTTTTTCTTCCGCGCGAAAGGGATACGCAAACCCATGAAATCATTATCGATGCGGATGGCTCTACGAAAGGAGCAGTTTATCAGGAACTGGGTGAAACACTTCAGGATGGAAAAGAAAAAGGTTTTGGGCTGAAAGTTCCATTTTTGGTGGAAGGAGAAAATCCGTTCCAAATGGGCGGAACCCGACAAATGAATGCTCAGAAAAATGTCACTTCACAAGTAATTTATACTCCTGAAATTCTGGAATCCGGAGAATATGCGGTGTATGTTTCGTATGTGGGGAACGATGAAAATGTAACCGATGCTCATTATACGGTTTATCATTCTGGAGGAAAAACGGAATTTTTGGTGAACCAGACCATTGGTGGCGGAACCTGGATTTACCTGGGGACATTTCAGTTCGAAAAGGGAACGAATAGCAAAGTTGAATTGACCAATCAATCGAATGAATCCGGAAAGTTGATTTCTGTTGATGCGGTTAGATTGGGTGGTGGAATGGGAAATATTGTTCGCGGAAATGCCAACGATATGGATAAATTACTGAAACTACGCGATGTTCAGGGATTCGCGTTGGATTCGTCAAAATGGTTGCCATTTGCCAGCCAGCGCCCGAGGTATCAGGAAGGTGCTCGCTATTATTTGCAGTACGCCGGTATGCCCGATACGCTGGTTTATATCCTGAACAAAGCGAAAGTCGACTATTCGAATCGCGGAAAAGATGCCGCTACTTTTGCCAAACGCGAAGCCGGAAAGAATGATTACAAGGACGATTACCAGTGCCGAGGCGAGTGGGTGAATTACCTGATGGGTGCGCCAAATGGACCAATAGCAAATCCTAATGCCAACGGTTTGGGCATTCCGGTCGACATGGCCTTGGCGTTTCATACCGATGCCGGAACTACACCCGACAGCACAATTATCGGTACGTTGATGATTTATGATACCACTTATGGTTCGGATGCTTTTGCAAACGGGCAATCAAGATGGGCGAGCCGCGATTTGGCTGATATTGTGCAAACACAGGTGGTTGGCGACCTTCAGAAATTGTACTTCCCACGATGGACGCGCCGCCCGATGTGGAACAAACAGTATTCGGAAGCAGCCCGCACAAAGGTGCCTACCGTGTTGTCCGAATTACTTTCTCACCAGAACTTTGCCGACATGACGCTGGCGTACGATCCTCGTTTCAAGTTTGATGTGAGCCGGGCGTATTATAAGGGAATCCTGAAGTTTTTAGCTTTTCAGAACGGACAAAAATATGTGGTTCAGCCGTTGCCGGTCAATCATTTTCAGATGAAAACAGAAGGGAAAACGATTCGTTTATCGTGGGCTCCGGTGGCTGATGAACTTGAGCCAACCGCAGTTGCCAAATCGTACAAAATATATACCCGGATTGAAAATGGTGGGTTCGACAATGGTGTTGAGGTGAATGAACCCAACTTTTTGTGTCGGAATTTAAAACCGGGCGTGATCTACAGTTTCAAAGTGACGGCCATGAACGAAGGAGGCGAAAGTTTCCCTTCGGAAATACTGGCTTGCAACTTGCCGACAGATGAACGAAAACCCGTTTTAATCGTGAATGCTTTTGACCGGATTTGCGGACCGGCAACTTTTGATAATGGGAAGGAGGCCGGATTTCGGATGGGCGAAGACGAGGGTGTAGCCTTCAAAACTGATTTGGGATACATTGGCGAGCAATACGATTTCGACCGAAAATCACCGTGGAAAGACGACGATGATTCCGGCTGGGGTTCCAGTCATGCCGATCAGGAAACTCGCATTGTACAAGGAAATTCGTTCGATTACCCGGTGGTTCATGGCCAGGCATTCCGAAATAATGGGCTGGGTTTTATCTCGATGAGCGACGAAGCTTTTGAACAGAAAAAATGGAATGCGACCGATTTTTCGGCGCTCGACATCATTTTTGGCGAGGAAAAAACGACCAAGCCGCTTTATGGAATTCAGAAGAAAGATTTTACGCTTTTTACGCCTGAAATGCGGCAGGCAATTTCTGAGTTCACTTCCGGAGAAAAGGCGAAACTGTTCTTGTCGGGAGCTTACATTGGTACCGATCTGGATTTGTGCGGCGACACACTAGCCCGTCATTTCGCTTCGGAAGTGCTGCATTATCGGCCGATGACCAATCACGCCAGTAAAAGTGGTTACATTTATCCGGTGAATGCGATGGCTGATCAGTTCCCGGGGAAATTTCCTTTTGTTCAGGAATATAATCCGAAGATTTATACAGTGGAATCGCCCGATGCCATTGAGCCAAAGGGCGAAAATGCCAAAGTGCTTTTTAGATACAGTGGCGATAATAAAACTGCGGGGGTTTGCTTTGATGGTAGCTATCGTTCCGTAATTTTGGGTTTTCCGTTCGAAACAATTACGACAGACCAAAAACGGGATGAATTGATGGGGCAGATATTAAAATATTGGGGGTTGAAGGAATAAAATTGTTATCCCAGACAGGGTTTTAAACCCTGTCTGGGATGATTGTAAAACTCATAACATGACACAATTGATCGATCTATTGACGAATACACATAAAACAGCAGTGCAGATTCTCGGTGAGTTCACCGAATCACAAATACAGGCTTGGCCATTGGCTGCTGCAAATTTTAAAGGATTGGAAAAGGTTGAGGAGAAAAGTTTTCAGTTCGATGGCTTTCAAATTAGGGCTCAGTTTAATCCGGAGCGGATGCGCTCTTCGGTGGCCGAGGTTGATAAACAGTCGATTGCCGCACGCAAATGTTTTTTGTGCAGCGAAAATCGGCCGCCAGAGCAGGATGCGATTGCTTTTGGCGACGATTTCCTGATACTGGTCAATCCGTTTCCGATATTTAAGAACCATTTCACCATTTCATGTAATCGGCACATCGATCAGCGTTTCATCCCCAACGTAAAAAATTGGCTCGAACTATCGGCTGCGATGGAAGGTTTTACCGTGTTTTACAATGGACCTGAATGTGGCGCTTCGGCTCCCGATCATTTGCATTTTCAGGCTGGCGAAAGCAGCTTTATGCCCGTAACCGATGATTTTGAGCGGCTTAAACCCTCCGGACGAATCCTTTTTTCTGGAGAAACGACAAAAGTTTGGGCGTTCAATGATTATCTCCGGGAAATGATTTCGGTGGAAACCAGTTCGATGCACGAAGCGTTGAAGGTGGTTGACCTGTATTATAAACACTTTGCTGCAATGCAACCTGAAAAAATGGAGCCGATGATGAATGCGCTTTGTTCATTTTCAAATGACAAATGGACGACTCACCTGTTTCCTAGGAAGGCGCACCGGCCAACTCATTTTTATGAAGAAGGCGAGAAACAGATACTGATCAGTCCCGGTTCGGTTGATTTTGGCGGGGTATTCATTCTTCCTCGACGCGAAGATTTTGATAAGATCAGTAAAGAAGATATCGTTGATATTCTGGCTCAGGTGTGTGTTGATCAGGATATATTTCTGGAATTGACTGAGAAAATCAAAAAAGATTTAATATGAATGTGGAATGAAACGAGCCATGTCAACGCTTTTGTCACACAGGCAGATGATTATCATGGCGAGTTCCATGTGGCAAAAAAAATACAAATTATAATCACATGAAATGAGCATGATTAACGGACCCATCAACAGGAATGAATATTTTCTGTCATGCGAATTCCATTCGACAAATAAAAAACAAATTATATACGAATGAAAAACAAACTCGATAAATCTTTTGGTCCGGTAGGTTCTTTTGCCGGGATTATTGTGTTTTTTGCAGGTATAGGTTCACTATATTTCTCATGGTTCTCGTTAATTTTAGTTCTGATTGGTGCGTTTATGGGTTTCACTTATTCGAGTACCGAAATTGATTTTGAACGGAAAAGAGTCCGGTTTTTGAATAACCTGTTTGGAATAATAAAGGTTGGCGTGTGGATGAATGTAAAACCCGATATGAAGATTGGGATTACCAAATCGCGAAAAATTTGGAAGACTTACAGTAGAGGCAATCGGGAGCTGGATATAACAAATGAAGATTACCGGCTGGTGCTTTATAACTCTTCCGGAAAGAAAATAATGCCAATCAAAAAAGTGGATAATTTGAATTCTGCAAAAATGGACCTCGAAACAATTTGCAGGCAATTAGAAATAAAATCAAAGTGAAAATGAAGTTAAGCTATATAAAATCAATTTGTTGTTCATCATATTTGCTCCGAATCGGATTAGTTATGCTTTTCTATTCAATCCTTCCGGTTTTTGGTGTTGGTCTGGGTTCATGCAATTTGTCGAAAAATCAATCTGCGCGGGAAGTTGAACTGCAAAAAAGGCGACAGATTGAAGACTCAATGACCTTGCTCGAAAATCGAAATCAGCTTATTCCGCTTGACCGCCTCGACACCTTAAGAATTGCAGCTCTTTCGGTGGGAGACAGCATCCCGACCGAATTTCAGCACATGCTGGCGAATTACATGAAGGTTGATTTTTATAACCTTCAGGAGCGGTTCACCGCAAAAGATTTAGCCGAACTGACGACCAGCATGAAAAAATATAACCTGGTGATTGCCGGAATTCATTCATTCCAAAAAGATGGGTTGAAGGATAAGGAAAATGATTCGCCAGAGAATAATTGGAACGAATTTGAGCAACTGAACGATTATTTACATCGTGAAATAACTTCGGTGGTTTGCTATTTCTGCGACCCGCCATTGGTCAATGAAATGAAGTCGTTCGGAAAGCCCGCCGGTCTGATTATGGCGTTTCAAAATGACAGCCTGACCCAATCGCTGGCCGCCCAACTGATATTTGGCGGAATTGGTGCTAAAGGGAAACTTCAGTCTGATATTTGGTCGGCCTATCATCCGGGCGATGGCATTTTGATTGAAAAAGCAGTACGAATGAAATATACGATTCCGGAAGAAGTCGGAATAAAATCAGATGCACTGCAAACTCCCATTGATTCAATTGTAAACGATGCTTTGAATAAACAGGCATTTCCGGGATGTAATGTTTTAGTGGCAAAGGATGGAGAAATAATATTCCGCAAAGCTTATGGCTACAAAACTTTCGAAAAGCAAATGACGGCTCATCTCGATGATATTTACGATCTTGCTTCGGTTACCAAAATCAGTGGTGGGTTGCCAGGAATTCTGAAACTTTACGATGAAGGGAAAATTGAACTGGATAAACCAGTTGCAAACTATTTTCCGGATTGGCAAAATAAACCTTCAAGCAAATCGAATAAAGCTGATTTGACTATTCGCGAATTGTATACTCATCAATCCGGATTGGTTCCATTCATCAGTTTCTATCAAGCGACCATTGAGAACGGCAACCCTTCTCCGAAATGGTATGCTGCGCAGGCTGATGAAATGCATTCGCTGTGTGTTGCCCCCGGAATGTTTCTGGACAACCGGTTTCTGGATTCAGTTTACTTCGAAATCAGGAAATCGCCACTTAAAAACCGCGGAAAATATGTTTACAGTGATCTTCCGCTGGTCATTACGCCACAAATTGTTAAAAATACTTCCGGAATCGATTTTCAGGAGTTTGTAGAACTTAATTTTTACAAACCATTGGGCGCTTATGAGCTGACTTATTTACCTTTGCAGAAATTTTCGCGTGACCGGATTGTTCCAACCGAGAATGATCAGTATTACCGTTTTCAGCAGTTGCAGGGCACGGTTCATGATGAGTCGGCTGCTGTTCTGGGCGGAATATCAGGTAATGCCGGGCTTTTTGCGTCGGCCAATGACTTGGCAAAATTGATGCAGATGTACCTTCAGATGGGAACCTATGGCGGAAAACAATATGTGAGTGAAGCAACAATGAAAGAGTTTACCCGAGTTCAATTTCCACAGAACAGTAACCGACGTGGATTGATTTTTGATAAACCATCACTCGACAACAAAACATTGAAACCCAAAGATGCTTATCCTTGTCCGGAGGTGAGCCCTGAAAGTTTTGGCCATTCGGGTTATACCGGAACTTTTGTGTGGATGGATCCTAAATGTAATCTGTTGTACATTTTTCTTTCGAATCGGGTTTATCCAACCCGCGACAACAATCTGATCAGTGACCTGAATGTGCGCACAAAAATATTGTCGGCTATTTACAAGAATATAAATTAACACCACCGATTACACAGATGGACACAGATTAAAACAAAGGAGCAGTTCAATTTGTGTTTATCTGAGGTAGAACTAAATTATAAACAAGTGAAAATCAAATTTTCAATTCTTTTCGTGTTTCTTGTTAGTACTGCGTTTGGGGTTTCAAAGGTGAAACCCGGGATTGAAGTGTTGCGCGACAGTCAATTTAATATTCTTCAGGGGAAAAGGGTTGGATTAATTACTAACCCAACCGGAGTCGATTCGCGATTAAAATCAACTGTTGATATTCTGAACGAAGCTTCCGAAGTGAAGCTTGTCGCGCTATATGGGCCTGAACATGGCGTGCGTGGCGACGTTTATGCCGGAGACAAAATTGAGACTATACTTGACAAACAGACTGGGGTTCCGGTTTATTCACTTTATGGAAAAACCCAAAAGCCAACTACCGAAATGCTGAAAGATGTTGATGTGTTGGTTTATGACATTCAGGATATTGGCTGCCGTTCGTATACTTTCATTAGCACGATGGGACTGGCCATGGAAGCGGCTGCTGAAAATAACCTCGAACTGGTGGTTCTCGACCGTCCAAATCCAATTGGAGGGCTGAAAGTGGAAGGAAACCTCACGGAAGATAAGTTTATTTCGTTTGTCAGTCAGTTCAAAATTCCATATATCTACGGACTTACCTGCGGCGAACTGGCGCGAATGCTAAACGGCGAAAAAATGCTTGACAAACAATGTAAACTGTCCGTCATTCCGATGAAAGGCTGGAAACGTAGCATGACTTTCGATCAAACCGGATTACCTTGGGTTTTGACCTCACCGCATGTTCCGCAGGCTACATCGGCCTATTATTATGCGGCTTCAGGAATTTTGGGCGAATTCAGTTTCATGTCGATTGGCGTTGGTTATACCCTCCCTTTTCAGATTTTTGCCAAAGATTCGATTGATGGTTTGGCGTTGTCGAAACGACTGAACGATTTGAATTTGCCTGGTGTTTTGTTTCGTCCCATTTCGCTGAAACCATTTTATGCGGTTGGACAGGGGAAAAACTATTCCGGGGTGCAATTCTATTTGACCGATTATAAAAAAGTACGGCTGACCGAAATTCAGTTTTATGTGATGCAGGAAATGGCAACAATGTATCCGGATAAAAAATGCTTTGGCCCTGAAACGGAGAACCGTTTCGGTATGTTCGACCAGGTTTGTGGCTCAGATCAAATCCGTTTGCTGATGGCTAAAAATATGAAAGTTGACGATATGTTGCACTATTGGCGAAAGGACGAGGCGGCATTTAAACAGATGTCGAAGAAATATTGGTTGTACAAATAAATGAATATTAATATAGGTGGTTATGAAATTACTACGCAAATCAATTTGGGTTTTGGTGCTTGTTTTGTCTGTTGTTGTTACTTCTGCACAAACGACGATTAAAACAGGAGCCGAACAAACAGAAAAATACCTCCCACTGCTGAAAGGCAAAAGGGTTGCCATAGTTGCCAATCAAACTTCAATTATTGGTAAAACATCGCTGGTTGATAGTTTAAAGTCATTGGGAATAAACGTCGTAAAGATTTTTGGACCTGAACATGGATTTCGCGGAACAGCCAGTGCTGGAGCAATAGTATCCGACAGTATTGATGCCAAAACCGGAATCCGGGAAATATCGCTTTATGGCAAAAAGAGCAAACCATCGAAAGCTGATCTGGGCGATGTCGATTTGGTAATTTTTGATATTCAGGATGTGGGCGCGCGGTTTTACACCTACATCAACTTGTTGGCAAAAGTAATGGAATCTTGTGCCGAAAATAACAGGGAGTTGCTCATCTTCGACAGACCCAATCCGAATGGATATTGTGTTGATGGCCCAATTTTGGACATGAAACTGAAATCAGGAATCGGAATGTTTCCGATCCCAATTACACATGGAATGACCATTGGCGAATTGGCTCAAATGTACAACGGTGAAGGATGGCTGGCTAACCTGATCAAATGTAAAATTAGGGTGATACCAGTTGCCAATTACACACACGATTTAGAATACGAATTGCCTGTTGCGCCGTCGCCCAATCTCAATACACAACAGGCTATTCTTCTGTATCCATCTGTATGTTTGTTCGAAGGTACCATAATTAGTCAGGGTAGGGGAACGCATTTCCCATTTACAGTGCTTGGAAATCCTGATTTAAAGGGAAAATATGAATTCACGTTTACGCCTGTCAGTATTAAAGGAATGAGTGAAACTCCCTTGCATCAGAATAAAGTTTGTTACGGGCTCGATTTAAGGAAATTCGATACCCGCGAGTTTCGCAAGACCGGTCAAATTAACCTGAAATGGCTGATTGAAATGTATCAGGCTTATCCGTTCAAAGAAAAATTCTTCGATTACAAGCAAAGCAACCAGATGGGGAACTTTGATAAACTGGCAGGTGTAGTTTCACTTAGAGAACAAATTATCGCCGGAAAATCAGAAAAAGAGATTCGCCAATCATGGGAGCCAGGCTTGACGAATTTCAAAAAAATGCACACAAAGTACCTGCTCTATCCTTAAAAAATAACCGTTGGCGCTATAGGTAGCTTGCCTTCAATCTGAATAGTAGAGACGCAATTTATTGCATCTTAATTTTTCGTATGTTAGATTTACGAAATAAACTCAACGGAGATAAGTTGAAACTCTTAAAACTGTTCTGGGTTTTGGTGGTTGTTGTAATAGTTATATAAAGAAATTCCCAAATTAAATTGAAATGAAGAATTCAATCCACAAAATACTCTTTTATATCTTCCTTTTGCTTTTCGCCGGATTAAATGCACAGGCGCAGCGGCCAAATTATAAAATCATAACGACTGAAATTCAGTTGGTTCAAAAACAACTTGTTCCGGATAAACGGATCGCTATTCTGAATGTTTTGCTGAAAGATACTTTACATCAGCCAATTATAATTAAGGGCGAAACAAACCTTCAGGAGGGAAAAGCAAAAATTTTAAAGCTGTTGAATGACCGGGGTATTCAGTTTGTTGATTCCATCCGTGTTTTGCCTGAAGCTTCGTTGGGCAGCAAAATATGGGGTATTGCAAAGCTTTCGGTGGCCAACATGCGAACAGTGCCTGCTCATTCCGGCGAAATGGCCTCGCAGGTTTTGATGGGAACACCGCTGAAAATATTGGCTGAAAAGGAAGATTGGCTTCAGGTTCAAACGCCCGATATGTATATTGGCTGGATGAATCGTGGCGCAATTGTACTGAAAACAGAAGCCGAAATGACTGCATGGAAACAGGGCAAACGCTATATCTTTAATCGGATTATTGGGATTGCACTTGCATCTCCCGGCAAAAATGCTCAACCTGTTTCCGATTTGGTTCTCTGCGATCTGTTCGAGCTTGTTTCTGAAAACAAGGGATATTTGCAAGTTCGCTTACCAGATGGGCGCAAGGCTTTCGTGAAGAAAACTGAGTGTATTTCATTTGAGGAATGGACAAGCCGACCTGTAGATGTGCCATCTGTTCTGTCGGTAGCACGCCAAATGATGGGCGTACCATATTTTTGGGGCGGAACATCGAGTAAATCAGTTGATTGTTCTGGCCTGACCAAAACATCTTATTATACGCAAGGTGTGATTTTGACACGCGATGCCTCACAGCAGGTTCGATACGGATCGCATCCTGATTTTACCGACTACCGGAATCTTCAGCCCGGTGACCTTATTTTCTTCGGAAACAGTCCGCAGCGTGTAACGCACGTGGCTATGTGTCTGGGAAATGGCACTTTCATCCATGCGTCAGGCTCTTCTGCAATGGTTCGTCTCAATAGTTTAAATCCGAATGATTCGTTGTTCGACGCGAATCTGCTAAAGTCTCTGGTTGGATCGAGTCGTATTGTAAATTCGCTGAACACCGAAGGGATTGTACTTGTAAAAAACCATCCTTGGTATTCAATAATCCAAAATTAATAATCAATCATCAATATGAATTCTCGACGCAATTTTATACGAACTGCAAGTTTATCAACATTGGTAGGTGTTACCGGATTTGAAACTGTTTTTGCAGGTACAAAAGATAAAAAAAAGAAACCTTCAGGAAAAGGTTTGAAATTGAGGTTTTTACCTCACGATTTACTCCTGAAACATACTTTTACCATTGCCAATAGTTCGCGGAAAACCACTCCTGATATGCTTACTTGTTTGGAGTTTGACGGCATTTTCGGATACGGCGAAGCTTCCATGCCACCCTATTTGGGCGAAAGTGTCGATTCGGCAAGCAAATTTCTTTCTGCGCTTGACTTGAGTCAGTTCAAAGATCCATTCCAGATGGATGATATACTTGCTTATGTCGATTCGGTTGCACCGGGAAATTGTGCGGCCAAAGCGTCTGTCGACATTGCTTTGCACGATCTGGTCGGAAAAATCATGGGGCAGCCGTGGTATAAAATCTGGGGTTTCGATCCGGCTGATACGCCAAATACTTCGTTTACCATTGGTATCGATACTCCGGAAGTGGTTCGGCAGAAAGTTGCTGAAGCCGCTCCATACAATATTCTGAAAGTAAAACTGGGAATGGCAACCGACAAGGAGATGGTTGAAACCATTCGTTCAGTAACCGATAAACCACTTTGTGTGGATGTGAATCAGGGTTGGACTGATCGCAACAAGGCTCTAGATATGATTCACTGGCTCAAAGAAAAAGGAGTTGTATTTGTTGAGCAGCCCATGCCCAAAACAGCGATTGATGATATGGCCTGGCTTACCGAAAATAGTCCGCTACCGACCATTGGCGATGAATCGGTGCAACGGCTTCCGGATGTAATAAAGGCCAAAGGTGTTTATAACGGAATAAACATCAAGTTGATGAAATGCACCGGAATGCGCGAGGCTCATCAAATGCTGACTTTAGCCAAATCACTCGGAATGAAAGTGATGATCGGTTGTATGACTGAAACTTCGTGCGCCATTTCTGCCGCGGCTCAGCTTTCGCCAAAAACTGATTGGGCCGATCTGGATGGAAATCTGCTGATTTCGAATGATCCCTATTCAGGAGTTCAGGTGGTGAATGGTAAAATGACTTTGATCGATCTGCCAGGTATTGGGATTAACAATCTGCAGAAACTTTTTTAGTATGATAAATGATTATGATGTTGTATATTAGTAATTGATAATCTATTCTCAATTCTAACATCAAAAACATATATCATGACACTTTTAGGAATCATTGGTTTGGCAGAATTAGTCGTTATTTTATTCGTTGGTTTATTTTTATTACTGCTCCCACTTATCGCAATTGTTGATATCATCCAGAGTAAATTCGAAGGAAATATGCAGTTGATTTGGGTGATTATTGTGGTATTTTTCAATGTCATCGGTACATTGCTTTATTTTATTTTCGGACGAAATCAAAAGATTATTCAGTAGGTCAGGAATATTACTACTTTCTTGAAAAGTTGAAATCAGGCGATAGTTTTCATTTAAAAACATTTTCTTTGGGAACCTATTTCCTAAACTTAATTCCATGAAGAAATTACTAGTTATGTTTTTGATGGTGAATCTTGTATTCATTCATCAATGCGCATTCTCGCAATCTGCCAATACGCTTTGGTACAAACAGCCCGCTAAATATTTTGAAGAAACACTGGTGCTAGGAAACGGCAAAGTCGGTGCTTCTGTCTTTGGAGGTGTGGCCTCTGACCAGATTTACCTGAACGATGCGACACTTTGGTCGGGTGGGCCGGTTGACCCCAATATGAACCCCGAAGCGTATAAAAATCTTCCGGCTATTCGCGAGGCGCTGAAAAATGAAGATTACAAGCTGGCCGATCAGCTCCAGCGAAAACTTCAGGGTAAATTCTCCGAATCGTATGCTCCGCTTGGCACGCTGTTCCTGGAGTTCGATCAGAAAGGTGAACCTCAGAATTACCGTCGCGAACTCGATATTTCAGAGGCGATATCGAAAGTCAGCTACGAAATTGATGGGGTAAAATATACACGCGAATATTTCATTTCTTACCCCGATCAGATGATGGTCATTAAGCTGACATCAGGCAAAAAGGGTGCATTGAATTTCGGAGTGAAGTTCGAAAGTCAGCTTAAAAATGCGGTGTCAATCGTTGATCATGTGCTGAATGCAAAGGGATATGCTCCGATACATGCAGAACCTAATTATCGGGGTGATAAACCTGATGCTGTGGTTTTCGATGAAAACAAAGGAACTCGTTTTGCGACATTGGTTAAAATCAAAAATACTGACGGCAAACTTTCAACAACAAACTCAACGATTAATCTTTCCGGAGGTACCGAAGCCCTTGTTTTTGTTTCGATAGCTACCAGTTTTAATGGCTTCGATAAAGACCCGGCAACGCAAGGCAAGAATGCCGAATTGCTGGCTGATCAACAACTTAAAAATGCCTACCCAAAATCGTTCGAGACACTGAAAAAGTCTCATCTCAACGATTTTCAGAAATATTTCAGCCGTGTTAGCCTGAATTTAGGTAAAACGGATGCTCCTGATTTGCCTACGGATGAGCGGCTTCGGAGATATGCAGAAGGTAAGGAAGATAAAAATCTGGAAGTGCTTTATTTCCAATTCGGACGATACCTTTTAATCAGCAGCTCCCGCACAACGGGCGTTCCGGCTAATTTACAGGGAATCTGGAATCCTCATATGCGTCCGCCATGGAGCAGTAATTACACCACCAATATTAATGCTGAAGAGAATTATTGGCTGGCCGAAAATACCAACCTTTCGGAGTTTCATTTGCCATTGCTGAGTTTCATAAAAAATGCGGCATCTACTGGCAAAATAACTGCCAAAACCTTTTATGGGGTCAATGGTTGGACGGTCTGTCACAATTCGGATATTTGGGCAATGAGTAATCCTGTTGGCGATTTTGGTTCAGGCGATCCGAATTGGGCTAATTGGAACATGGCCGGCGCCTGGCTCAGCACACATCTTTGGGAACATTATCAGTTTACCGGCGATGAGAAATTCCTGAAAGATGAAGCCTATGATTTGATGAAGGGGGCTGCTCAATTTTGTTTGGAATGGATGGTTGAAGATAAAAAGGGAAATTTGGTTACCTCACCTTCAACTTCTCCTGAAAATAAATTCATCACTCCTGACGGATACCAGGGTTCTACCTTGTATGGAGGTACCGCCGATCTGGCGATGATTCGTGAGTGTTTCGCACAAACCATAAAAGCTTCTGAAATTCTAAATACGGATGTTGAGTTTCGGACTAAGTTGGAACAGGCGCTGAAAAAATTGTATCCTTACCAGATAGGTAAAAAAGGAAGCCTTCAGGAATGGTATTACGATTGGGAAGATGTTGAGCCGCAACACCGTCATCAGTCGCATTTATTCGGACTTTTTCCCGGAAACCATATTTCTCCATTGACAACTCCTGAATTGGCCAATGCTTGCCGAAAAACACTCGAAATAAAAGGCGATGAAACTACGGGTTGGTCGAAAGGATGGCGGATTAACCTTTGGGCGCGGTTGCTTGATGGCAATCACGCCTACAAAATGTACCGCGAATTGTTGAAGTATGTTGAACCCGACGGAGTGAAAACTGATTACGTGAGAGGTGGCGGTACTTATCCGAATTTGTTTGACGCGCATCCGCCATTCCAGATCGATGGCAATTTCGGTGGTGCAGCTGCTATTGCCGAAATGCTTGTTCAATCCAGCGAAAAGGAAATCCACTTGTTGCCTGCGATTCCGGATGCATGGGATTCGGGTTCGGTGAAAGGAATTTGTGCACGTGGAGGTTTTGAAGTGTCGGTGGAATGGAAAAATAAGTTGGTTCAAAAGCTTAGGATTTTGGCTAAAAATTCAGGAAAAACAACTATTTATTTCGGTTCAGAGAAAAAAGAGATCGATTTGAAAAAAGGACAGGTTTTTGAATTGAATTTGTAGAATATACAATTTTGATGAGATGAATATTTGGATCCAATTGCCTAATTAAATTTCAAGAATTGCAATCGAAATTGCAATTCAATCTGTCAGGAATGATTACAAAAAAAAGAGAGCAGATATTCAAAATCTGCTCTCTTTTTTTGTAATAAACTGACACTGATTTCAATTTCGCCGCGTTGGGGGATTTTTCGAGGCAAAATTATTTGACTTTTATTTTCAGATGTTGTATTAAATATTTTATCAATTATGGTCTCTTTAGCAATTCTATTCCTTATTAATTAAAAGAATACAGAGGAAATATTTAGGTGAATAATGTTATTCTCGATAAAATAATAAAATAAAAATGCCTGAACTTCATTGAAGATCAGGCATTTAATTCTGCGGAGAGAGAGGGATTCGAACCCCCGGACCGCTCACACGGTCAACGGTTTTCAAGACCGCCGCGTTCGACCACTCTGCCATCTCTCCAAACGCGGTGGCAAAAGTAGAACAATTTTTCAGACTACAAAAACATTTGTTAAAAAATGTGCGTAAATATTTTTTTAAAAAACTTTTGATAACGGTTGCTTTTTTGAATCATATTTAGGAATTTAGTATCATATTAAAATTAACCATTTGAAAGCATTGATTTTATTAAGGTTTCATATTTCCCTGGTTACTTTTAATTGGTAAATTCGAATGATTTTTAATTCAGATATTTTTAACCTTAAACAAGTTTTCTTATGAACAAAGCACAATTAATCGATGCAATTGCTGAAAAAGCTAGTTTAACTAAAGCCGATGCTAAAAAAGCATTAGATGCTTTCGTTGAAGCCACCTCTGACGCCTTAAAAAATGGCGATCGTGTAGCTCTTATTGGATTTGGCTCTTTCTCAGTTGCTTCTCGCAGCGCAAGAACCGGCAGAAACCCACAAACTGGTCAAACTATCGAAATCAGTGAAAAGAAAGTTGTTAAATTTAAACCAGGTGCTGAATTAGCTGATACGATCTAGTATTTTTCCTGAAAAAATTTACAAAGGGGACGCATAATTGATATGCTTCCCTTTTTTTTATCTTTGCTCCGCCAAAAAGATTGCCATGGAAACCGAATTGATACAGTTTCTTTCAGGATTTGTTACTCATGAAAGACTTAGTTTATTTAATAAAATACTCTCGCTGCGGACTAATTACCTGACTGTGGTACTCGAAGATTTATACCAAACCCAAAATACTAGCGCTGTGGTTCGGACTGCCGATTGTTTCGGCATTCAGAATGTTCATGTAATCGAAAATAAACATGCTTTTGAGGTAAATCCTGATGTAGTTAGGGGGGCAAGCAACTGGGTGACGGTTAATCAATACAACAGAACCGATATGAATACCCCTGAAGCATTGCGGAAATTGCGAAGCGAAGGCTACCGGATTGTTGTTGCTACTCCGCATGATCACGATGTTGATCTTGAATGTTTTGATCTGGGGAAAGGTAAAGCTGCTATTGTTTTTGGTTGTGAACGACCTGGCCTGACTGAATGGGCTATGAAAGAAGCTGATGAATATATGAAAATTCCGATGGTTGGCTTCACCGAAAGTTTAAATGTCTCGGTTGCAGTTGCAGTAACTTTACATCATCTAACACACCAACTTCGAAATCATACTGATATTGATTGGCAATTGACCGATAATGAAAAGCAAAAGATAATGCTTGAATGGCTGCGTACATCGATTAAAAGGGTTGATTTGCTGGAAGAAAAATTTGCTGAATTGAATAAATAACTGAAGTTATGGAAGTTTTTGCTGAAAAGTTTGCCGACATCAAGATATTGAGATACTCGGTTCCTGAGTTTGAGAAACTAGAATTGAACCAAAAAATATACATCTATTATCTTTCGCAGGCTGCGCTATGTGGCCGCGATATTTTGTGGGATCAAAATAATCGGCACAATCTGGCTATTCGCCAAGTCTTGGAAAACATCTATCAATCATTCTCTGCAAGTCGAGAAACTGAAGAATTTGATCAATTTGAGGTTTTCCTCAAACGTGTTTGGTTTTCGAGCGGGATTCACCACCATTATTCAACCGAAAAAATCCCGGCAGGTTTTTCCGAAACATTTTTCGATGAGTTAATCGGAAAATCAGATTGGACAGCATTCAAAACGCCATCAGGACAAAACTTTGAGATATTGATATCCCAGATTAAGAATATAATTTTCAATCCGGAGAAAGATGCCAAAAGGGTGAATCTCGAATCGGATAAAGACTTGGTTTATTCATCGTGCAATAACTATTATCAAAATGTCAGTCAGGCTGAAGCGGAAGCTTTCTACAGCGGTTTAAAAGCAGCAGCCGGAGCAGAGCCGGTTTCGTTTGGCCTGAATTCTACCTTGGTGAAAGAAAATGGTAAACTCATTGAAAGAGTCTGGAAACTGAATGGTAAATATGGAAAGGCCATTGAACAGATTATTTCCTGGCTTGATAAAGCGAAAGGTTATGCTGAGAATGAAATTCAGAAAAAGTATATCGGGCATTTGATAGAATATTATACCACAGGCGATTTGTCGAAATTCGATCAATACAGCATCGATTGGGTAAAAGAACAGGCTGGCGATGTTGATTTTGTTAACGGCTTTATCGAAGTTTATGGCGATCCGCTGGGCATCAAAGGTAGTTGGGAGTCGATCGTAAATTACAAAGATCAGGAAGCCACCAAACGCGCCACTATTTTAAGTGAAAATGCACAATGGTTCGAAGACAATTCGCCTGTTTCGCCTGAATTTAAGAAAACCGAAGTTCGCGGAGTCAGCGCCAAAGTGATCAATGTGGCCATTTTAGCGGGCGATTGTTACCCGGCAACACCTATCGGGATTAATTTACCGAATGCCGAATGGATTCGCGAAACCTACGGATCAAAATCGGTGACCATCGAAAATATCACCCAAGCCTATTTCCTCGATTCGATGGGCAACGGGATGTTGGAAGAATTTGCCGGTTCTGCTGAAGAGATTGAACGGGCCAAAAAATACGGTTACCTGGCCGGAAACCTGCACACCGATTTACATGAATGCCTTGGTCATGGTTCAGGAAAAGTTCTGGAAGGAGTGAATACTGACGTTCTGAAGAATTATTACTCGACCATTGAAGAGACGAGAGCCGATCTTTTTGCTTTGTATTACATCATGGACGAAAAACTGATCAAATTGGGACTGGTTCCTTCAATCGAAGCTGCAAAGGCCGAATTTGATGCTTATCTACGCAATGGATTGCTAACCCAATTAACCCGCATCGAATCAGGAAAAGACATTGAAGAATCGCACATGCGCAATCGGCAATTGATTGCCCGTTGGGTTTATGAAGCGGGAAAAGCTCAGAATGTAGTTGAATTTGTTCGTTCCGAAGAGAAGACCTTTGTTAAGATTAATGATTATCAGGAATTGCGGATTTTGTTTGGCCAACTCCTGAAAGAAATTCAGCGAATTAAGTCGGAAGGCGATTTTGAAGCGGCTCGCGATCTGGTTGAGAATTTTGGAGTAAAAGTCGACAGGCAATTGCATGAAGAGGTTCTGGCTCGTTTTAAAAAGCTAGATCTGGCGCCCTATGCAGGATTTTTGAATCCAGTGTACGAATTGAAAACATGGCCTTGTGGAACTCCAAACGATGTGCTGATCAGTTACGATGAAGATTATACCTCACAAATGTTGCGGTACAGCAAAGAATTTGGCTTTTTGCCGGTGGAGAATTAAATAAAAGTTCCAAATTTTAAGTTCCAAATTCCAAATTCAAAGTCACTCCACTTGGAACTTGGAACTTGAAATTTGGAACTTGGAATTACAAGACAAACCAATCTTTTACAACCTCGGCATACCGGGTTTCATTGCGGTGCCTGAAAATGTTTTCCTTCGGGAAATAGGTGTAATCAGCAGCATATTTTTCGTGGTTCTCAATGATATCGCGAAGCGCATGAATAAAAACTTCGATTTCGTGATTGGTTGTAGTTGGATGTAATGACCAACGCACCCAGCCCGGTTTTAGCGATAAATCACCTTGATTGATTCTATTGGTAATTTCGTCAGATAATTCATGACTCACTTCAAGTAAAATGTGGCCGTAAGTTCCGGCACAGGCACAGCCTCCGCGCACCTGAATCCCATGTAAGTCGTTCAGCAGCTTCACCAGTAAATTGTAATGAATTTTCACCACGTAAAACGAGATAACTCCCAACCGGTCACGGTGCTTATTGTCCATGACGATTACTTCAGGAATTTGATCAAGTCCATTAAAGGCAAGTTCAAGTAATTCGTTTTCGCGCAGATGAATGTTTTCGATGCCCATTTTCTCTTTCAGCCTGATGCAAAGCGCCGTCCGGATTGTCTGCAAAAATCCTGGAGTTCCGCCATCTTCGCGTACCTCGATGTTGTCAACATATTTATAGTCGCCCCAGGGATTGGTCCAATCTACGGTTCCGCCACCCGGCTGATCGGGCACTGAATTGTGATACATGGATTGGTCAAAAACCAAAACTCCGGAAGAACCGGGGCCTCCCAAAAACTTATGAGGCGAAAACATAATGGCATCGAGCTTTTGCAAAGGATCTTCAGGATGCATATCCATTTGATCGTAAGGCGCTGATGCGGCAAAATCGACAAAAACCACACCGCCATTTTCATGCATGATTTTAGCTAACTCGTAATATGGTGTTCTAATTCCGGTTACGTTTGAACAGGCTGTAAACGAACCTATTTTGAATGGCCGATCTTTGTATTCTTCGAGTTTTATACGGAGATTTTCAGGAGAAACCTGTAGGTTTTCGTCTGGATCAACAATCACCACATCGGCATTGGTTTCGTACCAGCTCGTGTGGTTCGAATGGTGCTCCATGTGGGTGATAAAAACCACAGGGCGTTCGCGTTGAGCGATGCATACGGTGTGATTTACTTTTCCGCAGTATTTAAGCCCCAGCATTCGCTGAAACTTGTTGATTACTGCGGTCATTCCTGATCCGGTAGTAATGATGATGTCGTTCGGTCCCGCGTTTACATGGGCTTTAATGATTTGCTGCGACCTATGATAAGCATGAGTCATTAACGCACCGGTTTCGCTGGTTTCAGAGTGTGTATTTCCGACAAAAGGGCCAAATACTTCTGTGATTTGCTTTTCGATGGCTTGATAAAGGCGCCCGCTGGCAATCCAGTCGGCATAAATGATTTTTTTCTCACCAAAGGGGGACTCAAAATGCTGGTCGATGCCAACGATTTCTTTTCTGAACGAATCAAAATACGATTCAAGGTTTGTCATGATTTCCGGGTATTCTTAATACGGTGCAAAATAAACGCTTTCCGTCATATAAAAGGAGAATAATATCAGTTTTTGTCACCTTCAAAATAATGTAGCTGTCAATCTTGGTGACAAAAAGTCATTTTTGGGAGATGGTACAGTCTTTGAAAAATCAATGCTCGTAAAATGAAGTTAAACTAAAAATATAAAACAATGCAAAAAGGAAAAATAGGCGTAAGCAGTGACAATTTATTCCCGATTATTAAAAAGTTTTTGTATTCCGATCACGATATTTTCCTTCGTGAAATTGTTTCGAATGCAGTTGATGCCACTCAGAAATTACGCACGTTGGCTTCGAAAGGTGAGTATTCCGGAGATGTTACCAACGCTAAAGTGTCGGTTAAAATCGACAAGGAAGCCAAAACCATTACCGTCTCGGATAATGGTATTGGAATGACTGCTGAAGAAGTAGAAAAATTCATCAACCAGATTGCTTTTTCGGGTGCCGAAGAGTTTCTTGAAAAATACAAAGACGATGCGAATGCCATTATCGGTCATTTCGGACTCGGATTCTATTCGTCGTTCATGGTCTCAAGCCAGGTGGATATCATTTCAAAATCGTATCGCGAGGGTGCAACTGCCATTCGCTGGGAATGCGACGGAAGTCCGGAGTACATGCTTGAAGATGCCGAACGCGCTGAGGTTGGTACCGATATCGTGATGCACATCAATGCTGATTCGGAAGAATTTCTGGAAAAATCGCGGATTGCAGATATGCTGAACAAATATTGCAAATTCCTTCAGGTTCCTGTGGTTTTTGGTAAAAAAACAACATGGAAAGATGGTGCTGAAGTTGAAACCGATGAGGATAACCAGATTAACGATGTGGCACCCGCATGGACAAAAAAGCCAGTGGATTTGAAAGAGGAAGATTATAATAATTTCTACCGTCAGTTATATCCAATGTCCGAAGATCCACTTTTCAATATACACCTGAATGTGGATTATCCGTTCAACTTGACCGGTATTTTGTATTTTCCGAAACTGAAAAATACAGTTGAAGTTCAGAAAAACAAGATTCAATTATATTGTAATCAGGTGTTTGTAACCGATTCGGTTGAAGGTATTGTTCCTGAATTTTTGACTTTGCTTCACGGAGTTTTGGATTCTCCGGATATTCCGCTGAACGTTTCGCGCTCGTATTTGCAAAGCGATTCGAACGTAAAAAAAATCAGTAGCCACATTACCAAAAAAGTAGGTGATCGCCTGGCTCAGTTGTTTGCCGAAAAACGTGAAGACTTCGAAGCAAAATGGGATGATTTACGCCTGTTTATAGAATACGGCATGTTGACTGAAGATAAATTCTATGATAAAGCTGAGAAGTTCTTCCTGTTCAAAAATACGGATGATAAGTATTTTACCATGGAAGAATACGAAACCTTGATTAAGCCGGAACAGACCGATAAGGATAATACCCTGATCTATTTGTACACCAACAATCAGGAAGAACAGTATTCATTTGTGCAGGCAGCCAAGAACAAAGGTTACGATGTATTGGTGATGAACAATGTACTTTCAACTCCGCTAATTAATAAGCTGGAACAAAAATACACCAGCAAACGATTTGTGCGTGTCGATTCGGATGTAGCCGAGCACCTGATCACCAAAGTAGAGCCAAAACATGAACTAAGTTGGGAAGAAAAGAACGAACTGAGCCCGATTTTCAAAGCAGTTTGCCCTGAAAACAAGGATTACGGCTTTATCGTCGATTTCAAAGATCTGGGCGAAAACAGTTTCCCGATGGTGATTACCCGCAACGAGTTTATGCGCCGTATGAAAGATATGAGCGCTATGCAGGGTGGCGGAATGAGCTTCTATGGCGATCTTCCTGAAAACATGAATCTGGTGGTAAATACTTCGCATCCCTTGGTAAAAGAGATCTTTGAAGATCGTGATGCCAAAATCGGCACCGAACTCGAAACACTAAAAAGCGAACTTCAGGCAAAAACCACCGAAAAGGAAGAGGTTGACAAAGCGAAAAAAGATAAGAAAGACGAGGAAATTCCTTCGGAAGTGAAAGAAAAATCGGAAGATTTGGAAAAAGCAATCACTGCGTTGAAGGATGAGCAGAAAGCCAAACTGACAGCCTTTGGTAAAAACAATAAACTAGCCAAGCAACTAGTTGATTTGGCGCTGCTTGCCAACGGAATGCTGAAAGGTGAAGATCTTGATAAGTTTGTAAAACGCAGTTTTGAACTGATCAAATAATTAGTCTTATAGGATAAGATTGAGGCAGGTTTTCTTCGGAAAGCCTGCCTTTTTTTATGACCCTAAGCAACCAAAGTTTCGATATTGCATCTATTCAGAAACAAAATATTATTATCCATAGAAAACAATTAAACAATGAACAGGAACTTTTATTTATTTCTGATGCTGGCAGTCGTTCTGCCTTTTACATCGTGTAACGACGATGAAACGATATTACCCAAAACTGTGGTGTTTGAAACCGATTTTAACAAAGTCGCCAACGTCAATCCTCCAGATGGCTGGTCTGCTGTTTTTGCCGAATATCCTGATGGCGAAAATGAATTTTATGAGCTTAATTCAGGAATTAAGAATTTACCTGAACCATTGGATCAGGCTAAAAAAGCATTCATGCTTTCAGGAAACAACCACAGCGATGCTTTGCAGATGTGGCTGGTAAAACAACTTAGTGGATTAGCTCCGGAATCGAAATATTCGATTGAAACCGAAGTTGAGCTGGCTTCGAAATATCCTGATGGAAGTGTTGGTATTGGCGGTTCGCCGGGAAACTCGGTTCATCTGGTTTCCAAGTTTGCAACTCAGGGATACACTCTCGAAAAGGGAAAAACGGAAGGTGAAAATATCAAACTGGTGCTTAAAAAAGTGGAGGCCGTTCCCGAATCGGTGATGGAAATTGATTTGGGCGATGTTTCAATTAATTCAGATCAGTATGTTTACAAGCTAATTACTCGGAAAAAGTCGTCGGATGCCAACATAGTAATAACTGATAAAGATGGTAAATTGTGGACTGTGGTCGGCACATGGTCGGGTTTCGAAGGTATTTCAAGCTTGTATTATACCCGGATAAAATTCACCCTGACAAAAATCTAAGAAATAATCTTCCCGAAAATTCCGCTAAAAACAGAAAAGTCATTTCCCTTGGGAATTGGCTTTTTTATTTGTTTTTAATTGAATGTTTATCGGCTAAATCTTCCATTTATAAATAAAGATTCTAAATTTGGACTTCATTGATAATTCGCCAAAATGAAAGAAAAATTAGATGCCTTTGCCCGCCTGCTGGAGATTATGGACGAGCTGCGAGAGAAGTGCCCGTGGGACAAAGAGCAAACTCTTGAATCGCTCCGGAAACTGACCATTGAAGAAACATACGAACTGGCCGATGCCATTCTGAATAACGACCTGAACGGGATCAAAAAGGAACTGGGCGACCTGATGTTGCACATTGTTTTTTATGCCAAAATCGGGTCTGAAAAAGGTGCTTTTGATATGGCCGATGTGCTGAATTCCATTAATGAAAAGCTGATTTACCGCCATCCGCATGTGTTCGGCGAAGTGGATGTAGCCAATTCTCGCGAAGTGTTAGAGAACTGGGAAACACTGAAGCTGACGGAAAAAGGTGGAAATAAGCGAGTTCTGGAAGGTGTTCCGGCAGCATTGCCAGCTTTGGTCAAGGCGAATCGCATTCAGGAAAAAGTGAGTGGAGTAGGTTTCGACTGGGAATACAAAGAGCAGGTTTGGGACAAGGTGAAAGAAGAAATTAATGAACTGAGTGTCGAGATTGATCAGGTTGATCAGGATAAAATAGAAGGCGAATTTGGCGACTTGTTTTTTGCCATGGTGAATGCCGCACGCCTTTATGGCATCGATCCGGAAACGGCACTGGAACGAACAAACCTGAAATTCATAAAGCGATTTAATTACCTCGAAAGCGAAACATTGCAAAAGGGAATAGACCTGAAAAAGATGAGCCTTGCTGAAATGGATGTGATATGGGACGAAGCTAAACGATTGGAAAGACTATAATCTGCATATTCAACCCCGAATGAAATCAAATCAGAAATTTACACTCTCAGTTTTATTTATCCTGGTCGTTTTTTCGAATGTTTTATATGCGCAAATCGATACGGTTCGTTTCAATAAATATTACTTCAAAAAATACTGGACCGATTCAAAAGCGATAGTTACTTCGCCTGCAAAATGGGACTCAAAAGATTGGACAAAACTTGGAGCTTTTTTCGTTGCCGAAGGGGGATTGTTGTTTGCGGACCAGTCGGTTAAGGATTATTTCCAGTCGCACCAAAATAATACTGAAAGCTATATTTGTAGAAATATCCTTGAGCACTTTGGTGCAGAGCATAGCTTTATTGCGATATCAGGAATACTTACCTATGGAATACTTGCGAAAGATAAAAAATATGTAAGTACAGCTTTGCTGGCTATTGAAAGTTTTGCGTTAGCCAGTTTAATTACCCGTATCCCCAAAACATTGGTTGGCAGGGAGCGTCCGGATAACTGGCAGGGCGATGGTCCATTTACTTTTAATGGTCCGTTTCATGGAACAAGTTTTCCTTCTGGGCATACAACCGCTTCGTTTGCAGTGGCTTCGGTTATTGCAACCCAATTTCGCGACAGTAAATGGATTCCGATAACGGCCTATTCGGTAGCTGGGTTAGCCGGATTATCGCGTATTTACGATAATAAGCACTGGTTGACTGATGTGGTTGCCGGAGCAACTATCGGAACACTAGTTGGTAATTTGGTCAGTCATCGAACCTCAAATTCGAAACTTACAGTAGTGCCATTCGGAAACGGAAATTTTCAAGGGGTAAGGTTAGCGTATAACTTGTAAATATTACAGAAATAAATAGCTTTGCATAAGATTACAAAACATATTAAACTCAGTTTATGCTTAAATATATATACTTTCTTTTGATTAGTTTTTTGTTGCTGAATTCATGTTCAACCGGGCAGAAATCGCTTGATCAGGGCAATTATTACGATGCCATAATGAAAGCAGCTAGCCGTTTAAGCAGCGATCCCGACAATCGGAAAGCCTCGCAGGTAATCAGCGAAGGTTATCCAATGGCAATTATCTATTATCAGGAAGAAATTGACAAGGTTTTGACCAGCAATGATCCATTTAAGTGGAAACGTACACTCGAAATTATGCAGACTGTTAACCAGATGTCTGATGAAATTCGTCGTATTCCGGCTGCCCGAAAGTTGGTTCCATCACCCAAAAATTATACTTCGGAAATGACAAATGTGCAAAACCGTGCTGCACAGGAATTTTACGATGCTGGAATGGATGCTTTGAGCCGTAAAACAAGGGAAATGGCCAAGCAGGCTTATTTTCATTTCCTGAATGCTGATGGATTAGTGCGCGGATATAAAGATACTCAGCAAAAGATGCTTCTGTCGAAAGATTTAGCTACCGTGAAAGTGGTTGTGGAACAAATTCCGGTAAATGGCAAATTTGAATATTCTGCCCAATTTTTTTACGACAATGTTTTCCAGATGCTCAATGAGCGGTTTCAGGAAAAGGATTTTGTACATTTCTTTTCACCTGAACAGGCAGAACAAGCCAAATTAAAGTTTCCGGATATGGTTTTGCAGATGGGCTTTTATGATTTTTTTATCGACCGTCCGCAGCACTTTGAAGAGCAACAAGAACTGAATAAACAGATCGAGGAGAAATATCAGGTAAAGATATCCAAAGATTCAACCGTTACCCGAACCCGAATGATTCCAAAAAAAGGAAAGATCAAAATATTGACAGATCAGGTGGCTTCGGGTGGTTTGTTGGAGTTGAAAGCTGTTGAATTTCAGTCGCAGAAAATTGTGTTTACCGATAAAATTCCGGGACAATATATGTGGCAGAACAAATACGGGATTTTTGTCGGCGACAATGAGGTACTCGATAAAGAACACATCAATATCCTGAATAATAAAATGATTATGCCACCACCGGCGCAGGATATGTTTGTGCTGTTTACAAAACCGATCTTCAATCAATTGGCTGATAAACTGACGAATTATTTCAGACAATACAATTAAAATTTATCATAGTGAATTCTGGCATTTGCTTTGTACGGAAATGAAATCGTAGATTTTCATTTCAAAATCAATTCCAATGCATAAATCTTTCCTTCTTATTCTTTGCTTTTCAACGTTTTTGTTGAGCTTTTCCAACGAAAAAGTCAAGGAGAATAAGCAGGACTACGCTCAGATTTTCAACCAGCTAATTTGTCGGTTGAATGTTCATCCGGATGATCAGAAGATCAAAAAAAAGATTAAAGAGACCTATTTTCAGGCAATTGATTATTACCAGAGTGAAATTGATCGCATTTTAATGAGTCAGGATTCGTTAAAATGGACCAAAACCCTTGATGTGATGCAGCAAATAAATGGGTTGTCAGAAGAAATTATCTATAACTCGGCTGTTTCGGAATTGATTTGTGATCCCAAGATTTATACGACAGAAATTGACGACGCAAAACAAAGAGCTGTTTCTGAAATTTACAATGCTGGAACCCATTCGTTGCAGGCAGGAACAAGGAAGTCAGCCAAGGAAGCCTATTCCTGTTTCGTGAAAGCGTATCAATTGTCACCAAAGTTTAAAGATGTAGCCACAAAAATTCAGGAAGCTAAAAATATGGCTGTTCTGAATGTTGTTGTCGAGAAAGTGGCAGCGTATGCAGAAAATAAAAATTTAATTTCTACCCGGTTTTATGAAACCTTTCTCAATAAACTTCAATCTGATTTTTTGAATGAAGGGTTCATCAATATTTATTCGATTACTGAGGCTAAGCAAAGAAAAATAGATCCTGTTGACTGGTCTGTTCGTATTTCATTTATCGATTTTGAAATTGGAGAATCTTCGGTTTTTGATAATATAACATCCTATAATATTTATGGTGTGACTGAGATTAAAATCTTTTCGCCAAATGAGAATAAGGATATTTTGAATACACGAATTCCGGGACAGTACGTTTGGAAAAGCTATCAGAATAACAGCGGATCTGACTTGCAAAGTCTATTCGATTCATACTCCATGTCAATGATCGACCAGGTATTTGATCTTTTGGAAGGCTTCATAAAAAAATCCAATTAGCGAATCTTTCCTTATTATTTATTGAATTACCTCAGATTTGCTCAAATTTCTAGCATTTTGGCAACGCAGTAAACAGCGCCAAGCCTGCTTTGCTGGTTTCCTTGTAGTCGTTCGAAAGATTTTTCCCTGTTTTATACATCGTTTCAACCACCTGGTCGAAACTAATCCGGTGGCGGCCATCCGACATCAGCGCGTAGGTGTTGTGCGCCAGCGCCCGTTCGGCAGCAAAGGCATTGCGCTCGATGCACGGAATCTGCACCAGTCCGGCAACCGGGTCGCATGTCAGCCCCAGGTGATGTTCGATGCCCATTTCTGCCGCGTACTCAATCTGGTTAATGGTTCCGCCCATCAACTGGTTGGCTGCCGCCGAAGCCATCGCACAGGCAGTTCCCACTTCACCCTGACAGCCCACATCGGCACCCGAAATTGAAGCATTGTGTTTTACAAGGTTTCCAATCAGCCCGGCCGTTGCCAACGCTTTGTATATCTGCTGCAGGTCGGCATTGTAAACTTTCTGGTAATGTTTTAAAACGGCAGGCATTACGCCGCAAGCGCCACAGGTTGGTGCAGCAACAATGAGTCCGCCCGAGGCATTTTCTTCTGAAACAGCCAGCGCATAAGCAAAAAGCTTCGATCGTTTTTTGAATGGTCCGCTGAAATTCTGAGCTTTCAGGTTAAACGAACTCGATTTGCGTGGAAGCATCAAACCACCTGGCAAAGTACCTTCTTTTTTTAGTCCACGGGCAATGGCATCGTCCATCACTTTCCAGACTTCAGCCAGAAAATTCCAGATTTCCGGACCTTCGTGATCTTCCACAAATTCCCAGAGTTGTTTGCCGTTTTCGTGGCACCAACTCAGGATATCTTCTAAATTGCTTAGTTCGTAAACGTTTCGGGTTTCAAGTTCTGTAAAATCGTCGATAATAGCTCCGCCGCCCACACTGTAAACCGTCCATTCTTTCAGAAGCTGGCTCTGTGCGTTGAAAGCTTCAAATTTCAATGCATTGGGATGTCTTGGCAGAAAAGTTTCCGGTTCCCAACAGATTTCGATCTGTTTATTGATGAAGACTTCCTGAATTGCAACATCAGTTAAGTGTCCTTTGCCAGTGGCAGCCAGGCTTCCGTAGAGAAAAACCCTGAACCCGACAGCTTCCGGAGTAGAATCCAAAAAACGTTTGGCGGCTTTGGCTGGTCCCATGGTATGACTACTCGATGGTCCGTGACCTATTTTATATATTTCCCTGATTGATTCCATGTTTGATAATTTTGCTGCAAATTAAGTTCAGTCACACTTGGATAAAGGTAACATTTGTCAGGATTTGAAGGTTTCAGATTCAGCAAATTCGCGACTCTCGAAAAAATCAACGAAAAATCGCTCGGTTTGATGAACAATACGGGTATATTTATCTTTATTTTCAGGAGAAACAATGTATTAAACTTTAACGACAGAAAACCATGAAACGAACATGTTGCTTCATAACAAACAAGTGTATAATGACAATCTTCAGCAACATGGAGTTCCATCTGACAATTAAAAAATAAATTATAAACAGATGAAATGCCTTAAAAATCTATCGCCCCAACCTTTGTGGAACTACTTTGAAGAGATTTGCCAGGTTCCGCGACCTTCAAAAAAAGAAGAGAAAATCATTCGGTTTTTACTCGATTTTGCTGCTAAAAACGGATTGAAAGCCCGTCAGGATGAGATTGGCAATGTGCTGATCAGCAAGCCAGGTACTCCCGGACGCGAAAACGACCAGGTAGTTGTTTTGCAGTCGCATGTAGATATGGTATGCGAAAAGAACAGCGAAACAAAGCACGACTTCGAGGTTGATGCAATTAAAGCATACATCGATGATGGCTGGGTGAGGGCACAGGGAACAACCTTGGGGTCAGACGACGGAATAGGCATGGCGGCTCAGATGGCTGTTTTAACTTCAACAGACTTGTCGCACGGTCCGATTGAATGTCTTTTCACGGTTGACGAGGAAACCGGTCTTTCCGGAGCATTTGCATTGCAACCCGGTTTTTTGAGTGGCAACACACTCGTCAATCTCGACTCGGAAGATGAAGGTGAATTGTTTATCGGGTGCGCCGGTGGAATTGATACGGTAGGAACTTTAAAATATACTCCGGAAGCGTTGCCTGCAGGTTCGTTTGCTGCTAAACTTGAAGTGAAGGGTTTGCTTGGTGGACATTCGGGCGACGATATCAATAAAAACCGTGGAAATGCCAACAAAATATTGAACCGCTTTTTGATTGATGCCTCCAAATTATTCGATCTCCGGGTTGCCAATTTTAATGGAGGAAACCTCCGCAATGCCATTGCCCGCGAGGCTTCTGCAATTGTTATAGTTCCTCATTCGCAAAAAGAAAGCCTGATTGTGGAATGGAATGTTTTTGCTTCGGAAATGGAATTCGAGTTTGAATATGCCGAACCGAAACTGAAAATGCTCCATCAGTCGGTTGCTTTGCCTGAGTTTGTGATCGATCTGGAAACTCAAAGCCGATTGCAGAAACTGATTGCTGCCTGTCCGCATGGCATTTTGGAAATGAGCAGCCGGATGATTGGCATGGTAGAAACTTCGACCAATCTGGCCTCAGTGAAATTTTCAGGAAATAATGAAATCTCGCTTGTGACCAGTCAGCGCAGCGAAATCGATAGCCGCAAATACATGGCTGCCGAAATGGTTGAATCGGCAATGCTTTTGGCTGGTGCATCGGTAGTTCATTCTGAAGGTTATCCGGGATGGACGCCAAACCCGGATTCTGCTGTTGCTAAGATTGCTGCTGAATCGTACAAAAAACTGTTCGGAAACGATCCTGTTGTAAAATCAATTCATGCAGGATTGGAATGCGGACTGTTTCTCGAAAAATATCCTGAACTCGACATGGTTTCGTTCGGCCCTACCATTCGCGGAGCCCATTCTCCGGATGAACGGATCAACATAGAAACCGTTGATAAATTCTGGAAGCTATTGGTTGAAGTGCTTGAAAATATCAAGTAATATCAGGTTTTAGCCACAAAGCTGCAAAGGCACGAAGAATACAGATTTACTAAATTTGTGTCTTCGTGTCTTTGTGTTTTATACAAGTAGCAGATTTCTTATTTCTTCGGAAAATTCGCATCTTCACCCAACCAAAAACCAAAACCATGAACCGAAAGCTATCATTTCTTATTTGCATTGCAATCTACTTTTCTTCCGTATTATTTATTCAGGCTCAGGAAAACTGGACACATTTGCGTGGAAGTAACCTTGATGGGCATTCGGTGAGCAAAAATGCTCTGGTAAACTGGAGCGAAACAAGCAATATTGTTTGGAAAACCGTTATTCGTGGGGTCGCCTGGTCGTCACCGGTTGTATTTGGCGATCAAATCTGGACCAGTTCGGCTACCGATGACGGAAAGGAGATGTTTGCAGTTTGTACGGATTTTAATTCAGGAAAAATTCTGAAAGAGTTGATGCTTTTTAAGCCTGATTCGGTACAGCATATTCATCCAACCAATAGTTACGCCACGCCAACTCCTTGTATTGAAGCTGGTTTTGTGTATATTCATTTTGGAACTTACGGAACTGCTTGTGTTGATACACATACTTTTGAAATTGTTTGGACTCGTACCGATTTGAATTGTGAGCATATGCAAGGGGCGGCTTCTTCGCCTTTCCTGTATAAGAATTTACTGATTCTGCATATTGAAGGGACCGATGTTCAGTACCTCGTCGCTTTGGATAGAAAAACCGGGAAAACCGTTTGGAAAACCGATCGTCCACGGGAATTTTACGACAATATTGAACCGGTTTCCCGGAAAGCTTATTGTACGCCAATCGTGGTTAACGTCAATGGTAAAGACCAATTAATCAGTAACGGATCCCAGCTGGCCATTGCTTATGAACCTAAAACGGGGAAGGAAATTTGGCGGGTTTTTTATGGCGAAGATTCAACGGTTGCAATGCCTTTGAGTTACAATGGAATGGTTTATGTCAATTCAGGCTGGATGCTTCCCAAAGACGGCAGTCCGTTTTACGCACGTTTGCTTGCTGTTGATCCAACCGGAACCGGCAATGTGACTAAAACGCGCGTTCCTTGGGAAGTGGATGTAGATGTTCCCCAGATTTCGACGCCGGTAGTTGTTGACAGCCTCATTTACATGGTTCACGAACGCGGAATGCTGACTTGCCTGAATGCCAAAAGCGGAGCGGTTGTTTGGAAAGAAAAGCTTAAAGATCAGTTTAATGCATCGGTTTTACATGCCTCCGGAAATATTTATTTATTCACCATAAAAGCGAAAACATACGTGATTAAACCCGGGTTAACTTTTCAATTGATTGCCGAAAATCAGCTGGAAGGACAAGTAAAGGCAACTCCGGCCATTGTTCGCGACAACATTATTTTCAGGACGGATAAGTTTTTGTACAGGATTGGGAAATAGGAAACAGAAAAGGGGAAACAAAAAAAATCCCTGAATATTGGACCAATTTGGAACTTGAAATCTGGAACTTTAAACTTTCTGATACCACGGTTCAGGCAAATCAGGCAGCGTCATCCGTATTCTCCATTCCTTCGGGAAGTAATTGTTGGCGCGGTTCCCAAGGTTTTTTACAAACCCAAGCGGTACGCCCTGATATTGAACCAGTAGCCACCCTTTTGTTGTTGAACTGATGCGGATTTCATCTTTTTTCTGGAAAAGTAAAGCATCGCGAAGTTCAAGTTCTACCGATTCAAAAATATTAGGATTTCGATCGACTGAAAGTGCAAAAGTATGTTCGGGCAGTAAATCATTTTTTTTGAACTGAGCTACTGGTAGGCCGAAGCTGATCAAACGGAGTTGCTCTGAAAGTGCGTTCAATACAGGAGTTTTACTTTCAGGAAAGGCAATCAGGAATTCGCTTTTGGCAAAAAACTCTGAATCGGCTGTACTCAGCCAGCTTCGGACTTCGGCGAACTGCTTCGGCATTTTTTCGAGCCGCGATTTTATTTTCTTCGGAATGGAGTAGGAGTCGCTACCGTCTTTTTTGCGAATCAAAGTCAGAAAAAAGCCTTCGCCTTTTACTTTGTGCGGCAGGAAACGATAGCCAAATAAACCATTCAGTTCCATCTCCTGAACGCCCCAACTTTCCTGAATTGGGATCCGGATGCTTTCTACATTGTTATTTTCAGCCAGCCATTTCAGGTTTTCTTCGTTTTCGGCCGGATTAAAGGTACAGGTGCTGTAAATAAGGTAGCCACCGTTTTTCAGTGCCGGCCAAATATCAGCCAAAATGCGACGTTGACGTGTCGAACAAAGGTTGGTATTATCGACCGACCATTGCTGAATGGCCGAAGCATCGCGGCGGAAAAGTCCTTCGCCCGAACAGGGTGCATCAACCAGAATTACATCGAACATTCCTTCCAAATTGCTGAAATCAGCCGGATCGTTGCTGCAAACCACCACATTTTGATGACCCCATTTTCGGATATTTTCGTCCAGAACCGACACGCGCGAACGAATCACTTCGTTGGCAACAAGCAAATCGCGGTTGTCCAATAAACTGAGCAGATGTGTCGATTTTCCGCCGGGTGCAGCGCACAAATCCAGAACAATTCGGTCTTTGCCGTGTTCAATTTGTCGAAAAGCCTGCTCCACAAACATCGAACTGGCTTCCTGAACGTAATAGGCTCCGGAATGAAAAATGGGGTCCAAGGTAAATGAAGGCCGCTCGTTTAGGAAAATACCGGTTTCGCTCCATGGAATACGTTCCGAAGAAATTGGCAAACAGAATTTTCGTGGATTGGTTCGCAAACTGATGGCCGGAGCCTGATCGATGGATTGAACAAAGCGTTCAAAATCAGTTGGAAACTGTGTTTGAATTCGGTTCAGGAATTCGATAGGTAATATTTCGGAAGTCTTTTCGATGATTTTTTGTGTTTTCTTGTGATATTTGCCGGCAAGATAAATGGATTGAGATTAAAAAACAAATAGCTATGGTTGATCAGAATATCGTGTCGGACCTGAACAAACAGGCCGATGCAGCCAATTTGGTGGGAATGTTGAAGCAGATTGCTCAGCAATTTAAGGGGAAAGCTGTTTTTACAACCAGTTTCGGGATCGAAGATCAGGTGATTACCGATATGATTTTCAGCAATAATTTGGACATTAAAGTGGTGACTCTGGATACTGGCCGCCTGTTTGAAGAAACCTATAAAGTCTTTAACCGGACTGTTGATCGATATGGGAAAACGATTCATGTTTATTTTCCGAAGCACGAATCGGTCGAGAAAATGGTCACTGAAAAAGGGCCGCTGAGCTTTTATTTGTCGGTTGAAAACCGCAAGGAATGCTGTAACATCCGGAAAGTTGAACCTCTAAAAAGGGCGCTGGAAGGGAACGAATGCTGGATTACAGGATTGCGTGCTTCTCAATCGGAAAATCGGCACGATCTCGACTTTTTTGTTTGGGATGCCGGATTTCAGCTGATTAAATTAAATCCGCTTTTGCACTGGTCGCTCGAAGATTGCCAAGAATATGTGAAGAAAAACAATGTTCCGTACAATGTACTGCACGATCGCGGTTTTGTGAGCATTGGCTGTGCACCCTGTACCCGCGCCATTAAGCCTGGTGAAGATTTCAGGGCTGGCCGCTGGTGGTGGGAAGACAACTCGAAAAAGGAATGCGGGTTGCATACACATGAGTAAGACCCGAAACCCTCAAAATTCTTGTGATTTTCAACTAGATTTCTTCGTGAAACCACATAATGTGAGAGCATTCTGAGCAAACAAAGCAGGTGGCAGTGTGGTTAGCCCAGTCAAGATTAAAAAATGTGGCGACTGCTGTGTTTAATTGTGCCCTTTTTGTCCAGAAATTTTGTCTGGAACATACCGGACAGGTCAATTGATGACCCGCCACTTCTACTGGTTGTGATTCTTCGTTGTCAAATAAGCTCATTTTGAATAGTTTAAAGTTACTCTTTGAATCGATTAATTGCTTAAATGGTTGGGTTTAGGATGTTTTTACTTGCTGACAATCTCTCTTCCGAACGGTGTTAACGCTAGCGAAACCAGTTTGAAATGCTGTTTGGCCCATGGGATTCCGATGATGGTTATACCCAGCAATAAACCGAAAAAAAGGTGAGTTAAGGCAATCCAGATGCCGCCGATCAGTAACCAAATCAGGTTCATGATGGTCGATAAGCAACCCGGAGCGTATGATTTCATCCCAATGGTTGTGCCAAACGGCCATAAAGCCAGCAAGGCGAGTTTAAAAGCCTGAATTCCAAAAGGTATTCCAACGATAGTAAGGCAAAGCAAAAAGCCTGCTACCATGTACTCGATAAAGACCAAGAATCCACCAAAGATTAACCAGATCAGATTTCCAAGGAAGCTCATAATGCGATGTTTTAAATTTTGATTTTAAAGGTACAAATTTGGCATCGTCATTTTACTGTTGCGCATAAGAATAGATTACTGAAAGCATTTTACCGGTAAACAGAATGTCTATATTTGCCACCGTCAAATAATTTCCTTTCAGGCAGGCAATCTGCAACGATTATTTTAAAAGGAACGAATGAACAAATTTTTCTCCAAAGAGGCTTTCGCGGTAATGCACATCCGCAATTTTCGATTATTTCTGGCCTACCGGTTTTTTATGACCTCAGCCACACTTATGAAGGCTGTTTTTTTATTTGCGTATAAAAAAAGGCATTACAGAAACTGTAACACCTTGATTTTTAATTACTCTTTAATATATGTTTGGTAGTACCATTCTGTAAAAATCACAGATTCACCCCATTTAATCTTACCATCAGACAGGATAACCAGTATTTTAGAAGCTAAAGTATGATACTTTTCAGCCTTAACATTATCTGGTGAAACCTTTAGAGCGTTCAGGATAGCCTGTAATTGAGCGTTCACACCTTCTATATTAGCTATTGAATTTACTAGATTCAATTCGACCAAAATTTTAGGTAGTTCAGCCTGTATTTTACTCTTAATTGCATCTAATTTATTTGCTGGTATATTTGGTACTAAAGCAGTAATAACAGTTAAAATAATATCATCTACCGGACTATCTAAAATTGTTTTTAATACTTCTACTACTTTAATTGCAACAGGAATATAAAATTTTGTTTCATCTACTAATTTTGTGTATAATCTTTTAATAAAGCTTAATATTTTGATTCAAAGCTTTTTCATAATAAAGTTATTTTACTCGGTTTGGACAATCTTCTTTTATACAGCTTGCCTTGATAAACTTATCTAATTCACTTCTTAAAGCTGTTAATTCTATTCTGGTTAGTTCCAACTGCTTTCTAAAATATTCAAGTTCTGTTTTATAAGTACTTAAAATTTCTTTATCATTTGTAACCTCCATACCTTCTACCTCAGCTGCATTTTTCCGTTTACCTGCAAAATAACTGATAACACCAGTAACAGCTAAACCTAAAAATGTTCATAATTCAGAACTCTTTAATATTTCAATCATTTATTTAATTATTATTTGTAAATACTTATTTAATTAGTTTTTAATATAAAGTGTCAAACACTGTATAAAACATATCATTATCAGCTACTGCTAATAAACCAGCCGGAATAGTATAACTAAAGCTGCTGCTGTCATTTATTATAAATAGATTCGTTCCTATTGTATAAGTAGCTGAAGTATTACCAGCATTTACTTTATAAGCTGATACTGTCATTCTGATAACTCTATCAGGAATATCTAAATACCTTGAAAAACTACCATCACTAGTATTATGCAACCTAGCAGTAACAGTATAATAACCATATAAATTAGCACTATCTACTGTTCTTGTGTTACTTGTTACTTCTAAACCGTTACAATATTCTGAACCGTCTAAACACTTAGTATCTACTGCTGTTCTATTGGCTGCACTATCCACTATTAAACAATTAGCAAATAAAGGTGCTACACCTACATTAATTACTGTGGATTTTGCAAGGGTTACTAATTGCCCTACATAAGTACCAGCAGTACCTAGCCATACACTAATATTTAAAGTTTTAGTACCACCCTGAACAGGTGCAGTAGTTGTAATAGTTAAATCTGTACTTGTTAAAGGATTGTAAGAACTCAAAGGAAAACTATTTAATATTGTACCATCTACAACTATTAAACAATGTGTTTGTATAGCACTAAAATTAGCTTCTGATATGTTTATACTAACATTAATATCTACTGATTGTAAAGCTTGTGAACTAGCTAAATTAAAAGTAGGATTTACTGTACAAAAAGGACTACCTGCATTGTGGTTATACCCTGCAAAATTACCCATTGAATAGGGTGTTTTAGGTCTATCATAAACTACATTACCTGATATATACCATTCTCTAGGACTGAATCCACTATATTTATTAACGTTTCCAGAAGTACACAAACTACCTACTGTAGTAGAAGTTCCACCGATAACATTTTTAATCTTTGTTACTGTAATATCTGTACAATCAACAGTAGCACCAGCAACTGTTAATGTACAAGTATTAGAAGCTTTAGCTACTATTTGTGCAGGTGTTAAACCATTATATGTATTTAATATTTTTGCCATTATTTATATTTTTAGATTGTTCCATAAGCTGTTAATTCACCAGCAGTAGTTAAATTACCATTCTGGTCTATCTTAGCTTTATTAACACCAGAACTATTTTTAAATACTAAATCTGTACCTGATACTGATATATTCCAAACAACTGCACCAGCAGCATTTTTTAATTCAAAACTGTTTGTAGCTGATACTGCACCTTGTGTAGTAATACCACCAGCGATAGAGTTAATTTCTGGTAAAACAGTATAGCCTGTTGTAGCTGTTCCATCCTGAAAAGCAGTAAGAATAGTAGATGTACCTATGTAGTTTTCAATTGATATATTAATAGTCTGATAAACACCTAAAGCAGCACCAGTATTATTATCATATATTTCTAAAAATCCACCACCATAATAATTAGTAACCAATCTTAATTTAACTTGGCTGTAATTACTACTATTTAAAATAGTTATATACCCACAGGCATTATGACTAGTAGTTACTTGTGCTGTTACGTTCCAAACTACACTACTACGTGTACCTGATATAGTAACTATAAAGGAAGTACCTAATAAACCATTTTCATTTAAATCAACTATCCTAGACCAGTTTAACTGCTTAATAGTTTGTGTAGTACTATTATAAGTTAAGTTACTTACTTTAGAAACACCTGTTAAAGTACTATCATTAAACATAGTAGCCTTAGATTCATTAGTAACATTACTTAACCCTACCTGTGCTTTAGTTACACTATGTGGATTATTACCGTTTCCAGTATGAGAATTAAGATTAGTTTGGACTGCGTTAATAGCTGTTTGTTGTGCAGTAGAAACTGGTTTATTAGCATCAGAAGTATTATCTACATTACTATTCACAAACTTCCCACCATCCCAATAAGGCAAATAACCAGTACTCAAAGAACTAAATAGATTGTTGTTGTTTAGTAGGTAGCCTGTTGAGTTTATGGTACTTTGAAAGCTTGAAGTACCATCTGCATTAATTCTAAATCTTTCGGTATTGTTTGTTCCAAATATTAATGATGAATTTGCCCTCTGATAAATATAAGCATTCGCATCACTACCTCCTCCTAATAGCCCAACATCAAACGCCGAAGTATTAATTGGATTTATGAATTTTAAAATAGCATCTGAATTTAATGTTAGGGTTTTCGCTGTTATGCCTGTATTAAAATACCCACTCCCATTCACCGCCAACTTGTTATTGGTTATCTCAGTGCCTGTTGAGTAGCCTATTCCTACGTTGCCACCCAAAGGATTTAGTGATAAATTCTTATAGGCAGAAAGTGTATTTGTCGCTTGTAAATAGCCATATTGGTCGGAAGTATCAAATCCAATATTAAGACGAAGGTTCGGGTCGGTTAATCCACTAATTCTAATTTGTCCATTATTACTACTTGCTAGTACTTCGTCTTTTTGTACTTTAAATGTACGGTTAGTAATTGCAACATCATTTCCATCTGTATAAATAGGACTATTCCCCAACCCACTAGCATCACTTATATGGTAAGGTATATAACCATCTGTCAAGTTTGTTAGTTTGGCTGTGGTGGCTTGAATGGTTGATGCGAAGGTTGCTGCACCGTCAAAGTGCAATCCATCATTAGCTCCATAAATATCTCCAATTAAAGTAGTACCGTCATTTTTATAAAATTCGATAAATCCCAAATTATCCGAACGACCTATTATTTTAATTGCATTTGCGCCAGCGGATGATTGTATTTCAAAAGGAATACCGGAATATCCTACTGCCCCCACGACTATATTTCTTGATTTTGCTAATCCTAAAATATTATAATCTGCATTTTGACCTTCTACATTCTGATTCTGAATATAATTCCCTGAACCACTTGCAGGAGCTTTACTATCTAAAGTAGCTTGTAAAGCTGTTACATCACTTATAAGGTGTGAATGTGCAGCAGGTGCTAATATTCCTGATTTAATTTGTAATTCATTACTAGCATTTACTTCTAACTGTGTACCATTATATTTTAATCCTACACTAGTATTACTAGGTTTGTATAGTGGTGCAGCAGCAGTTAAATTATTAAGTACATCAGAACTAACTGCACCAGCTACATAGGCTATAACATCTTTACTAGCTGTTATATTACCTTCAACGTGTAAATCTCTATCTACTGTTAGTGTAGTTTCTGTAACATTTAAAGGTGCTGTTTTATCAAAAGCTATTTTACCTCTGTCACCTCTATAAGCTGTTGCAGATGTTTCACCAAGTGCTAAACTACTACTAATTTCTGCATAAATAGAACCAGACCAGCGAAAGGTTTTATTATTATCTACTGTAATATATATTTTACCAGTTTCACCTATTACAGGAAGTGTAGAATAATTAGCAAATTCTAAAACGTCATCTACATAACTAGGTAACTGTGTATTTTTTACAAAACCAGTAGAATCTAATTCAGCTAATCCGTTTGCAGTACCTTTTAAAGTATATGGTAATTTATCATCTAAAGCAGTTTGAAGGTTATTAATAGTGCTTATATCCTGATAATGAACAGCAGGTACTAATACACTATCTTTTATTTTAAGTGCTTCATTAACTACTTCAAACTGATTAGATATATTCAATGCTATGTTTGTACCAGTTTTTTGTAAAGGTTGTGATACTGACAAAGCACCTAAAACGTCTGGTGTAACTTCTGTAGCAAAATAGGCTATTACGTCCTCTGTTGCTGTTATATTACCAGTTACTTTTAAATCTCTATTTATTGTAACTAAATCTAGTGTTACTTCCGCTCAGTCTATTACTGAACTACTATTAGTGTTTGCAGCTAGTATAGAAGATGAAACAGTAGAACTATTAATTCTACCATTTCTGTTTATTTTACTTACTTCTCTTTTGTCTATATTTATTGTACTCATATTACCAGCTTTTGTTAATTTCTAAATTGTCTTTTATTACTTCCTGTAGTGTTACAGAAGTTGTAGAATCTGCTAAGTTTTGTGTGCAGCCTACTACCATTAAATTTTTACCTGCTAAAAAGTTGTTATACTTCAAACAACCTAAAATAGAATCTAATTTATTAATTGTACCAGATAATTCTATTCTCTTATTTGTGTAATTACTTACAATCGAACGCAATAAAAGATTCTCTATACAGTCTGTTTTACCTTCTCTAGTTCAGTTATTCAAATAAAAATAAGATGTATTAAATCCCATCAAAGAACCTTTTTCTATTGGTGAATCTAAAACACTAGAACCCTGATAAAGTGTAATTACTTCTGCTTCATTTTTATAGTTCTTATTCATATAACCAATATATTCTATATCTGATTCATTGTATTCATTCCCTTTAGCATCAACAATAGAAAGTACTAAATCTTTGATTCGTATATCTCTTAAAGTATTTACTAAACTGTTAGCTTCAAAATCATATATTTCAAAATTCATAATACCACCAGAAAAACCAGAATCTAAAGGAATTAGAAAATCATCAGCATACATTTTTAGTTCTAAATCAGGATTAAGTAAACCACCACCACCATTAGTAGAAAGTAGTTTTAAATCTACTCAGGTATTCTCTATTGGTTGTAATTCAGCATATTTATAACCTTGTCTAATTACAATACCTTGCTGTTGAAAGTCTAAATCTATACACTTGTCATAGTCTGTACTGGTGCTGCTTATTCATCCGGTTTGCCTACCTTGATATGTTCAAACATTATTATAATACTGCTTATCACCTATTTTTAATCTACACCTTAATTTAATATTTTCTATATCAGGGTGTGCTGTTGTTCCGTTCAAATTATCTACTGTTCTAGCATAAGCTTTACAGCTAATTTTAAGCTTTGAATCAGAAGGAATAAATAAAGGTAATTCTATCTTATTTGTATAACTAAGATTAGCAGGAATAGCACCAGCAGGTGTATATTTCAGCATTTTTAAATAACTATCATTATTGTTTTCATTGTCTTTACCTATACCAATATAATAAGCAAATAAAGCATTTAAACTACCAGACCTGTTAAAAGTATTACTAGTATAATATGTTTTTTCATTCCATTGATAAGGGTCTACACCATAAATATTACTAGATACTTCATTACTAAAATCTGAATCCGCTTTAAAGTCAATTAAATTAGTACTTACATAAGGTGAATATTTAATAATTTGTTTATTGAAACCAGAAACTACATTAAGTTGCTGGTCATTAGCTGCAAACTTTATAGCAGATAAATCACCCAAATTTAAATTAATTGTATCAGTAGAAATATAAGTAAAACTGGTGCTGTATTTCTTAAAAGAAGCAGTAGAAGCACCTGCTATAGTGTTAATATCTGTTATATAAATATTAGCGTTATCCTGAATAATAAATGCAGCATAAGGTTTTAGTATTTCTTCTAATACCTTTCTAGCTGTTTCAGGTTCGTTATCTTCATCATACCAGTTATAGTTATTTGTATAGGTTTTATGTAGAAGTGTTTCACCAACTGCTAAAGTAAAATCTGTGCAGGTTGTTGATAAACCTACATAGATATTTTTATATGGTAGACCTAGTTTATTAAGAATGTTTTGTAGTGCCTGTCATTGTGTAACCAGACCAGTATATTTATTACCTGAACCATCTACATAATTAAGCCTTTCTAAGAGTGCAAAACCATCTGTACCAGTAAATGTAACTGTGTAATTAGTTAACTCATTAAAAGGCTCAGAATATAGTTCAGAATCTAAATAACCACACCAGTAAAGAATACCAGACTTATAAAGTTTAATCTGGTACTCCATAATATTTGCAGTATATAAGCTTAAAAACTTTCTATCTGTTGTGCTTAATAGATTCAAAGTACAACCTGAACCCTTTACTGGTTCAAATATACTTGCAGCAGGATATTCTATATAAAAGGGGTCTGAATCTCCGGTTATTTCTTCGGCTGTTATTGTGGCTGTTGTTTCCTGCCAAATTTCAGCTAAATAAGCTGTATTATCTAAACCCTTGAATGTGTAATAGTATTTTTTCTGTAAACTCATTATTTCATATTATTTGTTCGTTTGCTCTGGTTATTTAATACAGCTACTAAATCATTACCTTTTACTCTTAATAGTACTTCACCACCAGAAGCACCACCAGAACCATTAGCCATAGCAAACAGATTAGCTTGCTGTGATTGATTTAAAATCATTTCACCACTATTAACTCTGGCGTGTACATTATCACCAGTAAAAGAATTACCACCAACAATACCACCAGTAGCAAAAGCTGGTACTTTAGATTTTCATAAACCTGTAATAGCAGCTACACCTATTGAAGCAGTTAATAAACCTAATAAACCTTTATGTGCTTCCCCTGCTATCATTGCTGCAATAGATTGTGCTAATAAAGCATTTATAATTTGCTGAACACCACCTAACATAGAAGTTACTACGTCTTTAAAACCACCTTTTGCACCTTCAAATAATCCTGAAAAAGCATCTGTTAAACCACTTATAGCATTACCAGCATTTTCTGTTAAATATGTAGTATTTATAATACCTTCTTTAATCTGTTGCCATCCTGATTTACTATTATCTAATAGTGCTTGCTGGTGTGTAGCTGCTCTATATATTGAAGCTGAATAAGCATCTAATTTATCAGTTTGAAAATCGTCTTTATTTATAAAAGGTTTATACTGTTTTAATTTTCCTTTATCATCAAATGAATTTTTAGATAATAATAAGCCTGACATTCTTTCAGAACCTATTTGTTTTTCTAAAGCAATTCTAGCTTTTGCAGCTTCTATAGCATCACCATCTAATTCTTTTTGAGTCTTAGCTATGATTTTATTTTCACCTATTGCGTCTTGTTGGTCTTTAATAACATAGTCAAAGTATGCTTTTTTAGCTTGTAACTCTTTTTCTATATCCTGTTGATTAATTTGAGTCTTTTGTTTATTTAAAGCAGTTTCTAAATTTCAGTTATCCTTTAGATGTTTCATTTTTTTCTTATCAAAATCATCACCTATTTTTATAGATTCCTTTTCAAAAGCTAATCTTTGTGCAGCAGTATAATTACTTTCTTTTGTTACATCTTTTGCTTTTTTAGTTAATTCAGCCTGTTTATACAGAACATCTAGTTCCTCACTATCTAAAGCATTTTTTTCTTTCTTTAATCGGTTTTGTTCTGCTGCTAAAGCGTTACCAGTTTTAGCACCTTCTACTACTTCATCTATAAAACCACCTTTAAAAGCTTCTGCTATTGCTGTTTTAAACCCTTCTACATCACCAGTAAGAATTGAGAATAAAGCACTACCTAAACTTTTAAGTCTATTCATTAAAGCAGTAGCTGCACCTGATATAAAACCAAACATTTCTTTAACCTTATAAGCACCTTCAGAAGTGCCTGTTAAATATGTAGTTAAAGCTGCAAAAGCTAAACCCAAAACAACTACTATAGCACCAATACCAGAAGCAACTAAAGCCATTTTAACACCATTAATAGCAGGAATCATAGCCCTAAAAGAACCTATACCAGCCATAACAGCACCTTTAATACCGTCTAAAGGTGCTAATAGACCACCAGTTAAACCACCTAACTGAGAAAAATTGTTACCTATACTATTTACAGCAGTTTTTGTACCAGTAACTAAAGATTGTGTACTCTTTTTTGCATCATCTATACCAGCCTTATAACCTGCTGCGTTTAGGGTCATTATAGTAAGTAAATTAAATTTTCCTGCCATATTATTTTTTGTTTTTATTGATTATTATTTTTTATAAATACAGCGATTTGAGCAAAAAAAAACAGCTTTATACAAAGCTGTTCTTTACCTCTAGTAAACTGTTAAATATTTCTTCTTTTGTTCTACTATCTTTTGCAGGTGTAACTGTATCTTTATTTTCATCTCAACTAAATTGTATTAAATCTAGTGGTGTTTTAATACTAGCACCTGCTGTAGCTGCTTGAATATATGCTAATCATCTGGTTTGTTCCCAGACAGTTTTACTATTTTCAGATATAGAATCTATTATAGCATTAGCTTCTTTAGTAGATAGTTCATCCCAAAAGTAACTCGGTGAAATATTTGAATTAGTAATTACTTTACCAAATATTTCTAATACAGTTATTTTTTCTTGCCTACTATTTTTTTTTGTGTAGCTGTTGGTTTTTCTCCTTTAGCCTGTTCTTGTAGATAATCGGTAAAACTTGTAAACACTTCTGGCTGTTCATCTATAATATCAATAAACTGTTCAAAGTTTCAGTTAAATGTATCTAGGTTATTAGCCTTTAAAATACAGTAGAAAAGTTTTAGTATATCTGCTACTGATTCATTCATTTCATTTACTGTTTTACTTGTCATTTCTTCAAATAACATTAATGCCCTAAAAGACTGTTTTATAATTAAGTCTTTATTTTCAATTTTGATTGTGATTTTTTCCATTTGGTTTAGATTTCTTCTTTATATACTCGTTCAGACTTTTGTATAATATCTACTAATTGTGTTACTTCTCTATATGGTTGACTAGATAAGTATTGTAGTATCATTTCAGCATCTTTAATAGTTAACTTAATAGCTTCTAATTGTTTTTCTTCCATTGTATTTTGTTTGTTTTTAGTTTGATTGTTTTATCTGGTAGCTGGTTAAAAAAGGAAAATAAAAGGCTATCATTTCTGATAACCTTCTAAAATCACAATCTAAACCAAACACTATATTTTATTATGCCATTACTAAAGCACCTGTACCCTCAAATGATATACTATAAGTAGCATTATCGCCGTCTGGTGCATTCATAGACAAAGAAGTAATAAATCCAGAACCTGTAAATTTTGTTTTACCTACAACAGCACTAACTGTAAAATCTGGTGCAGTTCCAGCAGTAGCAGCGAACACTATTGCAATAGGTGTTCTTGTTTCCATAGCTGTAAACAAATCGCTGTAAGTACTATTACCTGTTCCTGTTAAATCATCACACATCAAAGCATCAGAACTAGCTGATCAGCTCATTTTTCCAGCTGCTTTTTCATCCCAATGACCACTATCTTTACTACCTATATCCCTAGTTTTTAAACTAATATCTAATTTTGCAGCACTTGAAAATGCTACTGGTTTTGTTGCTACAAATAGCATCATATCACCACCGTAAATAATTTTGCTTGATTCTAAAGCCATTTCTTTATAATTTTATTTTGTTCTTAATATTTTAATATAAATACCTATAATAATATTTTTTCACTAATCTATACAGCTGTTTTAATTTCAAATGTTAGCTTCTGCATATATACACCTGAGTCGTATAATTCAGCACCAGCTATTAATTTACTTTTAAAAATATGAGTATCTAATACATTGCCTTTAACAGCAATTATTAAAGATTCTATCTGTAAAGAAAGTGTTATAGATTCTTTGTAATCTTCACTTAATACATATATATCTATAATATTATTATCTATCCCTCTACCGTCTTTAGTTTCATCTACACTAAAAGACCTTTCATATATTACTACTGGTAAAGGTGTATTTTCTGGTACTACAATAGGATAAGATTCTATATCATTATCCTTTAAAATTTTATATACTATTTTCCCAATATCTAACATTGTTGAAAGTTTAAATTGTGTATTTTTTTGTGGCAGTCTTTACAAAGTGCCATTAGATTATTAGCATCAAAACCTAACTGTTTATATTCAGATTCATTCTTACCTGTTGATATTTCTTTCTTATGATGAACATCTATTGCTAGACTTTTATCACACTTTTCACAAACAGGGTGCAGACTTAGATAATCTATCCTTAATTTCTTTCAGGTAGATGTATTGTAAACAGTAGAATGTATTAGATTTTCACTTTTTGAAGTATAGACCGGATTAGTTTTCCTTTTATTTGGTATTAGATTGATAGTAGCCATTATTTACTTTTCTCGTATTTCTTAACTACTTTTTCTAAGCTTGCAGTAATATTCTTAGATAGTGCATTCTGTGCATTTTCAGCTTGACTTGTAACAGCATTAGTAAAAAAGTTAGACGGTTTAATAATACCAGTATATCTAGTCTTTTTATTCTTAGTAAATCTCTTTACAGTGCCATAATTTAGAAACCTATATTTATAACCATCTCTGTGCTGCATACCAAAAACCATTCCTATATCTTTTCTTAAAGGCTTGTTTCTAAATGCTCTTTTTAAAGCTGCATAGTTTGTTTTTGATTTACCTTTTTTAGTAGCATTAAAATTTACTTTAGCAGCATCTGTAATTAATTTACCAGATTGTTTAAAAGCATCATTTAATACTTTCATCTGTACTTTATCCTGTAATTCAAAAAATAACTTTTGTAAGTCACTCGAATTAATAAGTTTTATTACAGCTTCTTTATTTCCTGTATTAGATACTGTTTTAGCCATTATTCGTTAATCAATTCAGTATCTATCTGTAAACCTTCTTTAAAACCGATTTCAGTAATAGAATTAATTAGATATTTTTTACCATTAAATTCTATTCTGTCATTCTCAGTTATAATACTTCTGTATAAAGTAGTGAATACTATTCTTTGTGAATTAAACACTTCTTTATTATCTATAGTCTTATCACCGCCTATAAACTTTCTACCTGCTCTAAGTCTTATTTTATTAGTTCAGGTAGTTGTTTCTGCTCCATATTCATCTTTGGTAATAGTTTTACCTATAACCTGAATAACGTGTCTTAAATCGCCTAGAATTAGCATACAACAAAATCTTTATAAGGATTCAATAAGAACTGAAAAGTATATGGAAGTTCAGAAGTAGAAGTAAAAGCTATGGGTGTTCTGTTTAAATAATAGTGTGCAGCTAAAAAAAGATATGCCTGTTTAATTGTTGCAGGTATTTCTATTACTTCATTTATACCACCGTTACAAAAATTAGCTACTGCTAATTCAGAAACATTTAATAAACTCTGTAAATAGTTATCATCCTCAGTAAAATCTAATTCTATATTTAGATGTTCTTTTAATTCTGCTACTGTTGTATATGTTGCCATTTATTATATTTTACTGGTTAGTTTAAACTAAAAAACCTGCTACTAATAGCAGCAGGTTCTTTTATCTATTTTATGTTTTTACTATTTAATAGAAGCTGTTTTAAATGCTTCTGCTACTTTTGGTTTAGCATCAAAATAAGCATTAATAACAATTCTTACGTTACCATTAATAGCTTGTGATACAGCATCAACTGTTAAATCAATAGCACCCCATTGTGCAATAACATATTGTGACCAGTCACCAAATACTACTCCAAATTCATCTGTACCTACCTGTAATTCTTTTGCTACGTGGTTAGTAACTAAAACAGGATAACCATTCATTTCTGAACCTTCTAAAATGAAACCATTTTGGTTAGCTACTTTAGTAGTAGTTTTCAATTTTCCTCTACCACCAGCATTAGTAATATATTTTGCAGAACCTAAAGCATTCAAAGTATCTACAGCTGTTTCTAATTCTACAACATTTGCATAAGTTACAGAACCACTAATAGAAGGTGCAACAGCGAAAAATCCAGCAGGTTGAGTAGCTGAACCAGCTTCTTTACCAAAGATTGTTTTTTCAAGTTTGTTAGAAATTGCATTAACAATATCTTTCATTAACATAGCTTCTACAGCAGGTGAATTTTGATTCAAAAACTGTTTTGAAATATCAATAAAAGCTGTAATTCTTTTAGGACTCAAAGTAATTTCAGAAGTAGTACCAGCACCATCTACAGCAGCTGCTACTTCACCTTTTCATAGTGCATTAGTTCCTGTATAGCGTGGAATAGAAACGTCACCAGTTAAACCTGTTAAGAAGGTAGCACCAGCTTGTACACATACTAAAGATTCTCTTAAAGGTTCAATCAAACCTACTTTATCTTCTTGAACAAATTCCTGTCCAGCTGTTGCTGTTCCTGCTGTAATATTTGCTCTGTATTCCATTGGTAAAACAATGTCACCAGAATAACTTAAACCAGCTTCACGCATCTCTTTTTTTCCTTGTTCGATAACTGTTAAATTATCTTCGTCAATATTTCTGCCGTTTGCTCTAGCTTCAATAGATTTTAATAGACTAAATTTTGTACTCATTCTTTTTTCTTTGTTTATGATTATTGTATTATTAATATTCTTTGCATTGATTTCTTTATCAATCGCTCTTATTTCATCTTGTATAGTGGCAAATTTTACATTTTCATCTGTATTTAATTCACGTTTTTCTGCTTCACCTACTGTAATTAGTTCAGTTAGTAAAGCTGTTTTATTTCTTTTTTCTTGTAATAAATCGTTTAAATCCATTTCTGTTTACTGTTTTTACATTTAATATAAATACCAAATATTATTTTTTCCCCTTATAGAGAATTTACTACATTTCGCAAATTTGAATAGTAAACTTCTAAGAATTTATCATTTACCTTATTTGCATCTACATCTATTTTTTCAGCTTCTATAAGTTCATCTAAACCTCTTGAATTACAACTTGTAGCAGAATAAGCAGGATTAACTACTATAGAAAAGTCTGTTAATAATGCAATAGTTTTAATAGTTCTACTATATACGTCACCAACTTTTAACCAACTATCCCCACCTGTAGCAATATAAAAGGCAAATGAACAAGCGTCTAAATCACCTCTTTTAACTGATTCTAATATGTTATCACCTATTGCAGAATTAGGTGCATCAAAAGAAAAATCTACACCAGTTTCAGTTAAAATAACTGTTAAAGTTCCTACACCTTTTTTACTTCTGGCTAATATACCAGCGTCTTTTTCGTGGTTATATAGCATCACTATATCAGATTCTGCTATTAATTGGACACGCCGGATAAAATATCCAGTGTGCGCCGGAACAAATTGACCACCTTCCGCCGGTCAAAATGGTTGAGTTTCGCCGGATCAAATTGACCACCCTCTAAGAACGATTTATCCTTGCT
>JAHEYT010000011.1 GCA_023251455.1 Bacteroidota bacterium
TATGGCGACCTGTCACAAAAATTAGGAATCGTTCTGGATGGAATACTATATTCCACATATATTTCAGAAACGGGGCAGGAATGGATTTCGAACTTTTTCTACCCGCCCAACCATTCAATAATTACCAGCCACGAGAGTTTTATGCTCGAAAGCAAATCGACTGAATCGATCAGGGCTTATGAAGAATCGACCATTATTTACATTACAAAATCGGAGTACGACGCGTTAACGAAACAAAATCCGCAATTGGAGCACATGGTCAGGGTATTGGCCGAAGCAAGTTATGTGCAGGCCCTGAAACGGGTTTATGCCTTTCAGTCGTTAACAGCTGCACAGCGGGTCAGGAAGTTTATTGCCGAAAACAGCCTGCTGGTGCAAAAAGTGCAAAGGCAACATATTGCATCCTATCTGGGAATACACCGGAATATTTTCACCAGGGTGCTTCATAAAATTTGATTTCGCAACTTTTGTTGCACAAGTACAAAATAGGATCAGCTAGTTTTGTAACAATCAGTTTCTTAAATAATAAAATATGTCTCTCGAATATCCAAATTTAATTGTTGATTTGCCTGAAGCTGATATCCCTTTCAACGGTCTGAAGGGCTGGATTTCGCAAGGGAAGGATCACCAAATGGTATTTTTCGACATTGAACCCATTGGGGAGGTGAAAGAACATTTTCACGGAGCACAATGGGGAATAGTTATCGATGGCGAGATGGATCTTACAATTGCTGGCCAGACTAAAACCTATAAAAAAGGCGACAGCTATTTTATTCCTGAAAAAGCACTGCATTCAGCTGTTTTCAAAACAAGAACGAAAGTTTTGGATTTTTTTGCTGATAAAGACAGATATAAAGTAAAAGAACAATAAACCCGGATACTAAACACAGAATTATGGCAAAAGTTATTGGAGCAGTAGTGGTCGACAACGAAGAATGCAAGGGTTGCGGACTTTGTGTAGTGGCCTGTCCTGAAGATGTTCTGGGGCAAAACAAACAGGTCAACAGCCGCGGATATCACTATTCATTTATGAAAAACCCGGAAGCCTGCATTGGCTGTTCAAATTGTGCCACCGTTTGCCCCGACACTTGTATTACCGTTTACCGGGTAAAAATATAAGAAGTTTAGATTGCACTCGAGTTCGGAGTGCCCAGAGTCCTTTAGGCACTTTTCAAACAAAGCAAATAACAAATTCAAAGCATATGGGTGAATTAAGATTAATGAAGGGAAATGAGGTTATTGCTGAAGCAGCCATTCGCTGTGGCTGCGACGGTTATTTCGGATACCCCATAACTCCACAGTCAGAGATAATGGAAACGCTGATGGATCGCGAACCCTGGAACGAAACGGGAATGGTTGTCCTTCAGGCTGAAAGTGAAATAGCATCCATACACATGATTTATGGAGCTGCCGCCACCGGGAAAAAAGTAATCACTTCGTCATCCAGTCCGGGTATCAGCCTCATGGCTGAAGGAATCTCCTACATCGCCGGAGCTGAATTACCCTGCGTAATTGTTAACGTGCAGCGCGGAGGCCCTGGACTTGGTACGATCCAGCCTTCACAGGCCGATTATTTCCAATCGACCAAAGGTGGTGGTCACGGCGATTACCATCTGATAGTTTTGGCGCCTGCCTCCGTCCAGGAAATGAACGACTTTGTCGAACTGGCATTCAGGCTGGCATTCAAATACCGCAATCCGGCACTGATCCTGACCGACGGGGTTATTGGTCAAATGATGGAAAAAGTAGTCCTTTCCGACTATATTCCAAGACTTTCCGATGTTGAAATCGAAGAAAAATACGGTTCCTGGGCAACCAATGGAAGAAAGAAAAACCGTCAGCGCCACATCATAACTTCGCTCGAAATGGATTCGGGCAGGATGGAAACAAACAACATTCGTCTTCAGGAGAAATATTCCAGAATGGAAGAAGAAGATGTACTGTCGGAAGAAATCCAATGTGAAGATGCCGAATACCTGTTGGTTGCATTTGGATCTTCATCGCGAATTTGCCAGAAAGCCGTGGATCAGGCCCGTGAGAAAGGTATTAAAGTTGGACTATTGCGCCCCATTACCTTATTCCCTTTCCCGAAAAAACCAATTGCCGCATTGGCAAAGCGCGTAAAAGGTATTTTGGTTGTTGAAATGAATGCAGGACAAATGATTGAAGATGTTCAGCTTGCCGCCGGATGTTCAATTCCTGTAAAACATTTTGGACGAATGGGAGGAATCATTCCAAGCCCGGGAGAAGTGGTTGAGGCCCTTGAACAAAAACTGATAGGAGGATAATTTATGGAATTGAAAGATATTATCAACCCCAATAACCTGGTTTACGAAAAACCAAAATTACTGACAGAGAACACGATGCACTATTGCCCTGGCTGTAGCCATGGTGTAATCCACCGGCTTTTGGCCGAAGTGATCGACGACATGGGCATTCAGGATAAAACCATTGGCGTTTCGCCGGTTGGATGCGCTGTTTTTGCATACAATTACCTTGAGATCGATTGGCAGGAAGCAGCTCATGGAAGAGCGCCAGCCGTTGCAACCGGAATCGCAAGAACCAATCCCGACAAGGTTGTTTTCACCTATCAGGGCGACGGCGATTTGGCTTCGATCGGGACTGCTGAAATTATGCATGCCTGCAACCGCGGCGAAAACATGGTTGTTATTTTCGTAAACAACGGAATCTACGGAATGACCGGCGGACAAATGGCGCCAACCACCCTACTCGGACAAATTACCGCCACAACGCCAAACGGACGCGATGCCGGACGAAACGGGTACCCACTGAAAATTACCGAACTGATCGCTCAGCTACCCGGAACATCCTATGTAACTCGTCAGTCAGTTCATACACCTGCAACCATTCGCAAATGCAAAAAAGCAATTGCAAAAGCATTTCAGGCTGCGATTGACAAAAAAGGGACATCGTTTGTCGAAGTGGTTTCAACCTGCAACATGAACTGGAAAATGACTCCTGTAAAAGCGAATGAATGGATGGTCGACAACATGTTCCCATTCTACGTGCCCGGCGATTTGAAAGACACTTCAAAGAATGATCCTGAAAGTTATACACCACTCAAAAACTAAGACGATGACCGAAGAAATCATTATAGCCGGATTTGGCGGACAGGGCGTACTTTCGATGGGAAAAATATTAGCCTATTCAGGCGTGATGGCCGATCAGGAAGTGGCCTGGTTCCCATCGTACGGACCGGAAATGCGCGGAGGAACAGCCAATGTAACTGTGATCCTGAGCGAAAGCCGCATCAGTTCACCGGTGCTGAACGAATACGATACAGCCATTATCCTAAATCAGCAATCGATGGACAAATTTGAAGCGATGGTAAAACCCGGAGGCGTATTAATCTACGACCCCAACGGAATCATCCATCCGCCCAAACGCACCGACATCAATATCTATAAAATTGAAGGAACTTTGATTGCCGCCGAATTGGGTAATGTAAAAACCTTCAACATGGTGGTTTTGGGCGCTTACCTGAAAGCCAAACCAGTAGTAAAAATGGAAAGTGTTGAAAAAGGTTTGCAGAAATCGCTTCCAACGCGCCACCACTACCTGATCCCGATGAACCTCGAAGCAGTGCAAAAAGGTTTTGAAAGTTTGGAATTGGTTCAGGCTGTTTAATCCTGAATAATTTTACCTGAAATACAAATACCCGTCAGAGAAATCTGGTGGGTATTTTTGTTTTGGCATAGTGTCGTTGTATAAAATCATGAAAATCGAATCAATTATGATTCAAAACTTTTGGATTGTATCTGATGAATTATTACAAACGAACTATTCAACTGTAATCTCTTTAGTAGCTATTTTAACCTTTCCGGTTTGATCGCTGCCCCGAACAACAATGAGGTAATCGCCGGCACTGTCGCCGGTATTGAAAGAAATTCTGGCAGGTTCAGTTCCTCTCAGTTTTAGATCCGGATTCCAATACAGACAATTCCGGAGGTCAGGAGTGCGCTTATTTTGAATATCAGGAGCTTTTGTAGCAAATTCGCGGCTCAACATATCGTAAGTAATAAAACGACCAACCGAAGGTAGATCAATCCCGGCTAAATCGCCTTTCTTCGAAAACAAACTAACAATTCCGCCAAAAATAATATCACCACGCACATAAGGAACAGTCACCAGTTCAATCCGCTCAATCTTATCAGGCTGAAGTTTCAATACCCGGTCGATGTCGAAAATAGGTACCATATCGACTAAAACCAACGGATCGTGTATCGCCAGATCGGAATAAACTCCAAGCACTTTTAAGGTCGTCCGTTTCCCTTCATGTCGAATCCCCAGCTGCGGGATCAGCTCATAAATGTAATCCTTCAGGCTTGGCATTGCAATGTATTTGTCTAGCTTAAGCACAAAGTCGGGTTTGCCATAAAACGAAGAATCAGATGAAAAAGATTTCAGTTCTGTTTCCAACTTTTGCTGCTTGTAAAGTGTTTGCATCTGACTATTAAATGCCAGCGATTGGTAAAGTTTTTTTGAATCTTCCGATAGATCAAGCGGAACGTAAGGCAATTCTATTTTCTGGGTCGAAAAATCATTGTCAACCAAAATCAAAGGATTCTCAGTTGACTTGGCTGAAATAAAAATTTCGTACTCACCTTTAAGCTTTGAAAGATCAAAAAAGAATTGTCCTTGTTCGTTTGTCAACACATTCTGATTCTCCGGATTATCTTTAAAAATCGTTAACCCAACAAGTGTGAAAAGTATCGGAACAGAATCAGCAGCATTAACAACTTTGCCTGAAATGGAAAGACCACGGGTTTCAGGAATAAAATCAAGTGAAAACTTTTGATCTATCTGACCAGTAAGTTTAGTAATCAACTGATTTTCTGTTCCTTTTGGGATAACTGAAACAACCAGTTTATCGGCATAATTGGTATCACTTGCAACTGAAACATTCAGACTAACCTGATCTCTTTTTTGATAGATTTTTTTGTTCGTTTTCAGAATGAAATCGGCAGAATTAAATTTAAATACAGATGCGGGTTCATGGTCTGAAATCCCTTGAGGCTCCAACAATTCGCCACGAAACGGGTTAATTACGGTAACCATTTTGTAAAAGTAATTATACGGAGAATAGTCTCGCATCCAACGGGTATAGGCTCGCAGGTAATAATTTCCAGTCAGCACATCGGACGGAATTTTCAAAGTTCCCGATGTGCCATCCGGACTAAAAACATATTTTTTTCGGGCGAATGCTTCTCCATTTGGAGCGATCAATTCCACATATAAAATATTGCTCCAATCAGCTTTCCGAAGCGCAGGAGAAGAAACATTAAGTGCCGAAAATAAAATATCCTCGTTGACGATATAGGTTTCACGATCGGTAAACAAGGTGATTTTTTCTATCAGTTGATTTGCCTGATTTACTTCAATTTTTGGCTGTGCCTGCGTGGTTTCATTCCAACCAACCAACGCCAGAACCAAAACAAGTGTATAATATTTAAATTCTAGCATTCTCATTTCTCATCCCAATAAGGAGGTTTTACTGTCGTCCCGTTTAACATGGTACAAAAAATACATATTGGGGCTCCAAGTCCGGTATAAATATTCCCGTTCTCATCATAATCAGGCACATAATAAAGAGGACGTTCAGCAGGAAGAGGTATATCAATTTTTTCAGCCTGACAACGCAAAAAGCGATTAAACGATAACCCATCAACCGGAGTCACCATTATACGCTTACTTTTAACCGTCGAAACGCCAAAATATCCTAAGGCAACATCGGTTGTATCGTTGACATTATAAATATTTCCCTTTACGTTAGCTGGTTGTTTCCCAAACAGATCAACAGTCTCCTGATTATTTTTCCGGAGGTTTTCCCAGTAATTGTATGCTCTTTCGGTTAGCGAATACTGATTAACCAGCAAACTGTATTTGAACATCAAAACATCTGTTTGATCCTGAACGTAATGCAATTTGTATTTGGAAAATTTGTTTTGACTAAAGCCATCAGTCGACAATACATAAATACTTTTCAACTTATCCGTTTTATAACATACAAAATTGGAATAATCGGGATCAACCAAATCGTGAAACCCATCCTTTCCCAGCCATTTATCAATTGGCCACTTTGAATGATATTCATAGGTTTGAGTGAGTTGCCACCGGTAAAAATGCCCAGAATTAGCATCTCCTTTAAAATCAATATAAAATTGTAAGCCATTTTCAGTTATTTCCGGATTCTCGGTCGGTTTGGTTTCAACTTGATAATAAACGTTGTCAATTTCCGGACAGGGCATTAACTCTTCGAACGAACTGGCATATTCAACTCCCATTGAGGTTTTAACACGTAAACGATACCGTTCGCCAATTATGATATGCGCCACATCAATCTTGCCCAGGTAATGGCCTTTTGTATTCGATTCATTGAAGAGAAAACTATTCCCTTTACCATCTTCAACACTAACCTTACATCCTGATACCGGCACAAATACGGGTTTCTCGGTTGGCGACGATTCGGAAATCACAATTTCCTGGTCGCTTCCATCGGTATTAATATTCCCGTCAATGACCAGCCTGGGTTTGAAATCAAATTCAGTGACCGGAAGGTAGCGCTCTATGCAGGACGATAACAATACCGTTGCAATCAAAACCAATAAATACTGATTAATTGTTTTCATAATTCCCTAATTTCCAGTTCCACGATATGGTAAAAATAGGTACTCCAATTACTGAGTACTTATAGCCGTTCAACCTCCCCTTTTCTGATAAAAAGAAGATTGAATTGGCATTGCTTCTGCCGGTGAGGTTATATACACCAATGGTCCAATAGCTGTGCATTGGCTTTTTCACCTTTAAGTTACCCTCTATTCTCAATGAAACATCCAACCTTAGGTAGTCCGGTATTCGGTATTCATTTCTACCCGAATAATCAACAAAAGGTTGTTCATCAATGTAATAAACACTTCGAGGCAAAGTAACCGGTCGTCCGGTACTATAAGCCAGATTAGTTGACAATGCAAATCGTCGGGATATTTCGAGATTCAGGAAAGTATTCAAAACATGAGGCTTGTCGTAATTTGAAGGGTATTTTTTCCCCTGATTGATATCAGCCCAATCACTTTCCCCATTTATGGTAATAAAAGAGCGCGAATGCGTGTAGGAAAGCCATCCGGTAACACGTCCGGTTGTTTTCGAAAGCATGAACTCAGTTCCATATGCATTTTGATCGCCTTGCAGAATCGCAGTTTCGACATAGGGCGAAGATAAAAAATTGGCTCCGTCGCGATATTCAACAACATTTCGTGCTTGCTTATAGTAAACTTCGAACGAGGCATTCAGCCCCTGTTTACGGAAATCCTGATAATAACCGGCTGAATACTGCGCAGAGCTTGGCGGTTTAATGTGAGTGTCAACTAACTTCCATTGATCATTTGGAGCAATTGAAATTGAATTACTTAACATGAACACATACTGTGTCATTTGTGTAAATGAAAGCTTTACCGAATTGTTTTCGCTGATTTTAAAATCCATTCCAGCCCGCAATTCCGGATTATTATAATTTGATATCCGATCTCCTTTTTGGTAAACTTTGGTATTGCTTACATTATTATCATCAAAAGATGTACCCGGCAAATACTCCCTAACCGTTTTTGGCCCAAGTTCAGTAAACATGCTGAATCGAAGTCCGGCATAAAAATTCAACCGTGGTCCAAGGCTGATGTTGTCGTCTATAAAGACTGATGTTTCCAGTCCCTGCTCAGTTCCCAGATTGACAGACGGCCGAAGAGATTCTTCACCATAAGGTTTAATAACTCCACGATTCAAATCGTATAAAATCAAATCAGTTCCGACTTTAAAGGTATGATGTTCATTGGCCAGCCAACTCAAACTTCCCCTGAACTCGTAATGACTCAACTCATAGCTATGGCTGTAAGCTTTGCTGGCCGAACTTTTTTCTATCGTCTCAAAATTATAGTTTGAGCCAATTACAGAAACAGAAGATTTTAATCCTGGCGTGAACCGATGCACATAATTAACCGAAGCCCCCTTGTTTCCATAAGCATATTCGGTATAGCCATTCAGGTTGAAATTATCGTTACTGTTATAGGCAAGCACATTGATTTGGTTTTTATCATTCAAATTATAATCAAAAGCTGCCGCAAAATCGTAAAACGAAGCCTTGCTGTTTCTCAGATTAGGGTCTTTCAAACGTTTTAAAATCCAATCGGAATAAGAAGAACGGCCACTAAGAATCAAAGATGCTTTTTCTTTTACAACGGGTATTTCAATTTCAGCATTAGCCGAAACCGGACTAATTCCTCCTTGTGTAAAAAAACTATTTTTATGTCCTTTGCGAAGTTCTATATTAAAAACTGAGGATAAACGACCTCCATATTCAGCAGGGATCTGGCCTTTATAAATTGTGAAATTATTAATGATGTCGGAGTTAATCGATGAAAAGAATCCAAAAAGGTGAGAACTGTTGTAAACTGGTATTTCATTCAGGTAAAATAAATTCTGATCGGCATTTCCTCCACGTACGTTAACCCCGGCCGATCCTTCACCAACACTGACTATTCCTGGCAACATTTGGGCAACCTTCATCACGTCCTTTTCGCCCATTAACGTTGGCAATTCTTTCATAGTTTTCACAGAGACATTCTCCATTCCCAATTTCGAACTTCTTTTTTGTGCTTTTTGTCCATGTACCAACACTTCATCTATCGCGTGGAATTGTTTTTTCAAAGTCACCGAGAAATAACCGTCAGAACGGACATCCAGATTCCCTTTAACCTCGGTCATACCCAAATACTGAAAAGAGACTGCATATGTTCCAGGTTTCAAGGCAAGACTCACGAATCCATTGGCATCACTGGTAGCTCCTTTCTGTAATTCAGGAACATAAATTATAGCTCCAGCCAACGACTCTCCGGTTTCGTCGTCGGTTAATTTACCAGTAATGATAGTCATTTTACCCAATTTTGCTTTGTCCCAGCTTCCAATAACGATTGTTTTAATTCGATCAGGTTGACGACCGAGCAAATATTTCTGTTCCATTTCGGTCAAATTCCGCTGCTGACCTCTCATAGAGTCAAGACCTGAACTTGATAAATAATATTCTGGAAGTTGATGAATAAATTTTTTGTCAGGCAAGATGAAAACTGTTCCAGGTAGCTGATACACATAGTCCAACATGGTTGGCAGCAAAAGTTTTTCCATCAAACCGGACACAGAAAGTTTCTCTGCATCCAAATTCACAACAAGAGAACTTACCCATTTATCCTCAAAGTAAAAATGAAGCTGGTACTGCTTCTCAAGCTGGTTTGCAAACTCCGGAAAACTCAAATTACGGAACGAGCCACTAATTTGTATATCGTTCTTCTCCTGACCAGCCAACTCTGACAGGAAGACAAAAAATACAAGAATATAGATAAAAAAAAACTTCATGTCAGATTAAGATTTCGTCGCAATAAGCGATTAACTTTCTCAACTTACTATCATCTAAATCCTTAAAAGTAAATTGATTGGTTGAGAAATATTTTCTAATCGAAATTCGTTCAGCCCTATTGAAAATTCGCAGGAAAGAAGATTTATTGCTGAACCTATAAACTGCACCTTTATAAACGAGGTAATTTTTATGGGAATCATCAGAGAATTGATACCCTGATCTGGTTCCATTGATACTACTTATCTTTAATTCTTTATACCATCCGATATAGCAGGCCAATCGCCCCTGATAAATCAGTTGTACAAATTGCTGTTTGATTTCCGGATATACATTTGGAATAAAGCTAAAAGATTGTCCATTAACAGAATCGATAACCGAAGTATTAAGTATAATTTGGCCTTGCTGCCCATTATAATTAGTATATACCAGCAAAAATTCCTGTTTGTCGAGATTATACTTCAAACTTCGATCGGTGAATGTTTTGCCTGAAATGGTTACATCAGCTAAAAAAGAATCCTTACTTTTCCAAAAGGGATGACCAATGATCGGATTTTTATCCGGGAAATACTTTTTCCCATTATTTAGTAATACATCCAATCCGTAAAGCTTATCAAAATCAGCACGCAATGAATCAACCGGTAAGGTTTGTCCATAACCCTTGCCAGCGGTAAATAAAATAACACAAATAAATAAAATGATTTTTTGCATGTCAATTAATTTCCAGACAAAATTAGCTTTTTCATAATGCAAAAACATGATATTTTCCTGAAAATTAGCTAAATCCATAGCTCCTTTGCACACGCAAACCACGCTGAATACTCAATTATTAAAGGGAAGAAAGTTAACAATGGCGATTACTGTAGTCGCATTTTAAATAAAACACGGTAAGTTTTTAAGCAAAAAAAACCTCCGACTCACTAAAGAATCGGAGGGATTTAAAGAATGGCGACGACCTACTCTCCCACAATAATTGCAGTACCATCGGCGCTGGCGGTCTTAACTTCTCTGTTCGGAAAGGG
>JAHEYT010000026.1:0-156460 GCA_023251455.1 Bacteroidota bacterium
TTGTTGCCCAATTTTTGGCCGAATCGACTCTCATCAGCATTTCCGGCGGAATAATCGGAATAATTCTGGGTGTAGTCCTTTCGAAGATCATTACCGCAGTGTTCGATATCAAAACCATTATTTCATTCTTCAGCATCTTTATTGCGTTTGGCGTTTCGGCTTTGGTCGGAATCATGTTTGGCTACATGCCAGCCAAGCGGGCTGCCGAGAAAGATCCGGTTGAATCATTACGTGCTTAAAACCTAAAAACATGAAAAAACAAATACTTTTCCTGATTATCATTTTTTCAGGATTCATTCAAAATACCACCGCCCAGGTTGATAAACTTAGCCTGAGCCTGGATGAAGTGGTACGCATTGCCTCGAAAAGTTCGCTTGATGCGTTCAGATATAAAAATATGTATCTGGCCAGCTACTGGGAATACCGGTATTACAAGGCCGATAAGCTTCCGAGCCTGAGCATGAATGCCACGCCGCTCGATTTTAACCATTACCGGAAACGCGAGTATAATTTCCAGACGAATGAAGATCAGTATGTATTACGCGACTATGTTAATTCAGATGTGGCCTTACAGCTGAATCAAAAGGTTGGACTGACAGGGGGGAGCTTGTTTTTAAGTTCTGAACTGGGAATGGTTAAAAACATGGGTGGAGATAAGGTGACCTCTTATCAGGCAACACCTGTAAGTATTGGCTATCAACAGTCGTTAAACGGGTATAATGCGTTGCGGTGGCAATCGAAAATTGAACCAGTAAAGTACGATAAGGCGAAGAAAACCTTTATCCAGTCGCAGGAAACGCTGGCCATGAAAAGTACTTCCATGTTTTTTGATTTAGTTGAAGCACAGATTCAGCTAAAAATTGCTCAAAACAACATGTCGAATGCCGACACGCTTTATAAAATTGGAAAAGGTCGTTTTCAGGTTGGGACAGTTACGCAAGACGAACTTTTAAATCTGGAACTGAATCAGTTGAATTCGCAGCAAGCGTTAAGCTCGGCAAAACTCGAAGTTACACGTGCACAGTCGGGATTAAATTCGTACCTGATGATGGATAAAAAATCGCAAATTGATTGTAAGGTTCCGTCCGAAATTCCTTCGCTACAGATCATGGCAGATAATGCCCTTGATCTTGCGCTTAAAAATAATCCTGAAATTCTGGATCAGGAGCAACAAATGCTCGAACAAGATCAGGATGTGGCCCAGGCAAAATCGGAGAGCGGATTAAATACCACTTTATTTGCGGTTTACGGGCTCAACCAGTCGTCTGAGAATTTCGATCAAATTTACGATCAACCCGATCAAAGTCAAAGGGTGCAGGTGGGTTTGAGCATTCCGTTGGTCGATTGGGGTCGCCGAAAAGGTAAATTGATGATGGCCGAATCAACACGTGAAGTGGCTAGTGCCCGAATCCGCCAGTCCCGAATCGATTTCGAACAAAATATTTTCCAGTCGGTTATGGAGTTTAACCTTCAGGCCGAACAAGTGCGAAATGCGGCCAAAGCCGACACCGTTGCTGCGAAAGGATTTGAAGTGACTTTTCAGCGTTTTTTAATCGGGAAAGTTGACGTGATCAAACTCAATATTGCAAGAAACGATCGCGAGTCGGCTCGTAAAGCCTACATCAATGCCGTTAAAACTTACTGGAGTTATTACTACCGGTTGCGGATGCTCACGCTCTTCGATTTTGTGAAAAATGAAAACCTGACTGCCGAATACGATAAAATTATTCAAAACTAAGCCGCCATGTTAAAGCAACGAAAATATCAGGTTCTTCTTGCCGTATTAGCTGTAATCGGCATTGCTGCTGTTGTTTGGTTTCAGGTAAAGCCGGTTAGCGGGAAATTTCATAAAGTTAAAAAAGGCAATCTCGAGGTGCTGGTCAACAGTAAGGGCGAGGTTAAAGGCGATAAATATACCGAGATAAACCTTCCGGCAGCTGTTTGCAATCAGGAATTGCGTGTTTATCAGCTCAAAATTATGGATGTTATTCTTGAAGGAAAGGCCGTGAAGAAAGGAGATTACATTGCCAGATTAGACGATAGCCAGTTCGCGACCATGATGCGCGATAACATGCAGCAGAAAGAAAAGATGGATGCCGATTTGAGAAATGCGGTGTTGGACAGCACTGTTATTCTATCAGGGAAAAGGGAGTCTGTCAGCAATGCCAAACTCGATCTGGAATATCTGAAAATTGATTTGGAACAGTCGAAATACGAATCGGAAGCCTATCAGCGCAAAACCAGGGTAAGTTACCAGAAGGCTGAAAACGAAATCGGGAAACTCCGCAGAGATTATTTGCTGGAACGCAACAGGCTGAAGATTCAGGTGAGCAGGTCGGAATCGCGGGTTGCCGAATTTCAAAAGAAAATAAATAAATATATGGAAGCGCTGGCATCGACTACTTTAAAAGCGCCTGAAGATGGGATTGTGATGTTTGCCAAAGACTGGACGGGTAAAACATACGGAAAAGATTCGGAGATGAACATTTGGAACCCGTTGATTGCAACTTTACCTGATATGTCGGTTGCATTAAGCGAAACGTACATCAGGGAAATTGATATTTCGAAAGTACAACTTAACGACAGCGTCAGGATAACAATTGATGCGTTACCCGATAAGGTTTTCTGGGGAAAGGTGATTAAAATAGCCACCATTGGCGAAGACCACAAAGATTTTGATATGAAAGCGTTCAAGGTAATTGTCAGGTTCGAGAAGTCGGACAAAGACATGAAACCGGGCATGACCGCCAATAACGACATCATCATCGCTTCGTACAAAGATAAATTGCTGATTCCGTTAAAAGCAGTGTTTTCGAAAAACGGGAAACAAATTGTTTACCTGAGGCGGGGAGGAAGTATTACCGAGCAGGAAGTCCAGTTGGTTGCTGAAAATGAACAATATGGTGTGGTTGAAAAAACCATTCAGGAAGGCGATGTTGTTATGCTTTATCAACCGGACCAATTTAAAGTTGAGGTGGAAAAGATAGCCAGCAGGGATTGACTTGTGATACAGTTAATGCAAAATTCAATTTCGCATTAACAATCTTTTGAATTTGCTGCTGCAATTCCGTTAGGGGTTTTTGTACATTTGGCAGTCTTTAAGCCGAACCAAAACCTAAACCCATTTTATGAAATTGTGTCTTCTGAGTCTGTTCATATTTCTGAGCTTACTTACCTATTCCTCAACAAAAAATCCGGTTGTTCGGAAATCAAAAGCCGACCCATCTGTAAATAAAAAAAATACTGACTTTATCCTGCATGTAAAAAAGTCTGCCGAGCCTATCAAAATTGATGGTTTGATCAGTGAGCCAGATTGGAAGGTTGCTGAAAAAGCCACAGATTTTCGGCTGGTGCTTCCTGTCGATTCGGGCTTGGCAAAATCTCCATCGGAAGTGGTGATGACCTACGATGACAAAGCTTTTTATTTGGGTATAACTTTCTTCGATACTATACCAGGGAAGCGTATTACGGAGTCATTCCGGCGCGATTTTGTATTTGGGAACAACGACAATGTGTTGGTTTTCTTCGATACATTCTTGGATCAAACCAACGGTTTTTCGTTTGGGGCATCGGCTTCAGGCGCAAAATGGGATGGCACTCAATCTAATGGTGGTGCTGTAAACCTAAACTGGGATTGTAAGTGGGATTCGAAAACGGTTCAGTACCCCGATCGCTGGGTGACCGAAATGCGAATTCCTTTTCGCTCCGTGAGGTTTAAATCAGGAACAGATCGTTGGTATGCAAATTTTAGTCGACTCGACCTGAAATCCAACGAAAAATCGTCGTGGGCACCGGTTCCCCGCCAGTTTGCAACAGCCAGTTTAGCTTATACCGGCATATTGCAATGGGATCAACCGCTTCCAAAATCGAAAATGATGTTTTCAATTATTCCCTATGTTTTTGGAAGTGCAGCAAAAAACTTCGAAGCCGGAACAAATACAACTTATCGGAAAGATTTTGGTTTTGACGCGAAGCTGGGAATCAGCTCGTCGATGAATCTGGATCTGACTTACAATCCCGATTTTTCGCAGGCGGAGGTCGATCAGCAGGTCACTAACCTCGATCGTTTTGAGCTGTTTTTCCCTGAAAAGAGGCAGTTTTTTCTCGAAAACAGCGATCTTTTTTCCAATTACGGATTTGCTTCGGTTACACCTTTCTTCTCGCGACGGATTGGCTTAGATGCTCCGGTTTTGGCCGGTACTCGTTTGAGCGGTAAACTCGGGAACAATTGGCGCCTTGGTTTTTTGGATATGCAAACCGAAAAAACAAGCGATCAACTGTCGCGAAATTTTATGGTAGCTTCACTTCAGCGAAAAGTGTTTTCGCGTTCAAATATTGGGTTGATACTGGTAAACAAGGAGTACATGGATGAACCCTTGAAACAGAATTTCAATCGCATTGCTGGGCTCGATTATTATTTGGCCAGCAGCAATAATGCGTGGAACGGAAAATTGTTTTATCACCGGTCTTTCAGTCCCGAAAATCCGGGGAAACAATATGCGCAGGGGGCGTCGTTGATTTATAATACAAGAAGAATTCATGCTGGAATGACACAGGCAAGCGTTGGTGAGAATTATCAGGCAGAAGCTGGCTATGTTCGCCGCGCTGGTTATAATATGCTTAGTCCAGAATTTAGTTTGTTGTGGGTGCCAAATAAAAAGGTTGTCAGCCATGGAATTGTTTCTACGGCCAATTATTACTTTGATTCAGGATATAACCAACTGGATCATGAAATTTCGCTGATGTATAAATTCGAATTCAGCAGTCGTGCTATTGTCAACGCAGGAATCAAAGATTATTATATCCTTCTTAACAAGGATTTTGATCCAACTCATATGAATTCTGCTGTTTTGGCAAAAGGAACTGAGTATTCATACCAGGTTGGATTTATTGATTACTTTTCAGATACGCGTTCGTTGTTTAATTATGCAGCATCGATTGCCAAGGGAAGTTTTTACAACGGAAATATTGCCTCATTTTCAGGTCATGCTACCTACCGGTATCAACCCTATATGAACCTGACGGTCAATTTTTCATATACCGATATTAATCTTCCGGGGTCTTTTGAACGTTCCAGGTTTTGGTTACTTGGGCCTAAACTCGACCTGACCCTGAGCGACAAGGTTTTCTTTTCATCCTTTGTTCAGTATAATGAGCAAATAGACAATATGAACATTAACCTGAGGTTTCAGTGGAGGTACAAACCGGTTTCCGATCTGTTCATTGTTTACACCGATAACTATTATACAGGCGATTGGAGCCCCCGAAACCGAGCGCTTGTGCTGAAATTGAGCTATTGGTTTAATTAGAAAGGTTTTCAGTGGTCAGTCGCAGCTTCCAGATATTATTCTTGATTTTTCTTCAACATTGGAAACCTTTATGCACTGTTGCTTGATGTCTTTAATTATACCCTCGGTATTTTTCTTTTTTATAGCCATTTTATTATTTTTTATAAACCCAAATTCGTGTCGAGCAATTTGGGTTTAGTGACACTAGCTTTTTCATGGTTCGTATTTTCTTTGAATTGCAACATAATCAAGCTGATAGCTTTTATGTTGAATATAGTTTGCCATTATTTTAAAAATTTACCATTCTTGTAAAATAATTCACCATCAACAATGATTTGACTTTCCTTCATATCGTAGAGCATATCCAAATGGATTATCGAATTATTTATACCCCCAGCTTCTCTGAATCCATTACCAATTGCGATGTGAATTGTTCCACCTATCTTTTCATCCAATAGTATGCGCTTTGTAAAACGCTTAATTTCATAGTTAGTACCAATGCCTAATTCTCCCATAACTTTTGCACCTTCATCTGTCTCAAGTATTGATGCGATAAATTCGTCACCTTTGCTGGCGTTGTGTTTAACCACTTTGCCATTTTCAAACCACAATTCCAAATCAATAATTTCCTTTCCATTAAAAGTTACTGGATATGAAAATTTCACCCACCCATTTGCTGAATTTTCAACTGGAGAACAAAAGATTTCACCATCTGGAAAATTCTTTTTGCCATCACATACAATAAATTTCCGACCATCAACAGAAATTGTCATGTCAATATTTGTACCTTTTAATTTTATCTGCCTTTTACCTGACAACCAATTAACCCATCTGTTTTGGTCAACAGTAGAATTTGACCAACTACTTATTGGGTCGTTATCATATAATTTTTCAGCATTAAAGACAAAATCTCTATAAGCCAATGTACCCATCTCCGCTTCCTGTGCATAGGCAGAAGTTGGAAAAAGAGCTAAACACCATTTTAATTCTTGATTTTCAACTCTTCTATTCCATATTTCACTCAACTCCTTATTTGATAAAGTATATAACTGTAGTTTCTCCGAACTTACATTTTTTAAGCTGTTAATATTACTTCCAGCGAGAATCGTTAACAAAGCATCAGCATGATTAAATTCATACACCCAAAGATCATCGGCATGGTTTAATTGAACATCACTAGCATATTGGAAATAAATTTCCAGAAAATCATCATCATCATAGAATAGAGTTGGGTATGCACCAGCCAAAATCACTTGTTTATATAATTCTAGATTAAGTTCTCTTGCCTCTGGAGTTGTGATGATGAGAATATTTTCATTGGGTTTTAACTGCAATGAATAATTTATCAGCACATCTGCAAATTTTTCCACTGGTGTTTGATTTGATGATTTTTCCTGAGCAAAAGGCAAGAAGGTTAGACCAGAAAAGAATAAAATGAAGATTAGTTTTTTCATGACGTTAACTTTTATAATGGTTCAAATTAGTATTTTCTGCATTAGCTGGTTTTAAGTAACAGTTATGCAGATAGATTAAAGACTTCCAGCAACTAATACTATAATGAGCGAGTATATTGGTGCTGCACAAATCCAAACAAGAAGAGCGGTTTTTCCAATGCTAATGGAATGAAAATTAACGGTTTCAATATTTGATTTTGGGATAGTGATTTGAACAATTGAATCTTGACCCAGACCTATTTCAAAATTAAGGTTGGTATAAACATGCACTCCAACTTTTTTTTCATTCATTACTGGCTTCAGTGTGCCTTGGAGTGTTTCTTCTGTAAATTTATAATCATAAAGATGATAAGTGGTTTTCGGAGTATGCAAAACCAGATGATCTCTTGAATATTTTGGTTCTGATACTTGTTGAAATGACATATATCTTGTTGTGGTGCAACCAAACTGTATTATCAAGATGCAATAAGCAAGTAGTATTGATACCGCTTTATTCATTTGTTTTCTTTGAAAATTCAATATTTTACTGCTCGATGGTTTTTATGTTGCAATTCTGGGATAATCGAAATTTTCGTGCACCTGCAAGTCTTATTCCTGCATTTGTTATGACCCCAAATAAAATACCCACAATACCAGCCCCCGGGTCTCCTTCAACAACAAAATCAAGTAAACCAAAGGCTGCAATCGGAGACGCAACTGCAACGGTAATTGCCCCCGAAATTTTATCGCTGGTATGATCATAAACCTTGCCTTGTATCTTGGAAATATCACCAAAAAGTATGGTGTCTTTCTGATTCATCACTATAAATTTCGGAGAAAGGGTATAATCTTTTGAATAATATCTATTCCCAATTTTGGTCTTTATTCTCAACATACTGTTAGGTTTGAAAACAAATTCTTTCTTGGAGTCTAGAGATCGTTTTTCAATACCCAATGCCAAATTGGTGGGGATATTTGGCTGACTGAGAGTGTTTAGTGAAATTAATGCAAATACGACGAGCACTAAAATTGGTCTCATGATTAGTGTTTTTTGTTTGTAGATATAAATTGAATGAAGCAAAACTGTCGTTTCTGTTATGAGTAAATTTGAAGTTTACTCATGAAATAATAAGAATCTAAAAAAAATATTTGATAGACTTTCTTCAAAAAAAGTGAATTTATTGCTCGAACGCTTTAACATAGCAACTGTGTGCTTTTCGAAACTTTCGTGCACCTGTAAGTCGGATTCCACCATACATAATTCCAATAAAAGGTGCAGCAGCAAGCAAAATTGGGCCACCCCCATAAGAAACATAGAATATAGGAAAAGCACCTGCTGGAATAGAACAAAATGCAATTACTGCCCCTCCCAATTTCCGTTCTTCATTACCATAAACCTTTCCTTGTATCCAAGAAATATCTTCAAAAAGAATGGTGTCTTTCTGATTCAGAACAACGAATTTGTTAGAGAATGAATATTCGTTGGAGAAATATCTCCTTCCAACTTCGGTTTTTATTCTCAGGAAACTATGAGTTTTGAAAATGAAAGATTTCTTCGAGGTTAAATATTCTTTTTCAACACCCAATACCATTCGAGGGAGTGGGGACTGGCTATAGGTATTTAAAAAGATGAATGCAAATACGACGAGCACTAAAATGGGTTTCATGATTAGTGAATTTTGGATAGACTTATTCAAGGAATAACAGAAACTAACTTTTTCATGGTTAGTGTTTTCTTGAAATTCAATAATGCCAAGGTTATAATCCAATAGCCCAAATAAATGCTGAAATGAAGTTTATTCAGCTAATATAGAGAAAGGTAGGTACGCATCTACGTTGTATAAATATACAAAACATAGGGTTTAAATCCAACAATCTCAGCAAATTAAAGGTTAGGTGAATTAATGCTTTGGAATCGATCGCAAGGCTGATAATTGCTTTACTCATCAGAATTTTTCAAACACGCCCAACCCGAACAACGCAAAATCATATTTGATGGGATCTTCCGCATCAAATTCCCTAAGTTTGGCCGTAATTTCTTCAACGGCACGCCAGTCGTTTTGGGTGCGGGTGAGTAAGCCGAGTTTTCGTGCAACATTGCCGGTATGAACATCCAGCGGGAGCATCAGCGCCGATGCCGGAATTTGCTTCCACAGGCCAAAATCAACTCCAGATTTGTCGTTTCTGACGAGCCATCGGAGATACATGTTCAGCCTTTTTGCGGCGGCACCATTTTCAACATTCGAAATATGTTTTTCGGTTCGGTGCTCATGTTCGAGCTCAAAAAATACTTTTCTGAAATGAGTCAGTGCACTGAAAATGGTGTTTCCATTCCGGAATCCATCTGCAAATACCTGTTCCAGTCCACCATGATTTTGATAAATATTTTTCAGCGATTTAAGAAAGTAAATACAGTCGGTGCCACTAAATGTGCGGTGTTTGAAATTCTGGAAAGCATCCCATTCGTCTTCCGGAGTATTCATCAGAAATTCGATTGGATTGTTATTCATCAGAGTTACCAATTTCAACGCATTCCGGATGATGGTTGGCCGCTGTCCCCATGCCAATGTAGCCGCAAGGAATCCGGCAATTTCAATGTTTTCTTTGGTGGTGAAAAGCGCAGGAACCTGAATCGGATCAGTCTCAATGAATGTAGAATGGTTGAATGAAAGTACTTTTTGATCTAAAAAAGATTGGATATTTTCAGAAGAATCATTCATCAGTACTTATTAGATTTTTTTGAACACTGCAACTGGGAACCTTTCTTTTCCCCTTTTCTCTTTCTTTTTTCCAATGACTAATGACCTTTTCCCGCTATTCTATAAGCCCGTCTTTCATCCGGATGATGGCATCGCTTTGGGCGGCAAAACTCTCATCGTGGGTAACAATTACCAATGTTTGTTTAAACCTGTCGCGCAGGGTGAAAAAGAGTTCGTGAAGGTCTTCGCGATTTTTGGTGTCGAGGTTTCCCGATGGTTCATCAGCCAGTATGACCGAAGGGTTGTTGATTAGTGCACGGGCCACAGCCACGCGCTGCCTTTCGCCTCCCGAAAGTTCACCGGGTTTGTGATTCAGGCGGTGCGATAACCCCAAAAAATCGAGGTATTCTCGGGCTTTTTGCTCTGCGTCCTTCTTTGGTGTTTTGGCAATAAAGGCCGGAATACAAACATTTTCAAGAGCAGAAAATTCGGGCAATAAATAGTGAAACTGAAAAACAAAACCAATTTGCCGGTTTCTGAAGTCGGCCAGCTGGCGTTCGTTCATCACCGAAATGTTTTGTCCATTGATAAATACATGTCCGGCAGCAGGTTGGCTTAGTGTACCAATAATTTGTAAAAGGGTAGTTTTTCCAGCGCCGCTGGGGCCAACGATCGAATAGAGTTTACCAGCCGGAACTTCAAGGTCAATTCCCTTCAGAACCTGAAGATCGCCAAATGACTTAGTTATTTTTTCGACTCTGATCATTTAAAAGTTTGGAGTGCCTAAAGTAATGAGTGCCTGGAGTTAAAACTTTGAAATTTGGATTTTACATGTTGAAATCTGTTTTGGTTGGCTAGATTTGTGCTCCGTTGTCAACCGTTTTTGCCATGTTTTCGGCTCCTTTGGTAACCTCGCTTTGTACTTCGGTTATTTCTTTTTCGATGTCGCTGGTGTGTTCGTTGATTCCGTCCTGGATATTACTTGTCGTTTCTTTTACCCCTTCCTGAATATCGCTGGTGTGTTTTCTTACCCCTTCCTGAATGTCACTCTTGATGTTCGAAACAGTTGATTTAATATCGCGAATATCGTCGCCAATTCCGCCGCCGCTTTCATTAATTTCTCGCTTAATCTCGTTGGTAGCTTTCTGAAATTCGCGCATGGCCTTTCCCAATGTTTTGGCAATATCAGGTATCGCTTTCGACCCAAAAAACAGCAAGGCTACAAAAATGATTAATACAATTTCTCCTCCACCCATAACTTATTTGATTAGATAGTTGGTCATTTTTCTTAAAACTCAGCAAATATACAAACTTGTCGAGAACAACGGTTGTGGTTGGCAAAAAACTACAAGCAACAATGCGACAATATGCTCAAGGATAAAAGATGTTTAGGTTTCAGAAATAGCTGGCAGTTTTGTTTTATCGGCTATCCTAAAAAAGAAGCAGGGACTCCATCCACCCAATTGGCGAATGAAGCCCCTGCTTCAGGAGTTAGACAACTAAACTAGTTGCTTGTTTTTTTTGAATTTTTTTGATTGTCTAATTGTATCGTAAACAATTGGTGCAGCATTAAATACCGATGAATAAGTACCTACACCGATACCAATCAAAAGGGCAAAAGTGAAGCCTTTGATTGATGTTCCACCGAAGAGGAAGATGGCGAACAACACGATCAACACCGTTAACGAAGTACTGAAGGTACGACGAAGAGTTGAATTCATAGCGTGATCCATGGTTTCGGCCAATCCACGTTTTGGATAAAGGTGACGATATTCACGAATGCGGTCATAGATAATTACCGTATCGTTGATCGAATATCCGATCACCGTTAATACCGCTGCAATAAATGCCTGGTCAATTTCAAGTGAGAATGGCAGGAATCCATATAACAACGAGAAAGCTCCCATGGTGATAATGGCATCGTGAGCCAGGGAAACAACCCCGCCCAATCCATATTGCCAGCTATCGAACCTAACTACGATATAGAGGAAGATCAAGACCAACGAGAAGAATACAGCCAAAATAGCATCGCGGGTGAGTTTGTCCGAAATGGTTGGCCCAACTTTCTGAGTACTCAGCAAGTTAACTTTATTGAAAGTCTCAACAGAAATATCGCCAACAAAGTTGCCTTTTTTAAGTCCTTCGTACAAAAGTGCTTCAACCTTGTCATCCGCATCCGCAGTAGCTTCTTCAATCATAAAGCCAGTTGTAATACGTACCTGATTGGCATTTCCGTATGTTTTTACATCAGGAGTTGAATTGAAAATAGGAGATAAAGCATTTTTGATGTCATCTACTTTTACATCTTTATCGAGACGAACCACATAAGTACGTCCTCCCTTGAAGTCGATACCTTTGTCAAATCCACGAACTGCGAAAGAAATCAGCGACGCAACAATGAGTATTCCTGAAATCGAATAGAAAAGTTTCCTTTTTTCGATGAATGGAAATTTTACAAAACGCAACCAGTTTTTGGTAAAACCAGTGGTGAACGTAATATCCTTGTTTTTTGCTAACTGACGTTCGAAAATCAGGCGGGTGATAAAGATTGAAGTGAATAACGAAGTAACGATACCAATGATCAATGTAGTTGCGAAACCTCTGATTGGGCCTGAACCGAAGATGTAAAGTACGATACCTGTTAATAAAGTAGTTACCTGACCGTCGATGATGGCCGAGTAGGCAGCATTATATCCGTCTAAAACAGCAAGCCGAACAGATTTTCCGGCCAACATTTCGTCCTCCACACGCTCATAGATCAATACGTTGGCATCAACCGCCATACCCATGGTCAAAACAATACCGGCGATACCAGGCAAAGTTAAAACAGCTCCGATTGAAGCAAGTACGCCAATCAGGAAGAAAACGTTTATAACTAAAGCGATGTTGGCAGCCAAACCTGCTTTGTGGCTGTAGAAGAATAGCATGTATCCCAATACCAGTAAGAATGCAATACCAAACGACCAGAAACCGCTGGTGATTGCTTCTTGTCCCAACGATGGACCAACAACATCTTCAGCAATGATGATGGCTGGTGCAGGCATTTTACCCGATTTCAAGATATTCGCTAAATCCTTTGCTTCTTCAACACTTTCCAAACCTGTGATTGAAGAGCTTCCACCGGAAATTTCGCCGGTAACATTTGGGTATGAACGAACATAACCGTCCAAAACGATGGCAATCGATTTGCCAACATTGTCTTTGGTTAAGCGGGCCCATACTTTGGCTCCTTCGCTGTTCATCCTCATAGTAACTTCAGGACTGCTACCCATATCGGCATAATCCTGACGGGCATCGGTAATAACATCACCTTCAAGCGGGGCACGGCCGTCGCGGCCTGTTACTTTGATGGCAATTAAGCGGTAGAATTTTTCTTCTTTATCAATTGCTTTGGCAGTCCATCTGAAAGCCAGGTTACGAGGCATCAATGCTCTTACCTGATCCATTTTCAAGTAGCTGTTTACAGTGGCAGTATCTTTCCACATCGACGTTCCAACAGCAGCGCCCGGATATAATTGGCCCTGTGGTGTAGAGCTTGGCGATAAAATAGAAAACAATGGGAATTGTTTATTCATTTCAGCGGCTTTGCCAACAGCTGATGTATCGGTCTTTGCACTTTTATCCAGTTCGTTCAGCAAACTATTGCCTGTTGTAGCAGCTTTTGTTGTATCGGCAGTAGCTGTAGCTGGTTGAGTTTTGATTGATTGAATTTCGGCAATCTTTTGGTTGGCCTGAGCAAGATATTGGTAAACTTCGCTATTGTCGTATGTTTCCCAGAATTCGAGGTTGGCAGTTCCCTGTAAAAGTTTGCGAACACGTTTTGGATCGTCAACCCCGGGAAGTTCAACCAAAATACGTCCGGCAGTCTGAAGCTGCTGAATGTTTGGCTGGGCAACCCCGAAACGGTCGATACGGGTGCGGATGATCTCGAACGAGTTGTCGATGGCGATTTTTGTTTCAGCCTTTAAAACATCCAATACTTCAGCATTGGTCGAGTTGTATTTGACTTTGTCTTTCAAATCGAGCGTGTTGAAAATAGAAGCCAGTTTGCCGCTCGGAGATATTTGTTCGAATGATTTTCCGAACAAAGTTACGAAGTCATCCTGACTGGTTTTCTGTTTTTCTTTTGCCATCTCTATGGCTTGAACAAACGTTGGATCTTTGCTGAAGTTTGACAATGATCTGACGAGGTCGACCACCGAAACTTCCAAAGTAACGTTCATACCGCCCTGTAAGTCAAGACCAAGTCCCAGCTCCAGCGCTTTTACTTCTTTAAATGTGTATTTACGGATTCCCAGCAAGTTGTAAACGACCTCGCTCGACATTGAATCGAGATACATTTGCTCTTTTTGTTTGTCTCCTTTTGCAAATGTTTTGGCTGCTTTCTCAACCTGGCTTGCCTTGAAGGTAAACATCAGCTGATACACACAAATCAAAGCAAGGAGGATGGCAAACATTCTAATTGCACCTTTGTTTTGCATTTGTAAAAATTTAAGTTGTTTATTATTAATTATTTAGATTGAATTATTTATTCCTGGATGTAGTTGTCTTGTACATCGTAAGAACATCAAAACCTAAAAAGCATTGATGTAACAATTTGTCTGACGAGTAATCAGAAATTAAGAAAGCGGAGGTGTGTCGTCGGGGCTGGCATACAGAACCCGGTTAAATGGAAGAGAATGAAATGAACACACTGATGGAACAAAGCTCTGTACAGTTTCAGCTTTCATCATCTGAAATGTTCGCAAATTATAATGTTTCAGTAAAAATTTATCCTGAGAATAGGCAAGGCGAAAACGAATTTGGAAATCGTTGCCGGCAGTCTTTAAGTTGTAGGTTGGCAATTGGTTGCAGAAAAAGACCTTGTTGCTTTCGGCTTCGTCAGTCGCTGGTTTTTTCCGAACATTGTCGGATAATTTTTGATTGGCGACATGATACAAATCGAATACAGCAGCTCCGCTTACCAGCAAAAGCAGCAGGCAGATACGCATGATGAAATGTTTCGATATGTATTTTCTCAGGTTCATTAATTTATTTCAGCCGCCAAATATATTTATTTTTTCTGAATATAATAGTCCCGATTTTCTGCTGTCGGACAGACTACCGGATCTGAAATTGTATGATTTTATTTGCATAATCGATTTTGCATTGATGCTGCATCAATATATCGCCGCCCAACAGACCTGCAATTCGGTACGAAGTGTACTTTCCGTAGATGTCGTTCACATGGTTGAGGTCAATCAGCGCCACTTTCTGCCCGGTAATTTTTACGTCTCCAAAGCGCAGATAGGTCAGTTTTCCGACCGAGGTTTCCATCATGCCCTGGTTAATGCCGGCACTCTGATAATCTTCCATATCATCCGAATCAATAAGTTCATAATGCGAACTTAAGTTTTTATCGAGTACTGTTTTCGAAGCTCCGGTGTCAATAATCCAGCACGAAGGCGATCCATCTTCAAAACTACCTTCAATCAGGATGTGGTAATTATCGCGTTCAAGTTCAATGATTTGCAGAGGTATTTCGATCATAAATCAGACTAAGTTTCAAATTCCAGAGTTCAATTTTTAAGTTGAACTAAATTTTCTATTCCAATTAACTTTAGTAAACGGGATAAAAAAAGCCCCGACGTTTAATGGTCGGGGCTCCAAATATAAAGCTTATTGTTTGTTTTGTCTTAAAAAGCTTAAAGGATATTCATTCCGTCAACAACGTCCATGATTTCTTTAACTGAAGCAGCTGATTCAACCAACAAAGCTTGTTCGTCAGCGGTCAAATTAACTTCAACGATTTTTTCAACTCCGTTTTTGCCTAATTTAACTGGTACACCAACAAATACATCGTTCAGACCAAATTCACCTTCCATTTTTACACAACATGGGAAGATACGTTTCTGATCCATTACGATAGCTTCAACCATTTGAGCAGCAGCTGATCCTGGAGCATACCAAGCTGAAGTTCCCATCAGGTTAACTAATTCGCCACCACCTTTTTTAGTGCGGTCGATGATTTTTGCCAAAGTTTCTTCGTCAAGTAATTCAGTTACAGGAATGCCGGCAACAGTTGTGTAACGAGGTAGTGGAACCATGGTGTCGCCATGTCCGCCCATCAGCAAAGCCTGAATGTCGCGTGGAGAAACGTCCAAAGCTTCAGCAAGGAAAGCACGGTAACGGGCTGTGTCTAAGATACCAGCCATACCCAATACTTTGTTTTTGCTTGTTTTTGAAACCGCATAAGCAACGTAAGTCATTACGTCAAGTGGGTTCGAAACAATGATGATAATTGCGTTTGGGGAATATTTGATCACGTTTTCAGTAACGCTTTTTACGATACCTGCGTTGATTGAAATCAAATCGTCGCGACTCATACCTGGTTTACGTGGAACACCTGAAGTGATAACTACTACATCAGAATCGGCTGATTTTGAATAGTCGTTAGTTGCACCAACGGTACGGGTGTCATAATAATTAATGGGAGCAGTTTGCCATAAGTCCAATGCTTTTCCTTCTGACAATCCTTCTTTAATATCGAGTAGAACTACTTCGCTTACAATGTTTTTTTCAGCTACGATCTGCGCGCAGGTAGCTCCAACATTTCCGGCACCAACAACTGTTACTTTCATAAATTGTATTTTTTTTGATTACTGTTTTTTTAATAGCGATTGCAAAGTTAAAAGGTATTTTGAATTGGGTGCTTAATTTCATACTGGCTTAACAATTTGGTAAAACAGTCAATCAGTCAATCTGTTATAAGGATATTTTGATGTCGTATTGTTTGATTTTTACAATTACCTACGTGATGAACAAACTTTAGGTTATAAAAAATATAAACGTTTTCATATAAGCCGAAAAGAGTTATCGTTTTTATATTTGTCTGAAATTTAGTTGCACCTTTTCAAATCCATTTGAGTTGTTTAAACTTTTTTTTGAAATAAAGGTTTATATCATCAAAAACTAAAAGATTAATTATGGCTGACAGATTATCAGACCCAATAGGCCGATTGATGGGCCTTCGTTATAAATCGCATCCCTGGCATGGAATTTTTATTGGAAAAGATGCTCCTGAAAATGTAGTTGCATTTATCGAGGTGGTTCCAACCGATACCGTAAAATATGAGATTGATAAGGAAAGTGGATTTCTCAAACTCGACAGACCTCAGAAATATTCGAATGTTGTTCCAGCACTTTATGGATTTATTCCTCAGACTTATTGTGGTGAGCTAGTTGGTAAATTCTGCATGGAGAAGACAGGAAAAACCGGAATTAAGGGTGATGGCGATCCAATTGATATCTGTGTTTTGACCGAAAAAACAATTGCTCATGGTGATATTTTGGTTGATGCCCGTCCGATTGGTGGATTCCGAATGATTGACGGTAATGAAGCAGATGATAAAATTATCGCGGTATTGTCAAATGATGTGGTTTACAGCGAATATAAAGATTTGTCAGACCTTCCGGATATTGTTGTACAACGACTCAAGCATTACTTCTTAACGTATAAAGATATGCCCGGAAAAGTGAGTAATACCGAAATTACCCACATTTATGGCGTTGAAGAAGCCCTTGAAGTTATTAATTGTTCAATTACTGATTATCATCAGCGCTTTGATAATATTGGCAAATTACTTTAGCAGGCACCGAGATTAATAAAAATATAGTACCTAAGGTCGGGATTGCATAATAATCAAGGGCTCACCCTGTCAACCTATCTGTGTGAAACTCGTATATTAATTTACCCCAAATTATTTTGGCGATTAACTTAAAACCAAGGTGATTATGGAAAAGAGAAAACGTTTGGTTGAAGTCGCAGATTTGGATGCAGTTGCTTATTTTGAAGAAGCTCTTGTGCTTTTTATTGACAGCGAGGATGAGAATGTTCTCACATCTCTTTGCGTTCAGGCTAATTTTGATACAAGGCAGTTTGATCAGGTACAACCTATGAGTGAATACCTGAAATTGAATTCTTATCTCCCCCTTCTAGACGTAGACGCTCGTATATCTCAGCGGCAGCGCATCCTGGATGAGATGACCCCAAATGTGATTACTGCCATGCTTAGGGATTTTAATCAAAAAAAAAGGTTAGCACAGAAAAACATGGCGCATTTGACTGAACAATTCCCAGAGTGGCAACCTGGATTTTAGTCATTAGCATTTAGGATAGACTTGTGGGAGGGAATATTACTTTCTTTTAAGATTAAGGTACGAATAGTCAAATCCATTTTTTTCATCCGAATGATCTTCTCTGAAAAATTCTTCCCATTCGGAATAATCAATTTCAGGGAAATACACATCAGCATCAAAGTCGCGGTGTACCAGTGTGAGGTATAATTTCCCAGCAAGAGGGTAAAACTGACGGTAGATCATTCCTCCTCCGATAATAAATGCTTCCTGCTCATCCTTAACAGCAGCAGCTGCCGCTTCAATAGAAGCTACCATTTCGCATCGCTCAAATTTTTCTTCCGGAATGTCGGAAATCACTATGTTCCGGCGATTTGGAAGTGCACCTTTGGGTAGCGACAATAAGGTGTTTCGCCCCATAATAACCGGATGGCCTGTAGTGATTTGCTTAAATCTTTTCAGATCGTTGGGCAGGTGAAAAAGCAAATCGTTGTTTTTACCAATGGCGAAGTTTTGAGCGATGGCAACAATTATCGATATATTTTCGTGTATCATTTTCTTTGTTTGTGTTTAATTTATCGAAGCTTTATTTACACTGCAACAGCTCCCTGAATATGTGGATGTGCCTGATATCCTGTTAATTCAAAATCTTCAAATTTAAAATCGAAGATACTTTTTACTTCAGGATTAATTTTCATCTGAGGAAGCGGATAAGGTTCGCGACTTAATTGCAGTTTTACCTGCTCCATGTGATTCAGATAGATGTGTGCATCGCCGAGCGTGTGGACAAATTCGCCAGGTTGCAGATTGCAAACCTGGGCCATCATTAGTGTTAGAAGCGCGTAGGAGGCAATATTAAAAGGTACTCCAAGAAAAATATCAGCGCTTCGCTGGTAAAGCTGACACGATAATTTGCCATCGGCAACATAAAACTGTACCAGAAGATGGCAGGGCGGAAGTTTCATTTGGTCAATTTGACCCACATTCCAGGCGCTAATCAAATGACGGCGCGAGTCTGGATTGTTTTTAATGCTGTTCACTACCTGAGTAACCTGGTCGATGTGCCGGCCATCAGGAGTTGGCCATGAGCGCCATTGGTAGCCGTAAACCGGACCCAATTCTCCGTTTTCATCAGCCCATTCATTCCATATCCGAACACCGTTTTCCTGAAGGTATTTCACGTTGGTATCGCCGGTCAAAAACCAAAGCAATTCGTGTATGATCGACTTTAGATGTAATTTTTTGGTAGTCAGAACCGGAAATCCTTCTGCAAGGTCGAATCGCGATTGATAGCCAAAAACGCTGATAGTTCCTGTACCTGTACGATCACTTTTTTGAGTCCCATTGTTTATTACATGATTCAGTAAATCAATATATTGCTTCATTTTATAGCCCTTTGACGTGTTTGTTTTATCCGTCGGCAAGGTAAAAAGTTTTCTCGTGAAATGCCAAATGGATTAAAAAAAGATCACGGATAGTTTCATCTTCATTTGCAAAACTATCCGTGATTGTATCTGTTCGCGAAACTATAAAACCGCCATGTTGTTAAGATACCAAAGACGCAGTTTCAGGTTTGTGTTTGTATTTGAAAACGATCGGAAAAATGATTGTCAGAACTAAGGCATAACCGGCAAATACATACCAAATTGTTGGCCACGAGCGGCTGATGAGTTTCCCTCCTTCGCCATATACCGAATAGAAATCGACCACGGCGCCGCTTGCATATCCTCCGAATATGGCTCCCAAACCATTGGTAAGCATCATAAACAATCCTTGTGCACTGGCACGTATTTCTGGTTTCGCTTCAGTTTCAACGAACAACGAACCTGAAATATTGAAAAAATCGAATGCCATGCCATAAACAATCATCGACATAATCAGCAATGGTAGTCCACTTCCAGGGTTGCCTATTCCGAATAACGCGAAACGCAGTACCCAAGCCAACATACTCATAAGCATAACTTGTTTGATGCCGAATCTGCGCAGGAAAAAAGGAATAGTCAGGATAAACAATGTTTCTGACATTTGCGATATCGATAATAGAATTACAGAATGCTTCACTCCAAAGGAGTCAGCAAATTCAGGAATATCTTTAAAGCTGCCAATAAACAGATCTCCGTATGAGTTTGTAATTTGCAGCGCTGCGCCTAAAAGCATCGAAAACAGGAAAAAGATGATCATCTTTCTTGATTTGAACAACACAAGAGCATCAAGCCCAAATGCAGAAAACAAAGATTTTCGCTCGTTTTTTGCTGGTGGACATTGAGGTAAGGTGAATGAGTACAATGCCATTGCCAAAGAGGCGATAGAACCCACATAAAGCTGAGCATTGGAATTTTTAAAGCCAGACAAGTCGACCACCCACATCGCCACAATAAATCCAATGGTTCCAAAGGTGCGGATTGGTGGAAATACTTTGACGATGTCGTACTTGTGTTCTTCCAACGCATTGTAAGCTACGGTGTAGTTTAGCGAGATGGTTGGCATGTAGAAAAATAAATTTACCAGCATTGCCCAGTAAACGTGATCGTAATCGGTAACTGTTGAAGCATAAAAAAGCGCCGCAGAACCCAAAAGATGGCAAATGCCCAGAAGCCGTTCAGCATTGATCCACTTGTCTGCAATGATACCAATGATTCCTGGCATGATGAGCGAAGCAATACCCAGTGTAGCGAAGATTGAGCCAATTTGCCCACCTTCGAAATTCAGGCTCCTTCCCAAATATCCTCCAAGAGAAATTAACCATGATCCCCAAATGAAAAACTGGAGAAAACTCATTATGATCAGACGATTCTTGATTCCCATAATTCAATGCTTTGAGTTGAGTTGTTTTAGCGGGTTTAAAACTACTAAAATCTACTTGCCAAAAGGAAACAAGTAATCTAAAACATATTAATTTGAGAAAAAAGTGAGAAGTAGCAAATATGACTGGGGAATCGGAAACTGACTTATTCTTTTATTCTTCGGTTTATTTCATCACGGATGGCCGATGCCTTTTCGTAGTCTTCGTTCTGGATAGCATGGTCGAGCATTTGATTGAGTTCGCTTGATGTATATTTCTCATATTCGTGTTTTCCCCTGATTGGCTCGTCAGTAAGGGGTTGGCTCCATTCTTCCTGATTGTGTTCATTTTCAAATTCGATTACGATACCTGCCCGCTCCAAAATATCTTCAGTAGTATAAATCGGGCAGTCGAACCGAAGCGCCAATGCAACAGCATCGGAAGTGCGCGAATCGATTGTAATTTGTTTGTCTTCTCTGACACAAACCAGTTCCGAATAGAAAATTCCTTCTTCCAGCTTGTATATAATGACCTCCAAAATCAGAATATCAAACGACGAAGCCATGTATTTAAAAAGATCATGAGTCAGTGGGCGTGGTGGTTTCAAACCTTCAAGCTGGATAGCGATAGATTGTGCTTCGATTGGTCCTATTATAATAGGTATCCTGCGGTCTCCATTTTCTTCTGCCAAAACCAGGGCGTATGCTCCTGATTGAGATTGACTTACTGAAAGTCCTAATATATTAAGTTTAATTTTCTCCATCTACATCGAAAATAGGGCAACTACAGGTAACAAATATAGCAATAGTTTACATTCTGTTGAAATTTACAGTGTTTTAGATTTGGCTTTTATTAACTATTTTGCATTCTGAAAATCTTCATTCCGTCATATTCCTGTTACGATAAATTACTCGCTCCTGAAATTCGATTTTTAAACCGAGGCCTATGTGCTGAAAATAATTCAGAAAAAAGATTGTAAACCTTTGGTGATCACTGAAATTTATCTACTTTTGCAGTCCGAAAGTTTTCGTTCAGGCCCGATAAGAGGTAATCAGATTGGTTCCCGCCTGCCGGAAGAAATATTAAAACACATTGAAATGTACGCAATTGTAGAGATTGCCGGTCAGCAAATGAAAGCTGAAAAAGGCCGCAAAATTTATGTTCACCGTTTGGAAAATGCCGAAGGCGAAACTGTTGTTTTCAACAAAGTTCTTTTGGTAGACAACGACGGTGCTGTGAAAGTTGGAACTCCTGTTGTTGAGGGCGCTAGCGTAAAAGTTACCGTTTTGGAACACGTTAAAGGAGACAAGGTATTGGTTTTCAAAAAGAAAAGAAGAAAAAGCTACCAGAAAATGAATGGTCACCGTCAATACCTGACCAAAGTTCAAATTGAAGAAGTAATCGGATAACATTAAAAAAAATTTACCATGGCTCATAAGAAAGGTGCGGGTAGTTCTAGAAACGGTCGCGAATCAGAAAGCAAAAGACTCGGCGTAAAAATTTTCGGCGGTCAGGCTGCAACAGCTGGTAACATTATTGTTCGCCAGAGAGGTACTGTTCACCATCCAGGTTTAAATGTAGGTATTGGCAGAGATCATACCTTATTTGCTTTGATTGATGGAACTGTTGTTTTCAAAAAAAGAAGAGATCACAAATCGTTTGTTACCGTTGAACCGGTAGTTGCTGCTGTTGAAGCAAACTAAGGCGATTAAAGATATTTGTTGAATAATCTCCTGCTTTTCCGAAGGCAGGAGATTTTTTTGTTTTAAATTTGCTGATCGATAAAAAATAAAATGTACCCAAATGCTTAATCTAAAGTTTATACAGGAAAATCCGGAATTGGTAGTTGAAAAGTTGAAAAAGAAACATTTTGAAGCCGCTTCAATTGTACAGCAAATCACAGCTTTATCAGCAAAGAAAAACGAGATACAGGCTACGGCAGATCAATGCAAAGCCGAAATGAATAAAATATCCAAAGAAGTTGGACTTTTGATGCGCGAGGGAAAGACGGACGAGGCCAATGCTGCCAAAAACCGAACCGCTGAGCTCAAAGATTCAATCAAACAATTGGATGAAGATTTTGCGCAAATTGATAAAGAAGTGTTCAACCTTCAGGTTTTATTGCCCAATTTACCTTCCGATTTGGTTCCTGAAGGCCGCACTCCGGAGGACAACCTGATCGTAAAAAGTCACGGAGAAATTCCCGTATTACCTGAAAATAGTATTCCTCACTGGGATTTAGCAAAAAAATACGACATCATCGATTTTGAGCTTGGTGTTAAAATCACCGGAGCTGGGTTTCCCGTTTACAAAGGCAAAGGCGCTCGTATTCAACGCGCACTGATCAGTTTCTTTCTCGATGAAGCCCGTGCTTCTGGATTTCTCGAAATTCAACCACCGTTGATGGTGAACGAAGATTCTGGATTCGGAACCGGACAATTGCCCGACAAAGAAGGACAAATGTACCATGCCACCGAAGACAATCTATATTTGATTCCAACTGCGGAAGTTCCGGTAACCAATCTTTACCGCGACGTGATTTTGGAAGCCAAAGATTTACCAATTAAGAATACAGCCTACAGTGCCTGTTTCCGCCGCGAAGCTGGTTCGTACGGCAAAGATGTTCGTGGGTTGAATCGTTTGCATCAGTTCGATAAGGTAGAGATTGTGCAGATTGCTCATCCTGATAATTCGTATGAGTTGCTTGATGAAATGGTCGCTCATGTTGCAGGGTTAGTTGAAAAATTGGAGTTACCTTACCGCATCTTGCGTTTGTGCGGTGGCGACATGAGTTTCACCTCTGCATTGACCTACGATTTCGAAGTATTTTCGGCAGCTCAGGAAAAATGGCTCGAAGTGAGTTCTGTTTCCAATTTCGAAAGCTTTCAGGCCAACCGCTTGAAATTGCGTTATCGCGACGAAGCAACTAAAAAACCAGTAATTGCGCATACCCTGAACGGAAGCGCTTTGGCTTTACCTCGTATTTTGGCAGCTTTGCTCGAAAACAACCAAACTCCTGAAGGCATACGGATTCCAAAGGTTTTGATCCCATATTGCGGATTTGATTTGATTGATTAGTCTTGAATATTTCAGCATATGAAGAGGCTGTTTCGGAAAAAGTACCGAAGCAGCCTCTTTTTTTGTAAATTTGATGTCCACTGATTAATTAGCCAACGCATGAACAAACTATTGAAGCATTCGCTTTTTACCGGATTTGCTGTCGCTTCTATTCCAATACTAAGTTTTTCCGCAGAAAAAATAAGTACTCCAAACATTGTCCTGATATTCATGGATGATATGGGCTATGGAGATTTGAGTTGTTATGGCGCGTTGCAGTATAAAACCCCGAATCTCGATAAGTTTGCTTCACAAGGGGTTCGTTTTACCAACTTTGTTTCGGCCCAGGCGGTGTGCAGTGCCTCGCGTGCCGGAATCCTGACAGGTTGTTATCCCAACCGGGTAGGAATTTCAGGAGCATTGATGCCCGACGCAAATATCGGGTTAAATCCTTCGGAAGAAATAATTCCTGAAATCCTGAAAAGGCGCAACTACAAAACGTCTGCAATCGGTAAATGGCATTTGGGGCATTTACCCGATTTTCTTCCTTTGCAGCAAGGCTTTGATGAGTATTTGGGTTTGCCGTACTCGAACGACATGTGGCCTGTGAATTACGATGGGGAGCCGGCAATTGCCGATAAAAACAACAGAAAATACAACTATCCGCCTTTGCCGCTGATTGATGGCAATAATAAAATCAGGGAAATCAAGACGCTCGGAGATCAATCTGAATTGACGACCATTTATACTGAAAGGGCGGTTCGGTTCATTACCCAAAACACCAAGAATCCGTTCTTTTTATATCTGGCTCATTCAATGCCGCATGTTCCGCTGGCTGTTTCATCCAGGTTTAAAGGAAAAAGCAAGCAAGGCATGTATGGCGATGTGATTATGGAAATTGATTGGTCGGTAGGCGAAATAATGAAAACGCTTCAGGAAAACGGGTTGGACAAAAATACCTTGGTAATTTTCACTTCAGACAATGGCCCGTGGCTCAACTTTGGCAACCATGCCGGTTCAACCGGTGGATTTCGCGAAGGAAAAGGCACCAGCTTTGAAGGCGGCCAGCGGGTTCCCTGCCTGATGAAATGGCCGGGCCATGTTCAGGAAGGAACGGTTTGCAACAAATTGGCTTCAACTATCGATATTCTGCCAACTCTGGCAGCAATTACCAATTCGCCCCTTCCGGAAAAGAAAATTGATGGAGTGAATATTTTGCCGCTTATACTTGGAGACGAAAATGCCGATCCGCGCGAATCGTTTCTGTATTATTACCGCAAAAACAGTCTGGAAGCCGTCCGTAAAGGTGATTGGAAACTCGTATTTGCACATCCGGGCCGAACCTATGTTGGGTTTAAGCAGGGCGCTGACGGATTTCCCGGGGGTGCAAACGAAAATTTCCCGTACGAAGAAGGTTTGTATGATCTTCGGCGCGAGCCGGGCGAGCGGTACGATGTGAAAGAATATTATCCGGAGGTGGTTGCCGAACTCAAAAAACTGGCCGATGCTGCCCGTGAGGATTTAGGCGACGACATTCAAAAGATGGAAGGGCAAAATCGCCGCGAACCGGGTCTAATTCAGCTAGCCAAATAATCATCAAAATACTAACCATGAATACAACAAAAACCTTAACCTTGCTGAGTTTGTGTTCCGCAGGTATTCTTCCTTCGTGCAACAAGCCAGCTCCAAAACTAACCCGTCCGAATATCATTTTTATCATGAGCGACGACCATGCTTATCAGGCCATTAGCGCCTATGGACATGGTTTAAACGAAACTCCGAATATTGATCGGATTGCCCGCGAAGGCGCTATTTTCAACAGAGGATTTGTAACCAATTCGATATGTGCCCCCAGTCGGGCGGTTATTTTAACCGGAAAATTCAGTCATTTGAATGGTAAAGTCGATAATCGGGTCCCTTTTGATTGGAACCAGCAGAGCTTTGCAAAAATACTTCAGCAAAGCGGGTATCAAACTGCATTGATCGGTAAGATTCATCTGGAAGGTTCTCCACAAGGGTTTGATTATTGGAATGTACTTCCCGGACAGGGAAATTATTACAATCCCGATTTTATTGAAAACGGCGTAAAGAAACAGTTTTCAGGTTATGTTACTACGTTGACAACCGAATTTGCCTTAAATTGGCTCGACAAAACCCGCAATAAATCGAAGCCCTTTTTGTTGATGTATCATCAGAAAGCTCCGCATCGCAACTGGCTTCCTGAAGAGAAATATCTTGATTTATATGAAGACCGCGATTTCCCTTTCCCTGAAAACTTCTTTGACGATTATGAAGGACGTGGAACTGCTGCACACACTCAGGAAATGGGTGTCGTAAAGGATATGAGATGGGGCCATGACATGAAATTTGAAAATGATCCATATACTGGCAAACCTACCGGTTTCGAGAGTGATATAAACCGGATGGATGATAAACAACGTGAAGCTTGGCGAAAAGCCTATAACCCGCGTAACGAATCATTCCTGAAAAACAAACCTGAGGGTAAAGATTTGGCAAAATGGAAATATCAAAGGTACCTGCGCGATTACCTGAAATGCATTAAATCGGTTGATGATGGCGTTGGCGAGGTATTGGATTATCTGGATAAAAATGGATTATCTGAAAATACCATCGTGATCTATACTTCTGATCAGGGATTTTATTTAGGCGAACACGGTTGGTTCGATAAACGTTTCATGTACGAAGAATCGTTCCGGACCCCAATATTGATGCGCTATCCGAAGGAAATAAAATCAGGAACAGTAGTCGATCAGTTGGTTCAGAACCTTGATTTTGCTCCAACCTTTCTGGATTATGCAGGGGTAAAAGCTCCCGCCGACATGCAGGGCTTATCGTTCAGGAAAGTGGTAAACGGTGAAAAGGGTCAGTGGCGCGATGCCATTTATTACCAATATTACGAATACCCGGCTGAGCACATGGTAAAACGTCATTACGGAGTTCGAACCGATCGGTATAAACTCATTCATTTTTATAATGATGTGGATGAATGGGAAATGTATGATCTGGAAAAAGATCCGCACGAAATGAAAAGTATCTATAACGACCCGGCTTATGCTGATGTCCAAACGGATATGCACAAACGCCTTACTGAATTGCGCAATCAATACGGCGATTCGGATGAATTGGATCAGAAGTTTATTCAGGAGTTTGCCAAAAAGAAATAAATAAACAATAAACAGAGAGTCTCACCAAAAGTGGGACTTTCTGTTTAATATCTTTTCTTATCTTTAAGCAAACTGAAAATATTATGAAACTTCCAAATTTAATCAAAAACGATACTTACCTCGAGCCATTCACTTCCATTATCATGGATCGTTTACAGGTTGCAAAAGATAAGGAACAAGAAATTCTGCGCGGCCAAAGTTTGAGTGATTTTTCGCAGGGGCATAAATGGTATGGATTGCACCGCGAAAACAACCAATGGGTTATACGCGACTGGGCGCCCAATGCCACTGAAATTTACCTGATTGGTCAATTTAATGACTGGCAGGAGTTGCCCGAATATTCGTTTAATTTCACCGGATCGGGTAACTGGGAACTTCGACTTTCTCAGGAAAAGATGAGCCATGGTGATTTATTCGCCTTTTCAACTTATTGGGAAGGTGGTCAGGGCAAACGTATTCCGGCCTGGGCCAACCGGGTTGTTCAGGACGATCATACCAAGATATTCAATGCTCAGGTTTGGGCTCCCGAAAAAGATTTCAAATGGAAGCACTCCAAATTTCAGCGATCAGCCGAGGCACCTCTGATTTACGAAGGTCATATTGGAATGGCGGGTGAAGATCCGCGGGTACATACCTATAACGAATTTCGTATGAACATCCTGCCGCGAATTCAGCGGGCAGGCTACAATACTATTCAGCTTATGGCTATTCCGGAACATCCATATTACGGAAGTTTTGGGTATCATGTGTCAAGCTTTTTTGCACCCTCATCGCGGTTTGGTACTCCGGAAGAACTGAAACAACTGGTTGATGAAGCGCATGGAATGGGTATTTCAGTCATCATCGATTTGGTGCACTCGCACGCCGTGAAAAACGAGGCTGAAGGGTTGGGAAAATACGACGGAACGCGTTGGCAGTTTTTCCATGACGGACCAAAAGGTGAACATCCGGCCTGGGATTCATATTGTTTTAACTACGGAAAAACAGAGGTGCTGCATTTTCTGCTTTCAAATATTCGCTATTGGCTCGAAGACTTTAAGTTCGATGGTTTCCGCTTTGATGGTGTGACGAGTATGCTATATTTCGATCACGGTTTAGGAAAGGCTTTTACTTGTTACGACGATTATTTTAACGCCGGACTCGATCAGGAAGCGTTCTCTTATTTCATCATGGCTAACCGGTTAATTCATGAAATAAATCCAAATGCACTTTCGATTGCTGAAGAAATGAGTGGATTGCCTGGTTTGGCAACGCCACATAAAGATGGCGGAATGGGTTTCGATTATCGTATGGCGATGGGTGTTCCTGATTTCTGGATCAAGCTGATAAAAGAAGTTTCGGATGAAAAATGGGATGTCGGGAATATTTTCTACGAACTGACCTCGAAACGGATGGACGAAAAAGTGGTTAGTTATGCCGAGTCGCACGATCAGGCTTTGGTGGGTGACAAAACGATTATCTTCCGTTTGATCGATAAGGAAATGTATTTCAGTATGCGGAAAGATCAGCCCAACATGGCCGTAGAACGCGGTATTGCCCTGCATAAAATGATCCGCCTGGCGACTTTATCGTGTGCCGGAGGTGCCTACCTTAATTTTATGGGAAATGAATTCGGACATCCGGAGTGGATTGATTTTCCGAGGGATGGAAATGACTGGTCGTATGCCCACGCCCGGAGATTGTGGAGTTTGGAAGACAACAAAGAGTTGAAATACTGTTGGTTATCGGACTTCGATCGCGAAATGATTGCTCTGGCCAAAAAAGACAAGCTGATCGAAACTCCGGAAGTGTATTGGGTACACGACCATAAAGAAAATGAAGTACTTGCCTATACAAGGGGCAAATTTCTGTTTGTATTCAATTTCCACCCAACACAATCGCTGGTCGATTATGGAATTCCATTGGAAACTTCGAAATATAAAATCGTGTTGAATACCGACGAAGACCGTTTTGGTGGTCAAAATCGAGTTGATAATCAGCTGACTTATGGCACTCATCCATCAGGCGATGCAAATAGCCAGCAATATCTATTGCTTTATTTACCTGCCCGGACGGCTCTTGTCTTAAAGAAGCAGGGGAAATAAATCGTGTTACGGGATGCGGAACTCGTAATCCGAAACCCGAAACCCGTAATATTTTCTCCAGCTATCTGTGAACTTTAAAATTGCAAATTGTTTAATCGTAAATATTTATGCGGTTTTTTACTGAAATCCAAATCGCTGAATTTCACAGTCAAATGGATTATTCGAAAAGTATGATGCTTTTTGGATCGTGCTTTTCAGAGAACATTGGGCAGAAATTGATTGATCTGAAGTTCGATGTGGATATGAATCCATTTGGAATTTTATACAACCCGGAATCTATTGCCAACAGCCTCCGAATATTACTTGAAAAGCGGGTTTTTACTGAAGACGATCTTTTTCAGGATCAGGGTTTATGGAATAGTTTTTATCATCACAGCCGCTTTTCAGACGTTGACCAGGGCGCGGCTCTCGAACGAATCAACAACCGTATTTCATCATCGCATGAATTCCTGAAGAAGGCTGATTTTTTGGTTATCACCTTCGGAACTGCATGGGTTTACGAACTCCGGAAAACCGGACAAATTGTTTCCAACTGCCATAAAATACATGCTGCCGAATTTAAACGATTCCGGCTTGGAGTATATGAAATTACCAATGTTTATCGCGAATTGCTGGAGCAACTTTGGAAGTTCAATCCGGAGTTGAAAGTTATTTTTACGGTAAGTCCTATTCGCCATTGGAAAGATGGCGCGGCAGAAAATCAGCTCAGCAAAGCAACACTTATACTGGCTATTGATCAGCTGATCAAAGGATTTGGAAATCAGTCGTGCGCATATTTCCCGTCGTACGAATTGATGATGGACGAATTGCGCGATTATCGTTTCTATGCTGACGATATGCTGCATATCAACCCGGTTGCTGTTGACTATATCTTTGAGCGCTTTAGCAAAGTCATGATTGCCAAAGAAAGCATGGACGTTTCCAAGAAAGTGATGAAAATCCGGAAAGCTTTTGAACATCGTCCGGTTAATCCGGCAACCGAGGAATTCAAAGTGTTTATACAACAAAACTTAAATCAGATCAGTCAATTGACAAGCCAGTTTCCAAACCTTGATTTTTCTCAGGAACAAACTTATTTTGAAGCTAAACTTGCCGCATTTTAATCGGTAAATGCTTTTAATTCTTCCTGTCCGGCAACAACGAGACTTACGCGGTTTTTTATACTTTTGACTTTATACTTCGGCGATGCCCAGTGCACGCCTTTTACCTTGAATTATGAAGGTTTTGATGTTTGGATGGGAATTTCCGCCTCATATATCGGGAGGTTTGGGAACGGCCTGTTTCGGTTTGACAAAAGGATTGGCTCAACTCAATGATGTTGAGGTCACTTTTGTTGTACCCAAAGCCTGGGGTGACGAAGATCTGTCGAATGTCACTTTGCTGGGAGCCGATCAAGTACCTGTTATTCACCAGCAAATTAATTTTATGGACGCAAAGTCGAAGGTTGAATACTACGAACTTCAATCCGAATTAATTCCTTACCTCGGAACTTCCGAATTTGATGAATTGAAATCACAAATTTCTTCCGGAGAGAAACGATTAATTGAAACAACTCCGGATGGAAAACTTGTTTTTGGAGGCGATTACGGTCAAAATCTATTTCAGGAAATAGATTATTACGCCGTTGTAGCCGAAAAACTTGCCGGTGAAATTGATTTTGATGTGATTCATGTACACGACTGGATGTGCTTTCGGGCAGGAATGGCAGCCAAACGGATTTCGGGCAAACCACTTGTTGTGCATGTTCACTCCACTGAATTCGACCGTTCAGGAAGTTCTGTTAATCCTGCGATTTGCGCCATTGAAAAAGAAGGGTTGGAAGCTGCCGACAAAATCATTGCAGTTAGCCATTTAACCCGTTCCATCATGATCCGGAAATACAAAATAAATCCAAAGAAAGTAATCACAGTTTATAATGCGGTGGATTCTGGGCGTTCTGGAGGCACACAAGTTTCCAGAGAATATACCAATGATAAAGTTGTGAGTTTTCTGGGGCGGATAACCATGCAAAAAGGCCCTGAGTATTTTGTTGAAGTGGCCAGCCTGGTGCTTCAGAAAATGAAAAACGTGCGTTTTGTAATGGCAGGCAAAGGCGATTTGTTAAACGAGATAAAGCAAAGAGTAGCAACCTTGAATATTTCAGAGTATTTTCAATTTCCAGGCTTTGTAGCTGATAGCGAAATCTCTGAACTTTTTCGGATTAGTGATGTTTTTGTCATGCCTTCAGTGTCGGAACCATTTGGATTAGTTACGCTTGAAGCCATGCAGGCAGGAGTTCCGGTGGTGATTTCAAAACAATCGGGCGTATCGGAGGTAGTGACAAATGCGATTAAGGTTGATTATTGGGATATCCAGGCAATGGCTGACGCTATTTATTCATTACTGATAAATCAGGAATATGGCATTAGGCTTGGGTTGAAAGGAAAAAAGGAGGCTGAAAAACAAACTTGGAAAAATGCCGCATCGAAAGTGGACAAAATATACTTTAAACTTCTTGAGGTTGCGAAATAGCATAATTAACAGTCATCCCATCAATTATTTACCAAATATTTAACGTCCTTTTTACATTTAGATCATTCAAATAAGTGTTTTTTTGACTTCTTTTGTTGTTTAATTTACTTGCCTTGAAAGTGAATTAGATAGGTAAAGACTATTAGCAGTATACACATAAAAACAACAACTGTGGAACAACCAAATTGGAAAAAACTGTTTGTCGAGTCAAATATCCCTGAAAAGTTGACTCCACTGAAAGAAATAAGCCGCAATCTGTGGTGGGTATGGAACACCGAAGCCCGTGAATTATTTCAGTATATTGATGCGGAAATATGGGAAGAATGTGAGCACAATCCAATTGTGTTACTCGACGAGGTGAATTATCAGCGTTTCCTTGAGCTTGAAAAAGATGAGGAGTTCTTACTAAAAATGAACCAGGTTTCGACTCAATTAAATAAATATCTTGCGGATAGAAAAAATCTGAAGGGACCATCTGTAGCCTATTTCAGCATGGAGTATGGTTTGCACGACAGTTTGAAAATATTTTCAGGAGGCCTTGGAATACTTGCCGGTGATTACCTGAAAGAAGCCAGCGATTCGAAAGTAGACTTGGTGGGTGTGGGTTTGTTATATCGTTACGGTTATTTCCGCCAGAATATTTCAATTACAGGCGAGCAGCTTTCAAATTATGATGCTCAACAATTCTCCAAAATTCCGGTACAGCCAGCCTATGATGCGGATGGAAACTGGATACATATTCAGGTACAATATCCTGGTCGTGAAATTTCAGCCCGGGTATGGCAAGTATTTATCGGATCGATTAAATTGTTTTTATTGGATGCTGATTTCGAAGGTAATTCGGATGAAGATCGTTTTGTAACACACCATTTATACGGTGGCGACAACGAAAACCGATTGAAGCAGGAAATGTTGCTTGGACTTGGAGGTATGCGTGCCCTGAAGAAACTGGGTTACGAAATGGATATTTACCATTGCAATGAAGGACATGCAGCAATGATCGGTCTGGAACGTATGGCTGATTTCATTTCTGAAAAGAAACTTTCCTATACGGAAGCCAAAGAAGTTGTAAGAGTTTCAACTTTATTCACTACACATACCCCGGTTCCTGCCGGACACGATTCTTTCCATCAGGATATGTTTAAGCACTATATGCACAAGTATCTTGAAAAGGTTGGCATTAGCTGGGACGAGTTCTGTAATTTGGGTAAGGCTAATCCTTATGAAGACCATTTTAACATGAGTTATCTGGCCTGTAACTTGTCGCAGGGAATAAACGGCGTTAGTATGCTTCATGGCGAAGTTTCGAAAGAAGTTCTTAGCCCGCTTTATGAAGGTTTTTTACCTGAAGAGCTTGAAGTTGGATATGTAACTAATGGTGTTCATTATGCCACTTGGGCGGCCAAAGAATGGAAAGAAATGCACCAAAAATATTTCGGCAAAACATTTCCGGAAGATCAGCTTGATTTCGATTTGTGGGAACGCATTTACAAAATTCCGGATGAAGAAATCTGGAATTTGAAACAGAGCATGCGTTTAAAGACGATTGGGTACATCAAACAAAGGTTTACAAATACCTGGATTAAACGGCATGAAAACCCTAAAATGATCTCCGAAGTTTTGGGTAAACTTAATCCGTATGCTTTAACAATTGGTTTTGCACGTCGGTTTGCAACCTACAAAAGAGCTCATTTGTTATTCCGGAATCTCGATCGTTTGTCGAAATTGGTTAACGACCCTGCTCGTCCAGTTCAGTTTATTTTTGCCGGGAAAGCACACCCAGCCGATAAAGCTGGTCAGGATCTCATCAAGTACATCGTTGAGATTTCGAAACGTCCTGAATTTATTGGCAAAATTTTGTTTGTTCAAAATTACGATATGAACCTGGCTAAAATGATGTTACAGGGAGTCGATATTTGGATGAATACGCCAACCCGACCATTGGAAGCATCGGGCACCAGCGGAGAAAAGGGTGTGATGAACGGAACCATTCACTTTTCAGTTCTCGATGGCTGGTGGGTTGAAGGGTATAAAAAAGATGCAGGCTGGGCACTTCCTCAGGATAATGCCTATGAAATTAACGATCTTCAGGATGAATTGGATGCGGAAACCATCTACAACATCTTTGAAGAAGAAATATTGCCAGCATTCTACGATCGCAACATCAATGGAATTCCTGAAAAATGGGTTTCTTACATCAAAAATACGTTTGCCCAGGTTTCTCCTAATTTCACTACTGCACGCATGATTCGCGATTATCAGGATAGATTCTATAAACCTCAGGCTGAACGTTCTGCCCGGTTGATTGCTTCTGATTATAAGCTCGCGAAAGAAATTGCAGTTTGGAAATCAGGTGTTTCTGCCGTTTGGGATCAGCTTGAAGTGAAAAACGTTCAGATTACCGATGGAATTACGAATGTTTTGAAAATCGGAGAAGTTTATCCGGCAAGGGTGGTTGTCGACATCAAAAGCTTAAAACCAGAAGATTTAAGCGTTGAAATGGTAATTACTGAAACAGGTAAAGATGGCCAGCCCAATCTGATTGAATGTTTGCCATTTACGGTTGAGGGTACAGAAGGACAGATCATTACTTACAAGCTAGATCTGAACCTGATGAATGCAGGTGCATTTGGTTATGCGATCCGTATCGTTCCAAATCATCCGGAATTACCTCATCGTCAGGATTTCCATTATTTAAAATGGGTTCAGTAACACAACAATAATAACGAAAAAAGGCAGCGATGAGCTGCCTTTTTTCGTTATATAAATGTATTAATTATTTGTCGAAACGGATACCTAAAGTAAAACCAATCCAACCTTTCGATGTGTGATTATCGCCAACATGCGAATAAATATCGTACGGTGCAAAAGTGCTTTCGAAAGTATGTCCGTAACTTTCCTTATTTTCGGCAATATTTAAATTGAGACTTGGTCCACCAAAAATACTGATCTTTTCGCCGATTCGCTTGCTACACAACAATCTGATCTGCTGAAAATTGTTGTAATTGTCTGTCCAGATTTTGTTTTCGTTGACATGAAAAATCATGTATTCTAAATTCATCGAATGATTTTCATTTTTGATCAGGTGGGTTCCAACACCTGCACCAAACGCCCATTTGTAGTTTTCAGTCAGGCATTGAGTGCCCACACTGAACAAACCATACACGGTCTTGATGCCAACTTTTGCAGTTGCCTGAAGATTTAAACCTTCGCTAACCGACATTTCGAAGGCTTTGTACAAACTTTTATTGTCTGTGGTTTTTTCCTGCGCCCAACTCAAACTGGTCAACATGCAGGCGATTACTAAAACTGAAATTTTTCGAATTGTTTTCATACCTATTGTTTTCTATTAATGAATGACTTACTTAAAATTTGATGATGCAATTTTAAGTATTTCCTGAAAAACAAAAGCAAGGTTTTGTTATATTTTTCGAATACAGAACTAAAATGTTTTAATAAATTAACATTGAAATTAAAATCGCTAAAAGAACGTCTGAAACCTTAACTTTCAGGCATGGCAATACAGTTAAAATCAAACGATTCAACTAACGAAAAATCTCCATAAAACGAAGGAAAAATTAAACGATCCGTTTCCCGTGTAACTCGGTTGCTGCGGTAAATTCGGCAATCTGATTACGGTTCTCCGGAAGAACTTTACCTGCAGCAATGATTTTAATCCGCCGATTTGGCAAATCCTGCATTTGCTTCAGAATAAGGCGGCCATTCCATGCAGTGTCCATTCCTCCGGAAGTCAGCACGCGCGTAATTCCGTCAATGGCATTCAATTCCTGAAACGATTTCAAGATATCATTGGAGTAGTCGATGGCTTTGTGAAAAGTAACTTCCAGTGGAGACGCCAGCTTGGCCAATCGCCGGGTATTTTCAACATCAACAGCACCGTCATCGGTAAGTAATCCGAATACGACACCGGCAACTCCCGATTGCTTGAAGAATTCAATTTCTGCCTCCATTTGCAGGATTTCAGTCTCCGAATAAACAAAGTTTCCACCACGCGGCCGAACCATGGCCATCACCGGAATCGTTAAATTTTGCACGCACTGTTTGGTTAATTCAGGCGAAGGAGTTAATCCATCCTGATCGAGTGCGGAGCAAAGTTCGATTCGATTTGCACCACGTTTTTCCGCAGCTAAAGCATCTTCCAGCGTTTCAACGCAGGCTTCGAAAATCAAAGTAGTATCCATTTTTAGAAAAGTGTTCGTTTGGTAGGATTGTGTTTCATTTCTAATTCAAGCAACATCTTTTTTCGCCATATTCCTCCAGCATAACCCGTCAGCTTGTTTCCCGCACCAATCACACGGTGGCAGGGAATAATAATGGCAATCGGATTTTTACCGTTGGCTGTACCTGCAGCCCGTATACATTTTGGATCGCCAAGACGGACCGCCATATCCATATAAGTAATGGTTTCGCCATAAGGTATTTTCAATAATTCGGTCCATACTCTCTGCTGAAATTCGGTGCCTTCAGGAGAAAGTGGCAAATCAAATGTCAATGATTTTCCGGAGAAATAATCATCCAATTGGGCTTTGCACAATTCCAAAACTTCACACGGATTTTGCTCCTGAATATCGTTTTCAGAAAAGGAAATTTCCTTAATTGATTGTCCATCTGACTTTAAAATCAGGAACCCTAAAGGACTGTTGAATGAGATTTGATATTGCATACCCCAAAAATAAGAAAGTCCGGTGAAGACCGGACTTGTTCTGTTAAAATCTTTCGCGTGCGGTGTAATGCGTGTGCAACAAATGGTGCGATTTTTCGCTCAACGGATGATCGAGAAAATCTTTGTAAATCTTGATAATCTCCGGATTCTGATGCGATTTCCGGAGCGGCATCCCGGCATCCTCGGCATAAATGGCTTCGGCACGTTTCTCGCGAATTTCTGGACTAGTCGGAATCGGCTGGCCTCCACCACCCAAACATCCTCCGGGGCAAGCCATAAATTCGACAAAATGGTAATTCGCCTGACCTGACCGGATTGAATCCATCACTTTTCCGGCATTTACCAAACCGTGGGCGACCGCACATTTCAGCTCAACGCCATCCAGAAATGTCCATTCTTTTAGCGGATTTTCAATTTTCAGCGAAGCCTCTTTTACACCTTCCATGCCGCGAACCGGAGTGATATTTAGGTTTTCGAACGGAACTTCGCGACCGGTAACCAACTCGTAAGCGGTGCGCAAGGCAGCCTCCATAACACCTCCGGTGGCGCCAAAAATTACACCGGCGCCTGTCGATTCGCCCATCAGCCGGTCGTAATGCATGTCGTCGAGTTTCATAAAATCGATGCCAGCTTGTTTAATCATGATGGCCAATTCGCGGGTGGTCAGCACATAATCTACATCGCGGTAGCCACTATCATGCATTTCGGGGCGGTTAGCTTCAAACTTCTTGGCCGTGCATGGCATAATCGAAACCGAGACAATCGAATCCGGATCGAGATTTCGAGCCTTGGCATAATAGGTTTTGGCCAGTGCACCAAACATTTGTTGCGGCGATTTGCAGGTCGATAAATGATCGAGGTAATCGGGAAACATGTGTTCAATATATTTTATCCATCCGGGTGAACAGGAAGTTGCCATCGGAAGTTTCACCTCAGGATCGTGATCGACCAGAACTTTTTTCAGGCGGGTAAGTAATTCGGTTCCTTCTTCCATGATGGTCAAATCGGCTGTAAAATCGGTATCCATCACCGCATCGAATCCCAAACGTTTTAAGGCGGCCACCATTTTCCCGGTAACCCGGGTGCCAACTTTAAAACCCAGTTCTTCGCCCAAACCGACCCGCACCGCCGGGGCTGTTTGAACAACTACATGTTTGGTTTTATCGGCAATGGCGTCCCAAACTTCCTCGATGTAGTTTCGTTCGACCAATGCACCGGTCGGACAGTGATTGATGCATTGTCCGCAGGTGGTGCACACCACATCACTCATCAGTTTTTCGAAGAAAGTGGTTATCTTCATTTGGTCGCCTTTGTGCGCTACGGTCAAGGCATTAACACCCTGCAATTCAACACAGGTACGGACGCACCGCTGGCAACGCACGCATTTGCTGTCGTCTTTTACAATCGAAGGAGAAAACATATCGATGGAATATTTTTTCAGTGGCGCCAGACGAATAAAATCCTGGGTCATAATTTTATACTCCGAAGCCAGGAGCTGTAATTCACAATTTCCGTTTTTGTAGCAACGAGTACAGTCAGCGTTGTGCTCCGATAAAAGAAGTTCGATGATATGCTTCCGCGAATTTCGGACTTTCAGTGAATTAGTCAAAATTTCCATTCCTTCCTCACACGGCGTGGCACAAGCAGCCGTCAGACGCTTTTGTCCAACAATTTCAGTTACACAAACACGGCAATTCCCGGCCACACAAAGGTCTTTATGGTAACAAAGCGTAGGAATGATAACGCCAACCTGACGTGCAGCATCCAGAATGGTGGTTCCGGGTTCTATTTCAACTGGAACGCCGTTTATGGTAATTTTAATATTTTTAGTCATCGCTGTCGGGTTTTACTGCGTTAGTAAATCATTTCTTCCCTGAAATTTTCGACAATTGACGAAAACGAATTGGCCACCGATTGCCCCAATCCGCATTTGGCGGTGTACTGCATGGTTTCGGCCAGACGAAGTAATTTGTCGAGATAGTGCGCATTCTTTTCGCCACGTTTTACCGCTTTGATTCCTTTCAGCAACTGTTGGCAGCCAACGCGGCAAGGCGTGCACTGTCCGCACGATTCTTCACGGAAGAATTCCAGATAATTATCGAGTACGTTGAACATAGATCGTGAGCTATTGAAAAGCATCATAGAACCACCCGTTGGCAGCGAAATGCCTGTTAATTTTCCCTGAAATCCGATAGCTGTTTCGCCAAAACGCTTCCGGGGAACCAGAAATCCGGAAGCACCGCCTACCTGCACGGCTTTGGTGTCGCCATCGCCAAACTCATCTACAAAATCGGATAGGCTCATTCCCAATTCCAGCTCATAAATCCCGGGTTTAGGCGTATCTCCTGAAACCGAAAACAACTTCGATCCGCGCGAATACTGAACGCCCAGATCGTAAAACCGTTTTGCCCCGTATTTAAAAATGGTGAAAGTATGCGCCAGCGTTTCCACGTTATTGATTACGGTTGGTTTGCCCATATAACCATACGACGAAGGATATGGTGGTTTATTCCGGGGTTCGCCACGCTTGCCCTCCATCGATTCGAAAAGAGCCGTTTCTTCGCCGCAGATGTACGCTCCGCTTCCCATAAATATCTTAATGGTAAAATCTAGATTGATCTCTTTGCAATAGTATTCGAACTCACTAATGGCCTTGTTCAGTTCAGGCTGAAGAAAAAAGTATTCGCCACGCAGGTAGATGTAACCTTCTTTGGCGCCGATCACATGACCGCAGACGGCCATCCCGGTAAGGACTTTGTAAGGTACCTGTGACAAAATCTCGCGGTCTTTAAAAGTTCCTGGTTCTCCCTCGTCGGCATTGCAAATCACATATTTGGTATCATCAACTGCTTCCGACGAAAGTTTCCATTTCAGACCAGTAGGGAAGCCTGCTCCGCCACGCCCCTTCAATTCCGAGCTGATCAATTCGTTTATCAATTCCTGAGGAGATCGGCTAATGCTTTTTTGCAACACTTCTTCCCAATCGTTTTCATTCTTGAAAATGAAATCGACGCGCTTCAACTGATAACTAATTGTCATGCGAACCTCCTTTCTTTTTCATGTATGAGCTTAAAATCTCCCGGACCTTTTCAGGAGTCAACTCGGTATAAATTTCATTGTTAATCAACATTGCCGGAGCTTTGTGGCAAAATCCGAGGCAATTGGTCTGAAGCAGGGAGAAATTCCCGTCCGGGGTAGTTTCTCCCAGACTAATTTTCAGCATATCCTCGATGGCAAGCAAAATCTGGTTCTTTCCTTTCATTGAACAGGTAATGGTTTTGCACACCCGAATGATGTGTTTGCCCATTTTTTTGTGCTCCAGAAAGGAATAAAAAGTTGCCGTGCCATAAACCTCCGCAGCAGGCAAATCCAACTCCCGGGCAATTTCGATCATCGAAAATTCCGACAGGTATTTTTCCTGTTCAACAACTCCCTGAAGGATCGGCAGCAGATTGCGCCGCTCACGACCATGCTGGTCGGCCAGATTTTTGATTAATTCGGAAACTGGATTCATAAGAAATCAATTTGTTAGTTGACAGGTATCTGAAATTCTCCTGAAATTCTACCCAAAATACCTGGATATGATCAGGAAAACAGGTTTTAGATTTAAGGAAACAAGCGATTGGTGACATTTAGAAATGCTGACAAAACAGCGGGATCAATTTATTCTTCAGTATATTTTCCGAAACGGAAAGAAGATTCAGGAAGCAGATCAATTCCTATAAATTTAAGGAAGTAGAAAGAGATAAACTATGGTTATAACCCAGAATATTATCGTATTTAGGTGTTATGCGGCATGTTTAGTGCATTGAATAACAATGTAATAAACTAAAATTAATTTGGGAATAAGGAGAACCTTTTCCTCATGCTCTCATCGGAGGTAAAATCATTTGGGGTCTCGTGGAAATAGAAAAACTCATTCTCTGGATTTTAGCCCAATGAATGAGTTTTCTTTGAAAATAACAATTTTCTATTTCATCAGAATTCGCAATAGCAAGTCAAATGCCGGTTCAGCCATTCCGCCATGGTTGAATCCATCCAATTCGAACAATGTTGTTTGTTTGTGTCCTGAAAGTTTCATCATACGGCACATGTAGGCATTCTCTTCATACCGGCCCAGCATTTCCAGTTCGCGATCGCCCGTAATCAGGCACAAAGGAGGTGCATCTGCCCTGATGTGGAACAATGGCGCAAATTCATCAACAACAGGTGTAGTATCTTTTATACCACGTTCTTTCCGAATCTCAAAATGGGTGATCATTTGTCCACTGAACGGAACCAGTTTCTGAATGGCATTGGCATCTATTCCATAGGCTGCCAGGTAATGTTTGTCGAGACCAATCATGCAAGCTAGATATCCGCCTGCTGAATGACCTGAAACCACTATCTTTTTTGGATCGCCGCCATATTTACTGATATTTTTAAACACCCAGGCAACGGCAGCCGCTGCATCGTCGACATATGCCGGACTTTTCACTTTAGGACTCAACCGGTAATTCACTGCCACAACCGCAAACTTCTTGTTCTTCAAACGCTCCGGAATTGATTTTTCGCCGGCAGTTAATCCACCGCCATGAAACCAAACCACAGTTGTAAAGCTGTCCAGATTTTCAGGAATATAAATATCCAAATTACAACGCTCTTTCATGTAAGCATCCAGATTTTCGCCGGTGCGGTACGAAATATTGTTTTCGGTTTTGTAAGTGATTTGGGCTGGAGCGATTAAAGCAGTAACAACAAGTAGGATTGCAAGAAGAAGGCGGTTCATAGAAATGAGTTAAGTGTTCGCCTAAAGATAAATATTTTTGCTTGATGTGCTATAAAAACAAAGTGAGCGGGTGACTCGAAGTCACCCGCTCACTAAAGCTAAATAGGATATTACGCGGATTTTGCTTCTGAGACGCAGCCTTCCTTGTATTCGGAAATGATGTTTTTCACCATTTGTGGCGACACACGGCCATAAACTTTTTCGCCAACCATCACAACGGGAGCCAATCCACAGGCCCCAACACATCGCAGGCAGTTGAGTGAAAACTTATTGTCGGCAGTGCTTTGCCCCACTTCAATACTTAATTGTCGTTTAAATTCGGCAAGGACTTGTTCTGAACCGCGCACGTAGCAAGCTGTTCCCATACAAATGGAAATCGGGTGCTCGCCCATAGGAATCATAGTAAAGAAAGAGTAGAAAGTACCCACTCCGTAAACTTTGGCGATGGAAATATTCAATTCTTTGGCAATCACTTCCTGAACTTCGGCTGGCAAATAGCCTAACTTGCTCTGAACCTGATGCAATACATTAATCAGTTCACTTCCCTGGTTCCCGAAACCCGAACAAACCTCCCTGATCTGTCCGATGGTTTTTTCTGAAAGTTTTATTCCTGGCATATTGTTAGAATTTCGATTTGAATAAAATTGAAATGTGGTTTGTAGTGACGTTGCATGCAACGTCTCTACTGATTAGCTACGGTCAAAATATTTGGTGTGCAGCAAATGATGCGCCTTTTCGCTCATCGGGGCTCCCAAAAATTCTTCGTAAAGCTTGGTGATGTATGGATTCTCGTGCGATTTCCGGATCGTCTTGTTTTTGTCTTCCGAATAAATGGCACGTTGCCTTTTTTTCAGGATTTCAGCATCGCCATGGTGATATGGCTGACCGCCACCACCGATGCAACCACCTGGGCACGACATAATTTCAATAGCATGAAACTCACTGTTCCCGGCCTCAATATCTTCAAGTAACTTACGTGCATTGCCCAAACCATGAGCAATTCCGATGTTAATTGGTGTTCCGTTGAAATCGATGGTTGCTTTACGTAAACCATCCATTCCGCGCAACTCTTCAAAATCAACGCGTGGCAACGGTTTGCCGGTAAAAACTTCGTATGCTGTGCGAACTGCCGCTTCAATTACACCACCAGTGGTGCCAAAAATGACTGCGGCGCCGGTTGATTCACCCAATGGCTGATCAAATTCTTCATTTGGCAATGAATTAAAATCGATGTTGCCCAAATTAATTAAATGAGCCAGTTCTCTGGTGCTCAACGCAAAATCGACATCCGGATTTCCATTCACTGAAAACTCCGGACGACTGCTTTCATATTTTTTGGCCAAACATGGCATAATGGAAACCACCACCAGATTCTCGCGTTTGACATTGATTTTATCAGCAAAATAGGTTTTGGCAATTGAGCCAAACATTTGTTGAGGCGACCGCGCAGTTGACGGAATATCTTTTAATTCAGGGAAATGATGCTCAAAAAATTTCACCCAGGCCGGACAACACGAAGTAAGGATTGGCAGTTTGACATTCGGATCACCTTCCATAAATCCAGATAGTCGGTTGAGCAATTCGGTCCCTTCTTCCAGAATAGTGAGGTCGGCAGCAAAATCGGTATCGAAAACGTAATCGAATCCCAGACGGCGCAGGGCAGCAACCATTTTCCCAGTCACCAATGTTCCGGCAGGCATTCCGAATTCTTCGCCCAACGCAGCCCGAACAGCAGGAGCAGTCTGAACGACAACTGTTTTAGTTGGATCAGACAAAGCCCGGATCACGGCGCCGGTTTCGTCAGCTTCAGTAAGGGCGCCGGTTGGACATACAGCTACGCACTGCCCGCAATAGGTACAAACCGAATGATCAAGATTCATCTCGAAAGCGGGAGCCACGACAGCCTGAAATCCTCGATTGACAGCGGAAAGAACGCCGACGGTCTGCACATCGTTGCACATGGTTTCGCAACGGCGACACATGATGCACTTGTTAATTTCGCGGATAATTGCCGGCGAAGTATCTTCGCGATACGACGACTGCTCACCTTGGTAATGAATCTTGCGGATTCCAAGATGGTTGGCCATATTTTGTAAATCGCAATTGCCCGATTTGGCACAAATCAAACAATCGGCAGGATGGTCTGACAAAATTAATTCAACGATCGTACGACGGGCATTTATCGCCCTGATGGAGTGGGTATTCACTTCCATTGCTTCGGTGGCTTCGGTGCAACAGGCAGGTGCCAGATTCCGACGACCTTTAACTTCTACCACACAAACACGGCATCCTCCAGGTTTATTTTCGATGTTCATGTCGTGTAGCTTCATGTAGCATAGCGTCGGGATATCAATTCCGATACTCGAAGCTGCTTCCAGCACGGTAGTTCCTTTCCGGACAACTACCGGTTTATGATCTATTGTGAGGTTTATCATTTCCATAGAGAGTACTTTTAGGCGATTAATACAGCATCAAACTTACATTTCACGAGACACACACCGCATTTAATACACAGCGACTGATCGATGTAATGCGGTGCACGTTTTTCTCCGGAAATAGCGCCAACTGGGCAGTTCCTGAAACAAAGCGTACAACCCGTACACCGCTCGGCATCGATGGAATAGTGCATCAACGCCTTGCACTGACCTGCCAGACATTTATGGGTGGTGACATGCGCCAGATATTCGTTATAGAAATTATCGAGTGTTGAAAGTACCGGATTTGGAGAGGTTTGTCCCAAGCCGCAAAGTGAAGTATCTTTGATAACATTACTCAGCATTCTCAGACGGTTCAGGTCTTCAAGTTCACCGTTTCCATCGGTTATTTTTTCCAGAATTTCATGCAAACGTTTATTGCCAATCCTGCAAGGAGTGCATTTTCCACACGATTCGTCGAGCGTAAATTCGAGGTAAAATTTGGCAATCGCTACCATACAATCCGAATCGTCGAGCACAATCATACCTCCGGAACCCATCATGGAACCGGCTGCTACCAGATTGTCGTAATCGATTGGCGTATCCAGAAACGATTTGGTCAAACAACCTCCTGAAGGTCCACCAGTTTGAACAGCCTTAAATTCACGGCCATCTTTAATTCCGCCGCCAATATCGTAAATAATTTCGCGAAGGGTAATTCCCATCGGAACTTCAATCAAACCTACATTGTTGATTTTTCCGGCCAAAGCAAAAACTTTGGTACCTTTCGATTTTTCAGTCCCGATTGAAGCGAACCATGCCGCTCCTTTATTGATGATGACCGGAATATTGGCAAAAGTCTCCACATTATTCACATTGGTAGGTTTGCCGTTGTATCCTTTTTCTGCCGGAAATGGCGGTTTTACAGTTGGTTCACCGCGTTTCCCTTCCATCGAATGAATCAGCGCAGTTTCTTCACCGCAAACAAAAGCTCCGGCGCCATAACGAATTTCGACATCGAAATTAAATCCGGTTCCCAAAATATCATCGCCCAGCAAACCGTACTCACGTGCCTGGTTGATCGCAATTTTCAGGCGTTCGATAGCCAAAGGATATTCAGCCCGGATGTAAACCAAGCCTTTGTCGGCGCCAATACAATATCCGCAAATAGCCATGGCTTCGAGCACCGAATGCGGGTCGCCTTCCAAAATAGAACGATCCATAAACGCGCCAGGGTCGCCTTCGTCAGCATTGCATACCACGTATTTCTGGTCGCTGACCGATTTGCGGGTCAATTCCCATTTCAGGCCGGTTGGGAAACCGCCACCACCACGTCCGCGAAGTCCGGAATCTTTAATCATCCGGATTGCTTCGTCCGGAGTTTTTTCAGAAAGACATGTGCCAAGTGCAGCATAACCGTCTCGACCAATGTACTCTTCAATATTTTCAGGATTAATGAACCCACAATTGCGAAGGGCAATACGAATCTGCTTTTTGTAAAAGTCCATCCCCTTGGAGTCGCCAACAATTTCCTTAGTTTCCGGATCTTTATAAAGTAAGCGTTCTACCTTCCGTCCTTTGATGACGTGTTCATCCACAATTTCGGCCACGTCTTCAGGTGTAACCTGTGTATAGAAGGTATTATCGGGTAATATTTTAACGATTGGTCCCTTTTCACAAAAACCGAAGCATCCGGTTAAAATGACCTGAATTTCGTCGGCCAATCCATACTCGTTGAGCCGGTCGGTAAAATTCGTTTTGATGAGTTCGCTTTGTGAAGCCTTGCATCCGGTACCACCGCACACAAGGATATGCATGTTGTATTCGGCCATAATTGTCCGTTTATTGGTTGTCGATTGTTGAATAAGCCACAGGAATAATTCCGTCAACCATTTCGTTGAGTTTGATGTGCTTTTCGATGATCTCGAGCGCTTTTGTTTTATTTACAAAACCGTAAACTACAGGCTGTTTCCCCGGAATAGTAAGTTCAATGGTTGGCTCGGCGTAGCAATAACCCATGCATCCGGTTTGAGTAATGATGGCATCAATTCCCTGATGATCGAGTTCCTCAATCAGATAATTCATAGTGTCTTTTGCTCCGGAAGCGATGCCGCAGGTAGCCATTGAAACCTTGATTTGAATCAGATTTTCAGGATTATCGCCGTTTTCTCTTAATTTAATTTTCGACTGAACTTCGGATTGCAGCTTCTTTAAGTCAGCAAGAGATTTTATTCTGTTCATATTTTGGGAGATTTATGAGTTCAATAAACTTCAATCACTATTCTTTAAATATCAGCACATTAAAATAATAAATATCTAATATTTATCATCATTCACTAATTTGAATTTGTTCTAAATTCTCCTGAAGCATTTCTTTCAGGAACGATCGGACTTCAGGATGATTAAGAGGCACATCTTCAAGTGTTTGCTTCAATTCTCGAGTGTCCAATACAAATTCACCGGAAGGTGTTTGATGTTTAAAGACATAATCTGTTTCTCCGGAAGAGCAAATCAAAAGTAGCAGTGTCCCAACCAAATCGCCCATAACGGGCCGGTCGAGGTGATTCAACCCGAACATAGCAGTCACTTTTGTGCCTTTCCCCAATGCAGATTCAAGATTAAATGTTCCTCCTGTCATTTCGGCGTTTTGCATGAAAAGCGACAATCCGAGTCCAACTTTTCTGGTTGTTCTGGAGGTGTAAAATGGATCGATGGCTCGTTGTAGCTGTTCCTGATTCATTCCGGAACCATCGTCGGTAATGGTAATAATCAATTGATTATCTTTTGGAAGTTCGGTAATTTCAATCCCAATCAACTTCGCTTTAGCCCGAATCGAATTCTGGACAATATCGAGGATATGTAGGGAAAGGTCTTTCATAAGATTGAATTACTGAAGGACTGAATTACCGAATGAATAAAACAAAAACTGAACTCTCTATGGAACCTGAACTTTTCGTCCATTCTCGTGGGCTAGTGCCATTTTGATTTCTGAGAATATTGGAGACTCCATTTCAAAATTCGTGTAAATTTTACCCAAATCAGAAGGGAAGTGGGTATCCGAAAATTTTACAATAGTAATATCTTGACTGATTTTGTATTTCTCCCTGATTGTTACTTCTTCCGCAAGTTTCGAAATTTGAAGCGCATCCACCTTTAATTCAGGAGGGAAAAATCCCAATTGACTGAACAGGCTGTTTCGTGGCCGGTCGATATGTGCCGGAATAAAGATGCCGGATAACTCGTGTACTTTTCGTTCAATTTCTTCGATACTCACATCCAGCGAAGCGCCCAAATAGTTTTCCAACTCTTCCAGAATATTTTCGTCTTCGTCAATCAATACCTGATAACCAAAAAGCGCGGCATTGTGAGGAATAATCGTCAGATGCTGATTCAAATAATCCTGAAAAACGCGCAATGCATCAAAATCTTCGAACAAACCCAGGCAGTGAACCTCTTCACGCGAAGTCATTTCGCATCCAGAAAATACGGTCAGATTTGTTTTTTGCGCCAGTTTCCAAACCAATTCGCATTGCTTGGTGGTATTGTGATCGGTAATCCCAATAATATCCAACCCTCTTTGACCCGCCAGCGAAACAATGTTTGCAGGACTCATTTCCAGATCGCCACATGGAGATAACAATGTGTGGATATGAAGATCGGTCCTGAATGTTTTCATTTATTGCTGGTTATAGATTTGATACAGTTTTCCGGCAATCTCGAATGTGGACAGACTGGTTCCCAGAATCGGGATGTTTTCGTCGTTCGAATGGCGAACCGTATTTTCCTGTGGAGGAAGATTATTGACCAAAATAACAGCTGCCAAATCCTTTAGCGAAGCGATGGCCATTACATTCTGGTGTACCTGAAGTGTAATCCAAACTTCACCTTCACTGGCATTCCCCATTACATCGCTCAGCAAGTCAGAAACATAACCACCGGCAATTTCTCGATCCAATCCTTTGTGGCCTGAATAAACGGTCAGGCCTAATTTTTCAACTACTTCAGAAACCTTCATTTCGTCGTCCTCTTTTGTTACAATCAGCTTTAAATCTATCTTTTCCCCACTTTTTCTCCATATTGAGGAATGCTTTTCGGGCATTAATTTTGTCTTCGCCCACCCACATTTGTTGCAGGAAGGTGCAATCCGACATTTTTGCCTTGTTGTTCACCATATCTTCGGCAAGTGCCTGGCAGTTGGGCGCACCGCAGGCACCGCAATCGATTCCCGGCAAAAAACACACAATACGCTGTGCCTTACTCATTTTCTCCATCGCTTTAATACGATCTTTGCCAAAAGCAAAGTGCGGTTTGGGCACGATGGAATCCAGTATCAGTTTTAGTTTCAACTCTTCGGTTTTGGCCCGAATGGTTTCCGGAGAAATATCTTTGGCTGCCGGATAACGTTTAGCGCGTCGCTCAAGCCTTTCGACGGTCATAAATCGGTTGCCGGTGAGCAAAATCCCACCCGCGCAACTTTGGTCGCAAGCCCGCATCTCAATAAAATCGATGCCCTTAACCTGATCATTTTCCAGCCGTTCCAGAAAACGCACGGCATTGTGAATGCCATCAATGGCAATCCCCCGAGACCCGAAATGACAGGATTCGCCACGGGTAAGGCTCCAGGTAATGCCTTCTGCAGAAAGGTTTTGGCGTTGAACGGAATGGTCTTCGGCTTGGCCTTCAGAAATAACCTTCATCACCTCATTATACAGCTGGTTCATGTTTACAATACCATCCACAATTGATTCGCTTTCACCAACCGGACTTTTCACCGCTGCAATTTTCGCAATACAGGGCGTCGCATAAAAAAGGCCAATTTCTTCGCGCCGGGCGCCTTCGAGCATCAGTTGTTCGATGGCAAAATGAGCCGCAAGGTTATGGGGTGCTTTCCGGAGAATCAGATTTTCGGTTAGTGAAGGATATCGCCCCTGAATAAGACGAACAATGGCCGGACAATAAATAGAGATGGCTGGTTTCGTAGTTTCTTTATCCGCAAGAACTTCATTAATTGAATCTATAAGAACCTGCATCGGTTGTTCTACCTCGTAAACATGTGTAAACCCAACTTTTTTCAAGCCATCGTATATCTGGTCTTCGCTATATTTTTCAGGAAACTGACCAATCATGATGGATGGAAACAAAATAACACGGTATTTGAATGAGCGAATCATGGCCAGATCGTCCTGCACGACATAAAAAGCGTGGGTTGGGCAAGCACGGTGGCATTGTCCGCAGTAAACGCAACGTTCGTGGTCGATTTCCGCCAGACCGTTTACTACCCGAATGGCTTCGGTTGGGCACGATTTCATGCAATGTGTACAACCAATGCATTTTGAGGCATCTAAGGCGTGATATATTGACGATCCGTTCATTAAAAATAGTTAACCATTTTTACTTTAGTTCCTTTATTTACTTCACTTTCAATCAGCAATTCATCGGTATTCTTTTTGATGTTTGGCAAGCCCATTCCGGCGCCAAAACCCATTTCACGAACTTTTTTACTGGCAGTCGAATATCCTGCCTGCATAGCCAAATCAATATCTGGAATTCCGGGGCCTTCGTCACTAACCAATATGGTTATTTTATTTTCGTCAATTTCAACAGAAACAGTTCCTTTCCAGGCGTGAGCCACCACATTCACTTCAGCTTCGTAAAGGGCAATGACAATGTTTTTGATCGTTTTACTGTCAATGCCCAATTGCTTCAACACTTTCTTTACTTCGCTCGAAGGATGTCCTGCGTGGGTAAAATCGCCTCCTTGTATAGTAAAAAAAAGTTTCAAGTTCCGGGTTTCAAGTTTAAAGTTGTACTATGAATTAGGTTATTTGAATCGCTAATAGATTGGCTTTAATCCGGCTTGAAATAAAAGTCCGCTGGATTTAAAGAGCGAATAGGGTGATTCCAGAATACACATCCCATTTTCACAGGCTAGTTCAAGCATTTGTTGATTAGCTTTTTTATTTCGCACCAGAACGATGGCCCGAATGTCGGCCATTTCGGCCGTGCGTATGGCCTGAAGGTTTACCAATCCCGTAATCAGTACCAGATTATCAGTATCAAGTGTTAATACATCACTCATCAGGTCGGAGCTGTAACCCATTTCTACCTCTTCTTCCAATCTTTCAGCACCACACGATATCGTTGCATCTAAAACAGCGGCGATCTCTTTTAACTTCATTTCAAATATTAAAGGGGTTTGCCACAAATTTCAGAAAAAATAACTAAAGTCTGATGATCGGAGTGGACTTCAATCCTTATTTAGATTGGTTATAGCTAAGTGTTAAACCTGGAATTCCATCTTTCAAAAAAGAGATGTAGTCCTAACCTAAATATTCCCAAATGTTTCGTAAATTAAGTTCGAAATTCACACACCATGATTTACGAACAAAATTCTTTCAATCAGGAGTTTATTGATGATCCTGAATTGCATCAGAAAATTATTGATGCTTTGCCCATTCCCATTTTTTACCGCGATCTGAAAGGCATCTATAAAGCCTGCAATATGGCTCAGGAAAAATTACTCGGGCTGCCCAAATCGCAGATCATCGGAAAGACTGTTTTCGACATTCAGCCCTTTGAAATTGCGGAAATATATGCCAAGCGGGATCAGGAATTACTTGACAGTCCCGGAGACCAAAGTTATGAGGCGAAATTCAGGGATGCAACCGGGTTAATGCACGATGTAGTCTTTAACAAAGCGGTAATCCGCGATAGTCAGGGAGAAGTAACAGGAATTGTTGGTTCAATTTTCGACATTACCGAACGGAAAAAGGCAGAGCGAAAACTCGAAAAGGCACGCGAAGCAACCGTAATTGCTTCGGCCATGATGCACAAAATCAGGGCAGGGCTGATTATTGTTGACAGTGAATTTAAAGTGATTGATTCGAACGAAGCATTTGCCAAGCTTTTCGGGTCTGAAATTGAAGAACTTTATGAAACTATTCCTGGGCTTCATGGTGCCGACCTGAAAGAACTGGTTCCCGATGTGATTTATAAAATGTTCGCAGCAACCATGATTTCAGGAGAAAATGCAATTGAGCGAGACATGAAGATTCAGAGTAAATTGCTGCATGTTTCGGTAATCACCATCTATAAACATCGCGTGGTTGGTGCTCTCTTGCGCGATATGTCGGCTCCTTCGCTTGTACGCGAAGAAATTATCAGTCGGGCACAACGAGTGAACCGGCACAACCTGGAAACCGTGCAGAAAATCGCGTTTCTGCTTGGCGATAACGCCTCGATGACAGAGGAGCTTCTGAATTCGATTATTGAATCGTACAAATACGGCGAGGATGAGTGATGATTATCACATAGAAGTTGACTTGCATCAGTTGAACCGGCACGGACAGGTCGTTTGCGGGGATGTTTTTCATTCGAAACAAATCAGAGCAGAAGGCCGCTCGATTCTGGTGCTTTCCGACGGAATTGGTCATGGCGTAAAAGCCAATGTTTTGGCTACTTTAACCGCGTCGATGGCTCTGAATTATACCTCTTTTCATACAAAACCTGAAGTTGCTGCCAATATTTTTATGCGTGCCTTGCCCAAAAGCCTAGACGGTAAAGAAAGTTATGCCACTTTTACGATCATCGAAATTGAAGACGCCGGATTGGTCCGGATCATTAACTATGACAATCCGCGCTCCATCCTTTTCCGGAAAGGACAACTGTTTAACCCGAAGGAAATCCACATTCCGATAAGGGGAGAAGAAAATGCGGGCAAAATTTTGCGAATTAGAGAATTTACGCCCATGCTTGAAGACCGGATTATTTTCATGACGGATGGAATAACCCAATCAGGATTGGGAAGTACTAAATTTCCAACTGGTTGGGGACTTGATGACATTGCCCGCTTTGCAGAAAATCAAATTGCCCGTGAATATGAAATTTCGGCAACCAAACTTGCCCGAAAGATATTGAATCAGGCATCGATGAACGATTCGTTCGAAATACGTGACGATGCCAGCTGTGGAGTGATTTATTTCAGACAACCCCGCGAATTTATGCTGATTACCGGTCCTCCATTCTATAAGATTAAAGATGCTGATTTCGTTCAGCGGATCAGGGAATTTCCGGGAAAAAAAATTATCTGCGGAGGAACTACAGCCGAAATTATCGCGAGGGAAATGAATATAGACATCAATATTCAGCACCGGTTCTCCGAAAAATCGTTGCCTCCAGCTGCCAAAATGGAGGGTTTTGAAATCGTAACTGAAGGAATACTGACATTGGGAAGAGTTGAAGAAATCCTGGAAAATTACAACAGCGATATGCGGCTGGGCGACAGTCCTCCTGAGGAAGTGGTGAAACTGCTTACCCAACACGACATTATTCACATCATCGTTGGAACCCGCATCAACTGGGCACATCAGGATCCCGATCAGCCTATTGAACTTGAGATTCGTAAATTTGTGGTGAAACGAATTGTGAGATTGCTCGAAACCCGATTCTTCAAAAAAGTAACCGTTGAGTTGGTGTAATCATTGGCAATCCGGCACAAAATTGATTGGACTAAAAAAGATATCTAACAGATTGGCAATGGAAAATAGTCATCAGTCATTCGGAAACTCTGTTTTAGGAAATTTCCCAATGACTATTAATTAACAGGAAAAGTCAATGGTCATTAGGAAAGTGCTAAGTTGCACATTTTCAAATGACTAATGACTCACCTTTATGGTGTTAGATTTGCTTTTTAGTTCAATTTTAAACTGGATAGCTATTGACTTTTCCTGTTAGTTAAGAGCATTTTCAAATGATTTCTCAATATTTTACAGGCTGAACTCTTTCGTATGAAATCATTTATATTAGCTTTGCTTTATATTGTACTATCGACAATAACACTAAACCAAACCTAAATATGAGAACAATTGCATCATTTATTTTTGCACTTATCGTTCTGTCGACCACTTCTATTTTAGCCCAAAAACAGAGTATCTGCTTAAATTCACTTGGATTCTTACCACAATCATCTAAAAAAGCTTCAATCGTTGGAGACACCAAATCGTTTGTGATCAAGGAAGCCGATAATCAGACCGTCGTCTTTCAGGGAAAAGTTTCGCCACCGGTTTTTCAGAAAGATGTGAACCAAAATGTTGGACTGGCCGACTTTTCTTCATTCTTGAAAAATGGGAAATATTACCTCGAAACTCCGGAAGGCACTAAATCAGCAGTGTTCGAAATTTCTCCCAAAGTTTACAATCAGGCATTTTATACCAGCATGCGGGGCTTTTATTTGTGGCGTTGTGGTACCGCAGTTGAGGGAATCCACAATGGCCATCTCTTTTCGCATGCACCCTGCCATTTGGATGACGGGTACGAAGATTTTCAGGGAAAAACTGACCAACGCCGCGATGGAACTGGTGGCTGGCACGATGCCGGCGACTATGGCAAATATGTTGTAAATGCTGGTGTAACCGTTGGTATGATGTTTATGGCCTGGGATCAGTTTCAAAATAACCTAAAAAAAATCTCACTTGATTTGCCTGAAACCACATCCGGATTTCCCGACTTCCTGAAAGAACTGAAATGGGAAACCGATTGGTTGTTGACCATGCAATATACCGACGGATCAGGAAAGGTATCGCATAAACTGACGCGGAAAAATTTCGAACCGTTCTGTAAACCCGAAGAAGACAACGGGAAAAGATATTTTACCGATTGGAGTTCGGCTGCAGTGGCCGATTTTGTCGCGATGATGGCTCAGGCCGCTCGCTATTTCGAACCTTACGACAAAACCTATTCTCAAAAATGTTTGGAGGCCGCAAGTTTGAGTTACAAATTCCTGAAAGAAAATCCGCAAGATAACGGATTTATTCAGGGTGAATTTCAAACTGGCGGTTATCAAACCGAGGATAAAGATGATCGGCTGTGGGCTGCTGCCGAAATGTGGGAAACTACCGGTAATGCTGAATACCTGAAAGACTTTGAGAAACAGGCTGCCGCTCAAAACTTCCAGATTGATGAAGATTGGGATTGGGGCGATGTGTCGAATCTTGGAATGTTTGAATATGTACTTTCATCAAAATCAGGAAAGAACCCTGAAGTTTTGAAAACGATACAAAAAAATATTATAGAAGTTGCAAATTTGATTGCCTTTAATGCTGCATCAGATGTTTATGGACGGCCATTAAGCCGATATTACTGGGGATGCAACGGAACCATTGCCCGTCAGGTTTTGAATCTTCAGGTTGCGCATAAAATCTCGCCGAAGAAAATTTACACTCAAACTTCGCAGGATGCTATTGCACACATCTTCGGGCGAAATTATTACAATCGTTCGTATGTAACCGGTCTGGGAATTAACCCGGCAATGAATCCACATGACCGGAGATCGGGATCGGACAGTGAAATTGAACCTTGGCCCGGATATATTGTTGGCGGTGGACATTCAGCCACCGGATGGAATGACAATCAGGAAGATTACCGGACCAACGAAATTGCGATAAACTGGCAGGCTGCTTTGGTATATGCTCTGGCCGGATTTATCGGCAAGTAAAAAATAGAATCATTAAATATACATGAATGGTCTGGACATGTCCCGATCATTCATGTACACAACTTTAAACCTAACCAACCTAAAACCATGAACCCAACAAAAAAAATCATCTTTTCTCTGGCATTCCTATTGCTGGCCGTCTCCGCCATATATGCCGGAGATCATTACAAAAATTTCAAGGTAGCAGTTTATTCGCGCGCTTACGAAACGGCTAAAATGGGCGATAACAATTACCTGGAGCCCATCTGGGATGAAATATCCCGACAAGTAAAAGTCGATAAAGTTTACCTCGAAACACACCGCGATTTGCTGATTGTTGATGAAGCTACATTGACGAAAGCAAAAACGTTTTTTCAGAATCGAGGAATAGAAACTGCAGGTGGAATTACCTTAACTGTTGACGAAAGCAACAATTTTGAGACCTTTTGTTATTCCAATCCCGAACATCGAAAAAAAGTAAAAGAGATTGTAGAATTTACCGCCCGACATTTTGACGAGCTGATTTTGGATGATTTCTTTTTCACCAATTGCAAATGCGAATTGTGTGTGAAAGCAAAAGGCACGAAAAGCTGGACCGATTTTCGACTGGAACTGATGACAAAAGCAGCTACGGATTTAGTTATTGACCCCGCAAAAGAAGTGAACCCAAACGTTAAAGTAGTGATAAAATATCCGAATTGGTACGACCATTTTCAGGGTTGTGGATTCAATCTGGAAACCGAGCCCAAACTGTTCGATGGCCTCTATACCGGAACCGAAACCCGCGATCCGTCGGGTAATCAGCATTTACAACCTTATCTTGGCTATTTGGTGTACCGGTATTTTAACAACCTGAAATCGGGCAAAAACGGTGGCGGTTGGGTCGATCCGGGTGGACTGACATTTATGGATCGTTATGCAGAGCAACTTTGGTTAACGATGTTTGCCAAAGCTCCTGAAATTACACTTTTTGATTTCCGTCAATTACAGCGCCCATTGCTAAAATCAGATCGGGCTGCATGGCAAAGTCTGGCAACTTGCAGTTTCAATTATGACGAAATGATGAAACCCGTGCCCGATAAAACTGGAAAAATGGTGCAACCGACTACCATTGCCCGTGCCGCAGGATATACTTTCGAAACGATTGATCAGTTTCTGGGACAACTTGGTAATCCTTTAGGTGTTAAAAGCTATAAACCCTTCCATTCTACAGGCGAAGAGTTTCTTCAGAATTACATCGGTATGACTGGCGTTCCGATGGATATTGTTCCTGAATTTCCGGAGAACGAACCGATTGTTTTTCTTACAGAACAAGCTAAATCTGATCCTCAGATTGTTAGTAAAATTAAAAAACAATTGCTCTCGGGAAAAGACATCATGGTTACTTCCGGTTTCCTGAAAACCATGCAGGACAAAGGAATCGGAGATATTGTAGAGCTTCGTGTAAACGATGCAAAAGCTACGGTCAAAGAATTTGTTGCCGGATGGGGCCAGCACTCGTTTTCTGGAAAAGCTATGATTATTCCGCAAATCAACTATCTGACCAACGATTCGTGGGAAATTGTTTCGGCCTTCGATGGAACCAATGGCTGGCCAATCATTCACCGTGCAAACTACGCCAAAGGAAAATTCTATGTATTAACAATTCCCGATAATGTAACCGATTTGTATCAGTATCCGGTTGACGTTCTTTCGAAAATAAGGGAAATATTAACTCCCAACATGCCAGCACTCCTTGAAGCAACGGGTAATAACAGCTTGTTTGTTTACGACAACAATACCGTTATTGTGGAATCATTTACCAACGAGACGCAGCTAGTGAAACTTCGGTTATCTGAGAAATTTACCAAAGCCACTGATTTAATTTCAGGAAAGGAAATTTCAGGAGAAAAGAAAGAATATTTTCTGACACGTCGTCAGCCAGCAATCGTTAAAACGGTTTTGAATCTGGAGTTGAAACCTCATTCATACATAGTATTGAAACTAGAGAAATAGGGCAGACACATTTTAAAAAAAAGCCTATCAATGAATAAAAAACATCATCTTGTCGCTTTGTTTTTTTGCATTACCGCGTTGGGATTCGTATTCCTGGAATCATGTCAGACCGGTAAAAATTTAAATACTTATAAGGGAAAACCTTACAGCGACTCCATTTACAATGCCGGAGCCCAAACCATTCCGGGCAAGCTTCAGTGCGAATACTATGATTTTGGCGGCGAAGGAATCGCATTTCATGATAATGATTCGACCAACTCAGGAAGTGGCAGATTAAATCCTGCCGATGGTTCCTATTTGCATGAATTTCGCATCGATGAATCTGTTGACATTTCATATACCAAATTCCGTGATCCGGCTATTGACAATACCCTGTATAATTTGGTGCAACCCGAAAAAGATCAGCTTTATGTAGGATGGACCAACGCAGGAGAATGGACAAAATACACTGTTAATGTTACAAAAGCAGGAACTTACCAGCTTGGAATCATGTACACTTCGAATCAAAATGGGAAAATTGCGATTTCGGTTAACGACCAGGATGCAACCGGTCCATTGTTAATACCTTCCACTTTTGTTGCCGAAGACAGTGTCGCATGGAGACAATGGCACCATTGGAACTACATCGATTCTATTTCGCAGGTTAAACTGAAAGAAGGATTACAAACCCTTACCATTCATACGGTAGAAATTGGGCAGATGAATTACGACTATATCGATTTTAAATTAGCAGAATAGTCTGATTCAATTCCTAATTTTACAGCTTACACGATGTAAAACATGTTGTAAAAAAAGAAAAAATATATACAGCCGTTTTTCCATAAACAAGATAAAAACAAGTGCAGAATTCGTGTTTGAATCCTGCACTTTCTATAAAATGGAAATAATCCCGGAATTTAAACCATTGGATATTTCTTGAAAATCTCTTCTGATTTCGCAAGAATATCAACATACTGTGCACGCTGATAAACGTAAGGATCTTTCAGATTCTTTCTGGATAGTTTTCCACGGAAATCATCAAGTTTTTTGTAGCTCTTTTTGTCCATCCAGTCGTTTAATTCGGCGAGCATGGTTGCAACGTATGCTGGCTGGTTTTTATAAACCGTTGAAACAACCTGAACAACGTCGGCACCTGAAAGCAATAAACGAATCACATCTTCCGAGGTATAAATCCCACGACTGGCGCAAATGTTGCCCGCAACATTTCCATGAAGCAAACCTGAATAGCGCAATGCCAGTTGGTGGTCGCGGGCTTGAGTAAGTTCCCATGGGAAATGGAAAATCTCATTTTCAATGTCGATTTCAGGCTGAAAAAATCGATTAAACATTACAAAACCATCAATACCTGCTTCATCAAGCTTTTTGATAAAATTTAAGGTGTTGGTATAAAACGGACTTAATTTTACACTTACCGGAATTTTAACTGCTTTTTTTACACTCTTGACAATCTGGTATTGCTTGTCTTCGATTGAAGACGCGCCAACTTCAAAATATCCGGGAGTGGCATATAAATTTAACTCCAACCCGTCAACACCGGTTTCTTCAAGCAATTTGGCATATTCAACCCAGCTGGGTTCGTAGATGGCATTCAGGCTGGCAAAAACAGGAACAGAGGCAGTCTGCTTCAGGTTTTTTAGATTATGAAGATATTCTTTCGGACCGGCATGAACGAGGTCTGGAAAAATACGGCCCATTTCCGAATTTCGGTTTGCGTATTCATTCATATCTTCATCCATTTGAAGACTTTCCAACTGAATTTGTTCTTCGAAAAGAGATTTGTAAACAATTGCAGCGATACCGGCTTCTTCAAGTTCTTTTACCACTTCCGGTTTGGTAACAAGATTGCTGGCGCCCAAAATAATTGGGTTTTTCAATTTAACGCCCAGGTAGGTTGTTGATAAATCTGCCATAATATGTGGTTTTAGTGTTGTCGATTTCAAGTTAAACTCATGATGTGCTGCTTTTGTTCAGCAATTTGGCAAAAAAAAAGAACCCCGGAGATTTTCCCCGGGGTTTATTGTATTCATATTTTATACAAACAAAAATTGTTGAAGCATTACATCAGACTGTAAGCAATAGTTAACCCAGCCATTACAATCGAAACCATACTCATCAGTTTAATCAGGATATTCAATGATGGGCCTGAAGTGTCTTTAAAAGGATCGCCAACAGTGTCGCCGGTTACAGCGGCTTTGTGACATTCAGAACCTTTTCCACCGAAATTACCTTCTTCAATGTATTTTTTAGCATTATCCCATGCACCACCGGCATTAGCCATAAAGATGGCAAGGATAAATCCGGTTGAAGTTCCGCCTAAAAGGAGACCTACCACACCAGAAACACCAAAAATTAGACCTGTACCAATCGGAATAAATATAGCAAGCAACGATGGGAACATCATTTCTTTCTGGGCACCTTTGGTTGAAATCTCAACGCAGCGGGCATAATCAGGTTCGGCTTTTCCTTCCATAATGCCTTTAATTTCGCGGAACTGACGACGAACTTCTTCAACCATACTTTGAGCAGCGCGACCAACGGCATTCATGGTTAAACCACAAAATAAGAAAGCAGCCATTGACCCGATAAATGCCCCAACCAATACTCGTGGGTTCATTAAATCGAGGTGTAAATACTGCATCATTTCAGGAATACTTGCTTTGTGAATATCCACGTTTGTAAAATGATTATTTGTAGCATATTCAGTAAAAGCAGCAACTTTCTCAGGAACACGGGCCAAGGCAATTTTAATTTCTTCGATGTACGAAGCTAAGAGAGCCAAAGCAGTTAAAGCAGCCGAACCAATTGCAAATCCTTTTCCGGTTGCAGCGGTGGTGTTTCCAAGGGTGTCCAAAGCATCGGTACGCACGCGAACTTCGTGACCTAAACCACTCATTTCAGCGTTTCCTCCAGCGTTGTCAGCAATCGGACCGTAAGCGTCAGTAGCTAAAGTAATCCCCAACGTTGATAACATACCAACAGCAGCGATTGCAATACCATACAATCCCATGCTGATGTTGTTGAAATCGAAACTTGCAGCAAAAAGGAAAGCTAGGATAATGGAAGTTCCAACAATAAGTACAGGAATCGCAGTTGAGATCATTCCGGTACCAATACCTGAAATAATTACGGTTGCAGGACCTGTTTTAGTTGATTCAGCAATGTTGCGTGTTGGTGCAAATCCGGAGGAAGTATAATATTCGGTAATTTTACCAATACCAATACCGCCAACTAATCCAGCCATCATCGAACCCCAAACGCCTAAATAGTTCGGAATATCCAGATATTTCAGGATTAAGAAAGAGAAAATAGCAATTCCAACAGAACTTACATTTACACCGCGGCCAAGAGCGGCCAACAATTGTTTTTGCGAGGCGCCCTCTTTGGCGCTAACCATGAAGATGCCAAATATGGAAAGGACAATCCCGACAGCAGCAATAATCATAGGAGCAATAACTCCATTCATTTGAGTTTCCACTCCTAATCCGGCAAATGCAGTTGCACCAAGAGCAGCAGTTGAAAGAATAGCACCGCAATACGATTCGTACAAGTCGGCACCCATGCCAGCAACGTCACCTACGTTATCTCCAACATTATCGGCAATGGTTGCAGGGTTGCGTGGATCATCTTCCGGAATTCCGGCTTCAACTTTACCAACAAGGTCAGCGCCTACGTCGGCAGCTTTAGTGAAGATACCTCCACCAACACGGGCAAATAATGCCTGAGTTGAAGCACCCATTCCGAATGTAAGAGTTGTAGTTGTGATAATGATCAGTTTCATCGATGGATCGGCAGCAATGATCCCATTAGTTGTAGAGTCAAGAGCTCCAATAATGAACTGTAATGCATAAAACCAAATCGAGATGTCAAGCAATCCCAAACCAACAACAACCAAACCCATTACTGCTCCTGAACGGAAAGCAATCCGGAGTCCGTCGTTCAGCGAACGCTGGGCGGCATTAGCAGTACGGGCCGATGCATAAGTTGCAGTCCGCATTCCGAAGAAGCCAGCTAATCCGGAGAAAAAACCACCGGTTAAGAATGCAAATGGCACCCATGGATTTTGAATTTTTAAAACGTAAGCCATAATGGCAAACAAAATAGTTACAATGATGAAAACCTGAAACACAACTTTATACTGTTGTTTCAGGTAAGCCATTGCGCCATCACGTACGTGTTTGGCAATTTTTTTCATCGTGTCCGTTCCTTCGCTTTCCTTCATCATTTGCTTAAAGAAAAACCAGGCAAAAAGTAGTGCCAGAACAGAACTGACGGGCACAAGCCAGAAAATAGAATTCATAGTTTTTTTGATTTTATGCAACAAAAAGTTGCCGTTAGTTAATTGTGTTTTTAGGTAAACAGAAAGTTCGAAATTAACAATTTATGATTTGAATGATTAGTAAGGATTAATGTTATAAGACAGTCCCAGAACTATTCTTTACTGAAAGCCGAAATTAGAAAACGTAACGAATTCTGAACATTTATCCCTACTTAGATGATAATTTGTAAACAAATACTTAATATTAGTATCAATCTGGCACTTTTAGGCTTGCTGCCTGACAATGCAATTCACGAGTAGTTTAACCCAGATTTGATTCATGTATCGAAGAAGCTGATTTTTTCCTTCTAATTGGCAAATTCAGTATTAACAGTGACAATGCAATTAGAATCATTCCAGAAATGGAGACCACATCGGCCGATTCGTTTGGAAGAATAATCCAGCTCATTATTGCTCCGGCAACAGGGATCAGAAATTTCCAGATATTGAGTTCCGAAACCTTAACTCCCGGTCGCCGCAAAAGCATGTTCCATATTGAAATGGCCGCCGCCGATAAAAAACTGAGCCAGGCAAGCGCAACAAAATATTCAGGAGGGAACGACTGTTCAGGCAATCCTTCAATGGGTAATGAAATTAAACACATGGAAAGTCCGCCGATGAAAAGTGATGATGAGGTCAGGATCATCGGAGAAATTGTTTGTTGTTTGCGGGCAATAATCACATTTGTAATTCCGGATGTGAGGTTGTTCAGTAATAGATAAACCACACCAAGCATGGCTATTTCAGCTCCGGAAGGGATGCTTTTTCGACCAAGAGTAATTACCGCGACTCCGGCAATTCCCAGTAAAATACTGATCGATTTAACCCAATCCATGCGGTCGTCGGGCATTGAAAAGTGAGCCACCAAAGCAACAAACAAAGGCCCGGAACCCACAATCATGGCTGAAATTGATGCCGGAACCAGGTTTACGCCCAAATAAAAAAACGAATATTGAAGTACAATTTGTAAAAATGCAATAAGGCATACATAGGCGAAGTTCTCACTAACTTCTTTACGGAATTTTTTGAGATCTCCAATCACAGGAAGAAGGATCAAGCCGGAAATCAAAAAACGGATTCCCGCAAACTGAAGAGGAGTGTGGTATTTCAGACCAATTTTCACACCCACAAAAGCCGACGACCACAATATACTGGCGACGATAGCCAGGAATGTGGTTTGCAACATATATTTTTTCATCGTTAATTGCTCAATCAAAGATGTAAAAATAGACAAAGGATTCGATCTTTTCTGAAAGATCGAATCCTTTTAGGTGTAGAGATGACTACAGTATCAAATGTTTAGTGTGCCGGGTCTGATTTACTTCAAAGGATAAAATGTGCTATGCGCCATTATAGCCGAAAGTATTTGCGAAAGACAAGGGCGTCCTGTTCGACCCAGAATTGAAAACATCTGAGCATTGTTTATTTCCAAAGATCCTCACCATAAGAAAAGCCTTCGCGCATCGGTTCTTTAATATAGGCATCCAATTCCGGATGATTGGTCACTTTCATGTTGGCTGCATCATATTCAATGCGGGTATTGAAGCGTTGCGCTAAAACTCCGGTGAGTGACATCTCCATCAACTTCGTGGAATAATCGAAATTTGAACCGCACACTCCACCATTTTTGATGGCTTCAACCCATTCTCGTTGTGGGTTTTCATCAAATGTTCTTGGGATTGTTTGTGCCGGCGGATTCTTCTGGAATTCTTTCCATTCGTCATCTTTCATTAAAAGTCTTGGTTCATTAGGGCGTCCGCCTGTCATCAGGCATTGTTTGTCGCCAACCATGATCATTCCGCTTCCTGGTAATTTTTCCATGTTCCACTCCGGACGGTTCTCTGGTTTCAATTTTCCTTCAAACCAACGCATGGTAACAGGAGTTTTATTGCCGCGAGCCGGGAAATCCCAGCGAATAATGGCCTGATCAGAAACAAATCCAGTATCAGGAACAGGTGTTTTGAATTCGGCTTCCACGACATTTGGCATACCCAGATCGAGCGACCAGAAAGGTGCATCGAGCGTGTGACAACACCAGTCGCCAAGTTCGCCATTGCCAAAATCGAACCATCCACGCCATGTTTTTGGGGCATAGATTCCGTTGTATGGGCGGAAGGCAGCCGGTCCCAGCCACAAATCCCAATCGAAATACTCCGGAACAGGCTGTTCTGCCGGTGGAAAACTTTCAGGTTTATTGAAATATTTATTTGGGCCGAAATCTGGTCCATCGAACCAGGCAATAACTTCGGTCACATTGCCCAACAATCCTGATTCGTACCATTCTTTGATCAGGCGAATTCCGTTGGTGGCATGTCCCTGGTTTGCCATTTGGGTGATTACGTTGTAATGTTTGGCTGCTTTTTGAAGTGTTCGCAATTGCCAGATGTTGTGTGCCAATGGTTTTTCAACAATCACGTGTTTGCCAAGCTGCATAGCTGCCATGGCTGCCGGAAAGTGCGAATGGTCAGGAGTACAGACCATAACGGCATCAATTTCTTTGTGCATTTGGTCGAACATCACACGGTAATCTTTGAACCTTTTGGCGTTTGGCATTACCCGAAAAGCTTCAGCTGCTCGTTTGTCGTCAACATCGCACAAGGCAACAATATTCTCGTTCCATTTGGGGTCTTTCTGGTTAATCAGCTTGCTCCAGTTTGCCATTCCTTGTCCACCAACGCCTATAACCGCAATATTTAGGCGGTTCGATGGAGAACAACTCATCAGATTGGGGATAAAAAATGCACCGGCAGAAAATACAGATGCCGATTTGAGAAAATCTCTTCTGGTAGGTTTCATAGTAGGTTTAGTATTTAGGTTTATGCGATCTAAAAGTAGAAAATTTATCCAGACGTAATCTAATCCCATGCCGAAAAAGCACCAGAACAGAACAGTTGATTATTTATTTTTTTGTAAAGTGTTTCGAATCGCCCCATTCACCATAACCAATTTCACAACCAGCTAGCTCGATACGGGCTTCCAAACAATTTCTACAGAGTTCTGCATCTTCGTCCAGACAAGGTTTGTCTTCGTACAATTGGTATTCTTTGCGGTATTCGCAAGGTGTGAGGTTGGGCATAATGATATTGGCACCAATGGTCAGCGCCTTTTCACGGCCCGCAGGATCGATTGCCTGCAATGCAGTTGCTGCTGCAATGTTGATGTCGGGCATAAGTAAACGCAAGGTTGCTACCATTTTCAACGCAAGGTCAAAGCGCTCCTGTTTGGTTTTCAAGCTGCTCCTGAAATCGTAAAGCGGAGTGTCTTCATGCTCAATGTAAGGTCCCATTCCAACCATATCAACATCAGTCTGTTTCAGAAACAAAAGGTCATTGGCCAAATCTTGAGTAGTTTGAAACGGAAGTCCGATCATCACGCCTGTTCCAACCTGAAATCCTGCTGTTTTCAAATCTTGCAATGCCTGAAGGCGTCGATCGAAACTATGAAAATCATTCTTCGGATGAATTTTACGATACAATTCAGGATTAGAACTTTCAATTCGGAGCAAATACCGGTGCGCACCGCTTTCCTGCCATTGACGGTAGGTTTCACTTGATTGTTCACCGCAAGAAAGTGTAATTCCCAATTCGTTGTTCGATAGATGTTTGATTTTCCGGAGTAGTAAATCAACCCGGTTCACAAATGCAGGCGATGACAACTCTCCGGATTGCAACACGACCGAGCCAAACCTATTTTCCCAGGCAAATCGACAAGCTTCCAGAATTTCGTCATCCGAAGCTTCGTAGCGTACTACTTTTTCGTTGCTTTTCCGGATTCCGCAATAAAGGCAGTCTTTGGCACAAATATTCGAGAATTCGACCAACCCACGGAAATAAACCTTGTTGCCAACCGTTTGCAGTTTAACCGACTGGGCTCTTTGAAAGAGCTGCTGCCGCTCATCTCCTTCGGCCGAAAGTAAAGTCACCAGGTCGTCGTGCGAAAAATCGGTCTGAAGTAATATGTCCTGAAAGTTCTTCATCAGTGCGAAGATACAAAATATTGGATTGAGCACAGAGCAAAGGGCATGGAGTCAGAGAAACTAACAAATCAATAAAAATATTAAATAGCCTGATGTATTGTTAGAACAATCTAACTATATTTGTCGCATGGATAAACTCGTTGAGATAATTGCTAAACTATCGCTTGAAATTGGCCGGATGGAAGAATCAGCCAAAGAACAGTTCAATTTTAACGAGTTGACACTTACACAGATGAATTACCTGGAGACAATTAACAACCTTCATAACCCGAACCTGACAGAGCTGGCAGCCGAGATGAATTTAACCAAACCAACGGTTAAAGTGGCTATTGACAAGTTGATAGAAAAGGATTTTATTTACCGGGTGAGGTCGGATGATGATCGACGGAGTGCACACTTGCACCTCACTGTCAAAGGAAAGGTGATCAATCATATGCACGATTTTGCGCACAAGCAAATGGCCGAGTTGATTACCGGTAAACTGGATCGTGCGGAAGTTGCCCTGATGGAAATGTTGTTTGAAAAAGTTTTTCAGAAGGCTTAAAAATTTACCTACATAGTTAGAATCCTCTAATCAAATCCCCAAGATCATGTCAATTGATTTAAAATCGGAGAAATTCCGCGGATTAAGCGAAGAAACAGTAAAAGAGAAAATAAAGAATGAAGGCTTCAATGAATTGCCATCGTCGAAACCTAAAAATTTTCTGGCCTTGGCCTGGGGAGTTGTTCAGGAACCCATGTTTCTGCTTTTGGTTGCTTGCGGAACCTTGTATCTGATTTTAGGTGATATTCAGGAAGGATTAATGCTTCTTGGATTTGTGTTTGTGATTATGGGCATCGAATTTTATCAGGAGAAAAAAACTGAAAAAGCGCTGGATGCCTTGAAAGATTTGGCAAGTCCGCGTGCTTTGGTGATACGCGAAGGCATTGAAAAGCGAATTGCTGGCCGCGATGTAGTAACCGACGATTTGATTATTCTTCAAGAAGGCGACCGTGTTCCGGCCGATGCCACGGTTTTGTATTCGGTGAATTTGATGGCCGATGAATCACTATTGACCGGCGAATCGGTTTCAGTGCGTAAATCAGAATGGAACGGAACTGACCAAAATGTGCAACCTGGTGGCGACGATCTGCCTTTTGTGTATTCAGGATCGATGATTGTGCAGGGAAATGGAATTGTAAAGGTGACGGCAACCGCATCGAATACCGAAATTGGAAAAATCGGGAAAGCGCTTGATTCGGTGGTGGAAGAACCTACCAAATTAAAACGTGAAATGGCCGTGCTGGTTAAACGACTGGCTATTATTGGGATTTTACTTTGTGTGGTAGTCATTCTGGTTTACACTTTAACCCGGGGCAATTTGCTGAATGGATTTCTGGCTGGAATTACATTGGCAATGGCTATGTTACCCGAGGAATTTCCGGTGGTATTGACCGTTTTTATGGCTTTGGGCGCATGGCGGATATCGAAGAAAAACGTTCTGACACGCAAGCCATCAGCCGTTGAAACATTGGGCTCTGCAACAGTTCTTTGCACCGACAAAACAGGTACACTGACTCAGAATAAAATGACGGTTACCCGTTTATACAATGGATCCGATTTCTTTAAAGTAAATAAGTGTACCAAATTTCCGGAGGAGTTTCACGAAATTATCGAGTACGGTATTTTATCGAGCCAAACTAATCCGTTCGATCCGATGGAACGCGCCATTACCAACATGGGCGAGTTGTACCTGAAAAACACCGATCACATTCATATCGACTGGCAAATGGTGAAAGAATATCCGTTGTCGAAAGACTTGCTAGCCATGTCACGTGTTTTTTCCAATCACGATAAATTCAGGAAAACCATTGCTACCAAAGGTGCTCCGGAAGCCATCTTTGATTTATGCCATCTTTCGGACGACAAAAAAACAAAATATGGGGAAGCGGTTGCTGAACTGGCTTCTCAAGGCTTGCGGGTGCTTGGAGTTGCCCGTGCAATTGTCGAAAACGGCAGCCTGCCAGCTATTCAGCACGATTTTGATTTTGAATTTATTGGTCTGATCGCTTTGTCGGATCCGATTCGTGAAGCGGTTCCGGCTGCCGTAAGCGAATGTTATCAGGCTGGCATACGTGTGATCATGATCACGGGCGACTATCCGGTAACTGCGATGAATATTGCCCGAGAAATCGGATTGAAGAATCCTGATGTGTCAATCAGCGGACCTGAACTTCAGGAGATGACTGAAGAGGAATTGGCTGCGCAGATAAAGGATGTGAATGTGTTTGCTCGTGTGATTCCGGAGCAGAAACTAAAGATTGTGAATGCACTGAAACGAAACGGTGAAATCGTGGCTATGACTGGCGATGGGGTGAATGATGCTCCGGCACTAAAGGCCTCCAATATTGGGATTGCCATGGGTGAAAAGGGAACAGATGTGGCTCGCGAGGCTTCGTCGCTGGTGCTGATGGACGATAATTTCGCCTCGATTGTGAACGCTGTAAAAATGGGCCGACGTATTTTCGACAACCTGCAAAAAGCACTGGGTTATATTTTTGCCATCCACGTTCCTATTGCCGGATTGTCGCTTATTCCGGTCTTTTTTGCCGACTGGCCATTGTTGCTTTGGCCGGTGCATATTGTGTTTCTTGAGTTGATTATTGACCCTGCCTGCTCCATTATTTTTGAAGCCGAACAGGAAGAGAAAAACGTGATGAACCGTCCTCCGAAAGACATCAATGAACCATTTTTTGGCGCTAAAAAGATATGGCTGAGCTGTTCTCAGGGAATCGGGATTCTGGTCATGGTTTTTGCGGTGTACTTCTTCGGCCTGCGAATGAATTATTCTGAACAGGAAGTTCGTGCATTGGCTTTTACCACGCTGATTGCCGCCAACATTGCTGTCATCCTGTCGAACCGCTCGTGGACACGCAATATTTTCCAGATTTTAATGACGTCCAATAAAACGGTCAAATACGTTGTTGGCGGGGCAACATTTTTCCTGATTTTGGTGCTGAATGTTCCTTTTCTGCTGAATCTGTTTCAGTTCGAGAAGATCAGTCTGACCGAATCGATCGTTTGCGTTGTCCTTGGTTTTTCAAGTATTGTTTGGTTCGAGATGTACAAGGTGATTACGAATTGGGGAAGGGTTAACTGATGATATTCCCAATATCCACATTCAATATGAAATAGGTCGCTCAAAATGCAACCAAATGCATAGATATCGGGTAGGAGAAATTAGACTATCGCCAGGCATTTTTAGAATTTTGAGTGTTTCCCAAGTAAAAATAATATCCAAAATCGATTTTAGATCCATTTATATGCTTTAGCTTTGCTGTATAATTAGTTCATTTTCAGTGAATAATTGCCTTTCTTGTCGTTTAACCATACTTTAGAAGGAGGTAATTGTGATTAAGAAGAATTATCTGGGCATTGATATTGGTTCCGTTGCGATTGGCATTGCGATGATTGATGAAAATAACCGGATTATTCATACTTCCTATACTTTCCATAAGGGCCAAATTGCCAAAAACGTACAGAATTTACTTCGTGGAATCGAAATCGAAAAACTCCAATCGATCGGCTTTACGGCTTCATCACCTTCCATTTTTAAGTACGCCAGATCGGTTGACACACGGATTGCATACATCACCGCTGCCAAACATTTTCATCCTGAAGTTCAATCTCTCCTGATTATAGGTGCCGAGAAATTCGGTCTTGTCACTTTCGATCCTGAGGGTGAATATCTGAATTACAAATCGAATACTTCGTGTGCTGCCGGAACCGGTAATTTTCTCGATCAGCAGGCCGAGCGGCTTAATCTGTCCGGCATTCAGGAATTTAGCCAGCTGGCCTATGAGAACAAAGGAACTTTTCCGAAAATAGCTTCGCGCTGTGCCGTTTTTGCCAAGACCGACCTGATTCATGCCCAACAGGAAGGGTATTCGCTCGGTGAAATCTGCGACGGATTATCGTTTGGTCTGGCAAAAAACATTGTTGATGCCGTTTTTCAGAACAATGCGGTTGAGCATGTGGTTGCGGCCGGCGGAGTAGCTTTAAATAAAGCAGTTGTCGGTCATATTGGGCACTTAATTCATCAGGAAATTTCGATTGACGAGTATGCCGCTGTTTATGGAGCCATTGGTGCGGCTATGAATTGTAAAGATGATGAAACCCTTATTACTGCAGGACTGCAGAGCATTGACGAGATCGTAATTTCGGAGCAGAAGGAAAAAACTTACTATTATCCTCCGCTCCAATTAAAATTATCAGATTATCCCGATTTCGAATCGCATGAACGATACGAGTTCCAATCCAACTGTTTCCCGTCGATGAAAGCCGTTGAAGTTGATGTCTATTCATCCCTGAATAAGAAAATCCAACTGCAGGTTTTCCTGGGTGTTGATATTGGTTCAACCAGCACCAAAGCTGTTTTACTTGATCCGGGGAAGGTTGTAGTTGCCGGATTTTACACATCAACTTCGGGACAACCGCTTCAAGCTGTGCAAGTTATTCTTGAAGCTATTCATGATTTTGCACGAAAGCGACAGGTTCGTTTAAGCATTTCAGGAGCTGGCACCACTGGTTCAGGACGGAAATTTATCGGGAAAATTATCGGAGCCGATGTCATTCCTGATGAGATTACGGCTCATGCCCGCGCTGCTTATGAACTGAATCCGGAGACGGATACCATCATTGAAATTGGCGGGCAGGATTCCAAATTCACTGTGATGCGCAACGGAATGGTGACCTTTTCGGTTATGAACAATGTTTGTGCGGCCGGAACAGGCAGTTTCATTGAAGAACAGGCCAAACGGCTGGGCTGTAAGCTGGATGAATATTCCGGAAGGGTTGAGCATGTTCAGTCGCCGATGGCAAGCGACCGCTGCACGGTTTTTATGGAACGCGACCTGAACCATTACCTGATGGCAGGCTATTCAACCGACGAAATACTGGCAGCTGTTTTGCATTCTACCCGCGAAAATTATCTCACCAAAGTGGCTGTGCCGGGCTACATCGGGAATGTCATCTATTTTCAGGGAGCAACGGCGAAAAACAAGGCGCTTGTAGCCGCATTCGAGCAAAAACTGAACAAACCAATCCTGGTTTCGCGTTATTGTCATTTAACTGGAGCCTTGGGCGTAGCGCTCGAATTGCACGACAACCCGGTTCTCAGAACGAAATTCCGTGGACTTGGTCTGTATAAAAAATCAATACCTGTCAGGAGTGAAGTTTGTGAATTGTGCACCAATCACTGCAAACTGAAAGTGGCCGAAATTGATCAGGAGACTGAAGCTTATGGATTTTTATGCGGAAGGGATTATCACGACAACAAGTACGTGAAGAATAAAACGCTTCATTTTCAGTTAATCGCCAAACGAAAAGAACTTTTTAAATTCAGGGCCACCTCCGCCCAAACCCGCACGACCATTGGGATCCCAGCAGGCTTGCACCTGTTTGACGAAATCCTGTTTTGGCGGAAGTTTTTTGATTTCCTTTCTATCCGGACTATTACAAGCGAAGATTATACAACCGCCGTAAAAGACGGAAAAAACCTGAGCAGGGCAGAGTTTTGTGCGCCGATTGCAGCCATGCACGGGCATGTGGAGTATTTGAGCAAAAGGACTGATTACATTTTTCTTCCGGTTTATCTGGAAGAATATCGGGAATTAAAAATGAACAAGCAATATTGCTATTACACCCAATATGTTTCATCGGTTATTTCCGTACAGAAGAACTTTAAAACGGATAAAAAACTTCTCACTCCGTTACTTAAATATTCAACCGGCGAGCTTTTTATACGGCTCGAAATGCTCCGGATGTTCAAATCCATCGGAATCAGTGACATTGGGTTTATCGATATTAACCTCGCCTGGGAAAAAGCAAAAAGGCAGGTTCTGTCGGTTCGCGACGAGTGGAAAGCGCTGTATCCGACTGAAACAAAAGATGCCGATGATATTCATGTGGTTTTGCTGGGGCGTCCTTACACGGTGCTGTCTTCTTCGATGAACAATTCGATTCCGGATATTATCGAAAAATTGGGAATCCGTACCTTTTTCATGGATATGCTTCCGTTTAAACCCGCTGAAATCAGTAAAGCTGATGAACTGGTCAGGACCATCAAATGGAAGTTTGCCTCCAAAATTCTTTATGCTGCCGATGTCATTTCCAGAACTGAGAATTGTTACCCGGTGCTCATCACTTCATTCAAATGCACGCCCGATTCGTTTGTGATCGAATACTTCAAGGAGATTTTTGATGCTTGCCGGAAACCTTATCTGATCCTTCAACTCGACGAACACGATTCGGCTGTTGGCTATGAAACCCGCATCGAAGCTGCGATCCGGGCATTCCGGAATCATAGCAAAAGGCAGCCGACCCAACCAATCAATGGTGCATCCGGAGAGAAAGTAAAATTGGCTGAAGCGACTTCCGGGGAAACCCAATCCTGGCCCGATTACATCCGGACACTGGTCAACGAAGCGTCGCAAACACTGCGGACACACGCCATCGATTTCAGTAATTTCAGTAAGCTTGTTCAGCAAATCGAAGCGGAGGAACTCAATTTGTCGGGGACCATTTTTGCCGGACCAAGGAACCTGAAAAACAAAACACTGTTGCTACCTGCATGGGACCCGTATGTGGCACCATTGATAGAGGCTGTATTGCAAAACAGCGGTATCGATGCTCATTTTGCGAACAGCACCGACGAGTCGATCAAGCGCAGCCTGAGTATGAATACGGGGCAGTGTTTGCCATTGAGTATTATTGTGAGGAACGCCATTGATTACATTGAGTCGAACCAGTTGAATCCGGCTGATACCGCCGTCTGGATCATGAAATCAGAACTCTCCTGTAACCTGAGCATGTTTCCGCATTACATGAAAAAACTACTCGACAGCTACGGCAACGGAATGGAACAGGCATCGGTGTACATGGGCGATTTGATTTTCTACGACTTTTCGTTGCCCACGGCTATCAATGTGTATCTGGCTTATATGTTTGGCGGGTTTGTGCGTAAAATTGGCTGCAATATCCGTCCGTATGAAAAGGTCAGGGGAACAACAGATGAAATGATCGGACTGGCTTTGGCTTTGCTGAATGATGCTTTCCGTCAGGGCAAGCCGAAAGAACCGGTTTTTGAAGCGATTATTCAGGGCTTCGAATTGATTGAAGTTGAACGGACCGACCGTCCGAAGGTGGCTATCTTCGGTGATTTATATGTCCGCGACAACGATTTGATGAATCAGAACCTGATCAGGATGGTGGAAGATAATGGTGGAGAAGTGATTACCACTCCATTCAGCGAATACATAAAAATTGTGGTAAATCCTTCCAGCGACAGGTTTTTTAAGGAGGGTCGTTATATGAACTACGCCAAAATTAAGTTCCTGAAATCGCTGATCCCGTTGGTTGAAGATCAATACGAAAAATATTTTTACCGGTATAACGGCCATTCAAAAACTGCCACTTCCGGAGAAACCGATGATTGGCTGAACCGTTTTGGACTCAATATTTTACAGCGGGGCGAATCGTTGGAAAATATCCTGAAAATTCACCGGTTGATTAGTCAGTATCCCGATCTGGATTTGTTTATTCAGACCAATCCGTCGTATTGTTGTCCGTCGCTGGTAACCGAAGCGATGACCTCCAGAATAGAGGAAATAACCGGTGTGCCGGTGGTGACCATTGAATACGATGGCACTGCCGGAATCAAAAATGAAGATATAATTCCTTATCTGAAATTCAGAAAAAAGAAAGCGAACGGAGTTCTGCCCATCAGTCAGGATTCACCATCGGAACAAAACGAACAGGGATGATGCTTTCCCTTTTGATCCCCTTTTTTGTCTTTGTAACCACGATTAAATCCTGATAGTATTTCCCAACCGGAAGTATCATTATTCCATCAGGTTTTAATTGTTCAACCAACGCTTTCGGAATCTCAACCGGTGCCGCAGTGACAATGATCCGGTCGAATGGCGCATGTTCAGGCCAGCCTTTGTATCCGTCGCCACATTTCGCGACAACATTGGTATAGCCAAGTTGGCTGAGACGGGATCTGGCTTCATCGGCAAGCTTTTTAATCAATTCAATTGTATAACAAGTATCAACCAACTGGGCCAGCACGGCAGCTTGGTAGCCCGATCCGGTGCCGATTTCCAGCACTTTTTCATCACCTTTCAATTTGAGCAATTCGGTCATGATGGCAACAATGAAAGGTTGCGAAATGGTTTGTCCTTCGCCAATGGGCAAAGGTCTGTCGCTATAAGCTTCTGGCCTTAAATTGTCCGGAACAAAAAGATGTCGCGGGGTGTTTCCCATCACCCGGAGTATATTCTGATCCGCAATTCCCCTTGAAACCATTTGTTGCCTTACCATTTTTTTCGCCTCGTCCTTCCATAGAAGCGTATCGTCATTTTGTGTCTGACTCGTAATCATTGGCGTATTTTTATTCTCCGAATCCCGCTTGCCCGATGAGCACGAAATAACCACTAAAATGATAAAGGACAATGTCTTGAACCAATAAAATGAAGATCCTATTTTTTGACCATTAGTTCTCATTTTGGCGGATATTTTGGTTTCAGCAAAGTGGTGTCACAAGTGATTATTTATACGAATTATTCCGCTAAATGTGACTTTTATTCAGTGTGTTAGCTGTTGATTACCGGGGTTTTGAAATGAAGAGTTTTTGGCAAAAAAAGCCTACGAAGGGTAATCGATACAATTTATGAATGTACTCCCGAAACATATACCCATTTCTCGTTTTCGCGCTGAAAGAGTGATTTTTCGTGAATTTGCTGCGGGTGCCCGTTTTCGAGGTAAAGCGCTTTGAATTCCACATAACCAATCTCATCGCAGGCTTCTCCGGCTTTGATGTCGAGAATAGTCAATCCCATCCACGTTACTGAACTGGCCCATTTTTCAATGCTTTTGCGCTCTTTTACTGGTCGTGTTTTTGCTGAATGACTGCGCATCAGGTAATCGACATTAGCTTTGGTGAAAGCGGTGTAGCGCGAGCGCATCAATTGCTGTGCAGTAATTGCTTCTTTTCTTCCGGAGATTATGGGTTCGCAGCAATCGGCATAGGCCAGATTGGAGTTGCAGGGACAAAGATTTTGCATAATCGGTTTATTGAAGTTTACTCAATGCTTTTTGAAGCGGACAATTCGCCGGAACATTCGATCCTTCGCGATAACTGGCAAGCAATTCAACCGATTGCTGAGCCAAAGATCTTCGTACGGCACGGCGCTCTCCTTTAACCCGGGCAATCTTCAGGTTATCGTAGGCAGTGGTTTGGTGCCGCATCCAGGCAATAACGGCATGGGCGGCTCGCTCTTCAATCGGAATTAGCTGCGTGCGTGCAACGGTTCCGCTTCCAACCGGAATGGCATGAACTGTAACCGCCCTTGCCAGTTTTTTCTCCAACTCGTTATAATCGGGATGGAAATCGAGAAAGGATTCAATGGCCAAACAAAAATCGGCCTCGTATTCGGTTTGTTTCTTTTCCCGACGTTCAACTGCATAGGTTTGCTTCTTTTTATATTCGTCGGTTAACCGGATCTGTTGAACCTCTTGTTGGGCCTGCAAAATAGTTGTTTCAGGCGCCCATATTCCCAAGGAAATGGTTCGTCGTCCCTTTTTTATCTCAACACGCCAATACAATCCTTTCGAAGTCACTTTTCGGGTGACACCGGCATCGCCTGCAGGTAAAAAAGCCCAATCTGTTGGCAGCTTTAACGTTTCTCCGTTTGGTCCGATTAATTCGCCACGAGTTCCGGGTTTTACAATGCGGATGTTGCTTTCCACCTGGTATTCTTCCATTTGTTTTGCTCTTCGGTGTTTAGGAATGTCCAGGCCACAATCCGGCTGATCTTATTTCCCTGTCCCATCGGAATGGTTTCTGTTCCAAAAACTTCGGCTTCTTCCAGTGCGCGGTAAACACTTCGCAGGTTCGATTCTTTCGAAATCATGGTCGAAAAACAAAAACAGTTGCCTGCGAATTTTTTACTTTGCTGGATCATGCTGCGAACAAATTTTTCTTCGCCTCCATCGCACCACAATTCATGATTCTTTCCACCAAAGTTTAGAACGGGTTCCGATTTTTTATCCAAATGCAAGTTGTGGATTTTCCGGAGTGAGCCAGCTTGTGCTTCTTTTTCCGAAGCGTGGAATGGAGGATTGCAGATAGACAAATCGATATGCTCGTCTTTTCGGATAATTCCGTAGAAGAAGTCTTTATGGTTTGTTTGAAGTTTGCATTCTACTTTTCCATGCAAAATAGGATCGGATGCAATAATTTGGTTGGCAGATTCAATGGCAACCGGATCGATATCAGACCCAATAAACGACCAATCGTATTCCTGAACTCCGATAATGGGATAAATACAACTCGCCCCAATGCCAACGTCCATGCATCTGATCTTCGGGCCGGTCGGAATTTTTCCATAATTATTGCGGCACAAGAAGTCGGCAATGTGATGGATGTAATCTGCTCTTCCCGGAATGGGCGGGCACAAATAACCTTGTGGAACATCCCAGTTTTCAATACCATAATGATGTTTCAATATGGCTTTATTCAGCATCTTGACTGCTTCCGGATTGGCAAAATCGATCGACTCGTCGCCATACAAATTCAACTTGACAAAAGGCTCCAGTTCTGGAGTGCGTTCTATCAATTTTTTGAAATCGTAACGTTCACGGTTTTTGTTCCGCGGATGTAATTTCGACTTTTCTTTGGGGTGTTCTTTCTTTTTCTGAAGCATGGAAATAATGACTCTAATTTTTGAATGCGTAAATTTAGGTTTTTAATCAATGCTTCAGTAATTCAGTCCTTCAGTATTGTTAGAAACTCCATTTCAATCTTCCAAAAGCAATTTGTCCGATATCGCCAAATTCTGTTCCTGAGTCGCCAAAAAAGAGTTGGCCGGTCAGCATCAATTCCAGATTATTCAGGAGTGAATAAGTAAAGGCTGGTCCCACATAAAACGAACCATCGGATGGATTTACAATTCCGGAGAAACTTCCGGAGAATAGGGGAGTGATGGGTTTGGAAACCTGACCGAATAAAGAATAACGGGCGAATGACAGTTGTTTGGCCGACATATCCGGATTAAAAAGCACATTCATTCCTCCGGCTTTACCGGTTTTGCCGTTGCTGCTGTAAAGCAAACTGGTGTGGATATACCAACTGTTTGAAAATGTGTAATCGGCAGAAACGGAAGCTATTGTTGCACGGGTTGAGAAGTTGTTTCGGGGTTCGAAATGAGTCAGTTCTCCTCGAAAGCCTGCTCCCCGGATATCGCCAGCCCAGCCTCCGCCAACAATCCAATCGTTGCCTGCTTGTCCACCGATAAACTGAAAATCGTAATCCCAGCGGGCAAAACGGTACATTCCTGCAAAAGCTGTTCGGGTATTGTTGCGGCCTGGTTTATAAACCAACTCTGCCGATGAAGTTGTTCCGGTGTAATACTGAACGCGAATGGCGTCGGTTCCCGGGCGTTCTTCGTAGTCGAAGTCGAAATACGAAAAGGTATTGAAAATGTCGTTCGGATTCCAGACCAGGTTAACACCCCAGTTAACCCGCTGCCGGCCAACCCGAACCTGCCATTTTCCGGACGAGTAATCCAGATAGGCGCGGTCGATCATCGAATGTACAAACCAGCTGGTACTTTGTGTCGAAATCCACGATAAATCCATCAGCCCGTTATCAACATCAATGGTTGCCATATAGCCAGGGAATTTCTTAACCAGATTGCCGAAAATCAACCGGTTGCGCATTTCAATTACTGTGGTGAATTTCTTGCTGGTGTACCACTTGAAATTGAGCCTGTTATGAATGATATTGGTTGCCAGGTAATCCAGGTCTGTTCCCGGGATGGGGATTTCAGGAGAATAAAACATGTACAATTCTTTCGCATAGCCATTCAGGCTTACTTTACTTTCCTGAACAAATGCCAGCAAAGGAAAGCAGGAAAGAAGAAGCGCCAATGATGAAATGAATAGATGTTTTCTGATTCTATTCTTTTCTAAATCAATTTTTGAATTTGCAAATTGGCTCATCTTCAAATTGAGTTATTTGTTTTTGTAGTCTCCTGCATAATCAATTACGCACATCGATTGGTAACTTGGATGTTTCCCGTAAGCGACTCCTGCAAAACGATAAAGTGGATTAAGTACGTTTTTGCGGTGAGCGCGGTCAGGTACACCATCATCGATCAAAAGAGCAATCACGATTTGCCGTGCTTCAAAACTTCCGTAAGTAATGTCTTCGCCCGAATTAATGTCCCATTTCCCATATTTTTCAATGCGTTTTTGTGGTGTTAAACCGTTCCTTGTGATGTGCCCGATTCCGCCAAATTGTTGGTCGTTTACCAATATTCTGGAAGCTTTAGCCAGACCTTCAGCCGGGTTGAGAATTGGTAAAGACTTCGTGTTTCTCAAAACCTGAATGCACTCCATGAGCGGTCTGACGCCTTCTTTTGATCTAACCGGATCTTGCCCCGGATAGATATACAAATTGCCATTAAATGCCGTGATAAGTTCTTCAATGTATTCTTCTGAATATCGTTTGGGGTTACTTCTGACTTTATTAAGCTCCAGAATGACTTCCTGTTCCAGCTGGTTAAGATATGAAGCGTCCTTGGCTGTGTTTAGTTCGGCAGGCCAGTCCTTTTCTATGGCTTGTTTCTCCGGAATTGCTATCCAGAAGAGGGTTGTGAGGAAAAATGCGAGAATGTTTTGCATTGTATCGTTTTGGGTGTTTGAATATTTCGGTCAACCGGAAAGGGTTAAATCGAAATGATTCCTTGTTGTATTTTTGTGGTTTTTGACGACCACCTAGGGTTGCCTCTACCTCGTTTCTTATTTCGTTTGACTGTTTTCTTTATTCATAATCCACGCTCCATACCCATCGCATCATGCTAGTTGCTATTTCCTTACATCGCTGAGAATTTTCCCATCTTCCAGCGTAATTACCCGCCTCGCTTTGTTGACTACTCTTTGATCGTGAGTACTAAACACAAACGTGATATTTTCTTTTCTATTGAGTTCTTCCATGATTTCCAGAAGGTTTTCGGTCGATTTACTGTCGAGGTTGGCAGTCGGTTCGTCGGCCAGCACGAATTTAGGCTTCGATGCCAGAGCACGTGCTACGGCAACGCGTTGCTGTTGTCCCCCTGAAAGTTTATTGGGGCGGCTGTTTTCGCGGCCTTCCAACCCAACGGCTTTTAGCAAACTCATGGTTCGCGATTCGCGTTCTTCCTTCGGACGGTTTTGCAGATGCATAATGAATTCCACATTTTCTTTGGCAGTGAGCACCGGAATCAAATTGTATGCCTGAAATACAAAACCAATATTCTGCAGTCTAAAATCAATAAGCTGCGATGACGACAATTTACTGATATCGGTTCCGCCAATCGAAATCTGGCCTGAAGTAGGCTGATCCAAACCGCCCAACATATTCAGAAAAGTAGTTTTGCCTGATCCGGATGGCCCGACAATGGCTGTAAACTCGCCTTCTTCAATATTCAGGTCCACGCCATTCAGCGCATAAACCTTCACTTCCGAATCGTTGTATATTTTTTCGAGATTGTGTACTTCAATGACGTTCATATTGTTGTAGTTTCAAGTTTCAAATTTCAAGTTCCAAGTATGGGTGCGAAGTTTTTTACTTGTATTTATTGCCTTTCAATTCCGAATCTTTTAAATAATTGATAAAACCTTTCAGCATTTTACAGCATTCCAGCGTTTTTTCGTTAGCTGCATCAAACTCTTCCTGTGTAATGTATTCATTGTCGATTGCCCGATAGAGTTGGGAACGAGTTTCTCCGCAAGAACCTTTTGAAATAGATAAAAACTGAATAAATTCTTTATTCCCATCGCGTTCAAAACCTTCAGCAATGTTGTCCATGATTGAACCTGACGAGCTTTTGATTTGTCCGACAAGCTTAAAATCCCTTGAAAATGAATCTTTCAACGTTAGTTTATGAATCTCTTTGCAAAGTTCTCTGGCCAACTGCCATACTTTCAAATCTTCAAACCGTTCAACTTTAGACATATCATTAATTTTTGTGTTTAAACGTAAATTTTCAACAAAGCACCAACTTGGAATTTGAAACCTGAAACTTGGAACTTGTTTGTCACATATCTATTCGGATTGCTTCTGCAGGTTTGTATTTCAGTGCTTTTCGGGCCGGATAGATGGATGCGATAAGTCCGGTTACAAAAACGAGAAGCACAATAACACTCACCATTTCAAATTCAATGACCGGAAATACATGCGAACTGTAACCCATATCTTCAAGTCCTTCGGCATAAAACGAAAGGTTGATTCCAGTTTTCATGGTTGCCAGCGTAACAGCTATCCCGAGCATAATTCCGAAAAAACCGCCGGTAAGTGTAAGTAAAACGGTTTCGAGCATCAGCATCCAGAAAACCCGGAATTTGCTCATGCCAACCGCCATCAGCATCCCGATTTCTTTTACGCGTTCCATCACGGCCATCAGCATGGTGTTGACGATACCAAATCCCAGCGACAACAAAATGATGGCGATGAAAAAATAAATATAAATATTGCCATATTCGTTGAGGATGCCAAGTTCGGGAGTCATTTGTTTCCAGTTCTGAACCAGTAGATTAGGGTATTTTTCGGCCAACGTTTTCGCGCTGGAATCCAGTTCTCCATGATCTTTCAGGTGAACAACCAATTCGTGTGTAGTGCTTTCGTCGAGTTGTACAAACCGGGCCAGATCGGTTTTCAAAACAAATACATTCATTTCTTCAAACATGCCATTGCCCACGCTGTAAATTCCGCAAACCCTGAAAGCCTCGTTGGTCAAATGTCCCTGCGAATCCTGTAAGGTCATCACCAACTTCGAATGGAGCTTCACTTTCAGCTTTTCGGCCAGTTTTTTCCCGATCAGGATCGGATTGCGCTTAACCCCTTCGAAGTATTTCCCGTCGGGAATTTTGGTGTACAGATTGGTTACGGTCTTTTCCTTTTCAGGATCAATACCGAGAATTTTTACACCGGTTCCGGTTTCTGATGAGGCGATCATGGCTTGGGCCACCATTCGGGGACTCACACCACTTACAAAATTTTCTTTGGCAATGTCTTCAGCCAATTTAGCACTTTCAGGAATGAAATTTTTGAGCTCGAAGTTCTCTCCAAATTCAGGTTGGTGAATTTGGATGTGCGAAACTTCAGTTTCCACACCGGCTTCGAGGCGCTGGTTAACCCAGCCCTTATAAAACGTGGCGGTGAAAACCCCGGCAAGCATCCCGATGGTGATGGCCGAAATAATTACTCCCGAGCGCACCCGGTTCCGCCAAATATTTTTCCATGCAATTGATGAGATCATAGTTTCAAATTTCAGGTTCCAAATTTCAAGTTGTGGGTTTATCCCTATGCTCTATGCACTTTGCCCCATGCCCTAAGTTCCGTGTAACGCTTTAATTTCCTTGATTCGTAGCGAAGCAATCATCGGGTAAATGCCGATAAGAAGCGTCAGTACGAACACACTAATGGCTTGCTGCCAAAAGACTTCAGGAGCGGTAGAGAAAAACATGTAGGGTTCGAATCCAAAGTCTTCCATCAGTTTGGCTGTGTCTCCGGTTAACGGAATTGGATTTTTTGCCTGAATAAGCAGTAAAGGCAGGCTAACAGCTATTCCTGAAAAAATTCCAAGCAGTCCAATGAAAATCGTTTCGAAAAACAGGATGACCGACAGTTTGCTTTTTTGCATTCCGATGGAAATCATCACTCCAAATTCGCGACGTCGTTCGGCAATCATCATCATGATGGTTCCAAAAATCCCAAAGGCAATTACAATATACAGAATGGCCTTCATAATGACACCGCCAGCGCGGTCGCTTTCTATTTGCTGAACCACTTCAGGCTGCATTTCTTCCCAACTCATCACTGAAAAAGGTGATCGGATTTCAGATTTCAAGGTTTTCAGAGTGCGTTTCATGGCATCGTTGTCGGCCACGTTTACAACCAACGAGGTCAGTTTGTTTTCGGCGCCCAGAAAATTTTGGCAGGTTTTCAGTTCCATGTAAATAATCGACTTATTCAGCTCGGGAGACACATGTTTGATGATGCCGCGAATCGGAAATTTACCGGCGGCGCTCACTCCGTGATACCCTTGGGTGATGATAACCAGTGTGTCGTTTAGCGCGAGTTTCAGGTATTTCGCCAGTCCATCACCGATCACCACGCCATCGTCAGTGGCTTGCAGGTAGTTGCCCGAAACGATTTTATCGGCAATGCCAGTAAGCTGAGTCTCAATGTCGGGAACAATCCCGAAGATGGCCGATCCGCGTGTCAATTCGCCCGCCGATGCCAGTCCGAACGATTCGAGCCGCGGAATCACAAAATCAATCTCCGGATGGTTTTTGATTTGATCAACCAGCGCCTGATCGTAATCGAACGAGTTGTTGATGCTCTTGTTCTCCCAGTATTCTTCGTGGTGGACCTGCATGTAGCCGGAATAGAATTTTACGACGATCTCCACCATCTTGTCGTACGAACCTTCCTGCATCGAAGTCATATATGCCGACAGCAGCACACCAAAAAAGATGGATGCGACGGTAATCAGCGTCCGGCGCTTGTTCCGCCAAAGATTTCGCCAGGCCAGTTTGATGTTTGTGTACATAGTTTCAAGTTCCAGATTTCAAGTTCCAAGTATGAGTAATGTCTAATGATGAGACTTATCCTTTGCCGTCTGCTTTAGCTGACGGACGTAGGTTGATTATTTGATTTTCTTCATATTCTGGATTGAGAAAAAATCTTCTTTCAGCGGCACGTCGAAGTCTGTGTTTTCGAAAATCATGATGGTTTTCTGGCCTTTTTTATCAGCCGGAATCATTTCCATGCGGCACGGAATGATGCGGTCGTCCATCTTTTTTACATCGCTCAGAATTTCGGTATTCACCAGTACGCCATCTTCATCGTAAAACTCGGCCTTCAGCCACAGGTAATCTTTTTTGCTGACCCACATCAACACTTTGCCCCAAACCACAGGTGCATTTTCAAGCGGAGTCAGTTCAACTTTGTAGCAGAGATAATCGGCCACAGTTTCTTCGCCCAAAAGTTTATGCGTGTAATCTTTAACAATCGACGATTCGCGAACCAGATCATCATTAGTAAAATCGGAACCCATCCACGATTGCATCATCATCGATGGCGGAATCTTTACCATCCGTTCGATCGAGGGTACCCAGTTCCACATTTCGTTGCCACGTTTCAGAAAAACCTGACCCTTTTCTTTGGCAGGAGCAGTCACGTAAATGAGTGAATACTCAGTACCCAGCGCCCAGCTTTTCATCGAGATGGTGCGCGACCAGGTTGGCCGTTCTATGGTCATCGAAAATGTTCCGGAGCTTGACGTTCCTCGGAATTTCTCGTCCGATTTACGAACAATCTCTTTAATGTCCTGCGCAGAGGTTGAGAGGACAATTGCCAATAAAAGAAGGAGATATGTGATTTTTTTTGTCATGGTTGTGTCTGTTGTTATTGTTATCTTTTCCTAATGTTCGTCGGTTGAATCCGGCGGACATGGTGAATTCTTCTGTATTAGCCTAAAACATGCATCAATTATGGTTTCTTCAAACTGTCCCGCCGGGAAATAGTCGGGGGCAGTGATTAAAATCAAGTGAGCACCTTTGATGATCGACGAAATGGCAATCAGATCGCTCTCGGGTGCGATGCTTCCAGAAATTTTTATAAAATCGAGAAATAATTTCTGAATATCCTGCGCTTTTCCGCTGTATTCAGCCATAACCATATCCTGAATTTCCGGTTGCATAACCAGGGCGCTGTATAATTTCCAAAACCGTGGATTCTCTCTAACCGATTGAAAGGTTATCCGGAGAAAATGGACAAACTCTTCTTTGGCCAGCGAATGATCGCCATTGAGGTCGAGGTTGTCGTATGCCGCATTGTACCCGATTTGAATGATGTTTCGAAGCACTTCATCTTTGCTCTCGAAATAGTTGTACAGTAGGCCTTTTGAAATGCCGGCTTTACGGGTAATGTCGCTGATGGAAGTTTGATGATAACCTTTCTCAGCAAACAGTTCGAGAGCGGTGTCCAGGATCAGTTTGGTTTTTTCCTGACGGATGGATTCAAATTGCTGTGATGTTCGTGGACACATTGCTTTTTATATTTTATGAATGACCAGTCGGTCAAAAATAAAATATAAAAATGAAAAATACAACATATGACCAACAAAAATTCAGGATAACTGAACATCAATTCTATTCGTAAAACTCTTCCCTGTTCGTCGTTGCCACTTCAAACAAAAAGTTTCCGATTTTTTCGGTGAGCAGGCGGAAGAATTTTTCGCCCTTCTCAATGGTTGCCTTTGCCGGATTACCAATGCCAGTGTCCTGAGTTACGCTGGTCCAACGGCGTTCGGCCCAACCCCAACCCTCGTGCATAGCTTTAAATTTATATCTTTTAGCAGCACCGTCGCCCGCTTCCGAAAGTGGCAAAACCCATTCGGGTTTCAAATACAGCATCAGGCTGGTTTCCACCTCCCCGGCATGTTCACCCAAATCTTCAAAAATGGTATTGGTTTCTTTAACCTTGTACCAGTTCACTTCCGAGAGGAACATTTTTGGGTATTTCAAACCCAGTTCGCGTAGCATTTGCCTGAAGTCGTTTCCGCCGTGGCTGTTCAGGATCACCAGCTTGTAAATTCCTTGCCGGTTGAGGGTTTCAATCACATCGTTCAGTATGGCAAACTGGGTGGATGGGTTCAGGTTCATGTCGAGTGTGACATCAAACTGACCGGTATTTACCCCAAACGGGATAGCAGGCAACACAATAACTTTGCCGCCTTTTTCCCAGGCAATACGGGCCGATTCTGCCGCAATAGCTTCAGCTTCTACATTGTCGGTGGCGTAAGGAAGGTGATAATTGTGGGCTTCGGTGGCTCCCCATGGTAATACTACTAATTGATAGCTTTCGTCTTTGACGGTTTTCCAGTTGGTTTCGGCTAAAATGTACGGTCTCATATTCGGGTTTATTGGTTTAGAATTGTCTTTAACAGGTATGAAAAGGTAAAGTTTATTTTTTAATGAATGCCTGAATTTGTGCAATCGAGTGCATAAATCAGAAATATGTCCGTTTGCCTTTTTACTTTTGCCTTGGTTTGATACCTTTATAGCAAAATTCAAGACCCTAAAATTAGAAATAAACCAACTAAAATAATGATCATGACTAACGATCGCAGAACTTTTATCAAACAATCGGCTACGGTGGCTGCTGCCGTAAGTATTTTCCCAACCATTATGAATGCCGGCTGTGTGGGTGCCAACGAAAAAGTAGTTGTTGCACTTATTGGATGTAACAATCAGGGCTGGACCAATTTGGAGTCATTTATGAAACTTCCCAATGTGGAATGTGCTGCCTTGTGCGATGTTGACCAAAATGTGCTGAATAAACGTGCGGCTGAACTTGAAAAAATGACAGGTAAAAAGCCAGCACTTTATGGCGATTTCAGGAAAGTGCTTGAGCAAAAAGATATTGACGCCGTAATTATCGGGACTCCAGATCATTGGCATTGTATCCCTATGATTTACGCTATGGAAGCTGGCAAAGATGTGTATTGCGAAAAACCGCTTGGCTACACCATTGAAGAATGCAACCTGATGGTGAAAGCCACCAAACGATACGATAAAGTGGTTCAGGTTGGGCAATGGCAACGCAGCGATCCTCACTGGCTCGACGCTGTAAAATACATTCAGTCCGGAAATCTGGGACGTGTGCGTTCGGTTCGTGCGTGGTCGTATGTCGGTTGGAAAAAGTCGATTCCGGTTGTTGCCGATGGACCTGTTCCAGCTGGCGTTGATTACGACATGTGGTTAGGACCAAGACCAGAGCGTGCTTTTAACAGCAACCGTTTTCATGCTTCATGGCGCTGGTATTGGGATTATGCGGGTGGTGTAATGACCGACTGGGGCGTTCACCTGCTCGATTATGCTTTGTTCGGAATGAACCAGTACGTACCGAAAGCAATCAGCTCTTCCGGTGGAAAATATGCTTTTCCAACTGATGCGATGGAAACTCCAGATACCATGATGGCTATGTACGATTTTGGCGATTTTGGTATTTTGTGGGATCACACCATTGGCATTTACGGCGCTCAGTTTAAACGGCGCGGACACGGTGTGGCTTTTGTAGGCGAATACGGAACACTGATTGTTGACCGCAGTGGCTGGGAAGTGATGGCCGAGAATAAAAGCACGAGCGCCAAGGAAGGTTTTGCCGATATGCCAATCCAAAAAGGAACCGGAACCGGGCTCGATTTGCATACAGCCAACTTTATTGACTGTATCAAAACCCGAAATAAACCCAATTGTGATGTTGAGACAGGCGCTCACATTGCTCGTTTCTCGCAAATGGGGAATATTGCTTTTCGATTAGGCCGCAAAATTGTATGGGATGGCGAAAAACAAGAATTCCTGAACGATCCGGAAGCCAACGCACTGACTAAGGCGAATTACCGCGCTCCTTGGTCGTTGCCTAAAATATAAATTCTACTTCTTTTTTACTGAGCTGGTGACTTCAAGTCACCAGCTCAGTCAGTATTTGTTCGCGTTTTACCTAAACCTACCAACCAAAACCAATGAAACAATTCTTAATTATTTCCCTATTCCTGATTCCCTTTTTCTCATTTTCGAAGTCTAAACCTGTTCAGGTACAACCTGTAAAAGCAGATATGCTCGAAGCCTGGACGCCTTCCGGTATCCGGATGCAAGGTTATTTGGGCGAAAAGATGGATTTGTGCATCAGTCAGCGCATCAAAAAACAGGATGTGCAGCATTTGATTGAGCCATTCAAAACCCGCAATGAAACCCGCCTGTGGCAAACCGAATTTTGGGGAAAATGGATTCTTTCAGCCATTGCTTCTTACGAATACAATCACGATCCTGAAATGCTGTCGATTATTCAAGGCGCAGTTTCAGGTTTGCTCGCAACTCAGACTCCGGACGGCTACATCAGCAACTACTCGAAAGATGCTCAGCTACAGCATTGGGATATTTGGGGACGTAAATATACCTTGCTTGGCTTGCTGGCCTATTACGATATTTCTGCCAACCCTAAAGTTCTGGATGCTGCGAAGAAGTTAGCCGATCACCTGTTAACTCAGGTTGGTCCAGGGAAAGCGGATATTGCGAAAACCGGTAATTACCGCGGAATGCCAAGCAGCTCCATCCTGGAACCGATCGTTTTGCTGTACCGACATACTGGTGAAGCGCGTTACCTCGATTTTGCAAAATACATTGTCGCTCAATGGGAAACTGCTGATGGTCCGAAGTTGATCAGCAAAGCGGTCGACGGAGTGGCTGTTGCCGATCGTTTCCCGTTTCCGAAGAGCTGGTGGTCTTGGGACAACGGCCAAAAAGCATATGAAATGATGTCGTGCTATGAAGGATTGCTCGAACTTTACCGGATTACCGGAGAGTCCGCATATCTGAAATCCGCCGAAATGGCTGTTCAAAACATTATCGACACCGAAATAAATGTGGCTGGTTCAGGAACAGCCTTCGAATGTTTTTACCATGGCGGGCAGCGGCAGACTGAACCCACTTACCACACAATGGAAACCTGTGTAACCTTTACCTGGATTAAACTGTGCAATAATTTGCTGCGGTTGACTGCCAATCCGATGTATGCCGATCAGATTGAAAAGACGGTTTACAATGCTCTGATGGCCTCCATGAAGTTTGATGGTTCGCAAATTGCCAAATACAGTCCGCTCGAAGGAATGCGCCACGAAGGCGAGGAACAGTGTGGAATGCACATCAATTGCTGCAATGCCAATGGTCCACGGGCTTTCGCTTTGTTACCGAAAATGACTCTGATGACCGGACAAAATGAAATCGTGGTGAATTTGTATAGTCAATCGTCAGCAACGGTTCAGCTCAGTCTAAAAAATAAAGTAACCATTTTGCAAACGACAAATTATCCTGAAACCGATCAAATCGAAATTTCCCTTCAGCCTGAAAAACCGGAGAACTTTACATTGGCTTTACGCATTCCTGCATGGAGCAAGCAGTCTTCGGTCTCGGTAAATGGTATTCCTGCTGATGGTGTTCAATCCGGAAGCTATTTCAGGATTAACCGCGAATGGAAAAAAGATGATAAAATAGTTCTGAAACTTGATTTGAGTGGGCGATTGATCTCGCTTAACGGTTTTCAGGCGATTATGCGAGGGCCGGTTTTGCTGGCTCGCGATTCGCGTTTTGGTGATGGCTTCGTAGATGAAGCAGCTGTAATTCAAAACAAGGAAAATCATGTAGACTTGGTTCCCACAGCCAAGAAGCCTGATCACATATGGATCTCGTTTACTGCTCCGCTGGTTTTGGGAACCGACCTGGAAGGCGAAGGCCGCAACGCGAAACAGGTTCATTTCTGCGATTTTGCTTCGGCAGGAAATACCTGGACTTACGAATCACGATACCGGGTATGGATCAAACAAACCCTGAATGTGATGAATGCCGCGTATAAACCGTATTAGTTTCTGATTGTTCTTTCAGAAAATCATTAGCAAAGGTAATATGGATAAAGAAGCCGTTTTTAAGAAACTTAAGTTTGGTATTGCTGAAAACAGTCTGGTTGTCAATGCTCCGGAAGAGTTTCTGGAAGCTTTGAAGGGAGCCGATTTTGACACGTCTCCGGACGATTCTAAACTTGGAAAATACGATTTTGTACAGGTTTTTGCTTCGTCACAAGCAGAAATGGAAGAGTTGATTAAAAGCGTAGCTAAAGCCGGTAAGTCCGATTGTCTGTTTTGGGCTTGCTACCCGAAAGGTTCAGGAAAAATAAAATACGACCTGAACAGGAATACGGTGTGGGATGCGCTTGGATTAATCGGGTTGCGTCCGGCTACACAGATTGCCATTGATGAAAAATGGAGCGGTTTACGTGGGCGTGATCCTAAGTTAGTAGGAAAATAATATAAGAATGATGACATTTCAAAAAATAACGATCATCGACTCGTGTGGGTTGACGCTTCCGGTATTGGAGCAAATTGCCCGGCTTTCAAAAGAACCAATTATCATTTATAATGATTTTCCGGAAAGTGATGCCGAAATCCTGAATCGGATTGGCGATTCGGATTGTGCATTGGTAAGCTGGCACACCAAGGTAAATGCTGAAGTAATCAAGGCAACGCCGAACCTCAAATACATTGGCATGTGCTGCAGCTTGTACGACGAAAAGGCCGCCAATGTGGATATTGCGCAGGCACGGAAACAGGGAGTCGTGGTGAAAGGAGTGCGCGATTATGGCGATGACGGAACGCTCGAATTCATTTTTGCTGAGTTGATTTACCTGATGAAAGGACTTGGAAACCGCAGGTGGCAATCCGAAAATCGCGAACTGCGCGGCAAAACGATGGGCATCATCGGAATGGGAACTTTAGGAACAATGGTTGCCCGCACTGCCTGCCATTTTGGAATGAATGTTTTTTACTTCAACCGAAGCCGCAAGCCGGAACTGGAAGCTGAAGGTTTTGGCTTTTTGCCATTGAATGAATTGTTGTCAACCTGTGATGTAATCAGTACACATTTGCCCAAAAATTCAAATGTAATTAGCGAAGCTGAATTCCTCAATAAAAAGACAAATTCAATTTTGGTGAATACTTCAATTGGTCTGACTTTCGATAAAGAAGCATTTCTATCCTGGATTTCCGGAGACCCGACTTCGTTCGCCATTTTCGATGGTCCGGGAGTTGGTGAGCATTCCGAAGAGTTTTCTAAATTCCCAAACATCATTATTTCTGACCGGTCTTCAGGATTTACACTTGAAGCTCAATCCCGGCTTTCAGAAAAAGTGCTGGCCAATATGCAACGTTTTCTTACTGACCGGCATTGATCTTTTAGTTCTTTGGACTTACCTGGCACATCAACCGAAAATGAGTAGGTGTTTGTCCCGTTTGTTGGGAATTGAAGTAGTGAAGATTTGCTAGGGTAGAGAGAGAGGAATGGAGCAGAGGGCAAAGAGATAGAAAAACGGATTACGGTGATTTTGGGCGGTGTCCATGGTGAAGATCCTGACTCCTGAAAATAGCACTGAAAAGGCGAAATCATTGATACAAAAAGACCTCCAGGGTTGCCGAAACCTTGGAGGTCTTTCTTACCAATCGATTTTTAAGGATCGATTTTCTCGTATGCTATGAACTTAATGAAGTCAAAGAACGCCTGATTCCAATTAATCATACTTCAATAATTTTAGAACCTTTTGAGATTCAGGTGTAAAAACTTTGAGAAAATAAACGCCATTGCTTAAAGAAGCCAGATTTATCGTTGAAAATGGGTGCTCGTTTTCGATGCTCTTTACCAACTGGCCGTTGGCATCATATATTTGAAGATTGAACTCTTTCAAGCTAGTGTTTTCGATAGTAATGACATTGTTGAACGGATTCGGGAAAATCTGCAACTGATCGAGGTCTGCTATTGCTGGGTTCACAAATGTTGCGATAGGATATGTGTAAGTGAGCCGGGATTGATTCTCCCATTTACTTTGATCTTTCTTCCATTCCATCACCGTCATCTGGTTAACCGATCCATTGGCATTATAGGTAAATATATCTTTATCTGTATCAACCCAGGCGGCAGCCGTAGCATCCCAATCCTGATACAATGCTTCGCTTACCAGCCCATTTGTATTATAGCTGAGAATTGATTTCGTATCATTGACCCACACATCGGCGGTAAAATCTTCGGTTAAAACCAAGGTGAGTTTTTTTGACGCATTATAGGTATTCGTCGACCGCATTGAGTTTTTCCATGCAGCCGAAGTGGAGTTCCATTCTTGTGAAACACTCTGATTTTCTGTTCCATCGGCATTGTACGAGTAAGTTGTTTGGTTAGCATCTTTCATTTGCATGGTCAGCAAATCCATCGCCTGACCAAGACTTTTGATTAGTTGACCATTGGCATTATAGGTATTGGTTGTCATGGTAAAATCAGCCCAACCAGCGCCCATATCCATTTGCGTTTTTTGAGTTAATACATTCTTTGATGCGTCGTAAGTGTAAATCATTTTGTAAAGGTTTACCCACATGCCCATATCTTTATCCCAAGATTGGGTAATGCTGAAATTCACCGTCGAATTTGAGTTTAAGGTATGGTTTGTAACCAAACTATTTTCCCATACACTTGAGGTTAAGTTCCATGAATCGCTGACCTCTTTGGTCAAATTTCCATTACTGTCAAAAGTATTGGTCATTCTCATCGAATTTTTCCAATTGCTGTTTGCCCAGGTTTCAACCAGTAAGGTGGTATACTTTTGAGCTGTAACCTGAATGGAAAAACAAATACTAAACAAAAAGATGTAAATAATTGATTTCATAGCTCTTAGTTTTAGAATTATACTTTCTCAACGCAAATAAAAAAATAAGGTTTACATTTAAGTTCATTATTTTTTGTGATCATAAAGCGCTGAAACAGAAAGCATAAACACTCATTTTGTTCGATTCAATAACACAAAGCTCCGCCGAAAGCTGTTTTACAAAATGGCTGATGAAATATTCTGTTTTAGCTTGCGATACCAAAACTTTCAATGATCATGATTTAGGACAAATACTCAAGAACTATAAATACTTGTCGGTGTTTCAATCTCTCCGGAATAAAGCTAAACCTATCATTTCCTTTATTTGTTATTTGACTTGTTGACCGTTTGTTTACACAATCATTGTTTGGACCTTCGGATTAGTGCTGTTTCGGATGGTCTAATCAATTAAAAAAGATACAAGTTGAAAAAGCAAATTAGTTTTTCAGGGAAAGGGCAAAGAGCCGATATTGGCGATATGACTATTTATCGCATTTTGCCCAACAGATACATCGATGCCGTTGGTCCGTTTGTATTTCTCGATCATATTGCCCCTGCTGTTCACCATGCACCAATAAAAGGTGGAACCGGACCGCATCCTCACCGGGGTATCGCCACTTTAAGTTATATACTTCATGGCGAAGACGAGCATTTCGACAGTTACGGGAATCACGCTAAGGTAAGTTCCGGCGGAGTGCAATGGATGAAAGCGGGAAATGGAATTATTCACGATGAAAATCTGACCGTCGATTCAAACCTGAATGATAATCTGACGCATGGTTTTCAGTTCTGGATAAACCTGCCTGCGGTAAATAAGGCTGAAAAGCCTGAATATCTTACCATTCAATCAAATGATGTTCCCCAACAGCTGTTGGAAAAGGCAGCAGGGTGGATTAAAATCATTGTGGGTGAATACGAAAACCTACATTCGGTTATTCCCGGTTACTCGCGTCAATTTCTTTATCATCTGCATCTCGAAGCCGGAAAACAATTCTCGATGACTACTGAACCCGGGCTTGAATATGCGTCATTTTTGGCATTAGGCGATGCTCAAATTAATGAAAATGATTACGATGCAGGCGAATTTGTCGAATTCGACAGGGAAGAAGGCACAATAGAAATCGATAACAATTCAAAAGAAGCAGTGGATGTTTTGCTGTTTGGCGGTGAACGCTATACTGAGCCCATTGTGGCAGAAGGTCCGTTTGTAATGAACAGTAAACTCGAAATTGCCATGGCTTACAAAGATTTCTATGCAGGGAAATATGGCGCAATAAAAGATGGAATTAAAAAATAAATTATAAACATGAAAATACTCGGATTTGCCGGAAGTAACAGTTCTAAGTCGATAAATAGAGAATTAGTTCGGTATGCAGCCTCGTTCTTTAACTACCACGATATTGAGATTCTCGATTTGAATGATTACGAAATGCCAATTTACAAGATGGATAGAGAAAAGGAAAATGGCATTCCCCAACTGGCATTTGACTTTGCTCACAAGATTGACAGCAGCGATCTGTTAATCGTGTCGCTTGCCGAAAATAATGGAGCCTATTCAGCAGCATTTAAAAACATTTTCGATTGGGTTTCGCGCATTCCTGGCCGTAAAGCGTTTGGCGACGTTCCATTGCTGCTCATGGCAACTTCGCCTGGCCCCAGGGGTGGCGCATCTGTTCTGGAAATCGCAAAAAACAGAATGCCCCGTAGTGGTGGGAATGTATTGGAAACATTTTCATTGCCCAGCTTTTCCGAAAACTTTGATCGTGCAAAAGGAATTACCAACGAGGAGTTCAGATTGCAATTAGTAAGTAAGATTGGATCAGTAAAGGCGCATTTTAATCAGTAGTTCCTAATGACCTTAGTGAGATTTGTATTTCAGCATCATTTCAGAAAGTGAAAGTTAACGAACTGCTGGCATATTTTGAGTAACTTTGAAACGGGCCATGAGGAAGCCTTTCTTCACACACAAGACTGACTTTCATGGTGAGTTCCATCTGGCAATTAAAAAACAAATTGTCGACGGATGAAATACTCAAATCTAAAAACAAACACTATGGGACTTTTTTCAGCATTAATGGGCAACGCAGGAGTTGTCAGTCAGGAAGAATTGATCCGTGATTACGGAAAACTACTCACTGAAGGCGAAGCGATCGATTTAGGGTTCAAACTAATTCGTGACACTTTTATTTTTACCAACAAACGACTTATATTGGTTGATAAACAAGGTCTGACCGGAAACAAGACTGAATATCTGTCGATTAACTACAAGCAAATTTCAAGGTTCAGCATCGAGACTGCAGGAACCTTTGATTTGGAAGCCGAACTTAAAATCTGGATTTCGAGCGAGACGGTACCGAGCATCACCAAAAAATTCAATAAATCGGTTGATGTTTACGATGTGCAAAAGGTATTGGCACATCATGTTTTGAGATAAATTCACACCCTTTCTTTTAGGGACAATTGCTTTAAATGACATTTGTAAATTCTAATTTAGATTCCAGTTTTCTGTTCGTATTTGCAGATGTTGTGCCTGTAATGTATTGTTATTAAATTTTTTGCGAAATAATGTTTGCCAACATAAATTCTAATATTAATCAATGAATATTGTGATTGTTTTAATTTTTATTTATTATTTTTAGTTTTTAAATAATTATGTTGGTAGTTATATACGCAAATACAGATTATGGGCCTATTTTCAATGTCAACCGAGGAGGGTAATTATTTTAACGACAACAGTGGTTTTATTGAGTTGATTAGTTGTCCTGCTGGGGGAAAGTTATGCGCTGAGCAACTTAATTTCATAAATGAAAGGATGAAATTATCGCGTACTTATTGGATAAACAAAGAATTTCCGCAGGCAATTGAGGAACTTAAAATTGCATTCAATAAAACTACTGAATTAAATTCGTCGACTTGTATTCCATGCGTAGAGCTTTTTCGTTCAACGATTATAAAATCGTTAGAGGTCAGACAAAAAGAGTTTCGGCAAAGGAAAGGATTATTTAAAAGGAAATCACACTCGCCTGATTATGAATTGGCTACAGATTTTTTCATTGAATTTGCAAAATGAGAGTCAAGTTTAGACAAGGTTAAATAAAATCGTATTTCCTGAAAATTTAATTAATTGGTGGATGTCATTGATATTCAGATAGGTTTTGTTTGCATGAACTGAAATTGGTTCAAGTTAAAAATGAACTCCGTTATCACATTCACACTTCCTAATAAACAGAGCATCTATTTATGAATAAATTTGTCGTGCTAAAAAGACAGATTAATTAAATCTGATGATCAGAACTCAAAATATAAAACTCACAGCTAACGAATTTTTTCGGTTGATTCTTTCGATCTATCTAAAAAAGAGATGGTGGTTGCTGGCCTGGATTTGGATTTTAGTAATCATACTTTTATTAGGCGGAAGTATCGGTCTGATCGAAATTTTTCTTCTTGCATTTATCCTATTATTTCAGGTTATTATTGTTGCACAATACTGGTTTTATGCTCATTCGAAGGATAACCGGATCTACCTTATGGCAAGATATTATGAAATTGATTCAGATCAGGTGGTTGAACTGATGGAAGATGGAACATCATCAACAATAAAAACTGAACGTTTCATAAAAGTGATGAAAACCCCAAAATACTATTTGTTGTATGTTGCCCGAAACGAATATGTTTATCTGCCTGTTAGCGCTTTTCAGAGTTTGACGGATCGCGAATGGGTTGAAGATGAAATCATAAATAAGATTGGGAAATAAAGTTAGAGTTAACCTTTCACTTGATGTAATTGAAGGCATTTTGGGTATGTGTTGATAAGGTTTAAGCTTAATAAATGTACGTTTAATGAAAGAATTTGCTTTGTTTGTTTTATTATTTGGATTGGTTTTCTTTCCGCAAAGGCTATTTGCTGGAAGAGTCAATGCACAGGAGAAGAAAATTCATTTCTTTTCAAATGTTACGGCAGTAGATACTTTTAAGCTGTCCTATGATTGTGATAATTTGCGGGATACGATCATGTTTGAAATTATTTCGTCGAAGGGTAATTTAATTTATCAGGTGAAATTCCCGGGCTGGGCTTTATTTGATTATGGAAAGCCGAGCTATATGTTTATCAGCGATAAAGGTTGGAAGGCTAAAGATTATTATAAAAATGAGAAAGACAGTATTATCAAAACGGATAGCTTGAAAAATGAAGATGATCGTTACTTACGATCAAAGATTGCCGGATTTTTTGATGAAAAGAAATTTTTCAGGAATCCAATTCCTAAAATGTTGAAAGAATATAAAAATAATCTTATCGTCGGGAGTTACGAAACCTTGTTAAATGATCCGGATGTGATTGGATTTTCCTATCATTTATATGAAGAAGATGGACGAATGATCGCCTTTTCGAGAAAGAAGAATAAAGTGGTTTACTTTTGGGGATGCTGCTAGTTCATTGTAGAAAAACTAAAATATATGTTTGCTATTCATTAGGAATTAGGTTATACCGAAATAATCAAGGGCATCAGGTTTAAAGCCTTGTGTCACTGTAATTCGATGCTGATGACTGAGTTTTTGCTCCGGAAATAGGAGACTCAGTTCGTGATCTGGTTCAAGGTGATAGCTGGAACGTTGCGAAAGATTTAATTCACAGGGCCGAAATTCTGGAAGACTCGGTAGCAATCGAAGTATTTAGTCCGGAAAGAGAAGATTTCCTGAAATTTGTAAATGATCCTGATGTTGTAAAATAGTATATATTTACTGCTCGTTGCTGCGTTCTAAAACAGGCAATCGCAAAAATCCAATTATGAAAACAATCAACAATCTGCTGGTCCTGATTCTGGCCGCGTTTCTAATCGCCTATTTTTCGTTACCAGTTGTTAATTACGGTTTCTCCGATCTTCCTATGGTTTTGATTGTGCTGACCGGCTTGTGGATCTTGCTAAACCGACCGATTCATCCAAATTCGACACCGCAGGAGATTGTCTTTCAGCTTAAATCGAACAAGGTTAAGGCGCCAGTTACCATTATGGTGGTGTTAGGACTTTATATGACTGTTTTGCCAATGCTGACTTCGCTGGCCGTATTCAGGAGCAACGATTACCGCGATTTGATCGGCAAAGTGGAAGTAGGCGAAAGCTTGTCGAAACATATGGCTCCGATTTCGATAGAGAAAATCAGGGTTGTCGATCAGGCGCTGGCCAATTTGTTGGGCGATAAAGTGCTGGGTGCGCAGGCCGCTTTGGGAAGTCAGGTCAGATTGGGTACGTTTAACATTCAGAAAGTGGGAACAGATTTGTATTGGGTTGCCCCGCTTTTGCATTCCGGATTTTTTATGTGGCAGAAAAATAGTCAGGGCACGCCAGGTTATGTGATGGTGAATGCAACTAACGAACGCGACGTCAAATTGGTTCAGGAAATAAAAGGCAAGAAAGTGCTAATTAAATACCAGCCTGAAGCTTTTTTCTTCAGCAATCTGGCACGGCATATCTATTTCGAAGGATTCTTTTATTGCGGATTAACGGATTATACATTCGAAATTGACGATGAGGGTAATCCGTTTTGGGTGGTAACCAAGTTTAAAAAGAAGATCGGTTTTAACGGCAATGACGCAGTTGGTGTAGTGATTGTTGATCCTCGGACCGGTGTAACAAAAGAATATTCCATCGAAAATACGCCGGCTTGGGTCGACCGGATTCAGCCTGATCGGTTTATTGAAACGCAGCTAAACGATTGGGGCCAATATGTAAAAGGCTACTGGAATTTTTCGAACGAAGACAAACTCCAAATCACAGAAAATGTGTCGCTTGTTTATGGCGAAGACAACAGGGCTTATTGGTACACCGGATTAACTTCGGTGGGCGCCGACGAAGCAACCGTTGGTTTTGTACTGGTTGATACCCGCACTAAAAAGGCAGTTTGGTATCGGCAGAGCGGGGCCACTGAATTTGCCGCAAAAAATTCGGCTATCGGTAAAATCCAGGAAAAACGATATTCGGCATCTGCGCCTATACCATACAACATCAATGGGATTCCGACTTATGTGATGACCTTGAAAGATGACGGTGGATTGGTAAAAATGTTTGCCATGGTGGCCATCGAAGATTACACTATTGTGGGCGTTGGAAATACTTTGCGCGAAACATTGATGGCTTACAAAAACGCGTTCAATATGACTAGTAATAAGTTGAGCGTGAAGAATTCGGCACAGAAAACGACCCTTAAGTCGGTAGTTACCCGCATCAACAACGACGTTAAAAATGGCAATAGCTTTTACTATTTCACCGTGAAAGATTACAGTAATATTTTTATCGGCTCATCGCAAATATCGAATGCATTGCCAGTTTCGAGTGTTGGCGACAGCATCGAAATCAGCTTCGACAGCGACACTCAGGGAATTATCGACATCTCCAGTTTCAGGAATATGACCATTCAGAAATAGGGGATTTGTTCTTCTTTCAAATTTTTAAATACCTCCGGAGTTGCCGAAACTTTGGAGGTATTTGCTTTTAAGTGCATCAGGTAAGATGCTTCTTAAATGAAACAAAGTAAATCCAGTTTTTTCGCTTCCGATCTGGTTCAATGCATCTTTATAAAATCTTTATACCTGTTCCTTTTATCTTTATAAAACCCTTATAGAATTCAGGTCAAATTTGTATTGTTCAAATGATGAAACGATATGAAGACAATGAATTTTATTTTGGGACTTGTTCCTGTTGCAATCGAAAGCGGCACCAAAGCGGGAGAGATGAATAGTCTGGCCTGGTATCTTGTTGGTGCATTGCTCACTATATTTCTGTTTGCGTATTTAATCTATGCGCTCATTAAACCTGAAAAATTCTAAAATCCTCGACCATGACAACTTTAGATTATTTTCAGATATTCCTGTTTATCGTTTTGGTAATTGCCTTGACACCAGTATTAGGGACATACATGTATAAGGTATTTACTGGTGAAAAACATATCATGCATCCGGTTTTTGGATGGCTCGAAAAACTCAGCTATAAAATCATAAAAGTAAACCCTAGCGAGGAGTCAAACTGGAAATCATATACTTTTGGTTTATTGCTTTTTAATCTGGTTGGGATCGTCTTTTTATTCCTGATCCAGATGATTCAGGCACAGTTGCCGCTGAATCCGGCGAATCTTCCCAATGTCTCGTGGCACTCGGCATTGAATACAGCCATCAGTTTTGTGACCAACACCAATTGGCAGGGATACGCCGGAGAAACTACGCTGAGCTATTTTGTGCAAATGATCGGACTGACGGTGCAGAACTTCGTCAGCGCTGCCACCGGAATAGCCGTGATTGTAGTGCTCGTTCGTGGATTGTCGCGCAAAACGACCGACAAATTGGGTAATTTCTGGGTCGATCTAACCCGGGCAACTTTATATATCCTTTTGCCTCTTTCTATCCTGTTCGCAGTAGTTTTGGTAGGGCAGGGTGTTGTTCAGAATTTCAATTCGTACGAAACGGTTCAGACTTTGCAGGGCGGACAACAGGTTTTGCCAATGGGGCCCGCCGCTTCGCAAATTGCAATTAAACAGATTGGTACCAATGGTGGAGGTTTTTTTAATGCCAACAGTGCGCATCCGTTCGAAAACCCGACACCTTTCAGCAATTTTCTCGAAATGCTGGCCATATTCCTGATTTCAGGAGGACTGACCTATACCTACGGTAAAATGGTAGGCTCGACCCGCCAGGGGTGGACCATTTTTATGGTGATGATGTTTTTGTTTGTGGCTGGTCTGGGAATTTCGTTGTATAGCGAATACGCGACCAATCCTGTATTTGGGAACATGGCCGCCATGGAAGGCAAAGAAACCCGTTTCGGTATTACCAATAGTGTATTGTTTTCGGTTGTCACCACGGATGCCTCGTGCGGAGCTGTGAATGCCATGCACGACAGTCTTTCACCGCTTTCAGGAATGGTACCCATGATTAACATGTTGCTGGGTGAAGTGATTTTTGGAGGTGTTGGTGCCGGACTATACGGAATGGTGGTATTCATCATCCTCACCGTTTTTATTGCCGGATTGATGGTTGGCCGCACTCCGGAATACCTTGGCAAAAAGATCGGAGCTTTCGAGGTACAAATGGCGATTATTGCCAACCTGTCCACCAGCTTTGCGATTTTGCTTTTTACAGCCTGGGCTTCGGTTAGCAGTTATGGCCTATCGAGTCTGAATAACTCCGGACCGCATGGGTTTTCCGAAATATTTTATGCTTTCACTTCGGCGGCTGGAAACAATGGCAGCGCATTCGCCGGACTCAATGCAAACACAATGTTCTACAATCTTTCGCTTGGTTTGGTTATGCTCATTGGCCGCTTTGGGGTTATCATTCCGATGTTGGCAATTGCCGGAAGTTTGGCCGGAAAGAACATTACCCCGACTTCGGCGGGTACTTTCAGAACCGACAACTGGCTTTTTGCGGTCCTGTTAATTGCGGTTATCCTGATCGTTGGCGGGCTGACCTATTTCCCTGCCTTATCGCTGGGGCCTATTGTTGAGCATTTATTATTGAATTTGAAAATTTAGCAATTTGAAGATTTGAAAATTATTCATTTTCAAATTAACACATCTTCAAATTGTATTTCATTTTCAAATTTTCAAATCAACACATTTTCAAATTAGATTTCAATGAGTACACGACAAATAAATAGCCTGTTCAATCAGAAGATATTGATTCAGGCAACAAAAGATAGTTTTACCAAATTAAATCCGGTTATTCTGATTAAAAATCCGGTCATATTTATGGTTGGAATTGGCTCGGTTTTAACAACGATAACGGTAATCAGCGGACTTTTTTCAGGTCATTTTTCAGGATTTAACCTGAATATTGCCATCTGGTTGTGGTTTACGGTACTGTTTGCCAATTTTTCGGAAGCTATTGCCGAAGGCCGGGGAAAGGCTCAGGCCGATAGCTTACGGAAAAGTCGGGTCCAAACCATGGCACGCAGGTTGGTTGGCGATAAAGTCGAAACGATTGCTGCTCCTGAATTACGGAAAGGCGATGTGGTAATTTGCGATGCGGGTGATGTGATTCCGTCGGATGGTGAAGTGGTTGAAGGTATTGCCAGTGTCGACGAATCGGCCATTACGGGAGAATCAGCACCGGTGATCCGGGAAAGTGGCGGCGATCGCTCGGCTGTAACTGGTGGAACTAAAGTGATCAGCGACCGGATTTTGGTTAAGATTACCTCCGAACCGGGCGATAACTTTATCGACCGCATGATTGCCCTGGTTGAAGGTGCCAAACGGCAGAAAACACCCAACGAAATTGCGCTGTCAATTCTGCTGTCAGGCTTGTCTATCATCTTTTTACTGGCGGTGGTTACGCTTCCGGCTTTCTTCGGATATAGTTTGACTGCCTCAGGATTGCCTTTGTCGCAAAACCTGACCATTCCGGTATTGATTGCTTTGCTGGTTTGCCTCATTCCGACCACCATCGGCGGTTTGCTGAGCGCCATTGGCATTAGCGGAATGGACCGGCTTTTGCAGCGAAACATCATCGCTACCAGTGGGAAAGCCATCGAAGCAGCAGGCGATGTCGATGTACTTTTGCTCGATAAAACCGGAACCATTACCTTAGGAAACCGCATGGCTACCAACTTTTTCCCTGCAGATGGGGTCAGCGAATCCGATCTGGCTCATGCAGCGCAGCTATCTTCCTTATCCGACGAAACTCCCGAAGGCCGGTCGATTGTAATTCTGGCCAAAGAAAAATTTGACTTCCGGGCTCGCGATATCCATCAGAAAAATGCGGTTTTTATTCCTTTCACAGCCCAATCGAAAATGAGCGGAGTCGATTTAACTGATGAAACAGGTAAAGTTCATCGAATCCGGAAAGGATCGTCGGAAGCCATTCGTTCGTTTATCCTGAATGGTAACGGATTCTTCCCGAAAAAAATGGAAGAAAAAGTTGCCGAACTAGCCAGAATAGGAGCTACACCGCTGGTTGTGGCTGAGAATAATAAAGTGTTGGGAATCATTCAGCTAAAAGACATTGTGAAAGGTGGGATTAAACAACGATTTGCCCAATTGCGCAGCATGGGAATCAGAACCATCATGATTACCGGCGACAATGCGTTGACAGCCGCTGCAATTGCTGCCGAAGCCGGTGTCGACGATTTTATGGCCGAAGCCACTCCCGAAGATAAACTCCGCCGCATCCGTGCCGAGCAGGCCAATGGCCATCTGGTTGGGATGATTGGCGACGGCACAAACGATGCCCCTGCTCTGGCTCAGGCCGACATCGGTATTGCCATGAATTCGGGAACCCAGGCTGCCCGCGAAGCTGGTAATATGGTTGATTTGGACAGCAACCCAACCAAACTGATCGAAGTGGTTGAGGTTGGCAAGCAATTGCTGATGACCCGTGGCGCACTTACTACCTTCAGTATAGCCAACGACGTGGCCAAATATTTTGCCATAATTCCTGCTATAGCGGTATCGCTTTATGCCGGGAAAGATGGAGTTGGCCCGCTTTCAGCATTAAATGTGATGCAATTGGGGTCGCCGCAAAGCGCCATTTTGAGTGCAGTAATCTTTAATGCGTTGATCATTATTCTATTGGTTCCTCTAGCCTTAAAAGGTGTTGCCTACAGGCCTGTTTCTGCAAATACTGCCTTAATCCGAAACCTTGTTATTTATGGATTTGGAGGAATTTTGGCACCGTTTGCAGGGATCAAATTGATCGATTTGATTATTAATTTAATGATTTGAAGATGAGATAATTTGAAGATTTCAGGGTGTGCATTTGTCATCTTCAAATTGAATTTTTCATTTTCAAATTTTCAAATCAACACATTTTCAAATTAAAAACATGAAAACACAACTCATAATCTCAATAAAAATTTTTGCCGTATTGACTGTACTATGCGGAATCATTTATCCACTTTTTATCACGGGCGTTGCCCAGTTTGTATTTCCGGCCAAAGCCAATGGAAGCCTGATTGTTCAGGGGAATAAGGTCATCGGAAGTGAGTTGATCGGTCAAAAATTCGACAGTGAAATCTATTTCTGGTCGCGGCCTTCGGCCACTGATTACAATACTTTGCCGTCTGGCGGTTCAAATCTGGGACCAACAAGCTCAAAACTTAAACAGATGTTAGCCGATCGTTCGGCTCAATTTGCCAGGATCAATCAGCTTTCAGATTCAGAAACAATTCCTTCTGAAATGCTTATGGCTTCGGCAAGCGGGCTCGATCCGCACATTTCTCCTGAAGCAGCAATGCTACAGGTTGGTCGGATTGTAAAAGCCAGGCAATTCAATGAACAGCAAAGGCAACAGCTTGAAAAGATTATTACCGATCAAACAGAAGCTCCTCAATTCTCTTTTCTGGGCGAAACCCGGATTAACGTGCTGAAACTTAACCTTGCATTGGATAGACTCAATAATCAATCAACCAATGCAAAAAACTTATAGTCATGAAACTATCTATTCGAACCAAATTTGCTTTTGGAATGGTGTTTATCTCTATTATCATTCTGATTCTGCTAGGGTTTTCAGCATTTTACCTGAATAAACTATCTAATAAAACAGGTGCGATTCTGAAAGAAAACTTTGTTTCGGTGGTTTATGCCCGCGAAATGTCTGAAGGTTTAATGAATATCAATCAGGAAATAACCACTGGAGTCTTGTCCAATAGAAATTTGGACAGCCATCTAATTCAACGCGAACTGGAAGCTTTTGACAAATCGCTCCAATTAGAGAAAGGCAATATTACAGAATCAGGAGAAGATCAATTGGTTGCAGTCATTGAAAGTGCTTTTAAGGAATATCGTGATTCTATTACGAATTTCAGTGGGTCAGTACCTTCGGCCAACCAGATTCTTTTCTTCCAGAATAAATTGAAGTTTCTTTCGCAGCAAATTGTACTTTTATCTCAAATGAACGGAAAAGCCATTGAGTTAAAAACCGATGAGGCTAAGTTATCGTCAAAAAAGGCCGTAACAGGGATGACTATTTTGGGTAGTTTTTGCTTTTTGATTGCTTTGAGTTTTACATATAGCTTTGCATCGTATTTCAACGAGCGATTTTTTCAACTGTATAACGGAATAAAAGAAATTGTTTCAAGTAATTACGGGCAGCGACTTTATTTTGACGGGAGAGATGAGTTCAACGAAATTTCGGTGGTTTTTAACCAAATGGCAGAAAAACTGAGCGCAAACCATCAGGAAAAATTCGTAACTTTTCTCGACGATCCTGAAATGGAAGATAGTTCGAGCGATCTTGATGAGCTGAAAGACGTTTTAACACGGATTAAGAGCCTTGAAAAGCAGGCAGAAGAAGTAATTTCGAGAATTGAAACAAAGCAATAACAAAATGGACTTTGAAGATAACCGCCCTAATCCTGATGATTTGCTTGCTTCTTTAAAAGAGGAAGAAGAAAAAAGCAAACGCGGAAAGCTGAAAATATTTTTCGGGATGTGCGCCGGTGTTGGGAAAACCTACACCATGCTAGAGGCTGCACAAGTCGAGAAAAAGAAGGGCGCCGATATTGTGATTGGATATGTTGAAACTCATAACCGCAGAGAAACGGCAGCCTTGGTCGAAGGTTTTGAACTGATTCCACGCAAAAAATACCTTTACAGAACAGCTCAGGTGCAGGAAATGGATTTGGATGCCATCATTGCCCGGCGACCACAAATTGTGCTGGTCGACGAACTGGCGCATACCAATGCTCCCGGCAGCCGCCATTTGAAACGTTACCTGGATGTTCAGGAAATACTCGACAATGGAATAAATGTTTATACCACTGTCAATGTTCAACATCTGGAAAGTCGATCTGAAATTGTGGCGCAGATTACCGGAATTATAGTGAGAGAAACGCTTCCTGATGATGTTTTTGAAAGCGCCGATGATATTGAGGTTGTTGATCTTACACCCGATGAACTGCTGCAACGACTTTCGGAAGGAAAAGTTTACACACCAGAACGGTCAAAAGAGGCCATCCTGAATTTCTTCCGGAAGGGAAATATTACTGCATTACGCGAAATGGCTTTGCGCATTGTGGCCGATCGGGTCGACAAACAACTGCACGATTACATGCAAATAAAGCGTATTCGGGGGCCATGGAAATCGGGAGTTCATCTTTTGGTTGCGGTAAGTTATACCCGTCAGTCGACCAAATTGCTGCGATGGGCCAAAAACCTGGCCGACATGATGGGTGGCAACTTACAGGCAATTTATGTTGAAACTTCGCACGATCTGACAGAGAAAGAACGCGAGCACCTTGATCGGAATATTAATCTGGCAAAACAGCTCGGGTTGCAATTTCGCATTATTACTAATTCGGATGTTGTAAAAGCGATTGTCGATTTTGCACAAAAGGAGAATATTACCCACATCATTATTGGTAAACCTAAGGTTCGTAACCTGTACACATTGTTTAAACTAGGAAATTTTGTGAACCGGCTGATCCGCTACAGCGGAAATATTGATGTTTATATTCTCGGGTCCGACACCCAGATCGACGATAAATACAGGTACAAAGCGTCACTTCCATCTTTTACTTCAAGTGTGAATCAATACCTTGTGGCAACGCTTTCCATCGTTTTTACAGCTGCCGTTTGTTTCATGCTAAAAGGAATAATTGGGTATCAGGTTGTTTCCTTTGCCTTGCTGTTCGTTGTTTCTATCCTTGCCTTTTTCTTCGGAACCGGACCAATTTTACTTGCGGCAACGCTTAGTTCTTTAATCTGGGATTATTTTTTTATTCCGCCTGCCTATACGCTGCACATAGGCAAGCCCGAAGACATGCTGATGTTGGGCATGTTCTTTATTATAGCGCTTTTAAACGGCGTATTAACATCGCGGGTTAAACATCAGGAACAGAAAATCAGGGTTCGTGAAGAGCGGACACACGCCTTGTACCAGTTGGCAAAAGAATTGTCATCGGCCACAGGAATTGAAGATGTGCTGAAGCTTGCGGTGAAGGATATCAGGAAGTATTTTGGGCTGGAAAGTGCATTTGTATTGAAAGATGAATTGGGTCAGCTCGAAAAATCAGTCAGGCACGAAACATCGCTCAGCTTTTCGGAAAATGAGATGAGCATAGCCGAATGGACTTTCAGGCATTCGTCAAAAGCGGGTAAATTTTCTGATACTTTGCCATCAGGAAATTACACCTTTTACCCATTGAAGGGAAATAATGATAACGTTGGCGTTGTTGCGGTGCAGCATTCAAAGGTTTTTACGCAAGGTGAAGACCAATTTTGGGAGGGGTTTTTACCCCAGATTTCAGGCAAAATAGAACGTGAATTTTTACGCAATGCTGCCCGAAACGCTTATATCCTGAATGAGTCGGATAAATTATACAAAACGCTGTTCAACTCGATATCGCACGAACTACGGATTCCAGTTTCGACCATCATGGGCGCTTCAGATGCATTGCTTGCAAACGATTATGTGACTGAAACCAGAAATGCTCTATATAACGAAATCAATATTGCATCAATCCGATTAAACCGGTTGATCGAAAATTTATTGAATATGTCGCGGCTCGATTCGGGACGTATCTCACCTCATTTGGATTGGTGCGATTTACACGACCTGATCAATAAAGTCACTCAAACGCTTACATCCGAATTAAAGCCGTTTACCGTTCATTGCGTATTGTCGGACGACATGCCTTTGGTGAAATTAGACTTTGGTCTGATGGAACAAGTACTTCATAATTTACTGCTAAATGCCACACAACATGCTCCGGAAGGAAGCAACATCAGGGTTAAATTCTTTTACGACAATGGTTTTCTGATGATTCAGGTGATGGATCGCGGACCCGGTTTTTCACCAACCGATTTGGGCATGGTGTTTAATAAATTTTACCGTGGCGAAAAGGCGGTTGCCGGTGGTACAGGTTTAGGCTTGTCGATTGTAAAAGGCTTTGTTGAAGCTCACAATGGAATAATTATGGCTGAAAACCGTATAAATGGCGGCGCCCGGTTCACCATTAAAATACCTACCGAAATTTCGGATATCTTTAATGTCCAATAAAATATTTATGTCTGGAAACGAAACCATACTGATTATTGATGACGAGGTTCAAATCCGGCGTTTGCTCGAAATAACTCTTTCGGCCAATGGCTATAAAATTTCAGAAGCATCGAATGGCAAAGAAGGCCTGACAAAGGCAGCTATGAACCATCCGGTATTGATTATCCTCGATTTGGGATTGCCCGATATCGACGGACTTGATGTGCTCAAAAAACTTCGGGAATGGTATCAGAAACCAATCATTATTCTTTCCGTCAGGAATTCGGAAGACGATATTGTGAAAGCGCTCGACAATGGCGCCAACGATTACCTAACCAAACCCTTTCGCACGGGCGAACTTTTGGCACGCATCCGGGTAGCTATTCGGCAATCTATGGTCTCGGTTGATAATCCAATGCTGTCGTTCGGAACGTTGACCATCGATTTAACCAGTTATATCGTGCGTAAAAACAACGAGATCATCAAACTCACGTCAACCGAATTTTCGCTGTTGGCGCTGTTGGCAAAAAACGAAGGCAGAGTTTTAACTCATCAGTTTATTCTGAAAGAAATTTGGGGAATGGGCTACATTGAACAGACCCAATACCTGAGAGTTTTTATTGCACAGTTACGCAAAAAAATTGAAGACAATCCGGCAAAACCTAAGCTACTCAATACCGAATCAGGAATAGGTTATAGATTTGGAAGCTGAGATGAATCACAAGATTCTATGCAAATGTTCACTTTAGCTTAAGTTTTTTCGTTAACAATTCATAAATAATTGAGGGTAATCGGCTTGATTTGTCGGTTTTTGCTAAATTTCGACACTCAAAAAATTACCAAAATTAGCGACATGTTAAACTCACATTTTAAAATCGTATTCAATCAGATTGTTGATGGTGTAAAAATCAACGTTTTACATTGTGACGATTCGATGATAATGACCGAGTTTATGATTCAAAAAGGGGCTTTGCTTCCAGAACACGTTCATCAGAGCGATCATTCGGCTTACTTGCTTCAGGGTAAAATACGCATGACTGCCGATGGCATTGCTTCTGAATTCATAAAAGGCGATAGCTGGTGCATGAAGAAGAATATTAGCCATTTTACTGAAGCTATTGAAGATTCGGTAGTGCTTGAAGTATTCAGTCATGACGGAGATATTGAAGGTTTTCAAAATAAACAAAGCACTACAAATAAGTTCAAAATCTAACTGCGTTCAATCTGTCGAAATACCTGAACCTGCAAGAACCACAACCATGTCGGGACTAAGAAAACTGCTACCCATTCTGTTTCTGTTGTTTTCTGTTCTTTTTGCGCAGGCAGGAAATCGTTCCAATACATTTAATATCATTGCGTTTTACACTGCTAAAAACGATCAGGCGCACATCAGTTTTGTGCGTGAAGCCAACCGGTGGTTTTCTGAAATCAGCACAAAACAACGATTTCGGTATGTGTCAACCGACGATTGGAGCAAATTAAATCCGGATACTCTTTCGCATTATCAGGTGGTCCTGTTTCTCGACACCCGACCTGAAGTGCCGGCACAGCGAATGGCTTTTCAGGAATACATGGAAAAAGGCGGAGCGTTCATGGGCTTTCATTTTTCGGCATTTGCGCTCACACCTTCAGGTTACCCGCAAAACTGGGACTGGTTTCACAATCAATTTTTGGGTTCGGGCGAATATGCCAGTAATACATGGCGGCCAACTTCGGCCATACTGAAGGTGGAAAACCGGAAACATCCGGCAACCAAACACCTTCCCGCGAAGTTTAAGTCGCAGCCCAACGAATGGTATCGCTGGCAAAACGATTTGCGAACCAACTCCGACATTCAGATTCTGGTATCTATCGATCCTTCCAGTTTCCCTTTGGGCACTGGTCCGAAGCCTCATGAAATATGGCAGTCCGGTTATTATCCGGTGGTGTGGACCAATACAAAGTATAGGATGATTTACATCAATATGGGTCATAACGACATTGATTACGAACATCAGACCAATAAAGAGTTGTCGTTTTCTTTCACCAATAAAATTCAAAATCGATTGATTATTGATGCTCTGAAGTGGCTGGGAACGAAAAATTAAGTTCTGATAATTTGTGTTATTTCAAACTTTTGGCAACATTTGATCGTCTATCGGTAATATTTTGAACTATGGGAAAATCATTCAATCTATCGATTCTGTTTGCTTGTATTTTTGGAATTGCAATTGCCTGGATCGACTCTCAGCCAAACTGGGATGATTCCGGAATTTCGGTTTTCATGGTTTTAGCGGTGTCAATGCTTGCCGGATATATGGCAAAACGAAAACCATGGTTAATTGCCTTGGCTGTTGGTGTCTGGATTCCAATCTATGGTATTATTTTCACACAGAACGTTGGAAGTCTGCTTGCATTATTGCCCGGAATCATTGGCGCCTATACAGGCTGGTGGATTGAAAGAATATTGACAGAAAAGTGATTCAATCCATCAATTAACCCAACTAATAATGAGCCGACTATCAAAAACATCTTTCAATATTTTCTTGATTTTTCTTCTTTCCGGAATGTATTTCCAGACACAAAGCGCTATTCCTGAAAAGAATCAGCCTTCCGGACTTTCTGTCAACTTTTTAACTCATGCCGGACAGGTTTTTCGGAATGGCTACCCTGTAAACACTCCGTTATATCAGGCCGTTGGGCGTAAAGAGAATTTCCAGTTTGCCGAAATTGCCCAAAAACAGCCATTCTTCGGATGGATTGTCAACTCTGATCAGAACAATACGATTCAGGTTGGGTATCAAATTTTGGTCTCATCAAGTCTTGAAAATATCCGGAAAAACATAGGCGATTGCTGGGATTCAGGAAAAATCGCAAGTGATCAGTCGGTTAATGTTATCTACTCTGGAAAAGCACTCGAACCCAATTCTGTCTATTTCTGGAAAGTAAAAACCTGGGATAATCACGGCGTTGAATCGGTATTCTCCACAGTTTCTCAGTTTAAAACTGCCGCAACACTCGTCGAATATGCAACTGCTCGTTATCCTTTGCAGAAGCAGGGTATTTATCCGGTTTCAATTAAATCTCTATCCGACTCGTCTTTCTTTATCGATTTTGGGAAAGCTGCTTTTGGAACAATTCGACTGACATTGTTGGGTAAAACCAATTCTGATACGGTTACAATTCATCTGGGTGAAGCACAAAAAGACGGTAGAATTAACCGGACACCCGCCGGAACTATTCGTTATTCGGCTCACCCGCTTGTGCTGATGAGCGGTTGGAATACTTACACGCTTGCAATTTCTCAGGATAAACGAAATACTGGTCCGCAAGCTATATTGTTGCCCGAATACATTGGCGAGGTAACGCCATTCCGGTATTGTGAGATTGAAAATTATAGCGAACCACTCAACAAAAACCAAATCGTTCAGGAAACAGTATTTTATCCGTTCGATGAAACTGAATCGTATTTTGCCAGTTCCGATACGGTGCTCAATCAGGTTTGGGATTTGTGTAAATATTCGATCAAAGCCACTTCGTTTTGCGGAACGTATGTCGACGGTGACCGCGAGAGGATTCCTTACGAGGCTGATGCGTATATTAATCAGCTTGGTCATTATGGTGTGGCCCGCGAGTACAGCATGGCCCGCCATTCCGAAGAATACCTGATCAATCATCCGACCTGGCCAACCGAGTGGATTTTGCAGTCGGTACTGATGGCGTGGAACGATTACCTGTACACCGGAAATAAAGAGTCACTTCAGCATTTTTATTCTGATTTAAAAGCAAAAGCCTTGCTGCCACTGGCTGATGAATCAGGGCTCATTTCAACCAAAACAGGCAAAATTACTCCTGAAGTTCTGGAATCTATCCATTTCAAAGGAACGCTAAAAGATATTGTGGATTGGCCGCAAACCGGTATTCTTGGGTTGGGAAAAAATGAACCAGGTGAGACTGATGGATTTGTTTTCAAAGATGTGAATACGGTAGTAAATGCCTATCATTATCAGGCTGTCAGCCAATTGGTGCTAATTGCAAAAGTGCTGAATCAGGAATCAGATGAAACCCAATTTGCAGCTCAGGCATTAAAAATAAAGACTGCTTTCAACGAAAAACTGTTGGATAAAAAGCGTGGCGCTTACATCGACGGAATCGGAACCGATCACGCCTCGTTGCACGCCAATATGTTTCCACTCACATTCGGGCTTGTTCCTGAAAAGTCTATAGGTAAAGTCAGCAGTTTTGTTCAATCGCGCGGAATGGCTTGCAGTGTTTACGGATCGCAATTTCTGATGGATGCCGTTTACGATGGCAACAATGCTGATTACGGACTGGAACTTCTCTCCTCAATTTCAGAACGTAGCTGGTACAACATGATTCGGGTAGGTTCAACCATTTCGCTTGAAGCCTGGGACAACAAATATAAGCCTAATCAGGACTGGAATCATGCCTGGGGAGCTGCTCCGGCTAATATCATTCCGCGCAAACTGATGGGAATTGAGCCACTTGAGCCCGGGTTTCAGAAAATCCGGATTAAGCCCCAACCATCCTCGCTCGAACATGCCGAAATCAAATGCCCTACCATTCGGGGCGATGTGCTGGTGTCGTTCAAAAATAAACTGCAGGAATCGTTCCACCTGGTTCTGACCATTCCGGCCAATAGCACTGCCGATGTTTATATACCATTCTGGACTAAATCGCAAAAAGTGACGATGAACGGAAATGTGGTAAAATATCGTCAGGAAGGGAATTTTGCTGTAATCGAAGGAGTTGGCTCCGGAAATTCTAAGTTTGAAGTGGCCAGATAAAAACCATTGGACCCAAAATAAGTGTCAACTCGAATATTATTTTTATTTTCACATCGGTTGAAAATTAACTGACACAATTAAATGGTAATTAAATCCCAAGATATGAACAGATATCTGATTGTACTTTTTGTATTTTTTTCTTTTACAGCAATGGCGCAGAAAGAGGTTTACCTGTTTTCGTATTTCGTTGACAATGGACAGGATGGTTTGCATCTGGCGTATAGTGCCGACGGGTTGAAGTGGACTCCGTTGAATGATGGGAAATCGTATCTGGCGCCGACTGTCGGGAAAGACAAACTGATGCGCGATCCGTTTATCCTTCAGGGAAAAGACGGATTGTTCCATATGGTTTGGACAAGCGGCTGGTGGGACAAACAGATTGGGTATGCTGAATCGAAAGATTTAATTCACTGGTCGGAACAAAAAGGGATTCCGGTGATGGAACACGAACCTACCGCAAAAAACAGCTGGGCTCCGGAGATGGCTTACGATCCTGAAAATAAGGAATATATTATTTTTTGGGCAACCACTATTCCGGGGCGGCATTCTGATGTTGCTTCTTCAGAACGCGAAAAGGACCTGAATCACCGGATGTATTGCACCAAAACCAAGGATTTCAAGACTTTTAGTCCAACTGAAATATTCTTCAATCCTGACTTTAGTACCATCGATGCCACCATCCTTCCGAAGAATAAGAAGTTTTACATGTTCCTGAAGAATGAAAACCCGAATCCTCCTGAAAAAAATATCCGGATTACGTTTGCTGATCATGCAGCTGGACCATATCCGTTAAAGGTTTCAGAACCAATCACCGGTAAGTATTGGGCAGAAGGGCCAACTTGCCTCGAAGTTGGCGAATATGTGTACGTTTATTTCGACAAATACACCGAGCATAAATATGGCGCAGTTCGCTCAAAAAATATGATTGACTGGGAAGATGTTTCTGATCAGGTTTCTTTTCCGACAGGGGTGAGACATGGAACTGCGTTTAAAGTGAGTCAGAATATTGCAAAAACGTTGAATGTCAAATTTTGAGCGGTAATTAAATTCGGATAAAAAGAAGGATCGATTGAAAAATCTCAATCGATCTTTCTTTTTAAATTATTGCCGGATGAGCATTGCCGCAGGTTCATCCAAATACCATTTCAAAACTCCATTTCCCGGATGGATGTGCGCCGCCGGAAGCAAATTTGCCTTTTCCGGATTGTTCCATATTTCGGAAATTCGTTCAGCCTTGTTTGAGCCGGTTATAAGAAAGCAAACCTTCATGGCATGTGAGATGGTTATTCCTGTTAAAGTAACGCGCTTTTGACCACTCTGAGGCTGTGTGGCGACTTCGCAGTTGTGTTCAGAATTAAGCAAATGCATTTGGTCAGGAAAAATCGAAGCCGTATGCCCGTCGTCGCCCATTCCCAGCAGAATCAGATCGAAAACCGGCCAGCCATCTTGTTGTGGAACATTCTTCTGAATTTGGGCTGAGTAGGAGAGTGCTTCTGCTTCCGGAGTATTTTCGCCTTTAATGCGATGAATATTTCCTTCAGGAATGGAAATCTGCGAGAAGAGCAGCTTTTGTGCTACCCCAAAATTACTTTCAGGATCGTTTGGTGGAACCATGCGTTCGTCGACCCACCAGAAATTTACTTTTTGCCAAAGCAACGAATCCGGATATTTCTTCGCCCAAGCTAAAAACAGCAAATCGGGAGTTTTCCCTCCCGAAATGGCTATGTGAAAAGTTTTTTCGGAATGGTTTTGTACCCAATTCATGAGTTGGTCAGCAAATTTATTGGCCAAATCTTCCGGCGATTTGAGAATGAGCAAATTATCTTTATTCATAACTTGAAACTTGATTTTTGGAACCTGGAACTATTTTACAGTTCACAATATTCGCCATCGTGAGCCAGATTTTTGCACGGATAGCGCCACATGGCGTCTTCCATTAAATCGTCGACCACTTCCGGGCCCCATGTTCCAGCCGGATAGCCATAAACCGGAATATCAGGGTTATTTTTCCAGGCATTCAGGATAGGTTGTACAAATTCCCATGCTTTTTCGACGGCATCGCCACGCGAATAGAGGGTGGCGTCGCCTTGCATACAATCGAGCAGTAAACGACCATAAGCCGATGGCAGGTAAACATCTGATAATTCAGAATAATGAAAATTCATATTTACAGTCTGTACGCGAAAACCTGCTCCCGGAACTTTCATTCCAAATTTCAGCAATATACCTTCGTCGGGCTGAATACGCAGGATCAATTGGTTATTTACTGCATCCGGATTATCTGAATTTCCGAACAAGTGGTGCGGTGTGTTCTTGAAATGGATGACAACTTCGGTAACCCGTGCTGGCAATTTTTTCCCGGTTCGTATGTAAAAAGGAACCCCTGCCCATCTGAAATTGTCGATGAAGAATTTTACAGCCAGATAAGTTTCGGTCTTCGAGAGCGGATCAACTCCGTGTTCTTCGCGGTAACCAATAACCGGATCTTTACCATGACCAGACTGGATATACTGTCCCCTGATCACATTTTTTGCCACTTCGGCTTCTGTAATCGGGCGCAGCGATTGAAATACTTTCAGCGTTTCGTTGCGGATAGCATCGGCTTCGATTACAACAGGCGGTTCCATCGCCACTAATCCGACTAACTGCATCAGGTGGTTCTGAACCATGTCGCGCATGGCTCCGGAATGATCGTAATAACCTCCACGGTCTTCGACACCAAGAGTTTCAGCCGATGTGATTTCGACATGATGGATAAAATTTCGGTTCCAGATGGGTTCGAATATGCCATTCGCAAAACGAGTGACCAGCATGTTTTGTACGGTTTCCTTTCCGAGGTAATGATCGATACGGTACAACTGATCTTCGTCGAAATAATTAAGAAGGTTTTTGTTGAGTTCCTGCGCACTTTTCAGATCGGTTCCAAAAGGCTTTTCAATAATCAGTCGTTTGAATCCTTTCGAAGAATCGTTCAACCCGACTTCAGCCAGACTTTGCGGAATGATCTGGTATAAATTTGGTGGTGTTGACAGGTAGAAAATATAGTTCTCCGGAATCGACAACTCCTTACTCAGTGATTCAAGTCTGGATTTCAGAATTGGATAATCAACAGAGTCAGCAGTTGAAAGTGGTTGATAATAAAGGTGCTCCAGAAATGCATCAATATCTTTTTGAGTGTGCGACTGATTGGGCAAAAACTCTTTCATGTTTTCGCGAAACTCCAAATCAGAAAGCTTTGTTCTGGCAACTCCCAGTACTGCAAGTTTTTCAGGAAGCAGATTTTGAGTATGTAATTCGTAAAGTGCTGGTATCAATTTCCGTTTTGTAAGGTCACCTGATGCTCCGAAAATGACCAAAATGTGTGACTCAGGTTGTTTCATGCTTTATTTTACTTTTGGATTTTGATTAAATAAACGTTTGAAAATCCAAATTGATCATGGAAGAAAACTGAAACATAAAAATTAGGATAAAAGGTGTTGAGTTTCGTTTTAGGTAAATGATCTGATTAACCGGCGACCCAAACCAGACAATGATCATTGAAAATTTGAAAATGGAGCTCATGGGTTGAATCTCCCTTTTCGGATTTAAATTTTGCTAAAAAATGATCCTCTTTTTCAGGAATAAATGGTGAAATGTGAATTTGATTTCTGAATTCAATATCGTGATCAGGAACCAGTTTGAAAATCGACTCTTTGGCGCACCAGTAAAGACATTGTAATAAAGGATTTTGGCCGGTTTGTTTCAATTCTTCGTCCGAAAGATACCTTTTCTCAATCGAGTTGTAATTTCTTGTAGTATCTTCAATATCAAGTCCTACTTGAAGTGTTTCATGGATATAAACTGCTGCAAAATAGCGCGAATGACTGATCGAAATGTTTTTGTATTGAGCATGATTTAGGATTGGCTTCCCGGACTCAGCATATGTAATCGTGAAATCATCCCCAATCAGCAGTTTAATTAATTTACGTGTTGCGAGCCATTCTATCTTTCGCTTTTCATGCGTGTATTGCAAATAAGCCGGATCTTCAAGTTCCTGATCCGAAAAATTGGGAAGTAATTCGTGTAATGTTTCAGAAAGTTGCCAAACTCCGATTATCCCTTCAGCTTGCGTTATGGTTTTAAATAGAGGCATTTAGTTTGACCACTTAGTGGTTTCAATTAAGCGGATAATATCAGGTGTCAGAAAATCGATTACCGGGCGAAGGGAATCGATATTGGGAACTTCCCGGATATATAAAGCTCCGCGAAGAAAATTCTGTGTGCTGTCGGTGAGGTAAAATTGTACCGGTGAGGCAGCATTTCCATCAATCAGATAAATCGTTCCGTAGACTTTCTTTTTTTGATTAACAAAAATTCGTTCGTTGATTGCATCAGCTTTAATGGAATGTTTGTAGGCCAGCGTGCGCGAGTCTTCCATGAGTTTTGCCAAGTTATTCTGCACTTTTTTATAGCTAATATGAACTTCAGCTTTATGGGCTGGTATTTTCAGATTAATCCAGTATGGCTCAGCAAGGCGGTCGCGATCGGGTACAATTTTACTATATCCTGGTATATCAAAAGTGTATGGCAAAGCGATCGAATCAAATTGGTGATAGGTTTTTTCCTGAAAGTCGATACGAAAATAACCGTGTGGTTTGGGAGTATAGTCCTGCTGACATGAAAATGTCATAAATAGGATTAGAGCGAAGAGGTATAAAAGTTTTGGCATTGGATTTAGAGTTCCGTATTTTTTATTTCGACTTTAATCTGTTTAATCCGTCGGTTGTCAACCGCTTCGATGGTGAAAACGTAATTTTTGCAGGTAATAGTATCGTTTTTAACTGGAATTTCACCCTTTAATTCCAGAATCAGTCCGGCAAGGGTATCCGCTTCACCTTTAACATCATCAAATATAGTATCTTCCGAATCGATAACTTTGTAGAAATCGTTGAGCATTGTCTTGCCATCGAACATGTATTTGTTTTCGCTGATTTTGGTGTAGAATTTTTCTTCCTCGTCAAATTCATCGGTTATTTCACCAACAATTTCTTCCAGTACATCTTCAAGAGTTACAATTCCAGAAGTTCCTCCATACTCATCAACAACAATGGCCATGTGAACTTTATTCTTCTGAAACTCTTCAAGAAGATCATCAATTTTCTTAGTCTCAGGAACATAAAATGGTGGCCTGATAATACTTTGCCAACGGAACGACGCACCTTTAAGCACATGAGGCAACAAATCTTTGATATACAGTATGCCTTTGATGTTGTCAAAACTATCAGAAAAAACTGGTATTCTGGAAAAACCGGTTTCAGTAATCAAGTTCATGATTTTGCTGTAGCTGGTATCGATATCAACTGAAACGACATCAACCCTTGAACGCATGATTTCTGCCACACTCTTATTTCCGAATTTGACGATACCTTTTAATATCTCGGTATCATCTTTTAATTCGGTTTGTGATGTAAGTTCAAGTGCATGAGATAGTTCATCGACCGAAATATGGCTGTTATAGGCATGGATACGGTTATTCAAAAAAGATGTCGAAAAGATCAGAATTGAATTTATTGGTTTGAGTATTTTAATCGTATAATACAATGGAATAGCAATGAAACGGGCAAATTTCAGTGCGTGATGAGTTGAATAAACTTTAGGTATAATTTCTCCGAAGAGCAAAATTACAAAGGAAATGATTAGAATCTGAACGACAAATCCAATGATTGGTTCGTTCGTAAAAACTACAATGGAATCGATAGTGAAGCTGGAAAGAATTACAATGCCAACATTAACAAAGTTGTTGGCTACCAGTATAGTAGCCAACAATTGCTCCGGAGACTCCAGATTTTTCTGTATAAAGGAATTTTTTTTTGTCGATGTCCTGAATATTTTATGCTTTTCGGAGGGGCTTAATGAGAAATAGGCTACCTCCGATCCGGAAATCAACGCTGAAAACACTAACAAAATCGCTATAACCAGCAAGCTGATCGCGACACCTGTAGTAAAAGGGTGAAACTGAATATTCCAGTAAATTGCGGTCAGTATGGGTAACGGTCCTGTTTCCAATTAACTAATATTTAAGTTATTAAAATGGAAGATCGTCTTCTTCCGGTTGACTGAAATCGGGTTCGCTAACGCTTTGCACTGATTCGGCTGGCGCTGCTTGGTTACCCATTTCTGCCTGCCCTTCACGTTTACCAAGAAGTTGCATGGTATCAGCATTGATCTCAGTGGTATAATGTTTTACGCCATCCTTTTCGTAAGAGTTAGTTCTTAGGCGACCCTCAATATAAAGCTGACTCCCCTTTTTTACATACTTTTCAGCAACTTCAGCAAGTCCCCTCCATAGGACAATGTTGTGCCATTCGGTATTGCTAACTTTTTCGCCTGTTTTTGAAGTATAATTCTCTGTTGTGGCAAGTGAAAACCGTGCAACAGCAACACCTTTGTCGAGATGCCTGACTTCAGGATCACGGCCTACGTTACCTACTAAAATTACTTTGTTAACTGACATATGTGTGAATTTTTAAGAGTTAGATTGAAATAAATTTACAATAAAATCTATCATTTTTTTTGATTTCAGAATACTTATTTCCTGAATTGGCCAAAAATCGTTATGAATAAATGATTTTTATATATGAACTATACACTTTTCACATACTCGTTCAAATAGGTCTCAAGTAATTTTGGTACAGCAAAGTTAAAAATATCTTCCTTATTCACTCTGATTAAATCGGTTGTTACATGAATTTCATCAGTAAGTTGTACCCTGACAAAGCGATAATGAATTCGTTGGTGACTCAGGATGTGAATTTTCCAATCGCTAACATTTTTGATGACCGACTGATTTGCAATTGAAACTAATTTCTGGAATTCTGTTTGTGTGATCAGTTCTTCAATGCTAATTTCATTATCTGTTTCGATAATTGGAAATTCGAAAAGGTTCTTCCATATATCGTTTCCTACTCGTTTTCTTAGCCAGGTATGGCTATTGCATGATAACACCAGGTAATTAAAATATCGGTCACGTTGTTTCGTCTTGTTTTGTTTAACTGGCAATTCCGCAATTTTCTGATTCAAAAATGCAAAACACCTCTGATTTAATGGGCATTGATTACAGTCTGGATTTTTAGGTGTGCATTGTAGCGCTCCGAATTCCATTATGGCCTGATTGTGCATTCCAGGATCAGTCCCTATAATTAATTCTTTCGCCAGTTCATTGAATATCTTCTTTCCTGTGCTTGTATCAATTGGTTCTGGAATGCCAAAGAATCTGGATAATACGCGGAATACATTGCCATCAACTGTTGGATATTCCAGATTAAATGAAATTGAGGCAATCGCAGCGGCAGTATATTCTCCAATGCCTTTCAGTGAGCGTATTGCATCGTAATCTTCAGGGAAAATACCGTTGTAATTTAGCTGAATGAATTTTGCAGTAAAATGAAGGTTTCTGGCTCGGGAATAGTAACCCAAACCTTGCCAAAGTTTCAAAATCTGATCCTCTGAGGCATCGGCCAGTGCCGAAATCGTCGGAAATTCATCTGCAAATCGTGAATAATAGGCCAATCCCTGGTCAATTCTGGTTTGCTGAAGTATAATTTCTGATAACCAGATTAAGTATGGATTTCGTGTATTTCTCCACGGTAAATCACGCTTGTATAAAGAATACCAGGAATGTACTGGAGAGTTGAAAAAGTTCATGTTTTATCTAACTACTTTAAAATCTTTACAAATTGCAAAAATAATCGAATTAGATTGTTTCTACTTTTTAAATAATTTATATTTTTGCACACCAATTGTTTCAGAAATATAAATTGTTGAAAATTAAATATTTTAAGAGATGACAAAAGCAGATATTGTTAACGAAGTTAGTAAGAACACTGGTATTGAGAAAGTGACAGTACAAAAAGCAGTTGAGGCTTTCATGGAAACTGTGAAAGATTCCCTAACCGAAGGAAGAAATGTATATCTTCGCGGTTTCGGTAGTTTTATTGTAAAAAGAAGAGCAGAGAAAACTGCGCGTAATATTTCCAGAAATACTACAATCATTATTCCTGAACATTTTATTCCTTCTTTCAAACCGGCTAAAACCTTTGTAGCACAAGTTAAAGACCAAGTAAAATAAATTATTATGCCAAGCGGAAAAAAAAGAAAAAGACATAAGATGGCTACGCACAAGCGTAAGAAAAGACTAAGAAAGAACAGACATAAAAAGAAGAAATAGTCTTTGCTTTATTAAGCGTTTGCTTTTAAAGACATTTTTATTATTAAACCTAAAGTGCTTAAGCGCTTTAGGTTTAATCTGTTTTTAAGTCTGGTAATTGTAACATGTAAAAAATATGGAACGTTGTGAGTAGCGATTTAATTGTAAATGTCTCTCCTTCGGAAGTCGTAATCGCTTTATTGGAAGATAAAGGGTTAGTTGAACTTAACAGGGAAATGACAGGGGCTAAATTTGCAGTTGGAGATATTTATCTTGGACGTGTAAAGAAGATAATGCCCAGTCTGAACGCTGCATTCATTGACGTTGGATACGAAAAAGATGCTTTTCTGCATTACCTTGATATGGGACCCCAGTTTTCGACGCTGAATAAGTTTCTGAAAATTGCCACATCAAAAAACAACAAAATCACCTCCATTTCTAAAATTCAGTCAGATCCGGACATCGATAAGGAGGGAAAAATCTCAGATATTCTTAAGGTTGGGCAAAATATTTTGGTACAGGTGGCTAAAGAGCCAATCTCAACCAAAGGCCCGCGTTTAACTTCAGAACTGTCGATTGCCGGCCGTAATATGGTGTTGATGCCATTCAGCGAAAAAGTAAGTATTTCGCAAAAAATTGAATCAAACGAAGAAAAGAATAGGCTGAAGAAGCTTATTCAAAGCATCAAGCCTCGAAAGTACGGAGTTATCGTTCGAACTGCGGCCGAAGAAAAACGTGTTGCAGAACTCGATCAGGAGTTAAAACGACTTGTCGCTAAATTTGAAACTACATTTCAGAAATTGAGAAGAGTGAATGCTCCGGCTCTGATTGTAGGCGAACTTGGCAGAACAACCGCATTATTACGGGATATTTATAATCCCAACTTCAATAGTATCATCGTAAACGATCCTATTGTTTGTGAAGAAATTTCTGAATACCTGGGATCAATCGCCCCTGAGAAAAAGAAAACCGTAAAACTCTACAAGGGTAATCAGTCGATTTTTGAATATTATGGGGTTGATAAGCAATTAAAAGCATCATTTGGAAAAACAGTATCCTTCAAAAATGGAGCATATCTGATAATCGAACACACTGAAGCATTTCATGTTATTGATGTGAACAGTGGAAATCGTTCGAAAGCCGGAATTGACCAGGAGACTAATGCTCTTGAAGTTAACATGGCAGCTGCTGAAGAGATCGCCCGTCAACTTAGGTTGAGAGATATGGGTGGAATTATCGTAGTCGATTTTATCGACATGCATCAAGCTGAAAACCGCCATAAAGTTTATGAGCGGATGAAAGAATCAATGGCAGTTGACCGCACAAAGCACAACATTTTGCCGTTGAGTAAATTTTGCCTTTTACAGATTACCCGTCAGCGAGTTCGTCCTGAAGAACATGTTGAAACGGCAGAGGTTTGTCCGACCTGTAAAGGCACCGGAAAAATTACGCCAACTATTTTGTTGGTCGATGAGTTGGAAAGCAAGGTCAAATATATTTTTAAGGAGCTAAATAAGAATAAAGTAGTTATCAAAACTCATCCTTATCTGGCAGCTTTTTTAAAAAAAGGCTTTTGGTCTTTAAAAAATAAATGGGCTTTCAAATTCTTTAAAAGCATTAAAGTTGAAGACATGAGTTCATACTCGCTCGCTGAGTATCATTTCTTCGACGAAAATCAGGAAGAGATCGTATTTTAAATCTCAGAAATAAAAAATCCCGGTACAATCTACCGGGATTTTTTATTGCAACATTCCATATCTCCACCTTTGTGCTTTTGCGACTATTCAGAGAATCGTTATCTTTATGCTATTAAAACAGGAGAGTTGCCGGAGTGGTCGATCGGGGCAGACTCGAAATCTGTTGTACCCTTCGGGGTACCGGGGGTTCGAATCCCTCACTCTCCGCAAATAATACTGACAATAAGTAAATTACAAAACAAACACCCATATTTACACCCATAAATGTAAGATTGGGTGTTTTTCTTAGTGGCACATGTTCGACAGTCCGGTCAGACTCTACCAGCATAATTATTCCCTTTTTGATCACATTCCTTAAGTGATATTTACTCAATAATGACACTTGTTTTTATTTTTTCAGAAACCGACATGTCAAATTTCGGGTATGATGATGTTGGGTTCTTAACTTCTCTAATTCACCGTTTAGGCCTTTCAATTCTTCTTTACTTTTTTCAAACTCCTTTTCGCCTAATTCCACGCCTTTTTTTGCAAACCAATAAACTGCCGTTTCTTTTGATTCTTGTAATCGCAGTAAATCAACTTGTATATTGTCAAGCTTTTGGGCAATTTCATTGATTGGCGTAAGGCGCTTGATTTGTTCTTTGGCTTTTTCGATATTGATTTTAGCGTCCGTTAAAGTCAAAAAACTTTCTTTTAGCTGAATGAATTCTGTTTCAGCATCTTGCTCTTCCAACATATTTGTTCTGATGAACTCGTCTAAATCTTCTAAAACTTTGACGCCAACCACCTAAGTACAGTGGTGTGAGAGGCGCACTCCGTCAGCTAATTTACTGACGGAGCCGTCTACTCGTTTGTTTTATAATCAAAGGGTGTTTTACAGCAGATGAATATATTTGTTTTATTTAAACGATTAAGCAAATATTTGTAGAATAGAATTGTGAGTTTTCACAATCTGAATTTTATATTCTAAATTAATGTCCAAAAGAATATCATTAAAAGATATAGCAGAAAAAGTAGGTGTTTCTACAGCACTTGTTTCATATGTGCTGAGTGGTAGAGAAAAAGAAAAAAGAGTAGGTGCAGAGGTAGTAAAGAAAATAAGAGAAGTTGCACGTGAGCTAAATTATCAACCAAATCAAATAGCACAAAGCCTTAGGACCGGTTATACAAAAACTATAGGACTAATTGTGGCAGATATCGCGAATCCCTTCTTTGGAAATATGGCAAGAGTCATTGAAGATGAAGCAAGTAATTATGGATATACTGTGGTTTTTGGAAGTTCTGATGAAGACAGCGACAAATCAGCTTTGCTAATTGATACGTTAATTAATAGGCTGGTTGATGGCTTCATTATTGTTCCCGCCGAAGGAACTGTGAATCAAATAAAAAGTCTGCAGGATAGAAGAATCCCTGTTGTTTTGGTTGACCGTTACTTTGATGAAGTAAGAACCAATTATGTTGCACTCGATAATTTTGGTGCGTCATATCATGCTACCTCTTATTTAATTGAGAGAGGTTATCGAAAAATAGGGATGGTTGCTTACAAATCAAGCTTAATCCATATGAAGGAAAGAATTAAAGGATACATGGAAGCGATGAAAGAATTTAAACTTGAAGGAGAAATCAGAGTAGAAGAAGTCAGATATGATATGACTAAAAATGATATTGAAAAAGCGATATTGAAATTAGTGGATAATGGTAATAATACCGAAGCAATTCTTTTTGCTACCAACGCTTTAACTATATCAGGTTTATACTGTATAAATAAGAACAACTTAAAAGTTCCTGATAATATTGCAGTTGTGGGATTTGATGGCAATGAAGCCTTCGATCTTTTCTACGCACCTTTAACTTATATTGAACAACCAATCAGCGAAATGGGAAAGGAGACCGTTCGGGTTTTAATAGATCAAATACAAGGATCGAATAAAATCTCTCAGATTACTCTTCCCCATACTTTAATAAAACGACAATCGTGTTTGTAATTTTTTTACTGACGTGCTTAATCGATTAAATAAATCAACCATTAAATCTTATTAACTATGAAAAGAATTATTGTTTACTTTTTATTTAGCTTACTTATTATTTGTAAGGTTAATTCTCAAACTTCATTTAACGGCCTTGATATGAACATGGGCAATTTGTCTCGTTTATCAAATGCTACTACCCGTTCTATCAGCCCAGAAAACTTTACTGGGGAAAAAGGTAAAGGGGGTATGGCTAAACTGGAAGATAAAGACAAAACCAATATGGCTAATGCTTTCGGTGCTGCCCGTGACCTTGGACAAGGCTGGAAGGTTAATCCTTACGTTCGCATTCAGCCCGGAGAAACTTTCACCATGGCTGAAATTGAAGGCCCTGGCGCTATTCAGCATATCTGGATGACTCCAACTGGTAATTGGCGTTTTTCCATCATTCGTATTTATTGGGACGATGAAAAGGAGCCTTCTGTGGAATGTCCAGTGGGCGATTTTTTCTGCATGGGATGGAATAAATATGCCCCAGTAAATTCAATGGCAGTTTGTGTAAATCCGGGAAGTGCATTTAATTGTTATTGGATGATGCCATTCCATAAAAAATGCAAAATTACATTGGAAAACATAAATGATTCTGATCCAATGACATTATATTACCAGGTAGACTATACATTGACTGAGATACCAGATGATATGGCATATTTTCATGCACAGTATCGACGTCAGAACTCTAATGAAACTTCGGTATATACAATAGTTGATGGAATTAAAGGTAAAGGTCAGTTTGTTGGAGTTTATATGGCCTGGGGAGTTAATAATAATGGTTGGTGGGGTGAAGGGGAAATAAAATTTTACATTGATGGGGATAAAGAATTTCCAACCATTTGTGGTACAGGTACGGAAGATTATTTCTGTGGCTCCTATGATTTTGACACAAAAGCAAAAAATATGGCTGGGGTAGAGGAGGTAAATTATACAGAATTTTGTACGCCATACAGTGGCATGCCCCAAGTAATTAAAGGAGACGGACATTACAATGTGACGCAAAGGTTCGGACTTTATCGCTGGCATATTTTGGATCCGATCCGGTTTGAAAAGGATTTAAAAATTACTATTCAAGATCTAGGTTGGAGAAAAGGAGGACGATACCTTGCCCAAAAATCGGATATCTCATCTGTATGTTTCTGGTATCAGGTTGATTCACATAACAAGTTTCCAAAATTACCGACGTGGCAGCAGCTTGAAGTAAATTAAATTTAACAAATCAATTTCGCCAGAAAACTAATTTTTAAAAATATTCAAATGACAAAAAGACTGATAGGACGCTTTCCTAAGGTAGGGATACGTCCGGTTATTGATGGTAGAGAGCGTGGAATTCGCGAATCGCTGGAAGAACAAACCATGAATATGGCTAAGACTGCAGCTCGTTTTATAGAAGAAAACGTTCGGTTTTCTTCCGGAGAAAAAGTTGAATGTGTAATTTCGGACTTTACTATTGGAGGAATTGCTGATGCCGCGCGATGTGCCGATCAGTTCGAACGTGAAGGTGTTGCTGTTTCTTTAACCGTGACTCCATGTTGGTGTTATGGCGCTGAAGTGATGGATACTGATCCTTTGATCCCGAAAGCAGTATGGGGATTTAATGGGACAGAACGTCCGGGGGCAGTATACTTGGCATCCGCTTTGGCAGGCTATTCACAAAAAGGGTTACCAGCTTTTGGAATTTACGGAAGACATGTACAGGATGCCCATGACCAGTCAATACCTGAAGATGTTCAGGAAAAAATTCTTCGCTTTATACGATCCGGATTGGCAGTTGCCCAAATGAAAGGGAAAAGTTATTTATCGATAGGTTTTACATCTATGGGTATTGTTGGGTCAACTGTCAGTCCTGATTTTTTTCTAGATTATCTGGGAATTCGTACCGAATTTGTGGATATGAGCGAAATCCTTCGACGAATAGACCAGGGGATTTATGATCCTGAAGAATACCAGAAAGCTTTGATATGGGTAAAAACCAATTGTATTGAAGGTGAAGACATGAATAAAAAGCCCTCAGCCCCCCCCAAAAAAGAATGGGAATGGGAAACAGTTGTAAAAATGACATTAATTATGCGGGACCTTATGATCGGAAATTCTAAGCTTGCGGCTTTAGGCTTTGGAGAAGAAGCCCGTGGACGTAATGCCATTGCCGGAGGGTTTCAGGGTCAGCGTCAATGGACTGATTTTTATCCCAACGGTGATTTCTCGGAAACAATTTTGAATTCATCTTTTGACTGGAACGGGATCAGGGAAGCTTTTGTGTTTGCAACCGAAAACGACAGCTTAAATGGGGTTTCAATGTTGTTTGGACATTTATTGACCAATACAGCACAAATATTCTCTGATGTTCGGACTTATTGGAGTCCCGAATCGGTAGAACGAGCTACTGGTTATAAACCAACTGGTTTAGCTGAAGGCGGATTCATTCATCTGATTAATTCCGGATCGACTACATTAGATGCTACAGCTCGTCAGCACGACGAAAATGGAAATCCGGTTATGAAAGCCTGGTGGAACATTACGCCCGAAGAAGCAAAAAGCTGTATGGACAATACCCGATGGTGTCCTGCTAATCTTGAATACTTCAGAGGTGGGGGTTTTTCTTCTCAATTTCGTACTGCAGGGCAGATGCCTGTAACCATGTGCCGGATCAACTTAATCAAAGATTTGGGACCTGTGCTCCAAATAGCCGAAGGTTGGACAATTGAATTGCCTGAGGAAGTTCACGGTGTACTTGACAAACGCACTGACCCAACCTGGCCAACAACTTGGTTTGTTCCGCGCACTAACGGACAAGGAGCTTTCAAAGATGTGTATTCTGTCATGGCAAAATGGGGTGCAAATCATGGAGCCATTTCTTACGGCCATATTGGTGCCGATTTAATTACATTGGCTTCAATGCTTCGCATTCCAGTTTGTATGCATAATGTTTCAGAAGACAAAGTGTTCCGCCCAAGCACCTGGGGTGCTTTTGGAAGCGAACAGGAAGGTGCTGATTACAGGGCCTGTAAAGAATTCGGGCCCATTTACCATTAATTATTCATGCCATATTAATTCAGAAATAAATGAATAAATCGTTTCAAAAAAATGGAACCCGTTTGATCATCATGACTCTGGTGTTTTTAGAGGTAGCGTGTATGTCATCTGGGCAGAAAAATAGTAATACTATGAATACGAAAAAATCAAATTTCAATAAGGGAACGTATGGTTATGACGTGGCATTTTTTGAAGATCGGCAGATTCCAACTGTTGAATTGAAAAATGAACAGTCGAAAGCTAGCCTTTTGATTGTACCAGCTTATCAGGGACGCGTAATGACAAGTTCTGCAAGTGGAGATTCAGGAAAAAGTTTCGGGTGGATTAATTATAAGTTAATAGAATCAGGAAAAGTAAGTAGCCAGTTTAATCCTTACGGAGGAGAAGAACGCTTATGGTTTGGACCAGAGGGAGGTCCTTTCTCCATCTATTTTTCAAAGGGGAAAGAGCAGGTTTTTGACAATTGGATCGTACCCAAAGAAATTGATACCAAACCTTTTGAAACGGTTGCTCAAACCACTAACAGTGTAACTTTCAGAAAAGAGTTTGAACTAACGAATGCCTCAGGAACAAGTATGAGAATTGGTGTTGATCGGACAGTAAAACTTCTTTCACTTGCAGAATGCGAGCAAGCTATTCAAATTGAGATAGATGCAGCCCTTGATATTGTTGCCTACGAATCGAAAAATATTTTAACAAATAAAGGCAAATCTGCATGGACTGAAGAAAGCGGGTTTTTATCAATTTGGCTTTTGTCGATGTTTAATCCCTCCGAAAAGGGAGTTGTTTTTATTCCTTTCAAAGAAGGGAGCCAAACTGATTTAGGGAAAGTTGTGACCGATGATTATTTTGGAAAAGTTCCATCTGATAGATTGATTGAAAAAGACCAGATTCTGTTTTTCAAGACGGATGGAAAATTCCGCAGTAAAATAGGTATCTCACCTCAAAGGGCTTTACCTTACTGCGGCAGCTATGATCCGACGAGTCATGTACTGACCTTATTGTGGTATTCGAAGGCTGAAGATCAGGAAAAATATGTAAATTCTAAATGGGGCAAACAAGACAATCCGCTAAGCGGCGATGTCATCAATTCCTATAACGATGGCCCAGTTGCAGATGGATCGGTGATGGGGCCATTCTTTGAAATTGAAAGTTCATCGCCAGCAGCCATGCTCGCTCCCGGAGAAAAGATCACTCATAAACAAAGGATTTTTCACATTTCAGGAGATGAAGCTCATTTAAGTTTGATTACAGAAAAGCTATTTAATGTAAGCATTTTCAAAATCAAACAGGTTTTCCAATAAATAAAAACATAAGTCTATTTTAAATTACTTGTCATAACTTCGTAATAACGAATAGATAATCACTTTTTAATATAAAAATTTTCTCGAGTGAAAAAAAAGGTATCGCTTATCAAAAGTCCTAACGGAGTCTCATACCTGATTCCGTTTGTCTTGATTACCAGTTTGTTTTTGTTGTGGGGGTTTGCTCACGGCTTGTTGGATGTTCTGAATAAGCATTTTCAAAATATTCTGCATGTATCCAAAGCGCAGTCAGGGTTTGTACAATTTTCGCTGTACATTGGCTATTTGGTCATGGCAGTCCCTGCCGGACTTATCATGAAACGTTTCGGGTACAAGAGAGGTATTATTTTCGGGCTTCTTCTTTTTGCCACTGGCGCGTTCATGTTTTATCCTGTTGCAAAACTTGGCTCATTTTGGCCATTTTTGATAGCGCTGTTTGTCATTGCTTGCGGTTTAACCTGTCTTGAAACAGCGGCTAACCCTTATACCACAGTTTTAGGACCTAAGGAGTCTGCATCGCAACGCATCAATTTTTCACAGTCATTTAACGGCTTGGGATGGATTCTGGGTCCGCTGATTGGTGGACTTCTTATTTTTGGTGGCAGCGCTGGTAGTGGCGAATCAAAATTTGACTCACTTTTAACACCTTATATGCTGATTGGTAGCGTAGTATTGGTGGTGGCAGTAGCATTTATCTTTACCTCGTTGCCCGAAATAAAAGAAGAAGCGACACAAGAGCAGGAGGATAATCCGCCCATGCGCTTATTACTTAAACATCCTTTTTTCATCTTCGCTGTAGTAGCGCAGTTTGCTTATGTAGCAGCTCAAACAGGAGTTAACTCTTTTTTTATCAATTATGTAACGGAAGAGTTGCCCAACATTCAAAATCCGATCATGCACCTGATGCAGAATTTAGGTACGTTCGGAGAAGTTTTTATGCCCAAAAATCCTGAACAAGCAGCTTCTTTGATTTTGGCTTTCGGAGGGATGGGACTTTTCTGGATTGGCCGATTATCTGGATCTTGGTTGCTTGGATTCGTAACTCCAGGAAAGTTGCTCACATTATATGGATTTATCAATGCCATATTGATCCTTTTGGTTGTTCTTGGTTTGGGTATCGTTTCTGTTGTGTCCCTGTTCTGTTGTTATTTTTTCATGTCAGTAATGTTTCCAACCATTTTTGCACTAGGAATTCGCGATCTGGGCACACTGACGAAGAAAGGTTCATCTTTTCTGGTAATGGCAGTTGCTGGAGGGGCCTTCTGTCCTCCTCTAATGGGGTTTATTGCTGACAAAATCAATATGGCCACAGGGTTCTTAATTCCTATGTTTTGTTTTTTAATAATTGCCTATTTCGGAATTATCAGCATAAAGAATAATCATACCAGTCACCAACAAAATGTTAATGCCTATGGGAATAGATAATATATAATGAAAAGAAAGCTATTAATACCTATAAGATATTAATAGCTAAAATTTGCCCTTCAGGTTGCATAATGGTCAAGAAAATGCAACAACGAAAAAACTAATCTTTAAAAACACAAATTTATGAAATTGAAATGTATTAAAAGAATAGCAAGTACTTTCTTTTTGATACTTGTTATTATCCTTGGTTGTTTTGGCTCAATTTCAGCGCAAAGCGATCAACAAAAAAAAATGATTCATGGACAAGTTGTTGACAGTCAAGGTCAATCAATCCCAGGAGTATCAGTTAGTTTGAAGAATTCCACTGTAGGAACAATTACTGACAACAAAGGTAGTTATTCCCTTGAATTACCTCAGGATGCCAAGATTCTTATTTTCTCTTTTATTGGGATGAGTACAGCGGAAGTTAATATTGATGGACAACATGAGATTAATATAACCTTAACTGAAAATGTTATTAGTCTGGATGAAGTTGTTTCTATTGGATATATGACTCAAAAGAAGTCAGATTTGACTGGTTCAGTTGCTTTAGTTTCTTCTACCGAAATTGGGAAAAACCGTTATGCAAATGTTATGCAAGGATTACAAGGGAGGCTCCCAGGGGTCAGTATTACATCTGATGGAAATCCATCAGGAGCTGTGAATATCCAGATTCGCGGATTAACATCAATGAGATCAGCTCCTCCATTAATTGTGGTTGACGGTTTACCAACGAACATTAATCTTAGAGATATCAACTCTGGCGATATTGCCTCCATTCAAGTATTAAAAGATGCTGCTGCAGCAAGTATTTATGGTTCAAGAGCAGCAAGCGGTGTAATCCTTATTGAAACGTTATCTGGAAAAACGGGTGAAACAAAGATAACTTATGATGGATCAACCGGTATCTCAAGTTTTATGAATAGAGAACAATTGATGAATACAGATCAATATGGACAATCAATGTGGCAAGCTGCAATCAATGATGGTCGTGATCCAAATGAAGTTACTCAGATCTACGATTATCAGTGGCACAACGATGCAAATGGAACAGCTGTTTTAGATAAGGTTACTCCTGTTGAATGGCTAAATGCCGAACACACCATGAAATCAGCTAATACTGATTGGTTTAAAGAAGGATCTCAGTTGGGGTTCCAAAATAATCACCAGCTCACGGTTTCAAACGGATCAGATAAGGCAAAAACCTTGTTTTCTGTAAATTTTTATGATAATAGAGGGACGCAGATATATTCTGGCTTTCGCAGATATTCTATTCGACTCAATACTGAATTTAACCTAATAAAAGATCGTTTAACCGTTGGAGAAAATCTAACATTATCAGCTTCGAAAATAAATGATCAAAATGTTAGTCATTCGTTTCTTACGATGCCTCCTATTATTCCTGTACACACCACCGACGGAGGATGGGGCGGAACTGCGTATGCCCTAGGTATGGATGATTATAATAATCCGGTTAGGATGCTAACCATGAATAAAGATAATAGTAGATGGCAATCTAAAATTTTAGGTAATGTCTATATCAATTTGACGTTATTAAAGAATCTGAATCTAAAATCTTTGTATGGGGTTGACTATTCATCAGGCTATTTTAGAAATATAGATTTTACCTGGGTCGAAGGTGGCGGAAAACGAAATATAAATAATGGGATTTCAAATTTTCAATCGCATGCGATCTCAAGAACATGGACAAATACGGTAAATTATAGTTTGCATACTGGTAATCATGATTTGAATGTTGTTGGCGGGGTTGAGAATGTAAGATATCTGTATGAAGATATGAGTGCATATCGTAAGGACATAAAATTTGAAAACTATGATTATGGTTATTTAAGTTCAGCAACTGGCACTCAGCAGGCTAATGGTGTTGGAGATGAATGGTCTCTATTATCATATTTCTCGAAGTTTAATTATGTATATAACCAAAAATATTTACTTTCTGCAACCCTACGCTATGATGGGTCCTCAAAATTTGGTATAAATAACCAATATGGTTTCTTTCCTGCCATATCTGGGGGGTGGAGAATAAGTGAAGAGAATTTCTTCAAAAAGAACGTAAAGGTTATCTCAGATTTGAAATTGCGAGCAAGTTGGGGGATGAATGGTAATTCAAATATACCTACCAACGCATTAGTAAATTTCTATAATGCAGATTACCCGTCTACAGGTTATGGCCTTGCTGGAAATGAAACAGGGACTCTTTCGTCTGGTTATCGTAAAGTACATACAGGAAACCCGAGTTTAAAATGGGAAGCAACCAAGCAAACTGATATTGGTTTTGATTTTGGTCTTTTTGATGGCTCCATATCTGGATCTTTTGATTATTTCTATAAATATACGAGTGGGATGTTGTACGAACCTCCTTATATCGGTGCAATAGGAGAAGGAGGTGCTCAGTGGATCAATTCTGGAGATATGACCAATAAAGGAGTTGAATTTATTCTAACTTATATGAGTGATCGATCAAAAAAATTCACATATTCTGTTACAGGAAATATAAGTTCATACCGGAACAAGATTAATGATTTACCTGAGGCTGTAAAATATACATATGGAGGAAATGGTTTGGATGACTATATTCTTGGGCGACCACTTAACTCTTTTTACGGGTTTGTGGCAGATGGCCTTTTCAAGACTCAAGCTGATGTTGATAACTCTCCTGAGCAAAATGGAAAAGGGTTGGGAAGAATCAAATATAAAGATTTGGACGGAGATGGAAGAATTACTTGGGAACATGATAGAACTTGGATAGGTAGTAGTGATCCTGATTTTATGTATGGAGTTAACTTTGACGCTAAATACAATAGTTTTGACTTTTCGATGTTTTGGCAGGGTGTAGTCGGCAATGAAGTTAGAAATGATTGGAAAACATATAGCGACTTCTGGAATGTATGGACACAAAGTGGGTTTAATCACTCAACTCGTCTTTTGGGTGCATGGTCGCCCGCTAATCCGAACTCAACCATCCCGGCTTTATCGTTGATAAATCAGAATGATGAGCGCCGATTATCGACCTATTTTATGGAATCAGGTTCATATTTGAAACTTAGACATATTGAATTAGGATACACTCTTCCAAAGTATTCTTTAACAAAGATTGGAGTAAAAGACTGTCGCATTTATGTAAATGCCCAAAACATTATTAATCTGAAAAAATGGTGGGGAGCTAATGCTTATACTGGTACTGATCCTGAGAATCCTTCTAAAGCTGATGAATATTCAAGTCCATATGTAAGACCTCAGATGTTCATGACAGGAGTTCGTGTTTCATTTTAAGAACGTATTTTATGAAAATATTCAAAAATAATATCATGAAAAGTAGAGTAAAAACCTATATCGCAGCCGCGTTTGTGATTTTTTTAATGGCCAGTTGCTCGGACGCGCTAAATATTAACCCGAAAGGTGTTATAACGGACGAGGAACTCAAAGATCCTAAAAATGTAGATGGCCTCGTTACTGCAGCTTATGCATATTTCCCAAGAGTTGGCGCATTTGATACTATGAACCCGTGGATTGCAAGTATTAGGTCGGATGATGCATATAAAGGTGGTGGTGGTTTAGATGACCAGCCTGCATGGTACCAAATGGGAGTATTCTCTATGGTCAATCCCAATGTTGGAAATAATGATGGCGTTTGGTATCAGGCTTATTGTGGCATTTCAAGAGTTAATACTGCTATTAACGCAATTAATAAGGTTGATGACGCTCAATATCCACTAAAGAAAAGTCGTCTTGCCGAAATGCGTTTCCTTAGGGGATGGATGCATTTTAAATTAAAGAATCGTTTTAGATGGATTCCGTTTATTGATGAGAATGCAACTACAACCGACATTCCGACGGTGACTAATCATCCAGAAGGTGACGATACGGCAAATGATCTTGCATTATGGCAAAAAATACTTGATGATTTCAAATTTGCAGCAGAAAACCTTCCGCAAAATCAAGACGAAAAGGGTAGAGCAAATAAGTATGCTGCAGATGCATTAGTGGCTAAGACGTTACTTTGGATGGCATATCCGGAAGGCGATAAAAATCAGGTAATTAAGATTGACAATGGTAAACTTACGGAAGCACTTAAATATTGCGATGAAATTATTGCAAGCGGTAAATATCACCTTTCATCAGATTTTGCCTATAATTTTATGCTTGAATACGACAATGCAACTCCTGAATCCATTTGGGAACTACAATTTACTATCCAGGATGGAACAAATCGTGGTAACTTGAATGAAGGGAATGGACTTACAGCTCCATGGTGGAATCCTTATTTTAGCTGCTGTGATTTTCATAAAGCTTCTTATAATCTGGTAAATGCATTTAAAGTTGGTGCTAATGGGCTTCCTCTATTTGATACGTTTAATGAAGAAGATATTACTAATAAGACTTCATATTTCGAGAATAATAATTGGGATCCAAGACTTAATCATACCGTCGCAATTCCTGGTTTTCCATGGAAGTATCAAACAATACGATACGATAGTACAGCCTCTAGACAACCAGCAACTTATGGATATATGAATTCAATGAAAGAAAATGTTACTACCAATAGTCCTGGGTTGTATAATGCGTTCTGGATGTTTAATTCAAAGAATCAGGCTGAAATTCGCTATGATGAGGTTTTATTATGGAAAGCAGAAATATTGATTCAATTGAATCGTGAAAAAGAGGCACTACCGTTGATTAATGAGATTAGGGTACGAGCTTCAAATAGCACAGCAAAGCTCAAATTACCTAACGGCTCTTATCCTGCAAAATACAAGATTGAACCTTATATTGATGGAGGTAATTGTACATGGAATCATGATTTTGCTTGGAAAGCTTTGATCTGGGAAAATCGATTGGAAATGGCAATGGAGGGTAGACGGTTTTACGACCTTGTTCGTTGGGGAATGGCAGAAGAAGTTCTGAACTCCTATTTTGCAAAAGAAAGTCAACGACGTTCGTGGCTTAAAGTCGCTCATTTCACTGCAGGCCGTGATGAGTATTTGCCGATACCTCAGGCGCAGATGAATTGGTCCAGAGGCGTTTACAGGCAAAATGTTGGATATTAGTATTAATCGTTAAAATTCATGTTATGAAGCAAATAGCATTTTATATATCAATATTAAGTATTTTGATTTTTTCAGGATGTAAAAAATATGAAATTATTGATTCAAAACCTGGCGAATCAATTAGTCCAGTCACAAATCTTACTTATGCAAAAACTAGTTCAAGTGTTACGCTATCTTGGACTCTTCCCACTTCTTATCCTAGCGATATTTTACAACCGGCCTCGGTAATCATAACAATAATCAGAGACGGACAGCTAATCGATACAAGAGAAGTGACGAACACTCCGGTTAGTTATATCTATCCGTCATATGTTTCATCCCAAAAGTATAAATTTATAGTAAAAGTTAAAGGTAATGTAAATACGAAAGATCCTAATTTTTCAAGCTTACGTTATTCTCTTGGCCAAACAGTAGAACTTTAGGCATATTCCTGGCTGCCTCAATTATTTTTGAAGGCAGCCAGGAATCTTTTTATCATTTAAGCATAACTTTATGAATCTGGCTCAATTTCGGTTTTTGTTGTTATCTCTTATTTTCTTGATGACTTTCTTTTTTTCAGAAGCAATGGCTCAGTCAGATAAATTACCGCCTTTTCGCATAATTCAACCAAATGGCAAAGTTTTTAAGGCAGAATATTTGCCTTTTGAGAAACCAATAGTAATTATTTATTTTTCGCCTGATTGTGAAGATTGCCTGGAATTTATGGATTCATTTTTCAAAAAGATTTATGATTTTAATGAAGCATCGATTGTGATGATAACATTTATGCCAATCGAGTATTTAACTAAATTTTCAATGAAATACGGAATCAAAGGCCGGGGAAATATATATCTAGGTACAGAAGGATCTTCTTATTTTGTTCGCGATTATTTTAAAATGGATGGAATACCATTTGTTGCCTTGTATGATAAAGATGGCAATGTAAAATCCACCTATTGTAAAAGCATTCCGCTGAACGATTTAATTGCCAGTCTGAAAAAAATGTAATAAGCAGTCTGAGCACGAATGCTTTATGTTATATAAAAGATGTAGGCAATTTTGATGTAATTCAATCATTTACGATCCTACTTTCTTGATGACGGACCGGCATTATTTATGGGCAGTTATCCTTACGAATGACCTGAATATCCTTTCATTATTATATTGAAGTAATGGCTGGCTTTGAATATGTGGCGACCATTGCAGTATGAAGGTCAATCAGATACTGGTTTATTGAGTATCAAGAATATCCGAGATCGCTTTGATGGGTTCAAGCGCAACCCTTTTGATGAAATTGAATGTGGTCACCATTATGCGCGTGTTATAGCAAGTTGGGCCGGAGTGCTGGCATTTAGTAAATTCCACTATTCTGGAGTGGACAAATCAATGTCTTTCACATTAAGCCCTGTAACTTATTTCTGGAGTAATGGATATGTCTGGGCACGTGCAAGGTAGAAGATAAGAAGGTAAACCTGAATATTCTATTCGGAAAGGTTGAGCTCTTGCGGGTTACCCTTACCGGACAAGGTTCGGTAAAGCTGGAAAATATGGTGTTAAGTGCTGGCAGCAATGATAGCACAATATTCGAAATCAAATAATAATTCTTTTCCAGTTCATACGGGATACTATATTACATCTGATTCTTTCAGAAAGCATGACGAATAAACAATTGAAATAAGGCTACTTTGTGGATAACGAAAAGTGCAATATAGAAAGTTCTCCAAGGAAGCAAGTATTTATTGGTCTGAGAATCCTTATTGAATGATACTCCAAATTTATATTAGCACAATAAAACATATAAATAATGAAAATAACTACAAGGATTATTTTAATAACTCTTTTAAATTTGCAAGGTTTACTTTGCTCTGCTGACGGATTTAAAGATGAAATTTTGAAGCTTGCCCGAATTGATTTGTTGCCTCAATTTCAGAAAGATGTCGTAATAAAACAAATTTCAAGTTACGATACTACAGGAGGAAATGATGATGGGTTTTCAGGTAAATATTCTTATTTGCGTAAAGAATACGGGAAACTGGTCATTGCTGAATTGGAAGGCCCTGGCGTTATCCATCGTATCTGGACGCCGACACCGACCAATGATACGATCCAGTTTTATTTTGACGGCGAAACTACTCCAAGAATCGAACTGAAGTTTATCGATCTTTTTACGGGGGAAAAGTACCCGTTTCTGAGACCTGTGGTTGGTAATGAGGTTGGAGGATATTATTGCTACCTGCCGGTTCCATATGAAAAATCCTGCAAAATTGTCTTTAAAGGAAAGCGGATGCAGTTTTTCCAGATTCAGTATCGAGAAATGGTTGGAAATAATAAAATTTCCTCTTTCCCCCGAAAGTTTTCCAAAGAAGAGGATGAGGCACTTTCGTCTGTACTCAGTGTTTGGAAACGAAGTGGTGAAAATATGATGGCAATCCTACCCGCAACACAGACTAAAGTAAACAGTGTTACCAAAAGTGTAGTATTAAAAGCCGGCGAAATCAAGTCCATTTTCAGCAGCACCAAAGGAGGTCGAATTGTCGGGATTGAACTGACACCGCAACTGCAGTTAAACGACCGGTTTAAAGATTTAATCCTGCGGGCTCGATGGGATAATGAGCCGGTTGCTGCCATCAACTGCCCGGTTTCCGATTTTTTCGGGTACGCTTTCGGGAAACCTTCCATGCAGTCGATGCTCGTCGGCGTGAGGGATGGCATCCATTATTGTTACCTGCCTATGCCCTTCGGCAAGGAAGCAAACATTGAACTGGAATTTTTAAAAAGTTCAATGAACAAGACCACCGAAATCCCGATTAATGTAACTGTTTATTACAGTGATACAAAACTTTCTGCGGATGAAGGAAGACTTTATGCCGAATGGAACAGGATAATAAATCCTGAAACGGGTAAGCCTTACCAGATACTCAGGAAAACCGGGCGTGGTCATTATGTGGGAACTTTGCTTCAGGCACAAGGCATTAATTCGGGCATCACCATCTTTTTTGAAGGTGATGATGAATGTTATGTTGATGGTGAATTAAGGCTTCACGGTACAGGTTCGGAAGATTATTTTAACGGTGGCTGGTATGCCCTTGCTGACCGGTGGGATCAGTCGCTCAGTTTACCAATGCATGGTTGCCTTGCGTATTCCATACCATTGGCTCACACTGCAGCTTATCGTTTTTTAATGACTGATAAAATTTCGTTTGATCACGAGATTATCCAATCGATTGAACATGGTCCGGAAAATAATAGTATACCGGTTGATTATACTTCGGTCGCTTTTTACTATTGCAATATCCCTCCGGTTTCGAATAATCTGTCATCCATGGAATTGCTTGAAAAAGTAAAAACACCCAAACTGCTCGAATACTGGATCGCACTTCTTCCGGTAAAAGCACTAAGCCATGGCGCAATTATTTCGAATGAAGATTGCAAGGATGAAATAAGCGGACAAAACTACAACGTATTAAAACTTGAGGCAGGCGATAATGGGTTTGCCAAGTTTGAACTTGAAGTGCCGTCAAACGGAGAATATAAATTGTATCTGTCATATTTAAAAGGTCCAAAGTGCAGTTTGTTTAAAATAAATCAACGTCAGGTTCCGGTAAGTACTACATTGAATGGATACGCCAATGAAAACACTTTTATTGAAAAAGAATTCATAGGGACACTTTTTATCAAAGAAGGGACTAATACCATTACAATTGTATTAAAGGATAGTCCGGAGAAATCGGGAAACAACATGTTTTTACTGCATAGAATTTACCTAGAGAAAGTTTGATTTTAACCAGATTACAAACCAATGAAAAATTCAAATTCCTTTCATATTATCCCGATTTTACAGCTCTGTACCTTGTTCTTTCCTTTTTCAGGAGAGAAAGACAAGCGTGATTCTGGAGAACACCATTTTAACGACTACTACAGTGGTATATACCTTGGAAGGCTTGCTTTTCCGATAGGCGGCGTCGGTGCAGGTATGTTTTGTATGGAAGGGGACGGATCGATCTCGCACCTTTCGGTCAACAACAAGCCTGAAATTTATAACGAGCCATTTGCATTTGCTGCAATTAGTGTAAAAAATGTTCCGAATGGTGCTAAGGTTCTGGAAGCACCGGTGCCAACCTGGGAATTATTTGGATCCGGAGGCACGGGCAATGGTAGTTCTGGAAGAAATTATGGCTTACCCCGCTTTGAAAATGGTAAGTTTCTGGCACGTTTCCCATTTGCATGTCTGGAGCTTACAGATAAAGATATTCCGTTGCAAGTTGAGGTTTTGGGGTGGAGCCCATTTATTCCTACTGATGAAGACAATTCGAGTCTGCCAGCAGGAGTCATGGAATATCGGTTTAAAAACAATTTAAGTGAAAGGCACCCGTAAAATAGATTTTTTCCGCAAAGAATTTAGTAAAAGCTATTACAAAACTTAAATAACGAAAATATATGAACGTTATGGAAACTATTAAAAAAAAGAATTTAGTGATCGGGATAGATTATGGAACAGATTCAGTCCGGGCATTGCTTGTTGATCCAGAATCAGGAAACGAATTAGCTACTTCTGTTTATGAATATCCTCGTTGGAAAAAAGGATTATATTGCAATGCAGAGAAAAAACAGTTTAGGCAACATCCGCTCGACTATATTGAAGGGTTGCAAACGACAATTCAAAATGTTATACGAAAAGTACCAGGAGCTGCGACAAGAATAAGGGCTATAGCTGTAGATACAACGGGATCAACTCCTGTGGCTGTTGATCAGAAGGGAACTCCTCTGGCCTTAATGCCTGAATTTGCAGAAGAACCGGATGCCATGTTTATTTTGTGGAAAGATCATACTGCTACTGAAGAAGCTGATCAAATCAACGCACTATGTAAAACGTGGCTAATCGACTATTCTAGATATTCCGGTGGTATTTATTCGTCAGAATGGTTTTGGTCTAAAATATTACATGTTGTTAAAACAAATGTCAAAGTTGCCTGCGCTGCATATTCGTGGGTTGAACACTGCGATTGGATGCCAGCCCTGCTGACAGGTTTGACTGACCCGTTGTGTCTGAAACGAAGCCGTTGTGCTGCCGGACATAAAGCTATGTGGCATGCTGAATGGAATGGACTACCGGCAAGAGACTTTCTGGCAAAACTGCATCCTCAGTTAGAAAATCTAAAAGATAGACTATTTTCAGAAACATTTACCAGTGATATTTCTGTTGGGACTTTGTCTCTGGAATGGGCAGAAAAACTGGGATTAGAAACCTCGGTCTTGGTTGGAGTTGGTGCTTTGGATGCACACTTTGGCGCTGTGGGTGGGCAAATTGAACCGTATTATTTAAGCAAAGTTATTGGCACCTCGACCTGCGATATGATTGTGGCCCCAACTGATGAAATTGGGAATAAAGTGATTCGTGGGATTAGCGGCCAAGTTAACGGATCAATTATCCCTGGAATGTTGGGTATGGAAGCAGGTCAATCTGCTTTTGGTGATGTGTATGCCTGGTTTCGGGACCTTCTTATGTGGCCATTAAGAAACCTCCTATCCGAAGATTATGAGGAGCTCATTTGTGAATTGGAATCACGCCTGATTACTAATCTTAGCACTGAAGCCGCTCTGATTCCTGTTGCCAGTTCAGGCATTTTGGCTCTCGATTGGCTGAACGGAAGACGAACTCCTGATGTAAATCCATACCTGAAAGGAGCAATCACTGGATTGACTCTTGGAACCGATGCCCCTAAAATTTTCAAAGCTTTGGTTGAAGCAACGGCATTTGGAGCAAAAAGGATAACTGAACGTTTTGCTGAAGAAGGAGTAACTGTTCAGGGGGTACTTGCATTAGGTGGAGTTGCGAAAAAATCACCATTCGTAATGCAAACCTTGTCAGATGTATTGAATATGCCTATTAAAGTAGTTCGTTCCCAAAATGCCTGTGCAATTGGAGCCGCTATGTTTGCATCAGTAGTGGCCGGAATTTATGCCAGTATAGAGGAAGCTCAGATAAAAATGGGATCTGGCATTGAATCTGAATATTTCCCAAACTCGAAAAATGTAATGATATACGATGAATTGTATAAAAGCTATTGCAGATTATGTGATTTTACTGAATGTACTGAATCCGAGGATCGTATAACTTCAAGAAATCAATAGTATTTGATAATTTTCAACTTTTAGAAATCTTTTTTCATGATTGGCAGTTTTTTTTCGAATTCAACTGATCTCAAATATAGTTTTATAATTTAGTTCAATATATTTAAGTTGAACTTAATATATCTTGCAAAATATGGATAGCGTAATTGTCATGTTTAATACCCCGCTGATTTTAGTCGGGGGAGCTCTAAGAAATCGTTTTTAGCTCGCTACAAGCATTGGGCAACATACTCCAGAGAGATTAGTAAATATTAGATTTTAAGACAATGAAAGGAAAATAGAACAGTGTCTTTATTTGTAGAATAATATTAGTTTTGTTGTTGACCTAACAATTTAGTTTTGAACGATCTTTTATTGATAGAAGGATTACGAAGGAAGGACATAATAGTATTTGATTACATTTTCAACTATTATTACTCTTCACTATGTGTATTTTCATTGCAGTATCTCAAAGATCGAAATGCTGTAGAAGATCTAGTGCAGGATTTCTTCGTTTTTCTTTGGATTGAGGCTTCACATATACAAATTAACTCATCACTGAAAGCATACATCTTTACCGCGATTAAAAACAGGTGTTTAGATCTCCAAAAGCATCAAAAGGTTTCCGAAAAATACCGGACTTTTATTCTGTTTTCTGCCGATAAGAACAACAACTCCACCGATCAATATTTTTCAGAATCTGAGCTTCGACAGGCAATTCAAAAAAGTCTGGAAAAACTATCGCCTCGTTGTCGTGAGATTTTTGAATTGAGCCGAATCAAAGGATTGACAAATAAGGAGATCGCCGATCAATTGGGGATAACAAAGCGTACTACTGAACTTCAGATCAGTAATTCACTGAAAATTATTAAGAAAGAGCTTGCCGAATATCTCCCACTTTGTTTGATTTTTTTTCTATTACGATAGTCAAAATCTGTAGTTCTTAAAGTAGGGAGCAACATTGACAGGAAGAGAAATGAACTATTGAGTTTTTTAACTTTTTTAAGATAATCAAAAAAATACTTTTGAGTATATGTGTGTTCTTAACTTTTGTCGTCTTAAAAATGAGCAAAAGAAAAATGCGCTGTCGATTTTTAAAATTATAATGAGGAAGATGGGTATTAGTTTTAGAGAAATTGAAGAATTGTTGCCCGGATATTTATCTGGCGAAATGCCTGAAAAAGACCGGGCAATAATAGATCAATGGAGAAATGAATCATTTGAAAACGAAGCATTTTACAATGAAAGTAGAAAAGCATGGGAAGCCATACCACTGTTGCATGAAATGGAACAGTTCGATTCTTTTGAAGCCTTAAAAAGTGTCCATGAAAGATTACAGGAACCGGAACATGCAAAATGGTGGAATACTATTCAGCAAATTGCCGCTATATTGTTGTTCCCAGTATTAATATACTCTGGCTATGTTACAATAAGAAATTTGTCTCTAAAAAAACTTCAAGAAGAACATATTGTAATGCAAACTATTTCTTCACGGCAGGGGACTGTTTCACAATTTGTACTTGAAGACGGAACAAAGATATGGCTGAACTCAGGTTCTGAATTGCAATTTCCGACACACTTTAACGAAAAAATGAGGGAAGTGAAACTAAAAGGTGAAGCATTTTTTGAGGTTACAAAAAATATAAACCAACCTTTTAGGGTAAATGCAAAAGAACTTCAAATTGATGTTTTAGGAACTAAGTTTAATGTATCAAATTATGATGATGATGTATCAACAGAAGTAATCCTTGTAGAAGGGAAGGTTAAATTATCGGCAGAAAATTATCAGGTTAGGAAAGAATATGGCATGATGCATCCTGGCGAAAGGGCTACTTATAATGAAGAGAATAAAAATGTTCATTCTATAGATGTTGAAGTTACCAAATATATTGCATGGCGAGATGGAGAGCTTATTTTTCATGATGATATCATGGAGGATGTTGTCAAACGGTTGAGCCGATGGTATAATGTGGAGATTGTGATCAATGATTCTGAAATTTCAAATTATGTCTATCAAGCAACATTTAGAAATGAAACCCTTTCTCAGGTATTGAATCTTTTGGAGATATCTGCTCCGATCAGTTATAGAATTGTCGATAGTAAAGTTTTGCCAAATGGGGAATTTACCAAACAAAAAGTTTATCTGATGAAGAAACAAAATTAAAAATACCGGGGAAGATATTTGCTGTATCGACCCCGGCATAAAACCGGTTCACTTTTTTGCTGAACGTAACCGGGATAAATAGTAATTAACTAAAATCAATTCAAAGTTATGGAAAAAATGTTCCGTTTAATGCGGAAGTGCTGGAAAAATGCACATCTGCGAAAAATCTGGATGACTATGAAGTTAACGATGGTATTCTTTTTTATCGCCATTAGTCAAATAATGGCTATTGAGACTTACTCTCAGAGTACTCGAATTTCGCTACATCTTAAAGAGGTTAAAATCAAAGATGTTCTCAATAAAATTGAAGATAACAGCGAGTTCAGGTTTCTCTACAATAGTAGACTGGTAGATGTAGAACGTATAGTATCGGCTGATTTTGACAATCAAAAAATCACGGATGTACTAAACAAGTTGCTTCAGGAAACAGATTTTATTTACACAGTTGTAGATCGACAGATCGTATTGACTAACAAGACCGATCAAAATAGTTTTACAGGACTTAATGAACTACAGCAAGGCAAAACGATTTCTGGTAAAGTTAAAGACATATCTGGCTCTCCACTCCCAGGGGTTTCTGTAATTGTGAAAGACAGCAACAAAGGAACGATTACTGATAATAATGGAAATTATTCGCTGTCAGACGTTCCTGAAAATTCTCCCGTACAATTCTCATTTATTGGGATGAAAACGCAGGTAGTTGCCGTTGGTGGAAAATCCTTGATCAACGTTACTATGATTGAAGAAAGTATTGGTCTTGATGAGGTTGTGGCAATAGGTTATGGTACACAGAAGAAACAAGATCTTACAGGAAGCGTTGCCATTGCAAATAGTAAGGTTATGAAAGATAATGCTGTTTCTGGGCTCGGTCAGGCGCTTCAAGGTAAATTAGCTGGTGTGCAAATTCAACAACAAAGTGGTGATCCAAGAGCCGGAGTATCTATCAAAATTCGTGGTACTGGAACTTTTGGAGCCAATGCTTCGCCATTGATTGTAATTGATGGCATAATTACTAACCTTGGATTAACGGATTTGAATTATAATTCAATAGAGGATGTAACAATCCTTAAAGATGCATCATCAGCGGCTATTTATGGTTCGAGAGGTGCAAATGGGGTCGTCTTGGTTACGACTAAAAGGGGAAGTGCCGAACAACATACATTTCAATTTTCGTCATATTATAGTTTCGATAATGTACAGAGAATAAATACTCCAGTTGATGCTGTTACCTATTCTCACATGGTTAATGAATATTTTGTCAATTCAGGGAAAGAAGCACCTTTCTCTGATAGTGAGATTGCATCATATACAAAAAGTACGAATTGGCAAGATGAGATTTTTAGAACCGGAGGGAAACAAAATTATGAGCTTTTAGCTACTGGTGGAACTAAGAGTAACTTATATTCAGTTTCATTAGGCTATTATAAAGGTGATGGGATTGTTATCAATCACACATTTGACAGGTATAATCTTCGTGTTAATAATGATATTACTCCGTTTGAAGGTTTAAAAATTGGAACAGGTATAGGTTTAAGTTCTGGAACAGTAAAACAGGGTAATGTTGATGGAGCAATAAGCGAAGCAATGATCTACCCTTCAAATATACCAGCTTATCTACCAAATGGAAATTTTGCAATAGCCTCTCATGTTGGGCATCCAGTAACGATGAGATCACCACTTATTGAAGCATTAATGCCTCAAAATAAATCAATTTTCAATCGTGCATTACTTAATGTCTTTGGCGAATATACTATTTTGAGGGGTCTGAAATTTAAAAGCAGTGTTGGATTGGAATATTATAATACAAATCTTACTAATTTTAATCCAACTTATGATTATGGTACAAGTAATGATAATTTAACCGCACAACTTACTAGACAATCAAATGAGAACCGCAACATACAATGGGATAATCTTCTGACATTTAGTAAAGTTTTCAATGTTAATCATGTTTTTGATCTTTTAGCTGGATATTCTTACCAAACAACTAGAGATGAATATCTTAGCGGATATAGGGAAGGATTCTCTAGTAATGATGTTTCTCAACAAATTTTAAATAGTGGATCAAAAAATGACCAAGCAAGAGGATATTATACTGTTTGGTCGTTACAATCTTATTTTGGTAGGCTAAATTACTCATATCAAGGGAAATATCTAGTTACTAGTAATGTTCGAATTGATCAATCATCAAGATTTCCAAAAACAAATCGTACTGGTATTTTCCCGTCTTTTTCAGCGGGTTGGGTACTTTCAAGAGAAAATTTCATGAAGGATAAGTTAGGTTCAATTAGTTTTATAAAACTTAGGGGGAGTTATGGATTTATTGGTAATCAGGATATTGGTGTTTATCCATACCAATCAACTCTTAATTCTAGCCAATTTTATTCTTTCGGTACTGGGCAGGGGGTTGCGGCTGGTACTGCTCCAGTTAGCAATGTTAATCCAGACATAACCTGGGAGAAAACGGCATCAACTGATATTGGTGGTGAGTTTAGGTTTTTGAATGATAAATTAAGTATTAATGCAGATTATTATAATAAAATTACATCTGATATTTTAGTAAGTGTTCCTCTTCCAGCTTTATCTGGACGGAATGGAAATCCTTATCAAAACATTGGTAAATTAAGAAATAGAGGTTTTGAGTTTACGGTGGGGTATAGTACTGTAAATGAAAAAAAGGATTTTACTTATGAAATTGGACTAAATTTTACGACGAACAAAAACAAAGTTGTTAAATTAAATACTGATGCTACTATAATTAATCAAGGAGGCAACCAAGCTCAGTATGAATATAGAACTGAAGAAGGACATGAAATCAATGAATATTATGGCTATGTTATGGAAGGCCTCTTTCAAACCCAAGAAGAAATTGATAATTGGGCAAGTCAACCAAACGCTGCTCCAGGAGATATGAAGTTTAAAGACTTAAATAATGATGGCGTTATTAATAGCTTGGATAGAAAATATATTGGGTCTAGTTTGACACAAAAGATGCTCGGAGTTAATGGACTTGTAAAATATAAAAACTTTGACTTTTCGTTCAGTTTAAACGGTGAGTTTGGAAGAAGTATGTACATATTAACAAATGGATTTAATTTGGTTAGAATGGGAGAAATAACCTCTGCAATGTATTATGATCGATGGACTGGTCCAGGGACAAGTAATTACGTTCCAAGACTTGTTGCCGGTGATCCAAATAATAATTCAAGGATGTCTACTTTCTGGTTAAGAAGTCAAAATTATGTACGTATACAAAATGTTCAGTTAGGGTACAATTTCAATTCGGGATTCATAGAAAAGATAAAATTGAATAATCTTAGGCTATACGTAGCTGCTCAAAACCTATATACTTTCACCTCATTTCCAGGATATGATCCTGAGTTAGGAACTAATACATACCCAATTCCTCGATCTATCTATTTTGGAATTAATATTGGGTTTTAAATCAAACAAAATATAAATCAAATGAGAAAGATAATATTTACTTCAATAATTTCAATCATCTTTTTTATAGGATGTAATGATAAGTTAAATCTTGAACCTATCGGATCTCTATCTGAAAGTAGTTATTACAAAACAGCCACTGATGCAAAAGCTGCTTTGACTGCTTGTTATAATACTTTACTACGTATCTCATCTCAAGGAGGCTGGGCCGTATCTGGTTGGGAGCTTTATGGTGATATTATGAGCTCGGATGTAGAATCCCATGCAGATATTGTCGATTATGTTCAAATTCAAGAATCTACACTGCTACCAAATAACTCAACAATAACAACTCAATGGCAGTTGGGCTATGTTGGAATTTACAGGGCTAATGTGGCTTTGGATAAACTACCTGAAATCGAAATGGATGATGCCTTAAAAAGCCGACTAATTGGGGAGGCAAAATTTATAAGAGCTTGGTGGTATTTTCGAATGGTTAAGCTTTTTGGAAATATTCCTTTGGTTACAAAGCCATTGAACCCTGATGAGCTATATGTAACTCAATCACCTAAACAGGAAATATACAATCAAATTGAAAAGGATTTAACTGATGCTGAACAGATCTTACCTATTTCGTATTCATCCGAGGATGTTGGGAGAGCTACAAAGGGAGCTGCAAAGGTTTATTTAGCTGAACTTTATATGATTCAAAAACAGTGGGTAAAAGCTAAGACTAAGCTTGAAGACATAATGGGATTTGGGATTTATGGGTTAATGGATTCGTACACTGATTTGTTTACTCAAGCCGGTGATAATTCAAAAGAAGGTATTTTCGAGATACAATATACCGCGAATACAGGATTGGATCTCGGAAATTTTGGTACCGTTATGTTTGCACCTAATGGCGAGGGATTAACTCCAAATGGAGGGTGGGGATGGACACGTCCAACTCAAGATATTGTTGATGAATTTGAAAAGTCTCCCAAAGAAGATCCTCGTTTAAGTGCATCAATCTTTAGAAAAGGAGACGTATTTGAAGGGAAAGTGTTTGACGATAAAGTGCACGGTACTGGCTTTGGTCATCGTAAATATTGTATTTCAGCTGCAATGGGAAGTGAGGTTACCTGGCCTTTTCAAACTTCAGTTAATCTAATCCTTTATCGTTATGCTGAAGTATTTTTGATGTATGCTGAAGTACTAAATGAATTGGGGGAACCCTCAAAAGCTGTTGAGTATATAAATAAGGTGAGAACAAGGCCATCAGTAGATATGCCTGTCCTTCCAACTACATTATCTAAGGACCAGGTTTTTGAAGCAATACGTCATGAAAGAAGAGTTGAGTTATGTTTTGAAGGGAAAACGGGTTATGACTTACGCAGATGGGGTATTGCAGCAAAATTCCTTAAGTCTCCGGACAGATGGCAAAATAATATAGTTCTCAATCCACAATATGGTGGAAATTATTTCAAGTTTACAGAAGGGAAGGATGAGCTGTTACCTATACCTCAAGTAGAAATAGATAGATCAAAAGGATCATTAATACAAAATCCTGGATTTTCGAAATAAATAGAATATCCCTTAATCCATAGGATATCTTTTTGCAATATTCAATAATTTATTAGCATTATCTCCGCAGCAAAAGGCTGCGGAGATATGATAATGATATTCATACTTTTAATTAAGTATCGGGCTGAATATGAAAGTATCCGGAATAATCTGCGATTATATTTATGGTGCAAGAATTGCTATGAGCCATTTTAAATGATTGTGCTTTGAATTTATTTTTAGTTGAGATTGTTTAAAGTCATATTAGTTAATTATGAGAATTAACATTCTTTATTTGCCTGTTGCCATCAGTTTTATTTCAATTCTCCATTGTAGTGCTCAATTAATTATTGATTCAAAGATTGAGCGCTCAAAGGTTTTTCTTGATAATAGCAATAATCAGTTATGTTTTGGTAAACTACCAATTCTAAGCCTGTCTGTATCTGACTTTGTAATTACTGAATCTGATAACAGATTTAGGAGATTTGATAATTGGAATTGTCTTGGAAATGAAAAGTTTGCAGCACAGATAAATATCTCAAATTATTCGAAAAATATAATTCACTTTCAAATTGATTTGAAATCTGATTCCTTGGCTATACTTAAGGATCTGTTTTTGCAACTAAAATTTCTTCCTCATGACTTCGCAAAATGGTCACAATGTAGGAAAGACTATCATTGGATACCGAATATAAAATCAGAACCTTCGCAGATCGCTTCAGACCATGTTTTCCGTTCGCCGGTTGTATTGATGATGTCTGACAACATTGGTGCTGCTTTAGTCCCTGATTTAGATCTTATTATTGATAATAGGCCAGCTCCATATTATCTTGACATGAGATTTCCTGAAAATCAGGCTCCTGAAATCATATATGGTATTTCCAATTACCAAGTAGAACCTCATCAGTATTATTCGAAAAACGGGAAGCCTTTCACTATAAAGAATGGGAAGATAAAAATGGGTTTTTACCTTATCATCAGTCCAAACACTTCAAAAAATGATTTATTGAGGGATGCCAATAATCTGTTATGGAAAAAATTTGGGAAAACCTACTTAACACATCACGAGCCTCAGACTGTCCCCTTTAAGCAATACACCGAATATGGATATGACATGGCTCTGAAAGAATTATGGGTAAATGCAAAGTACCCTAATTCAGGGGGTATTACTCTTTCAACTTATTTCGATCAGCAAAAACAAAAATGGGGGGGGCGTTCTTTCCCTGACGATTTATGGTTTCATAGTTGGTTTAATAATATGCGTACTGCTTATGGTCTTTATCAGTGGGGAAAAAAACTCTCAAATCCAGAGTGGAAACAAAGAGCGATTATGGTCAGAAATTTAATTCTGAATGCACCAGCGGAAAAAGGATTTTTTAAAACTATATATAATTCACAAGCAGAATCATGGATTACTTCAGGCCAAGGTGGAGGAGAAAACGTTTATCACTTACCCGATAACTCATGGACAGCCTACTGGTTATTACGGTTTAACGAGGAAAGCGAGCACGACGAAAAAACCAATAAATTTATTCTCGATTATGCAAATGCTCTTCTTTCGTGCCAACAGCCTGACGGTAGTTTTCCTACACGCATATTTTCAGATAGCTTTAAATCGGACTCTGTGTTGAACGGCTCTGCATCCGAAGGTATGTCTGTTTGGTTGCTAGCCGAAATGCGGTTGAAAGGTCTATTCCCTGAAACATCTAATAAATTAGTTGATTATGCAATAAAGAAAGGTCTAAACCATATTGAAAAAGAAATACTGTCTCGACAAAAATTTGAAGATTTTGAACTTTATTTTTCCTGCTCAAGTAAACTATTGGATTTTTATGATCCTGTTTCTGAAATGTACGGACAAAATACACTCAGTATACAATGGTGTGCCGAAGCATTTCGTACAGGTTACCAATTATTTAAACGTCAACAGGACTACGATAATGCCCAGTTTTGCATTGACCTTTTATGCTTATACCAACAGGTTTGGAACCCGCCATACCTGAGCTTTTATGCTTTTGGTGGTTTTGGGGTCATGAATACAGATGCGGAATGGAATGATGCAAGACAAGCACAATTCGCTGAAACATTAGCCAATTTTTACGACCTCACGGGAAACACAGAGTATTTGGAGCGGGCAGTGGCGGCTGCAAAAGCATCGTTTGCGTTGATGGTCATTGATGAAAATAAAGATGTGGCTCCATTCAATTACAAAGGAACTGAAAACCAATTTGAAATTCATGGGGCAATGGCAGAAAATTATGGGCACTGTGGTAATGATTGTCGTTCCGGTCAATCAGGGTTTCACTGGGGAACAGGAAGTGCACTGTGTACAAGTATAATTTTACAAAACAGATATAGTGATATTTATATTAACCCCAACCTCAATTATGCTGTCGGAATTAACGGTATTGTTGTTAATAAGGCAGACTTTAGGGGGAAGAAGATCATTTTATCAATTAACAAGTTAACAAATGATGAATATTCAGGAAAAATATTTCAAACTAAAAAGTATGAAAATTTTCAATTGGGGATAAACAATAAAATAGTCAAAATAATTGATCAAAATAAATTTATATTAAATACAGAGTAGCTGGAGTGGTGAGAGTATTTATATTATCATATTTTAATAAGAAATATAGTCATGAAAGAAAAAATTACCTTACTGACATTTTGTTTAGTTGTATTTCTATTCCAATCTGTTTATTCTATAGAATGGCCAGTATTAAAACATTACGATCAAGCCCATCTATCAAAAATTGTTTTGCCTATTGGTGGAATTGGCACTGGTACCGTTAATTTGGGTGGAAGGGGTGATTTACGTCAATGGGAGATCATGAATATACCTGGGAAACAAAACCCGGGAGGATCGAATCGAAATGACTTGGAAAGCATTTCTCCAGCGTTTTGTCTGTACACAAAAACGAAAGATGGCAAAACTACTACAAAATCATTAAGCGGTCCGCTGGAGTATTATCAATACGAAGCGATGATGGGGCAGCCTATCGAAAACCATGGGTTGCCACGCTTTCGGGAAGTCAGTTTTGATGTTGCATACCCATTTGGGCAGGTGAACCTTTCGGATAAAGATGTTCCGCTTGATGTAAAGATAAAAGCATTTAACCCGCTGATTCCTGGAGATGCCGACGCCAGCGGGATACCAGTTGCCATCCTACGGTTTGTAATGACCAATAAAACCAATCAGCCAGTTTCTGCATCTATCTGCGGGGTGATGGATAACTTTATTGGAATTGATGGCAGCAAAGAGAAACCAGATTGGAAAGGAGAACAGTTGTTGTATGGGGCCAGTAAAAATAAAAATGAATTCCGCTCCGAACATGGCCTTCAAGGCATTTATATGACTTCAGAAGGGGTAAACAGAAACGATCCGGCCTGGGGAACCATTGCCCTGACTACAGATTCGAAAGAAAATATCAGTTTTAAGACTTCTACCTCGCCTTTGGGTTGGGGCAGCGAGGTTCTGTCATTTTGGGATGATTTCAGCACTGACGGAAAACTGTCCAATACCCCATACGACCAACCTGATAAGCCCACCGGGGCATTGGCTTCCTTGGTTGAAGTTCCTGCCAACGGCACGAAGGAAATTTCATTTTATATTACTTGGGATTTTCCCAACCGCTTTGCATGGTCTGAAACCAAGGTCGGAAATTATTACTCTACGCAATATGAAAACGCATGGGACGTGATCCTGAAAACACATGCACAATTACCTGGGTTGGAGCAAAAAACCCTAGCATTCGTTAACTCATTTATAAACAGTGATCTTCCTGAAGCAGTTAAGGAAGCTGCCCTGTTTAATCTAAGTACTCTTCGTTCACAAACAGTTTTCCGAACCGAAGATGGCAATATGTTCGGATGGGAAGGTATTATGGACCGTGTCGGATCATGTTTGGGATCGTGTACTCATGTGTGGAACTACGAACAGGCAACCGCATTCTTATTTGGCGATCTGGCTCGTACCATGCGTGCAGTTGAATTTGGGGTATCAACTGACAGTATTGGATTGATGAGTTTTAGGACAAATCTGCCGATTGCAACAGCAAAAAGGTGGGGAAAAGCTGCTGCCGATGGACAGATGGGAACAATTATGAAAATGTACCGTGACTGGCAACTTTCGGGCGACGATGCTTTCCTGAATAAATACTGGCCAACAGTAAAAAAAGCATTAGAATTCTGCTGGATTAAGAATGGATGGGACAGTAATGCTGACGGGGTAATGGAAGGGTGTCAGCACAATACCATGGATGTTGAATACTATGGTCCAAACCCACAAATGGAACTTTGGTACCTAGGTGCCTTAAGGGCAGGCGAAGAAATGTCAAAATATCTGGGAGATAAAGATTTTGCAAAAAAATGTCGAAAATTATTTGAGTTTGGGAGTGCCTGGACTGATAAAAACTTATTCAATGGAGAATATTACATACAGGAAATACGACCACCCATGAAGCAGGAAAATATTAATCCCATGTTATCAGTTGGAATGGGAAGTCGAAACCTTTCAAATCCTGACTTTCAACTGGGGAAAGGATGTCTCGTTGATCAGTTAGTCGGTCAATATATGGCACATGTTTGCGGATTGGGATACCTTGTCGATTCAACCAAGATTTCTGCGACTTTAAAAAGTATAATGAAATACAATTACCGGGAAAATATGTGGAACCATTTCAATCATTTACGGTCATATGTCTTTGATGATGAATCAGCATTACTGATGGGTACATACCCATACGAACGCCCCGAATATCCCTTCCCCTATTACAATGAAGTAATGACCGGGTTTGAATATGTGGCAGCTATTGGTATGTTGTATGAAGGACAAACAAAGACGGGTTTGTTGTGCATCAAAAATATCCGCGACCGCTTTGACGGACTTAAGCGAAATCCTTTTGACGAGATTGAATGCGGGCACCATTATGCACGTGCCATGGCAAGTTGGGCTGCACCTTTGGCAATAAGTAAGTTTCACTATTCGGGCGTCGATAAAACAATGTCTTTTACATCAATGCCCGGAACTTATTTCTGGAGTAACGGGTACGCTTGGGGCACATGTAAGATAGAAGGGAAGAAAGCCAACCTGAATGTTCTATTCGGAAAGGTTGAACTCTCGAAGTTTACCCTTTCTGGCCAAGGTTCAGTAAAACTGAAAAATGTTGTGGTAAGTGCAGACCGAAATAACAGCATGACATTCGAAATCAAATAAAAAATATTTCCCAGTTTTTGAGGATACGGTATCACATCTGGTTATGGCGGAACCCATAGTGAAAAGGCAATAGAAAGCTACTTTATGAGTAACGAAAAGTACAATATAGAATAAGTTCATCAAGGAAACATGTCAATACTGGTCAGAGAATCCTTCTTGAATGATATTTATAGTGTTAATATAATAAAATATGTAAATGATAAAAACAACTTATAAGATCATAATAATAACTCTTATTATCTTACACGTTTTGCGTTGTTCTGCTGGTGGCTTTAAAGATGAAATTTTAAAGCTTAGCAGAATTGACTTATTACCTCAATTTCAGGAAGAAGTAATAACGAAACAGATTTCGAGCTACGATACAACCGGTGGTAACGATGATGGTTTTTCCGGACGTTTTTCGGTGCTTCGGAAAGAAAATGGGAACTCCGTAGTTGCCGAACTAAAAGGTCCGGGAGTCATTCAGCGAATATGGACACCAACACCATCAAACGACACTATCCAGTTTTTCTTCGGCGGTGAAAAAACGCCACGCATCGAATTAAAATTCATCGATCTTTTTTCAGGTGAAAAGTACCCGTTTTTGCGACCCGTTGTTGGAAATGAGGTTGGAGGTTACTATTGCTATTTACCAATTCCTTACCAGAACTCCTGCAAAATTGTGTACAAAGGAACGCGGATGCAGTTCTTCCAGATTCAATTCCGTGAACTGAAAGGCGGACAAACTGTATCGTCGTTCCCCAAAAACCTCTCAAAAGATGAGGATGAAGCATTGACGTCGGTGATCAATGTTTGGAAAAAAAGTGGAGAAGAAATCAATGTTCTTTCACCGTCACTGCTTGATAACATTAAAGCCACTACCAAAAGTGTTGTAGTGAAACCCGGCGAAATCAAGTCCATTTTCAACACAACCACAGGAGGGCGCGTAGTTGGAATTGAAATTACGCCACAATTGCTTTTAAACAGTGAGTTTAAGGATTTGATTTTCCGCGCCCGCTGGGATAATGAATCGGTACCTGCAATCAATTGTCCGCTTACTGATTTCTTTGGATATTCTTTTGGGAAACCTTCTATGCAGTCAATGTTGGTTGGTGTGAAAAACGGTACACATTATTGCTACCTGCCGATGCCCTTCGATAAAAAAGCAATTATTGAACTAGAGTTTATCAAAAATACGCTTAATGAGTCAACAGAAATACCTGTGAATGTGACTGTTTATTATATTGAAACGAAACGTGCCATAAACGAAGGAAAATTCTATGCTGAATGGCGAAGGGAAATAAATCCAGAGATGGGCAAACCCTATTTGATTTTGAATAAAACCGGACACGGACACTATATAGGAACAGCTTTACAGGTGCAGGGACTTAATTCGGGCATGACACTATTTTTTGAAGGCGACGATGTTTGCAAGATGGATGGTGAGATGAGGTTTCATGGAACTGGTTCTGAAGATGCTTTTAATGGTGGCTGGTATGCGATTCCCGACTGCTGGGATCAGGCATTTAGTTTGCCGGTGCATGGTTGTCTGGCTTATTCCATTCCGCTGGCACGTACTGGTGCTTATCGTTTTTTCTTCAGCGATAAAATCTCTTTTGAGCGGAATATCAACATGACAATTGAACACGGGCCGGAAGGAAACAAGATTCCGGTCGACTATACTTCTGTCGCTTATTACTATTGCGACAGACCTCCGGTTTCAAACAACCTACCCACCATGGAATTATTGAAGAAAATTAACTCGCCAAAGCTACAGGAATACTGGTTGGCTTTGCTTCCAATTAAGGCTTTAAGCAGTGGAGCAACCATTTCGAACGAAGATTGTAAAGACTCACAATCAGGCAAAAAATATGAAGTCTTCAAATTAGTGGCACCCAGCAATGGTTTTGCAAAGTTTGAACTGGAGGTACCGTCAAACAGTGAATACAAATTGTACATGTCATATTTTAAAGGTCCTGATTGCGGCCAGATTGAAATTAACCAACGGCAGATTCCAATCAGACGGATTGACGGATATGCAGATGAAAATACATTCATTGAAAGAGAACTGATTGGTTTGCTTAATATCAAAGAAGGAACTAATACCATTACCGTTATGCTTAAAGACAAATCGGCAAAAAATATATTTTTAATGCACAGACTTTACCTTGAAAAAAAGTAAGTTAAGATGAAAAAAGTGATGAATATACGACTGTGTGCGGTTTTATTCCTTGTTGTTTTTTTTGAAAATAGTAGTACTGCCAAAAATTTGTCGCCCCTGCCAGTCTTATTTCAGAATTTTATTAGCTCGATAGACTATGGGAAACTGGGAACAAATGATGTGCAGGTCGGTTATTCCGTGGTGTCGGAAAATACATTGAAAGTATCGGTAACCTTTGATTTGAAGGATACCATTAGGCAAAACGACTGGCAGGTAAATATTACACCGGCATTTAAGCCAGATTTCAATTGGGCGCCTCATCTGACACCGACCGAAAATCATATTATTGCCCAACATGTATTCCGTTCCCCGGCATTGGTGGTGACATCATACAACAAACAATTGACCATTATCCCCGATCTAGACTTGCTGATAAAACATCAACCAGTTGAATGGTACATGGACATGGATGCAGTCGGGAATAAGCTGACATTAGGATTAAGCAAATCAAAGGTTCAGGAACATGTGCTTTTTGTAAGGAAACCTGGAGCTGTTTACCCTCCCGGCAAAATCGAATTTGGGTTTTACATTCTTGTTTCTGATAAAAAAGAAGATGTTTTTGACCCGTGGCGAAAAGTGCTTTCTTTTTTATGGGGAAAATGGGGGCAGAAGCAGTATGAAATAACTGCTCTAATGAGCAAGCACCTCGAAAAATATGTGGAACATACCTACAACTGGGCCTTTAAAACATGGAAAGAAAGCGTTTGGCAGGAATTTACTTTGAACGGAAAAACAGTGGGGGCACCCGTATTTATTGTCAATACTACACAAAGTCCCAACTATCCGGGCAAAGTAAACGAACGGGAATTTCAGTCGATATGGAACCAGGCATGGTTTAATTCGCTCCGTTCGGCTCAGGGATTATTCCGCTATGCAAAAAGGGAAAATAACAGCGAATTGCTTGGCTATGCTAAAAAGACCAAAGAACTAGCTTTGTCGTTTCCGCAGAAACAAGGTTTCTTTCCCGGACTTATTGGAACAGAGATGAAAACTGTTGAAATCGACGGAAAAAAGTACAACCGTTCAAAAGGCTGGAATACCTTTTACTTTGGAAACTCAAACAGGAATCCTTATACCTGGGATGCCCGGACTTCGCCTTACCACATTCTTGACATGAGTATTACCGCCAATCAGATGCTTTTGTGGTATTCGGAACTTGAAAGGGATAAACGTCTACTGGACTATAGTATTACTTATGCGGATGCCCTCATCAAAAAGCAAACTGCTGATGGTTTTTTCCCTGGATGGTTATCGTTTGACTCGCTGAAGCCGATGAGCCATCTGAACCAGTCACCCGAGTCCGCAATGTCGGTTTCATTTCTTTTAAACCTTTATAAAATAAACCAAAATGAAATTTATCGCAAATCAGCATTAAAAGGTATGGATGCTATTATCCGCAATATAATAATAAAAGGACAATGGGAAGATTTTGAAACTTACTGGTCCTGTTCAAGATATGGCTGTGATAATTTGGTTGGGGGAAAAGTGAAACGAAATAATCAGTTTAAACAAAACACTCTTTCGATTTACTGGACTGCTGAAGCATTGTTGAATTGTTATAAAATAACTGGCGAACCAAAATACCTGAAGTATGGAGAACGTACTATTGACGAATTGCTTATGTACCAAGCTTCCTGGCAGCCTCCTTACATATACGTAAGAGCTCTCGGGGGATTTGGGGTTATGAATGCAGATGGCGAATGGAATGATTCTCGACAAAGTCTATTTGCCGAATTAATAATAAAGTATGGTGAAGAACTAAAATGCGAAGAGTATGCCCAACGCGGATTGGCTGCTTTGTTTGTATCGTTTGAAATGATGTACTGTCCGGAAAATCTAGAAAGCAAAGATCAATGGGAAAAAGTGTGGCCTTTCTTTGGAAAAGAAGATTATGGTTTTATGATGGAGAATTACGGACATGGCGGAGTAACAGGTTCTGAAGGAATCGGAATTGGGGAATTCACCATTTACGATTGGGGTAATGGTGCTGCTGCGGAGGCCTACAGCCGGATAGTCGATCACTTCGGAAAAAACTTTATTGAGTCACATTAATTTAATTGGTTAATAACAAGAGTATCTTATTACACATGAATCTGAGCTAAGGTTATTCATTCTAAAAAAATAAAGCATTTAATGAGAATCTTGCCTTAGATAAATTAATTATTAAGAATGAAATAATATCGCAATAAATTTTAAAGTCTAGGGTATGACTCGCCACCATAGTACCAGTTTGAGTTTTTATACTATATAAAGCAAAATGTTTGATCTCATAATGAATTAATATACATTCATCTTAACTGTAGAAAGTATGACTAACAAAGTATTATTATTCGTATTCATTTATTCAATGATTGCCCTTTCTTGTAGCAATTCATCGAAGAACAACAATGATTCATTTTCTAAGAGAGTTTATAATGGCACTTACCATGGTAAAAATTTAGACAGGATAGCATTTCCTTTGGGTGGACTAGGCTCTGGAATGATTAGTCTAGAAGGAACAGGAGCTTTTTCTCAGGTTTCTGTACGCAATTCTCCTGATGTTTTCAGTGAACCCCTTATGTTTGCAGCTATTTCAGTAAAAGGGAAGGAAAATGGAGCAAAAATTTTGGAAGGTCCTGTCCCCAAATGGAAATATTTTGGGAGTCCTAATACCGCTCGTGGGGGGGAACGGACTTCATATGGTCTGCCCCGTTTTGAAAATGCAGATTTTACTGCGCGATTTCCTTTTGCTACAATCAATCTGAACGATCAGGATATTCCACTGGAAGTGAAAATTACTGGATGGAGTCCATTTATTCCTACAGATGCAGATCAATCTAGTTTGCCATTTGGCGCAATGGAGTATTCATTCAAAAATACTAGCTCATCCACAGTCGAGACAGTCTTCTCTTTTCATTCCAATAATTTCATGAGATTGGGCAAAGGTAAAAATTCGATCGAACCCATCTCAAACGGATTTATCTTGAGACAAAAAGCGGATGAAAAGGAATCACAAACACAAGGAGATTTTGCCATATATACAGATCAATCATCAACTAAAGTTGATAACTGCTGGTTCAGAGGTGGTTGGTTTGATGCGTTAAGTATTGTATGGAAAAATGTAGAAGAAGCTAATCTGGTTCAAAACGTAGCAATCAAAAATGATTCGCCTGGAGCTTCACTTTATGTGCCAGTTAAACTTGAACCCAACGAAGAAAAAACAGTCAGGGTGATGATGACTTGGTACGTGCCAAATTCCAAAATCCGGTTGGGAGGTGATTCAGATGTAAAACCGAAATGTGATCCATCTTCTGGATGTTGTGAATCTCCATACTATCAGCCCTGGTATTCTGGAAAATTTGCTAATATCAGTGAAGCTGCCAACTATTGGGCTAACAATTACAATGAGCTGAAATCAAAATCACAGCTATTCACTGATGCTTTTTATAGCAGTACTCTTCCTTCTGAAGTTCTTGAGGCAGTTGGGGCTAATCTTTCCATTTTAAAATCTCCGACTGTTTTACGGCAACGCGATGGGAAACTTTGGGCATGGGAAGGTTGCAATGACAATTCTGGTTGCTGCGAAGGCTCTTGCACTCATGTATGGAATTATGCGCAAGCTATTCCTCATCTATTTCCTGCTTTGGAACGAACCCTTCGTCAAACAGAATTCAACGAGAGCCAAAACCCATCAGGACACCAGACTTTCCGTTCCGCTTTACCTATAAGAGCAAAAGTCCATGATTTTTATGCAGCTGCTGATGGACAATTAGGGGGAATCATGAAAGTTTACCGTGATTGGCGAATCAGTGGTGACAACCAGTGGCTGAAGGACTTTTATCCTAAAGTAAAAGCAAGTATGGATTATTGCATTGAAACCTGGGATCCACGTCACAAAGGCGTCTTGGAAGAGCCACACCATAATACATACGATATAGAATTCTGGGGACCGGATGGCATGTGTACTAGTTTTTACCTAGGTGCATTAACATCAATTTCTCAAATGGGCAGTTTTCTAAATGAAGATGTATTGAAATACCAACAACTGCTGGAAGCTGGGAAAAAATTTATGCGTGACAGTTTGTACGATGGGGAATACTTTTACCAGAAAATTCAGTGGCAAGGATTAAAAGCTCCCAATCCCATTGATTTATCGAAAAACATGTGGAATTCAGATTATTCAGAAGAAGCTAAAATCTTGTTAGAAAAGGAAGGTCCCAAATACCAATACGGAAAAGGCTGCCTTTCCGATGGAGTACTTGGATTCTGGATGG
>JAHEYT010000026.1:156470-164521 GCA_023251455.1 Bacteroidota bacterium
GAGCGGACTTGAAAATATAATGGGAGTTGACGTGATTACTAGTCATTTGAACGCTGTATATAAGTATAATCTCAAACACAACTTAACAGACCATGTCAACCCACAGCGCCCAACATATGCACTTGGAAATGAAGGCGGACTTTTACTTTGTACTTGGCCTAAGGGCGGGAAATTATCATTGCCTTTTGTTTACAGCAATGAGGTGTGGACAGGTATTGAATATCAGGTGGCCTCTCATTTAATGCTAATGGGAGAAGTCGAGAAAGGATTGGATATCGTGCGAACAGCGCGGGATAGATATGACGGACAGATTCGTAATCCGTTTGATGAATATGAGTGTGGTCACTGGTATGCAAGGGCTATGTCGAGTTATAGCTTATTGCAGGGATTGACAGGAGTACGCTATGATGCAATTAATCGCACATTATATATTGATTCCAAAATAGGCGATTTTAAAAGTTTCATTTCTACTGAAACTGGATTCGGAACCGTTGAATTGAGAAACGGGAAAGGCTCATTAAATATGGTCTATGGTAATTTGGATATGAAAAAGATTATTGTTTTAGGTCAAAAGCAATGATTTCAAAAAATATTTGCCGTAGCATTTAAACACTTGATTCACATTACATATCCAATTAATTACATGATTTCACTAGTGGGCACTTAAAACCCACTGATTGTTAATTGTTTATAATTTAGTTCTTTGACATTCTTGTAATCGCATTTTGTAAGTATTTCTCTTACAGGTGTTTTGTCGAGTAGAGAGATGCTGAGAATCTGTAGTATTTCGTAGATTGAACGATCAACTTTCAATTTGTTACCAATAATGGCAACAAGACAGTAAGCAATGATCGCGCAATAGATTTGGACTTTTACAGCATTCATGGTTATTCCCCAAAAGGATTTTATCCGCAAGTGCTGTTTCATCCATTTGAAGAACAGTTCTACTTCCCAGCGTTTCTTGTACAACATTGGAATTTCTTCGGCTTTCAGATCCATATTATTAGTTATGAAGATGAAGGTTCTGTCCCGATTTTGATCGTAATATTTGATCCTGCGCAGCTTTTCCGGATAATCCTTTCTGGAATAGTATATTTCCAGCCGACCAATTTGATCATAAAGGACTCCGGTTATTTTGTCAACTGCTCTGGAATACATTCTAAAACGCATGTTGTCTTTAGCTCTTGTGACAAAAAACGATCCTTTTAAGTGCAATTTGTACAGTCGTTTGAAATCGATGTATCCTTTGTCTACAATGTAAAAGCTCCCTGTTTCATAAGGGATGAGATCCAAAATATTGACATCATGAACACTGGCAGTGGTGATGTGCAGAAAGCTTGGAATGGAGGTCTTCACATCGTATAGGGTATGAAGTTTAATTCCTCCTTTATGCTTTCTGAATTCAGCCCACCAGAAGACACTTAAACACAGGTCTATCGTTGTGGAATCTAAAGCATAAATATTACAATCAACATCAATCTCGAATTCGTCTTTATAACAGCTTTTTCTGGCTTCTTCGATCAGAACGTAGGCAAACTCTTCAAAGATTTTATAACTGCGTTTTTCGTTTGCTTTGCCAAGGTTTCTGCGGGTGACGGTAGAGCCCAGACCCAGATGATAATACTTGGACACGTGAGCTTCAAGGCTCAACATTAAATCCCGCATACTGTCTCTGGAAGTGAGTTGTCCGAAAACCATGCAGAGCATTTGGTTCCAGCATGTAAAATGCCTGACATACTTATTACCTTGATGGTTTTCAACTATTCGATCAAAGACCCTGCGAGGTAAAAAATCTGTAAGTTGTGCGAAGATGTATTTGCCTTGATTCATGAGATTAATGCTTTTGATAAAGCTAAAATCCAATTGTCAATTCAAATCGTCACGCTACAAAAAAGCACTATAAATGCGATGAATAAAGAATTTCAAAGAACATTATTTAATTTTTAGTACCCATTAATGACATGATTTCTTAAATTGGTTTTCAACCCTTACCTCCTTTCTTTGCAGGCATAAAGGCAGATCGCTCAAAATTGGGGTGGTGGGGTTGATCAATTTTAAAATATGTATAATATTAAATATGTTTTGTATTGATTCGTTCACTAATTTTGAAATAAGCGAGCAAAAGGATATTCTTTAAAAATGGCGAACATGAAATATGTAATAAAAGAACTATATCATCACTTATGGCGGACCATTTTAAGTATCCTAGGTTATGCCATTGCGATCTTTTTCATCCTTATTGTGATTTGTATTACTAGCACCAATAAAAATAATTCATTGGGGATATTACAAGGTACCGGTACGCATTTTATTGTGTATATTCCGACAAGTATGAGTTGTTGTGTTAACGAAAATGCGAGAGGATCAGTATATGCTGAAGGTGTAAATACGCAAATGCTAAATCATGAGATGATTTATACAATTAAAGGTATTGAAGGAATCAAAGATGCTGCTCCATATATACTATATAAAACGTATAATGATAAATATAAAACTGATATTTCTATTGGAGGAATTGATACTACTAGCGTTGCAACAATAAGCAATGTGTGTGCAGCCAGTAATCTTATCAAAGGAAAATATCTTTCAGACAAACTAAATGAAATAGTAGCGGAAGAATCATTTACGATAGCGCATAAACTTTCAGTTGGCGATTCACTGGAAATCTTTGGAGGAAAGCTGATATTGGCAGGAATCATAAATTCTGGCATCAGACCAGCGAAAGCTGATTTCTATGCCCCTATTGAACATGTCCGAACTATTCTAAGAGATAGACTGCAATGTAAGGCTGAACAGTTTGATATGAATATTATTTTAGTGGAAGTTGCCGATGCCCGGCATCAGGTTCGTGTTATAGAGCAAATAAAAAAACTAATGTATAAATTTTCAGTTTCAAGTTATAACTGCTATGAGCCTGCCAGCAAAGTGATGCAATTTATTGAAAAGACATCCTCAATTCTTACTATTTTGATTTTTCTATTCCTTATTGTATTTTCTATCAAGACACAAACAGCAGCGCTAATGGAACGATTTAGAGAAATAGGAATACTAAAATCTTTAGGTTGGTCAGACTTTAAACTTAGTACTCATGTAATTACCATTTCTCTCATTCATTCATTTATCGGGTTTTCAATAGGATTATTGTTAGGAATTCTTACTGTTATGCTGATCAATAGCCTTAATTTGAAGTTTCTCAATTTGATTGAATTCGAGTTTCAATATTCAAGTATTCCAATATTATTCATCTTATCAATAACTGGAGGAATAATTGCTGGAATTTTCCCTATAATAAAGATTTATCGAACAAAAGCGGGTGATATAATCAATAAACATATGTGAGACATAAATTTATGCTATGAATAAATATCAAATCGAATGTTTTTCTTTGAATAAAAGATATTCTACAAAAAATCAAATAATTAATGGAGTATCTAATATTAATCTCAAAGTAGATCAAAATGAATTAGTATTACTTAAAGGTCGTTCAGGTGCAGGAAAATCAACTTTATTAAATCTTATGTGCGGCTTAATTAAACCCACTTCTGGGAAAGTAGTAATTGAGAATAATTGCATTACAGAACTACCTAATAATTCAATAAGTAGTTTATTGCTAAATAAAATCGGCATTATCTTTCAGACTTTTAATCTTTTGCCAACTTATAATGTATATGAAAATATAGAGCTTGCTCTTCTCCCTAAAGGTATCAAGCAAGATAAGATAAAAAAAATTATAATCCCTTTACTTGATCAATTTCAGTTAATTGATAAGTTGCAATTTTTACCTTCAGAATTAAGTGTGGGTCAACAGCAAAAGGTGGCTATTATAAGGACATTGGTAAAACTACCATCAATAATTTTTGCTGACGAACCCACCGGATCAGTTGACGAAGAAACAGCTAGTGAAATTATTGAACATCTTTTGTACTTGAAAAGGGAAAAACAAATTACCTTAATTGTTGCTACTCACGGAAGTTTCCCTGAAGCATTCGCAGATAGAATTATTAACATAGAAAATGGACGCATAGAAAATGGACGCATAGAAAATTAAATTTTATATTAATAAGCTTGTTTGCTCTTAAATGCTGGTAATTTTCATATATTTTGAAATTTTTATTTGTCAATATTGACAATTTTAATCTCAAATACTGGAGTGCCCTTTTTGTGCTCAATAATGCTATAAAATGCTATATTTTGCGCACTCATAGATTTTCAAATTTCTAATAATCAATATTATACAAGATTGTTCTTTCCCCTGGCAGTAAATAGGTCATCGGTTCGATTCCGCGACATTCTCCACTTTGATTATTACGACTTTACAGCAATGTAAGGTCTTTTTTATTTTCTGGAGTGCTCTTGAGTTGCTATCAAGAATTTAAATTATTATGTTGAGTTGTCATTTTGGTCTATTGGCCATCATTTTTTTGATTTGGAGTTCCTTAATTTTTCATGTTCTAATTTCTCTGCTGTATTTTGTATTGTTTTCTCCCAATTTTCCACATTTTGACGAATTTCCCTGATCAACTTTTCATCTGGATTAAAATGAAAAATATCTTCAAGGTTACCCAAGTTCACCGAATTAATCCCATTGGTTGATTTGATATAGCGATATTTCAGATCATTATCCGTCATTCGGGAGTTTACTATAACCTGTTGAACATTCACGAATAATGAAACTAAAAGCAAAACTGAAAGGCAAACAATTGTAATCACCACTTTAGAGGATCTCAGGTCAATAATGTGGTAATGACGAACCTTAGAATCCGGCTTCTGACTGACCGTAATTTGTTTAAGTTCATTTATTTGAGAAAGAACATGTTTTTCGGATTGCATAACTGTATCAGAAATATTTCTAATTTTTTGGTCCGAGTTCTGCATATATGTAGCTATCAATCGGAGCAATTGTTCTGGCTTGACCGTGTCGGTTTGAACATCAGATTTTGGCGCGGAGACGGTTCCCTGAGAAGGAAGATTTCCTTTTACGCTCACTCCTTCATTAAGCTTTTTATCAATTGATGTGAGCAGTCCTTTGATTTCCTCAAACATCACGCTGATTATCGAGTTATTGTTTCCCATAGGTTGTCTGGTTATTTTTAATTGTCAACTAAAATCTCAGTCTAAAATCGGTTTTCTTTTTCTTCCTGTATTTACGAATCGCTGCTGTTTCTTCATTGTCCTTGTTGTAATCTGACGGTTTTTGCAATTGGTACAAAAGATCATTGATTATATTTCCAGTGGATAGTTTCTGGTTTTGAAACTTATTATCCGCATTATTTTGATGTTCGACCTGTTTGAATTTCTGCTCCTTCAATTGCAGTTGCTGGTTAATCTTGGAGTAGCTGAACTGACGGTCAACCTTTGAACCGGTGAAGGTGTAACCATTCTTATTGAAAATGACTCCCTGTATTTCATCTGATTTCCCTTTGTACTTGAATGTCACCCCAATACTCTGATCGTTCAGTCCATGAATAATTTGATCCCAATTCTGGCATTTCGGAATAATTTTTTTCAGCGAATTGTAAATTTCATATTTGGTTTTATCCGGCTCTCGCAAACGATGTTGTTTTACATTTTCCTTCCCCAGTGCAAAGTACAGCTCGTATTTTCGGGTCAGCTCTTTACATATCTTTCCACTTCTAAAGCGATCATTTTTGTCAGAGATTGTATTCCCGCTATTATCAATCCGGTTAAAGACCAGATGAACATGAGGATGTTCCTTATCGTAATGACGAGCAATCAGGTATTGGGTATCGTTGATTCCCATTTGTGCCATATAATCCCGTGCGATTTTGACCATAAATTCGTTGGTGAGTTTATCCTTATCCTGTGCTGAAAAATCAAGTGAAATATGCCCGACTGGTTTGGTTAACGCTGGATTCAGTTCTAACTGTGAAATGAAACTTTGAATTATCGTCTCCTGACTTTTAAGCCTTACTCCATTGCTATCTATGATCTCCGTCCCCTTTGCTTGATCCAGGATATAATTGACTACCCCCTTAAATCCTTGTCCTTTAACTATTTTAGCTATCATTTTGGATCAGGTTTAAAAGTGAATCAATTTTGTCAGCAAGGAAAAAATATTCACGTCTTGCATTAAGGTATCCCTGGGCATTGGCTTTGCGCGCTATTTGATTCAGGTTGTTTGCCATTCCAGACAGTTTCCGGATGTGATCGAGTATTTCAGGAGAGTGCCTCTGAATAATCACACTATTCTTGATGCATCGTCTCATGCATTCACTGATAGTTACTCCGGCCTCCTTTGCTTTGGCTTTAAGTGTATAGTATTCTTCGGTAGCCATCTTCACGTTAACCCGGTAACCTTTTTTGATGGCTATTTCTTTGATGGGTCTGCCACTTTTATTTTGATTTTTCATTTTCATTTCTTGATTTTTAATTTAGACCAGCGGGATGCAAAAGTTTTGGTCATACCAAAACATAAACTTGCTACCCTTAAAAAACACAGTATTCTATTTCAGTCAGGCTATGGCTTTAATCCTGACCTTTTCTTTAAATCCTGATATTGTATCTGTTGTTTATGACACAGGTATTCGTTTAAGTCTTTGTGTTTGGAATAGAAAAATGATTGGTCAATCACATCTTTACAGACTGATTCCAATTCAAGAACAGCTCTTTTCCCGGCCAGATCATTATCAAGAAATAATGAAATACTTTTGTGTGATTCAAGGGTGTTTTTCACTTTGGGCAGGTTTGCCAATGAATTTAGAACGATTACATCTATAGGGGAATTTTGGATATTTTTCATTGTCAGGAAACTCAGGTAGTCCATAAAACCTTCGAACAGCAGACAATGGTCTTTATTTCGGTTCATCGATGTAATGTCTTTCGAAGTGCATCCCTTAAAATATTTGCTTCGCAACTCATATCCGCCTTTGTCATTTTGGAACCCGACAGCATAATAAGGCTTCTTATTCACCGAATAATGAACTTCGCTGCAATGAATCCGGGCGATGTCTATACTGATCCGGCGTTCATGCAAATACTCAATCAATGCCAGATTGCTGATTGGTTGAACGTTCTGTAACATTATTGATGATTCAGGTGATTTAAGTTCTGAATCCGCATTCTTCCGGTGAAAAGAAAAATTACTTGTTGCTGTGTTGGCACTTTGGTACGTGCCTATATCCGCATGGCTGTACTTCTGTTCTAACTTAGAAATGGCTTCATGAAAAGAACAATTCTCCATTCTCATCACCAGGTCGATAAGTCCTCCGCCTTCTCCGGTTCCGAAGTCGTGCCATACATTTTGATCGTAATCAACTTTTAAACTGGCATTATGATCTTCCCGGAAAGGGCTGTGATACATTCCGTAATATCCTCTGTCTTTTGACGGTTGAATTCCATTTTCAGACAGATATTGTTTGATGCTGATGGCATTCGCTTCTACGGATTTCATCTTTTTTACTTTTTATTGATTTTACTTACTACATTTTCTTTTGCTTGCAAACGCTTATTTGTCAAGCATTAAAGTATGTAGAGCTTAAATTGTGTAGTAACTACTACATTATTTTTTGTAGTAGATGTAGTAATGTGAAGTAAGATGGACAAAACGGATCTTGCTACATTGTAATTTTCTTTCTTTCAATGGATTGTAATACTATGTAGTAGTGTAGTAATTACAAAATAGAAGAAGCAAAAGGGTTCGGTGTAATTTTCTTTACAGACCATGCATATACTGGGTTGTTACCTATCCGTTTTGACCTTCGTTCAAATCCCGTCTTTCTAAGCGCTTCACCCATTCTTTTCTCCGATAAATTGAGTGAGCAATAGGCTCTCAGGTAGTTTAGTATTTGTGTAGTCGTCATAAAGTCCGTTGCATCATTGTGCGGCTTCTCGAATCCCTGTACCAACATTTCGTATTCAGCTGTTTGAACATGGAACCCAGTGCTATATTGGTGCAATTCTACAATTTCGACATCATCAAACCAATACCGGAAACCGCTCTCATAAATGAATAGTACTTCGGAAAACACATTGTCCATGTCGATTTCCTGAGCTGCTTTCAAGTCCATTTTCACCACTTCAAAAGGTAAGAA
>JAHEYT010000062.1 GCA_023251455.1 Bacteroidota bacterium
AAAGGCTTATGATGGTTCAGGTAAAATTTATGGTATTGGCCATGCTGTTTACACCATTTCTGACCCTCGTGCGATATTGCTTAAAAGACAAGCTCGTGAGCTGGCAATAGAAAAAGGCCGGTTAGAAGAATTTGAACTCTATGAACTAATTGAAAGCCTTGCTCCTCAAATATTCTATGATTTCAAAGGCGATAAAGTGGCAAAACGTGTTTGTGCAAATGTCGATTTTTATTCAGGTTTTGTATATAACTGCATAGGAATCAAAGAACCTTTATATACTCCGTTGTTTGCAATGTCGCGCATTGCCGGATGGTGTTCGCATCGGTTAGAGGAACTGACTTTTGACGCTGGCCGGATTATTCGTCCGGCATACAAAAATGTATTTCCGGAACAAAACTATATCCATCTGAAAGACAGAATGTAATACACTTTAAAATAATAGAAAATCATTAGTGTCCATTAAAAATTAGTAAACGTTCTTTGAAAACATTGTATATCTATTAGTTGCGAGCTTTTTTCGTGCGTGATGATTTGAATTGGTAGTTTTACTCGAATCAAGAATAAAATGATGATACAAGGCAAATATGTTTTCGCACAATTGATAGAATTTCTGCCAAGTAGGTTTTTTGACGGTATAGTTGAGAAGTACATAGGCAACAGATATGTCAAGCATTTTACATGCTGGAACCAACTGTTGGTGATGATCTTCGGACAACTTTCAAATCGGGACAGTCTCAGAGAACTGATCATTTCGTTGGATGCCCACAGTCAGAAAAGTTACCATCTTGGATTCGGTAAAAGTGTCACACGAAGCAATCTTGCAAAGGCAAATGAATCACGTGACTATCGCATTTTTGAGGAACTTGCCTATTACCTGATCTGTACTGCCAGAAAGAAACTTTCGAACGATGATTTTGAAGTGAAAGGTAAGGTTTACGCCTTCGACTCAACAACTATAGACCTTTGCCTGAGTGTATTCTGGTGGGCCAATTTTCGCAAAACAAAAGGAGGTATCAAGATTCATACACTTTACGATATCACCACTCAAATACCAGCATTTGTGCACATTACAGATGCATCTATGTCGGTGAGAGCCGAATGCGTGATGCTCAATAAAGGCCCTTACATAATGGAAACCATAAACACGCTTTAAATATTCTTCAACGAATGGAGACACATCAAAACAAAAAAACAGGCACACTCCGGCAGCTTTCTTTTGCAAATAATTTCTTTAAACTAGATGCTGAAAGGTTCAGTTAATCAGGGTTTAAAAGAACCAAACGTCATCTTCTGGATGACATAGTGTTTATAGCCATCGCTTCCGTGCTCAGTGGAGGGGATTCATGGAATGATATGGAAGAGTGTTCGAAGCAGCTGGTGGTTCAATTGCCCTTAAACCTGGCTTGAACATCAAACGTTAATTCTGTGTTAAAATTGCAATTTTTTATATAAAGAATTAATTCTTTATATAAAAAATACCTAACTTTGAACTGAAATAAAATGTAGAATTTCAGCAAAAAAATGAGCAATTCTGAAATCAATAGAAAAGACAACCCTGTTCCGGAACCAACATTGCGAAGGCTTCCGGGTTATTTATTTTTTCTACAAAAAATAAAGGAAGAAGGAATACTTAATATTTCAGCCCCTGTTATAGGAAAGAGTTTGAATTGCGACTCTACCCAGGTTGTGAAAGATTTGGCTTTTACGGGAATAAAGGGAAGACCAAAGGTTGGTTACAATATATATGAACTGATTCATGCACTGGAGGAATTTCTGGGATTCAACCGGACCAACGAGGCTTTTTTGATGGGTGCCGGAAATCTCGGATCTGCGCTAATGTCCTTCCAGGAGCATCAATCGCTGGGGCTGAAAATTATTGCGGCATTTGATGTCGACACCAATAAAATAGGACGTCTCATAGGTGGAATTAATGTGCTGGATTACAGTAAATTACCTCAGCTTTCCGGCCGTCTTAATGTAAAAATTGGTATTTTAACTACACCCAACCATGCGGCACAGAATGTTGCCGATGATTTGGTCAGCTGTGGAATTAAAGCCATCTGGAATTTCACTTCGGCAAACCTTGTTTTACCCGGCAGTATTATAGTTCAAAATACCTCCATGAGCTCTTATGCAGCCGTGTTGCTGCGGCGGTTAACCGATTCAGGGTACTAAACTAAAATAAATCATCATGAAAAAATCAGAACCATTGAAAGCTTTTTTGGAAAGTATAATAAAGAAATAATTCCTTATTGAGTAAGGCGCTGACATAACCAAGAGTGCTGAATACTACAGTGACACTAAAGGTTGACAAACAGATAAGGTTTATCGGATCAGTAAAAGATTATAAATGTGCAAATTAACATTTAAAATATTTCAAAATTAAAATATAAAAGCCATGAGAAAATTTATTATTTCTGTCACAGGAGAGCAGTTTGAGGTGGAGGTTGAAGAGGTTTCTATTGAAAGAATGTACTCTTCTTCTAAAGTAAATACCCTTAGAAACGTAGAACGCAGGCAAAATGTAACAGAGACCTTAAACCGTCACAAAACGGGGACTACAACGGTTGATGCTCCCATGCCTGGAAACATTTTGAAGATTTTTGTAAATCCGGGCGATGAAGTTTCAAAAGGACAAAAGTTGTTTCTTTTGGAAGCCATGAAAATGGAAAACGAAATTGGAGCACCCGCTTCAGGACGTGTAGCTTCCATCCATGTAAATGTTGGAGATGCAGTTGCTTCAGGTGAGACTATTATTATTCTGGAATAAAAATTGAAAACAGTATGAACCCAATAAAAATAACAGAAACGATTCTTCGGGATGCTCATCAGTCGCTGGTTGCCACACGGATGACATTAGAAGAGATGTTACCGATTGTTGAAAAGCTGGATGATATTGGATATCATTCCCTGGAAGCATGGGGAGGTGCCACTTTTGACAGCTGTCTGCGGTTTTTAAATGAAGATCCTTGGCATAGACTAAGAGAGATTAAAAAGCTGGCAAAAAAGACACCGCTTCAAATGTTGCTGCGTGGACAAAACTTGTTGGGCTACAAACACTATTCTGATGATGTTGTTGAATATTTTATTCAAAAGTCGGTAGCCAACGGAATGAATATCATCCGGATTTTTGATGCTCTGAATGATCCGCGAAATGTTGAAACTTCCATAAACGCATGTAAGAAAGAAGGGGGTCATGCCCAGGCAACAGTATCCTATACAACGAGCCCAGTACATACCCTGGATTTATTTGTTGAAGATGCCAAACGATTGGAATCAATGGGAGCTGACTCTCTTTGTATCAAAGATATGGCTGGTTTGTTGCTGCCCTATTCGGCCTTTGAGTTAATCAGCAAATTAAAAGAGAACATTCAGATCCCCATCGCTCTGCATACGCATTATACCAGCGGGGTAGCTTCTATGACTTATCTGAAAGCTGTTGAAGCGGGAGTGGATATCATTGACTGTGCAATCTCACCTTTGTCAATGGGCACTTCTCAGCCTCCTACTGAGTCTTTGGTTGCTTCATTAAAGGGAACAGAACGTGATTCCGGACTTGATTTAGGCAAACTGAGTGAGATTGCGGATTATTTTCGTCCAATAAGGGAAAAATACATCGCCTCAGGATTGCTTGACACCAAAATGCTGGGAGTGGATGTGAATGCTTTGATATACCAGGTTCCCGGAGGAATGTTGTCTAATTTAATATCACAGCTCAAACAGTCGAATGCCGAGAGTAAATACGAAGAAGTATTGCGCGAAGTGCCTCGTGTTCGTGAAGATTTTGGTTATCCTCCGCTGGTGACCCCCTCCAGTCAGATTGTTGGAACGCAGGCAGTTTTGAACGTACTAATGGGCGAAAGGTACAAAATGATACCAAAAGAATCGAAAGCTTTGGTAAAAGGGGAATACGGAAAAACGCCCAGAGTGATTTCAGATGAAATTATTCACAAGATACTGGGTGATGAAGAACGCATTACCTGTCGTCCGGCCGATTTATTGGCCCCGGAACTCGGATCAGCAATTGAAGCGGTGAAAGAATATGCCGAACAGGAAGAGGATGCCCTTTCATATGCAATGCTTCCCCAGGTAGCAGAGAAATTCTTTAAAGCCCGAAAAATGGGTTTCCCTTCCCATGAAAAAGAGGCACCCCTGGCAACAAAACATGCTGCCAATGAAAAGAACGGCATTGACAAAAAAGTGGTAGCTGCCATTGCTACTACAGTGGCAATAATGGCCAGTGAAGAGGGAAAAACGCTGAAAATTAACAACATCCAAAAATATAGCCCATGGGCCATGTCGGCCAGGTACAATTATTAGTGATGACATTTTTGATTTCAAAGGCGATAAAGTGGTAATGTAAGACGCTTTTAAATAACATAAATTATAAACTTTATAAATTAAAAAGATGAAAATAACAGTAATAGGAGCAGGAAATGTTGGTGCAACGTGTGCAAACGTAATGGCACAAAAAGAATTGGCCAGCGAAATAGTTATACTCGACATTAAAGAAGGTTTTGCAGAAGGTAAAGCACTTGATATTATGCAAACGGCAACCTTGTTGGGTTTTGATACACGTGTTACAGGTGTAACTGCCGATTACAGCAAAACCGCTGGTTCGGAAGTGGTAGTTATAACTTCCGGCATTCCGCGAAAACCAGGAATGACACGTGAAGATTTGATCGGTATAAATGCAGGGATTGTAAAAGACGTTGCACAAAATATTTTAAAATATTCTCCGGAAGCTATCCTTATTGTAATCAGCAATCCGATGGACACGATGACTTACCTGACATTGAAAACTACCGGATTACCAAAAAACAGGGTCATCGGAATGGGTGGAATTCTTGATAGCGCACGTTTCAAATGCTATTTAAGTCAGGCATTAAATGTGCCTGCAACTGATTTACAAGGTACAGTTATTGGCGGACATGGCGATACAACTATGATACCTCTTGCCCGTTTTGCTACTTACAATGGCATGCCGGTAGCTGCCTTACTTGATGGCGAAACAGTAAAAAAAGTGATTGCCGATACCATGGTAGGCGGTGCAACACTTACCGGACTTCTCGGAACATCTGCATGGTATGCTCCCGGAGCTGCCGGAGCTGCACTTGTTGAAGCGATTGTTCGCGATGAAAAGAAAGTATTTCCTTGTTGTGTTGCACTGGGAGGTGAATATGGACAAAGCGATATCTGTATTGGTGTGCCTGTTGTAATTGGCAAAAATGGATTTGAAACTATTGTTGATTATAACCTGAATTCTGAAGAACAAGCTGCTTTTGATAAAAGTGCGGATGCCGTTCGTAATATGAATGGGGTTCTTAAAGAATTAGGTATTTTATAAGAATTGATTGTATTGAGCATAGTTAGAATTTAAAAAATAAATTATGAGCGATTTATTAACAATATTAAAAGAGAAAAATATTATCCTTCCGGATAATATTAAGGATGTGCTGAACGGGTGCAGCAGCTATACCGTATTCAATACAACCGAAGAGCTTTCTGATGCTGCCACAAACGGAAAAGAGAACACTGAGTTTGAAGTGGCCTACGATGTTCCAGGAAAAGGCAACTATGTGGAAGCAGTTGTGCAACGGGTTAAGAATGGTATCTCGGCAAATTATACCGAAGCATACATGCGCCGCAGAGATCCCGGAACTATGGTCATTGCCGATAATCAGCCAACGGACAAAAAACGCTTCGTTGACAAATACGGTTATGAATTCTCAGGGCTGCAAACAGAAACCTTCAATTGGTTAAAAGATCAGGATTTGGCCGTTTTCTTTTACTTTGCCGGAAGAGAAAACATTGGTTCATTAGGAATTGCCATTGCTCCTGCCAATGCCGCTTTTTTTGCCTTGGGCTTGTCGATGCTACAAGAGATGGTTGCCATAAAAGATTTGAAAAATGATTCTGCCTTGAAATCGGTAATTTTTGTAGCGCCGGTTTTCAGGCATACTCATTTTAACGGCAAGCAGGTTGTTGTTCATAACCGCACCGAATCGATTCACGAACTCTATTCCTATAATTTATATCCTGGTCCAAGTGCCAAAAAGGGGCTTTATGGGGTAATGCTTACCCAGGCAGAGAAAGAAGATTGGATTATAGCCCATTGTTCGGCGGTACAATCAATCAGTCCGTACGACAATTTAACCACATTTATGCACGAGGGTGCCAGTGGTGGCGGAAAAAGCGAAATGCACCAGCACATTATCAGAGAAAAAGACGGACGAGTGCTTTTAGGTCGCAATAAATTAACTTCGGAAGAAAGGTTTATTACCATTCCCCGGTTCTGTTCGTTCAATTCGGTTGCCGACGATATGGCTTTTTGCCACCCTTCGGTTCAGAAAAAAGATGGAAAACTTCGTATTATTGACGCTGAAAATGCCTGGTTTGTTCGTGTTGACAGCGTAAAACAATATGGTGACGATCCAACGCTCGAAAAGACGACCATTAACCCATCGGAGCCGCTGCTATTTTTAAATATCGAAACCCAACCTGGAGCAACCGCTTTAATATGGAATCATATTCAGGATGAACCCGGGAAATCATGCCCAAATCCAAGGGTAATTATACCCAGAAAATCGGTTCCCAATGTGGTTAACAGACCGGTTTCGGTTGACATCAGGAGTTTCGGGATTCGTACGCCCGTTTGCACAAAAGAAAACCCATCGTATGGCATTGTTGGATTGTTTCATGTTTTGCCACCATCACTGGCCTGGTTGTGGCGGTTGGTAGCACCGCGCGGACACAACAACCCAAGTATAGTTAGCTCGGGAGGAATGGAAAGCGAAGGTGTTGGTTCGTATTGGCCTTTTGCAACAGGGAAAAGAGTTCCACATGCCAATATGATGCTCAAACAATTAATTGATACGCCACGTACGACTTTCACCTTGGTTCCTAACCAGAATATTGGTGTTTGGGACGTTGCGTTTAAGCCTCAGTTGCTTATGCGCGAGTATCTTACACGAAGAGGTGCTGCCCGCTTGAAAACCGATCAATATCAGCCTGCACGTTGCCCACTTTTGGGTTACGAATTAAATTATCTGACTCTTGAGGGATCAAAAATACCATCGAGATTCTTGAAAGTTTATAACCAGCCTGAAGTTGGCTATGAGGGTTACGATGCCGGAGCCGAAATATTGCAGGAGTTTTTTAAAACCGAATTGCAGAAATATTTAAAAGATGATTTGTTGCATACGGGTAAGCGCATTATTGATGCTTGTTTGTCGAATGCAAGCATTGAAGAATACAACGAGATTATCCCGATGAGTTACGAATATGAATATTCATTCAATAGCATTGAAAATTATGAGCAGAGTAGTAATAATAATGGGTTCTAAAGCTGACCTTGAATGGGCTAATCAGATAAGTAAAGTTCTTGAAAGCTTTGAAATTGAGTGTGTTTCAAGGATTGCTTCGGCGCATAAAGTCCCTCTAAAATGTTATAACCTTATTAAGGAATACGAGAAGGAAAATGTAGTGTTTATTACAATTGCCGGAATGAGCAATGCTTTAAGTGGTTTTACTGATGCTCAAACGCATTGCCCTGTAATCGCCTGTCCTCCATACAGCGACAAATTTGGAGGTGCCGACCTTTTTTCGAGCATCCGAATGCCATCGGGTGTGGCACCATTAACCATTCTTAGTCCTGAAAATGCAGCAGTTGCAGCAGCTAAAATTCTTGGCTTATCGAACCCTGAAATTCGGGTTAAAATTGCGGCATTTCAAGAGAAAAAGCGGAATGAACTGGAAGAGGCCGACCGGAATTTAATGGCCGGTAAATGATTGATAACCATATAGAAAAAGCAGCCCAAATCATCAGAAATGGTGGTTTGGTCGCTTTCCCGACAGAAACGGTTTATGGATTGGGTGCGAATGCACTTAATCCAATAGCTGTTGCTAAAATTTTTGAACTAAAGGAGCGTCCCTCCTTTGACCCTCTGATTGTTCATATTGCTTCAATTGATAACTTGAAAACATTAACCCAAAACGTTGACAAGAATGTAATCCGGTTAACCGAAAAGTTTTGGCCGGGACCACTTACGATTGTTTTACCTAAAAGCAAAATAGTGCCCGACATAGTTACTTCAGGCCTGAATACGGTTGGCATCCGAATGCCCGATAATGAAATTGCCCTAAAACTTATTCGTGCTGCCAATTGTCCGATTGCGGCGCCCAGCGCCAATAAATTTGGGAATTTAAGCCCTGTAAGCGCCGAACATGTCAGGAAACAGCTCCCGAATGTTGAATCTATTTTAGATGGAGGAAACACTTCTGTAGGTATCGAATCGACCATTGTATCGATTGATGGAAATGTATGCACATTGCTACGACCTGGGGTAATTACAATCTCTGATATTGAAAATGCCTTACCAAATACTTTTGTTTTCAATGCAGAAAAGCCCGATAAATTAATAGCACCGGGTTTATTGAAAAGTCATTATTCTCCGGTTAAGCCATTATATATTTTCGATAAGCAAGCAATGAACTTGCCTGAATCATCAGGGCTTATTGCTCATGGCAAAAAAGATTTCATTCCTACAGCTTCTAAAATTATTTATACATCAAAGACCTTCAATTATCTCGAAATAGCAGCAAACTTGTTCTCGGCTTTACATGCCATGGAAGATGATGAAAATATAAAACAAATATTTATTGAACCGGTTCCGGAACTTGGTTTGGGTTTAGCCATTATGGACAGGATTAAAAAAGCAGCATATAAATATCAATAAAAACAACGAATTCAATGTGGGCTCATTCAAAAGAAAGTTTGGAAAAGCTAACTCCTAAGCAAGCTTTGGAGTTTTTAAAAGAAGGGAATAAGAGGTTCTTAACCAATTTAAAGGTTAATCGGAATTTGTTAAAACAAGTCAACCAAACATCTGAAGGCCAATTTCCTTTCGCCACTGTATTAAGTTGTATCGATTCGAGAACATCGGCTGAATTGATATTCGACCAGGGATTAGGAGATATTTTTAGCATCAGAATTGCCGGCACAATCCTTAATGATGACATATTGGGAAGCATGGAATTTGCCTGTGGAGTAGCAAACTCAAAAATAATTGTTGTTCTTGGACATACACAATGCGGAGCAGTAATAAGTGCTTGTAATAATTTAAAAGCAGGTCACCTAACTGGATTACTCAATAAAATTACCCCGGCGATTAATCTGGAAACTACAACTAAAATTGACAGAAATGGTCAAAATCTAACCTATGTTAATAACGTAAGTGCCATCAATGTACATTTAACAATTAGTCAAATCCGAATACAAAGTATTATACTTGATGATTTAGAAAAAGAAGGTAAGATAATTATTGTTGGTGGTTTATATGATATTGAAACAGGGCTGGTTTTTTTTTATGATAAAAAATAGATTGTCAGTTCACTTTTAATAATCAAGTATATAGGTTGTTATGGTTTATATATATCATATTTTAAAAATGAAGCTTTTTGCAAATAAAGCAGTTTTATGATAGACTTAATTCAGTTTAAGTCTAACACATTGTCCTTATAAATTTTGAATAAATAATCCGGCTCTGCCTCCACGGAAGCTGAGCCTTCTATCTTTCACATCAACGATACCCCGAAGTGTATTTGGAACTATGAAACTGATTTAAGTTCGGAAAGTGGTTTGGAGCGGTTTTTCCCAACATAAATTAATAACTCTGATTCAGTAAAGAGCCAATGTTTCCCAAGTTTAGTACCCCCAATGGCTGGGCGATGTTTCCGAAATGTATTAATAGCCATCCTTAAGTATTCTGCTGCCTCTGGAAGCGTATAAAATATTTGTGTCATATCATTGATTTTTAATTGTTTTCACTCAAAACTATCTGTTATTTATGTGCCTGTCAACTAGGTGATTTACAGAAAATTTATTCTCTATTGATAATCTTTGATAATATTGATTTATTGTTTAGTTTTTTAAAGTATTTGTTAATAAGAATGTTATCTAAATTTTTTCACACAAAGAGTGAAAGTTTTTGAAAGTTTCTTTTGAAAATTTTTCTTCATTTAATTCTTCACTAAACCGATAAATTTTTGTTGTAATTGTTGATAATGAAAGCTTTACTCCAAAATTATTTATAAGGATTTCTGCAATGTTTTTTCCGGTGCCTCGAATAATTTGGTCTTTTTGAAGTATTGTCATCAATTTTATAAGTGTATCATAATTGTCTTTTTCAACGGAAAGCAATATTTGTTTTTGAGATTGATCATTGTTGATGTCAAAATTTAAATCCCTTTTTTCTTTAATCTGCCTTATGAAATTCACAGTGTCTTTATCCGAAGTATGATATTTGCCAAGAATATTCGTTGTGTGAATTGCAAAGTAATACTTTTCATCTTCTTCAAAATCGGCTATAAATGACATGAATTTGCGAATACTCCATTTTGTCGGTTTAAACTCTTGCTCAAAATCTTGTGGGTATCTGAATCTTTTACCTTTAAAAATAAAATCGCTTGTTTCCATTTCTTAAAATTTAGTCGCTAGATTAAATGCCTCTCTGATTTGTTCATCTTCAAACCCATCCAAATAAGTTTCAGTTGTTTTGGTGTCATGATGACCAAGTTGATCTCCAATGAACTTAACCGAAGCTCCAGATCTTAATAATTGCGTTGCAATAGAATGGCGGGCAACATATGTGGTAGTTTTTTGGCTAATCTTTAAATGGTTAGCAACTTGTTTCATTGTGCTATTTATCATCTTTACAAATTGAGCAATTGTGGCTTTTCTTTGAGTTGCATCCATTGTATCTTTTATGACTGGTATTAAATATGGATCTTTTTTATCTGATATTTTCCATTTATCAATTATTAACTTTACTGGATTAGAATATGGTACTTGGATTTCTTTTGGTTCATTGCTTGTTCTTTTAGTCTTTTGCCTAAAAAAATATACAAATCCGTTCTTTATATTGCTTTCGCGAAGCATACAAACATCGGTTGGATTGGGGCCGCCAAGTAAATACATGAGCTTCCACATATCGAGATAAAAAGAGTTAGGGTGTTTTTTTGAAAGTTGGAAGTCAAATATTTTTTGAAGTTCTGGCTTGTTAAGTGCAATTTTTCGACCTTTCCCTTTGGGTATTTTGAACCCTTCTTTCCCTTTAATGAATGGGTAATGAGTAGTTATTCCGGCTTCGATTGATCTGTTAAATAATGCTCTCAAAGCTCTCATATAAATTCCAATCGTAGTGTCAGAATTGGGCTTTTCGCCACTTTGCATCCAGATTTTATACTTTTCTAACTTTTCTTTTGTGAAATATTCAAAGGGGACATCTTTGTCACCAGTAAACTTCTTTAATGAAGTAGAGGCGCATTGATAACTGATTGCAGTGCCTATGCGGTCGCTTAATTTTAACTCACTAATTAGCTCATCAAATTGTAAAAATACCAGGTTGTTTTTATTTTTTTTCTTGCTCATTTGAGACTTAAAAGCATCAAGAGTAAACGGTTCGATACTATCCGCAATCTTTTGAGCTTCCAGCTCTATCCCTTTGAAAACAACCTGAAGTTCTTTGAGTATTCCGGTAACCTTTGGATTTAGTGTCTTTTCAAATATATCTTTGTCAATAGAATAATTACCTGATCCATCAAACCTGTATTTTTCAAGTCTGGAATTATTCAATATATTATTGATCCGATTTCTTTCAATTCCCAGATATAATCTTTTTCGTTCATAAGTTGCCCTGATTTTAACTGGATAAACATTGTCTGATTTCTGAATTCGAGTATCAAGGAAAATAGATATGGTTGCGCCCATGTGTATCGAGTTTAGATTTATACAACACAATTTGATACACAAATATAGCTAATATTAGAATATTATGGTTTTTTTCTGAGTAATAAAATTAATGTAAATGCCATTAAATAAAGGCATTTGATGATAATAATATATTGATGGATAGAGAATAATTTATGACTACGGATCAGAAGGTTGCAGGTTCGAGTCTTGCCGGGGTCACATTTTTGCGATTTACAGAATTATGAATGCTGTCAATTCCTTTATTGGCGGCATTTTCAGCGCTTTAGAGTATCAATTATTTCAACGAATATTCGTAGTTGAAATGTAGTTGTTAATCATTCGTAGCTAATTCGTAGTCCAAAAATGGCAAATATTAAAGTTTACCTCGATCCAAAAAAAGTGAAGAAAAATGGCGAAGCCAGTATCTTCATCACTGTTAACCTCAATTACAAAAAGCTTTTCTTTTTTACTGGAGTAAGTTGTCTGCCTGATAAATTTGATCCGGAGAATAACCGAATCAAGGGTGCATCCAAAAAGGTGAAGGATGATAACCTGATCATCGATCGCTGTGTGGCAACGCTAAATGATATATTTGTTAGGTACCGATTGCAGAATATTGAGATTACACCAGAATTGCTTAAGCGTGAGTGGAAGAATCCTGCGCGAAGAATAGATTTCTATGCATTCTTTGAAGAGTCGATTAAAGAGCGTAAAAACGACATTGAGGCGTCAACAATCGCACAGCATAAATCGAGCATTGCCAAGCTGAAGGAGTTTAAGCCAAAACTTTCGTTTACTGAGATTGATCACGAGTTGATTGAGCAGTACAGAAGATGGCTAAAGACCAAAAAAGGGAATGATATCAACACGATTTATACCGCGCTTAAAAACTTCAAAACATACATCAATATTGCGAAGCGAAAAGGAGTGATCAGTGAGTCGCCATTTGATTCATACTCGATAAGACATGCTGATGCGGAGCGTTTATTTCTGGTTGAACGAGAATTAGAGTCATTATGGTTAAGGTATACCAAAGGGTGGCATAATGATGGGAATCAGCGTGTATTAAGGCATTTCTTATTCATGTGCTTTACCGGGCTTCGGATATCTGATTTAAAATCAATTACTGCGGAGAATATAATTGGAGATAAGTTGGTCTTTTTTCCACTTAAAACCAGAAACTCAAAACGGCAAGCGGTTAAAATTCCTTTAAACTTCTGGGCAAAACGATTAATTGCCGATGAAGGATCGAAAACAGGACCATTATTCAACTGTATGAGCGAGGCAAAAATGAACGAAAAAATTAAGCTTATTATTCAGGCTGATAAAATTTACAAAGACATAAGCCTACACTGTGCCCGACACACTTTTGCAACCATTTGGCTGAATAAAACGAAGGATGTAGTTGCCCTTCAGAGAATGCTTGGACATAGCGATATTTCGCAAACGATGATCTATGTTCATATAACAGATGGAATGATTGTGGAAGAGATGAATAACTTCTCAGAGGCTTTATTTAAGGCAAAAACCCCCGATATAATTCACATATCGGAGGTTAAACCTAAAATCCACCTAAACTAACCAATAAAACTATTTAAGCTTTTGGCTTGATCGAAATAATTACATCATTGGCTTCTGTAATCACTTCCTTCCCTGCTGCTAACAACTCTTTGACCGAGTTTTCCTTGAGGCTTCCATCGTCGCGTATCGATTGATCTAACGTATTCAGAAAATTGGATCCTGATAAAAATGTTTCGCCTATCTCGCGGGAAATAATAGATGCTTTATTAGCAATTTTCTTGGCCAGTAAAGTCCATCCACCTTTGGCGAACATGCCAAACACAAAGGCGACCCCAAATTCAACCGCATTATCTTTTACCGATTTTACGATCTTTTGGAAGAAACCCAGCTTCGGGACGGTAGGCGTTGGCGTAGTCTCGTAACTTGCTTCGGTGGCAACCTGTGGCAAGCTCGATGCGATCACTAACCCGAGCGGCAGGATCAGCAGCTGGGCGAAAAAGAAAATCAAGATTAAATTTTTCATGACTGAGTTTTTTTATAAAGGTGAATACTGATGCTAAAGGAATGGCTATGGGGCGTTTCATAACGTGCCTTTTATTTTGCTGAGATAGTACCAGTCGAGAAACTGACGTTTTTCGGCTTTTGTGAAGACGCCGTCCGACAGGTATTCAACAATTTTGTCTGATGCTCCCTGCCAAATGGCTGTTTGAGCTGCATCGGATGCGTCGCACATGGCCATGAAAATTGCCTTATATTGCGCCTCCCAATTTTCAGGATCAACATGCTCAAGCAACGAGCGCAGTTGCAGTTCGTCGATGAGCTTAGGCAGGTTCTTGACCAGAAAACTTTTTGCAGAAGCTGAAATAACAGATTGGTCGCCTGGTATGGCCAGATCAACTGCAGTGCAAAACAGATCGAAGTTTCCGTTCTCGATCGCTTTTTTCAGGGTTTCGCAGATTCGAACTGCTACATCGATGTGGGCTTTGGTAAATTCGTCCATTTTATTGAACAGCCGTTCGACATTATTCCACACTTTTTTGAACATGTTTTTTAATTTGCTCATAATCTTATTGTTTTTGAGTTAAAGTGATGTTTAGTAACTGATTGCCCGGATTACCCATCCGAAAAAGTATTTTTTGCTGAGTGGTCGTTTCTTTACGATGCTCACGTATCGGTCGATTTTGGCAACTGTAAAAGCTGCATTGAAGTGATCCGGATTGAACGAATTGATTGCTTTTAAGGACTCGCAGCCAATTACTCCATCGGCATTTACGCCAACCACTTTTTGCGCGAGCATTGCCGAAGTGCCTACCCCTGCATTCACCGCGAAATCGAAAATTGAGTTGGCAATTTGCTGGTTTTGTATTTCGTCGCCTGCAATTTTGTTCCAAAAACTGTTCAGGTAGAACATGCCAACCTTTTCGCGAAGCTCAGGATCTGAATCTGCATTCGTGGGGAATCCTGGCTGAAGCTTCAGCATATCAATAATTGGCCACCCATCCCATTTGCCGTTCATTTTCCGGGCAATGCCTTTGAAGGTTTCGCCACCCGGATCGTCGGGGTCGTTGGAGTAACCACCTTCGTTGTCGATCGTTTTGCAGAATGAAATGATAAATTCGGCCATGGCTGTGAATTATTCCATTTCTTCCAGTTTCTTCTTTTCAATCTGACTTTGCAGAAATTCTTTCCGGGCCTTAAATGCCCAAAAAATGACTACAAACGTTGAAATGACAATAGTGAATCCCTGGTTGATGGTTAATTGACCAAACCATTCGCCTAGATTCAATAGAAAAGCGGAGGGAGTTAGGATGTAGCTTCCTAAACAGTTCAAGGTGTGTTTCATGCCGTTTTTATTTCAAACATACCTCCACATTCTACTTAACGAAAGGACAAAAAAAAGGCAGAAAGAGGATTTCCTTCTGCCTTTAATCACCCGACACAATCTGTCTAGTAAAGAAATAATTTTGTGAAAAATAATGGCATATTCAGGTAGCTCCAGGTAGCCTCAGGAATAACAACAGCCGCATTGTACTTAGCAATTTTGGTATAGCCAGAACCGTTGCGAACACTGATATAGGCATATTTTAACCCGTCAAAACAGGCGCCACCGGCGTTTTTAATTCCAAAAGGGGTAATGTTCCTGTTGATGTTTCCAGCGACATTAATCTCCCAGATACACTCATTATCGTCGGCACACATCCACAGGATATGATCGGCCAAAAGTGGCTGAACATCTCGCACGGCCTGCCGTTTAGTGCCGGTAAGTCCATTGAAACGTGCGTATTGTGTTGGGTTCGATTTAAGCGAATAGAGCGAATCGTCGTGCAGTTCGGCCACCCAAATGCGGCTGTCGGTTTGTGCAATCTGAACCATTGCTGCATTATACCCGGAATACCCATCGATATCGGCCAGTTGGTTCCACATTGTTGCCAGGTTATTGGTGCGGAATACTTCTCCCTCGCTGGTGCATCCGTAATAAAAGCCATTGAAATGAATGAACCCGCGCAGATGCCCGGTGCCGTGGTCGAATGAGGCCGTTTGAACAGCTTCGTTGCTGACATACGCATCAAAAGTGTTATGATATGCCTGTGACCATGCTGCTGATCCGTTTGCACGGCCAACCAGTATTTTTCCGTTGCAAATTCCAATTCCTGAAACATCATCCGGACCAGCGAAAACCTGAATTGTTTTGTATCGGATGTTGTCCATGTCTGCTAAATCGCAAACGTGCAACTGCCCGTTATTTCCGCCAACGAACAAAAGTTTGTCAGCCTGATTGTAAGCGATGCAAGTATGTGCTGAAAATGCAGCTCCGGAGATATCGCCAAACACAGGCATTGGGCGCTGAAGTCCCTGAGCATCGACCAGGATAGGCCATCCTGATTCGGTTACGCCAATGAATTTTGGAGTGAACAGGCTTCCTACATGTTCACCACCTCCATCGACTGTGCCTGTTGATGGGTTGAAAACATTGTCTTCGTTTTTGAATGCGGTGATCGTTACATCAACAAAGTCAGAATTATTGGCCTGAACCTGCATTTCCTTAATAAAAAACGATCCATCGCGGTCGAGGAATGGAATGTAGATTTCATTCAGGACTTTATAGAAAATATTGCCGGGGAATCGAAAATTAGCTTCAACCGGCAGGGCGTTGGCATAAAATGGAGCCGTGCGACGGTAGCGATTTGCAACCAGGCTTTTCCAGTCGATGGCCAATCCGCTTGTGGCCGTCGCCCCACCTGTATTGTTGCCGTTGTAGAACATCAGTCGCGGGGTGAAATTCTCGGAGTACTGCGAAAACTGGCTGTTATTTCCACGCTGGTAGGCTATCGGATAGCCGTTTTTGTGGGTTCGCAGGGTTGAAAATTTAGTCACAATTTCTTCCGTTTCGTCACCGGCGGGATTATACTTATAGTCCTGAAGGTCGATGGTGAGCGGCGCCCACATCAACACATCGCCATCGTCGATGGTTTCCTGCCGGTATTCGTAGTACATTTTTTCGGAAGTAACCAGGCGAATTTCACCAATTGCGGGTTCGACAATAGCAGTCAGATCGGCAAACACTTCAACAGAATCCTTGATGTCTTCTTCCCTTGAGCTGATATCGGTAAAGTTTTCATTGAATTCTTGATCATCCTGGTCGTGATCGAATTTAAACTTCAGGCAAAGGTTCTGGCGTTTACCTGGCAACCACCGGCTAACCCTGTATTTTGAAAGGTCGAACGGATCCATGTCGAATAGGCTTTCGCGGTCAATATTGTCTATATCGTTAATTCCAGAGGGGTGAAAAAAAGTATTGGTCAGGTTTTGAGCAGACAGAAGCAGCTCGTTCAATCCGAGTTTTGGCAATAGTTTTTTCAGTTGCAACTTATCTGTACTCCACGCCATTTCGTCAACCTTTCGTATTTCAACCGATTCGAGTTCTGATTCAGGTATATTCTCGTCGTGGTACGGATTATACAATATTGATGTAGTTACCGTGAAAACTTCGGCATTGCAAATGGATACGTTGTGGTAAAGGCACAATGTCTTCAGGTCGTCATCGCTCTTCAGGAAATCGTTGCGCATGAAAAATTTATTCTCCTGAAGTATCTCCCGAATCAGCCGGTGCAAAAACGGAAACGGACTAACAACGATCGCGCCTTCAGTATTGCGAAAGATCCCGGTGTGAGCGCCGTGGTTGATCCACTCGGCAGTTGAGTCGATTTTAACACCCTCCGGATCGAAAGCATTCACCATAAACTCAACGGTGTTTTCGAATTTACGGGTTAAGATTTCGCGCTCCGAATCTTCCACTTTTGTAGTTCCATCAGACTGGAGTACTGGTTTTTTCCAAGGCTCAGTGTCGCCTTTATCCACCCAAAAACCGGCATTGTGTAGGCGGATGGTGCAATACAAGTCAGCATCCGGATCGTAATTGGTTTTATTATCGAATGTCAATTCACCCAATAGATTGTGATCGCCAATAAGTTTTTCGCGCTGCAAATCGCTCAGGCTTCGGAGTTCGCTTTGGATGTAACCGGAATAGCCTTTTTCGGTTGGTTTGGTGATAACCAGCGTGCCGAAGATGTACAAATAACCTCTCCATCGCAATTCGGCACGGGGAAATTTCCGGTCGTTTGATTTGGCCATTTTAGCGAACCGACCGGGGAACCCGAGGTAATTCCGATTGACATCGTTATCAGGAATGGTTACATCGAGGCACAACGGACCTGGTATTTCGTTGAAACACCAGCACGGGTTTTTATACAGTAGCGGAACCCCGAAATCGGGATCAAGGATTAGTTGGTTATTGGAAATGGTGAGTGTGAACATGTGCGAAGTGTGATTAATGTATAATCACAAATCTACTTTACAGGCCGGTTAGCAGAAAGGACACAAACATATTCTAGTTTATTTCTTTTGCGGCAATTGCGGCATTAATAATTACAAAAATTTGTTGGGCAATGTTTGCCATTCCTAAATTGCCGGGATGAAGTCCAATTCCTGAAACTCTCCATTTGTCTCTTACTTTAGGATATCCAACTTCATTAATTGCATAGTTTTGTCTGTTAAGTAAAGTGAGTTGAGATAAGTCAGCAACATAGCTATTGCTGCGGAGTGCGACTCTGTTTATGCTGTTGTTTTTTTCCAATGATGGAAAGAATGGAGTTGTACAAATGACAATTGGATGTTTTCCTTTTTTAATGTATTTTATTAGATCAACATATTTATCCTCAAACTTTTGTTGTGTATTAATTTTATTGAATACTACATTTTCTCCTAGCTGGAATATGATCAAATCTGGACGATTAACAAATTTATCAAGTGATTTGAAATTATAGGTTGAAAAATTCCGTTCAAAAACTGTCAGATTTATAACTCGCATAGCTATTTTACGTTTGGGGAGTAATTTTTCAGTCTTTTCAAACAACAAGTGTGCAAAATCATTTTTTATATTGCTTGCCGCCATTCCACTGTTATGATTCCATCCACTGCTATCTGATGCATAATGATAGGTAATGCTATTCCCAATTATTAAAATTTTAAAAGCTTCTCCCTTTCTATTATTGACGGTATCTCTTGCCAAAGAATACTTTGATGTATTGAATACCTTTAGTTTTTCATCAATCGACGATATATCCTGAGAATAAATTTCATTGATAATAATAAAATTAAAGGCAAAAAGCACAAAAATTGTTTTTGAAAAATTCATGAGTTGTTAATATAATTAACAGCAAATATATACTTTATCTACTATTTTTTGAATAAAAAAAGCGACCGAAGCCGCTTTGATATTTTAGTTTAAAAAAATCCCTTTAATCGTGCGAATTCATTTTTTATTTCAGCATTATTCCACTTTTTCGGAGATATTTTAAAATCATCAAAAAGTACATTTCCTGAATAATATGGACTTGTTGAGTTATAAACATTAATATAAAAGCTTTGCGCTGTTGCGGCAGGATTTTGATGTGTTCCTGCGGATACAGTTTTATCCACTCCATTTTGAAATATACGAACGCTTGCACCAGTTCTAACTATTGTAATATAATACCATTTATTAAGATCAATAGTATTTGTTCCTCTTGTTGAACTACTTTGAGTTGATCCTGATTTGGCGGTATTAAATCCAATACCATCTTTTGTAACATCACAATAAAATCCAAATGAATTATAAGGACCATTACCTTTTGTAAATAATACTAATGAATTAACATCTGTTATGGAATATGCCTTTATGTACATCAGGAAAGAAATAGTAAAATCAGATGATGTATAGTTGGCTATGTTTCCACAATTCGCCCATGAATTTTTAGCAAATTCAACTCCCGAATTATTTAAAGAAGCTTTATAGATTATAGTACCAGAACCTGTTGCATTCGTTCCTGAGACACTATTTGTTAAATTTCCATTGAATCTCCAAAACCCTTCAATCTGTCCGAATACCTGAAACGAACAGAATAACAATAATATAAATAGTAATTTTTTCATTAGAATGATGTAAAAATTGATTGTGGAATTATGTATAATTTTGCTTGAAAATCTGAGGCTTTATTGGTTGCTCCGGCACTTGACATGATTCTTAAACTAACCGTTTCGGCTGCGCTGATGGTGTTAGTTGTTGGTCTTTGAGACCTTAATACCGTATTAGTTGTCATGTCCGGTGCACTTGAAAATAGAGCGGTCGTATTTTTATAGATATTGACCGTTAGTGCTGCTCCTGTTCCGACTGCTGCAGTTTGTACCGATAAGTCAACCGGAAGCAAATAACTTGCGGTTGGAATATCGGCATAAAACAAACCCTGAGAATAAGAGGCATCCGCAATCTGTTCCCCTGGAATGGTCACCAATCTCATGTAATCAGTAGCCTTTCGGTTGTAGGCAATCTTAAAGTCCTTATCACCCGAAGCTAAATCAGTGTCAGTAACTACATTACAAGTAATCGTACCCGAACTATTGGTGGCTGTTTTTACATATCCTATTCTCCTTGTACTTCCTGTCGAATTAGTGCAGGTAAATAAAGACATTTCGACTAGTTTAGCATCAGCGTCTGTTCCTGAAAAAGTAAAAGTGGTTGAAGTCACATACGATCCTGTTTTAACTGTCCAAATTTTATATTCAGCTCCACCTGTAACTTCAACCCACGTAGCGTTCTGACGGCCATACAATTTACTATCATTTGGTGCATCAGAAATACCACCTCCAGCTCCGTCTTCAACCCACGCATTGTTATTCCTACCGTATGTTTTTGAATCGGCAGTGGCATCTGATATTCCAACTGGAATTGAAATGTCACCAGCACCTAAAAGTGATGTGCTATTTATTGTTTTTATGGTAGTTCCCGATACAAGAGTTGCCTGTTTTTCACTATCAAGTTCATTGATTGCTGACTGAACATTTGTAGCTGTAACATTTCCGGCAGCTGTATTCGTTACATAAGTTGAGTGTATACTTGAGTATTTTGCAGAAACTGACTTTAATGTGCCATTAAATGTAGTACCCTGAAGATTCGTGCCAACGATATTACTGCTAAAATTGTAATCATATCCCGAACTTGAAGTGACGGTACAATCGTTTAAAAAGAGATTTGTAGTTGCTGAAACATCGAACCCATCACCTCCTGAACCTGAAATTACTATATTGCTATAAGTATTGTTGTCGATTCCAAGTGTTCGAGAATAAATAGCATCGCCAGTTGCAGATTTTATATTAATTCTATCAAATACAATTCCGCTTGCCTTAACAGCGGTTGTATAAATTCCGGTTTGCACACCTGTAATAAATCCAGCATATAACCTGCAATTTGAAATAGTATTATTTGGAAATGAGGCTGATTGAGAGAAAAAAATACCAGAAGTTACACCATTTATTGCAAAATTTGAAATATTTATGTTATTTAAAGAATACTCAAATGTTTCAAAAATAATCCCATACAATGTTGTAATTCCTGTCATGTTTCGATAATAAAAGCCATCAATAACGGCATCTTTACAGTTTGCATAATCATCAGCCTTTATGTATAGTCCAGTATTAGAACACCCATAAGATTGTAAATTTCTGAAATTTCCACCAATTGATTTGATGACTATGCCAAATGAACCCCCAACTCCAGTTACATTTTCTATTGCCGGATTAATTACATTTTCGAATAAATTACCGTGAATTCCGCTTGAATTCGATTTGCAAAGTGAAATCACATTATTAACAACTACACCATATAGGGGTGGCGAATCTGACTGAAGCGTATGAATACCATCATTCGCACTTTGTCCACCTGAAATATTATATTTTTGTGCAAACAATAGTCCATCAACAGCGATACCGCCATTGCTATTCGTACACCAATAATTACCTACATCGATTCCTAAGTCTGTAATTTTGATATTTCCAGTTAAATTAGCGCTTGGAATAAAAAACCAGGTTCCATGAATAATTGTACCTCCAATCAATTTTGTTGGCTGTGAAATTGTTACAATATCCGTTCCTGATGTTGTAATTGTCCAGTCTGGCATTGGTTTACCGCTACCCTTAAACCACAGATTATTTCTCATTTTAGACTGAGAAGGTGCAGCAAATTCACCTTTGCCAATTTGTACTATTCCACCATTTGCTCCGAGAGCGTCTAAGGCTGCATTAATTGTCAAAAAAGGTTTTGAATTGTCTCCAACCAAGCCAGTTGCATCATTCCCCTGAGTATCAACAAAAACGATTGCAGAAAATTTTGAAGGATCGCAATTACCTCCGGTGATACTGATTGTATCGCCAACTGTTCCGTTTGAATCAACAATCGAGAAAATTTTAGTAGTAGGGTCAAAATGCGCCGAAGTATTTGGCGTTGAACTACCGGACGAACTTCCCCATCTAGTTGTGTCTGCTGGGGTAATTTCTGTTTTGTTCCAATAATTCGACAGCGAATCAGCTAATTCGCTGCGTTTTGGATACAGTGACAGGGAATCAATAATTGACGATGTTTGATTTTTTAAATCGTTTAAAGCACTAACCAAATTAACCGTTCCTCCCGACACTGTTTCATCGTCGTTATAAAAACATCTACCGGGTGATCTTAATGCCGTCCATTGTGCATTTGTAAAAAGAACTCCATTAATTCCTGTTGGAATTAGCGATCCATCACGAAAGCGTGACTCCGCTAAATTTTGACTCAACCAAATTTGTTTCCCAATCTTGATTGTATTATATACTTTTAAATCATTACCAACGTATTGAGAAACATAGGTTGTATCGTCTTTTATTAACCTTATTGGATGACCGTTATTAAGTGCTGAGTAATTGCGATTAAAGGCTGCTGTTGTATGTACCATTACCCTTTGAAATCCTAAAAATGATGGCACATTTGCGGTAGTTGTCCAAAATGCAAAATGTTGATTCAGAAAATGATAATAACCATACTCTCCATCCAGAGATCGAATACCTGTGCCAACTCCGTTAAATCCACTTGAATTTGTAGCGCCAGTATTTGGTGCATCCCATTGATAAGTACCAGCTTGCTTCAAATATCCACCGGCAGTATCATTAATTCCAGGCGAGGAGTCTGGTCCACCTACATATGCTGCAAGTGAATCTACTTCTGCAATCGTAGGAACGTGCCATCCAGGAGCTGCAATCTTCTTGCTTGACGTAGCTGTCCAATAATTATATAAATCTCCATATTTGATCGGAATGCCACTTGTAACACTATCAAGTGAAACGGTTCCTGTTGTACATTCAAGGCTCAATAACCACTCCTGTTCAGTTCCGGTAAATCCATTATCAACGGCAGTTTGATATGCCGTTTTTCCGTCAGCTCCGTCTATTCCTGCCGGTCCTTGAATTCCTTGTGGACCAGTATCTCCGGTATCGCCTTTTACACCCTGAATACCCTGGGCCCCATCGGCTCCAACCAACGAAGCCAACCATGCAGATACATCGCCTATAAATCCATTAATTACTGCTATTTCATAAGCCGATTTGCCATCAAGTCCGTTTACGCCAGTATCGCCCTTGATTGTATAGGTATGATCATATACAAACTTCGCCAGCCCGGGAATTTGGGTAGTATCTTGAAGTTCGTTAGTTGGGTCAATATCCAGATCGTTACGGATATGGTTTTTAATGTACGAACTATCGGCAATATATGGATTGACTGGTAGTTTGGCTTTCCAGATTACCCCTGCTTCAGTAATTTTTGCAGAGTCGTTTTCAATTACAAAATTGGTGATCAGCTCATTGGTTTTTACCGTATCCAAATCGTTAACCAGATGCCTGTTTAGTTTGGTATAAAGGATTGTACTGTCGCGGTTGTAGGCGTTGGTAATGAGCTTAACACCACCAATACCATCGCTTACCACAAGCTTAACTTGGTTTTCTCCGGTTGTGAGAAATTTAATAATCTGGATCGGCCTGATTTGCGTTTCATACCTAATCCATCCTTTATAAGGATCTTGAGTCATAGCCATCGCCAGAAATGCGATTAGTAAGGCCAGTAAAATTTTAAAATGTTTCATGACATTTTGGGTTTTTAAGTGAAATCGTAATCAACTAATACTTCATCCTCTTCCATCGGAGCGACATAGAACTCGACATGGTCGTCTGTAATTGTAATTTCTTCAGCTGGTTGCTGCCGTTTGCCATTATGGAAAAACCTGACAGTTCCAGGCGTGGGACTTCGCCCCAGCGCGAAAATTTTGTTGATGCCATCAATCGCTCCGGTTGGTATTTCGTTGTAAATTTTATTTTGATTTTCGCAAGTTGGATAGTCAGCCAGAAGCCAATCGCCTTCTTCGGTTTGAATGATGGTCGTGATTTTCAGTCCATCAACGGTGTATTGCCACTTGTGCATTAGTTCGCCGTTTTTCGATAGCTCCAACAAATCGGGATTAGGCTCTTCTGCTAAATAGAATTCCTGATTTGTTCCGTCTATCAGGCCGGTTGGTACTTCGTTGTAAATCCATTTGTCATCTTTCCATAAATCGAAGAAAATACGAATGGTTTCACCTTCGAGCAGAGGCAGCAGGACGGTAACTATACCATTTGAAATCACATATTTTGATGGATGTAAGCGCGAAAGATTTCGAAAAACACGAATTGAAGCTATTATGGCCCTTTGCGGTAATACAAATTCTGACTGACCATTGATGGTGATGTAATAGATATTTGTTACTGAATTCCCTGTAATTTTTGTCAGATTTGGAATAATCAGTGTTCGTTCAGATTCGGGATATGTTGTTGCCGTGAAATATTCGGAATGAAGAAAGCCAGACGGACTGGATTTAATAAATTCTGGAGTCATCAGGCAAACCATTTCATCGGAAGATGATCCATTCCAAACGCCTCCTTCGTCGATTTCCACCAGTAAACCATCGGCGGTACCGGTGCCAATCATTTGCCGGTAATTTCCAACTGTCCAGGTTTCGGTATCGTTTACAAATACTTTTCCGGCTGTGGTTATTGAAAGGAAATACTTTTTACCCTTGATGTAATCGCCCGAAACAATTCCTTCCTGCAGGAAAATGAAATTATCATCGTCGATGATGTCGCAAACAACTGCGGTGGCTTTTGCATTCGCTGCAGTATCGGCCTTTGCTTTTACCCAAAGCGGATCGGCCGGTTTAATGACGTCGCCAACCGTAAACCCATGCTCCTCCTGAAAAACAGAATACACCTTGGCACGTGGGCGCCACAACCTCCGGATGATTTCGGAAAGCTGAATGTAGGTCACCGGATTTTTGCTACCTACTGCGCGGATCGTTTTTAATAAGAGGCGAAGTTCGTCCATGGTCTAAAAATGGTTATTTGAATGTCCTTCGACCAATACAAATTCAAGTTCATCATTGATAACCAAATCGCGCATGGTGTTTGTCAATTCAAATTCACCGCGCTCCAGGTTTACCGGAATGACTCTTCCATCCCAAACTAACCATCGGAAACGTGAATAGATGAAATCCTGAAGGGCTTCAATTTCGGCAACATTTAACCGGTTGCCCGGAAAGATGGACCATTTGCGCGATCCGGTTGAACTGGTTTCGATAACCGATCGGTCACGGGTAGTTGCATTGCGGTCGAGCTGCTGAATGCCGGTTTCACCCTCTGAATTGATCAGCAATTTAATTGCTCCGGTAAACCAGACATCATCGATGCCAGCCAATGAGTTGGCGAAGAACAGGAACGTGTTGTTCTCGTAATGCTTCGAATCAATAATAAATGTGCGGCGTTCGCCTATCTGGGTCTCTCCATCGAACTGAAAAACTGCAAACTGTTTTGCATCGGCCGGAAGTCCTAATTTGGCCGGATCGAGCACAAATTCATACAAACCGTCAGGATCCAGCGTGATTTCAAAAGTTAGTGGCACAACAGAGTCATCGGCAGCTGTATATTCCACCACCAGCGAGCGGGTAACTGGCTCAGTTTCGGGAAGCAAATACCAGAGGCGAACCGGCTGCATGTATGAGATCCGCTGAAAGTTTGGCCGGTGGGTCAGGAACTTGTTTGCCTGGATAAAATCCTGATAGAAATTAGTGGCAGCTTCGTTGTATTGTGCCTGCCGATCCTGGCTCATTCCTCCCTTCAGGATCCGGATCGAAACGGCAGCGGCCACATCTTGCCACAATTCAATCTTTTTGCCGAATGTTTCACTGGCCAAAACGTTATCGATGTAACTGGCACCGGCTAAAATATCAATGTCGAACGCCCGGAGTGGATGTTTGATGGCAATCGGCTCACCATACGGATGGGTGAAATTGTACTTCGTTGGCGCATCGAGGTATTCCGAAAAATCGAAGATTGATTTGCCACTGCCTGCTACTGCCGGAACCAACGGCAGCCATGGACGTGAATCGATGAATGGGCCACCGGCTACAGCTCCATCGGTACTGATTGCTTTCAGCAACGCCCTGGGCGATTCGCCTTTGATATCGTCGTTGGTCACTTCAATTTCAACCCGGTTACCGGAGAGCTGAACAGGACCGCCGTATATGCTGTGATTGATCATCGGAATTATGAGTTATGAATGATGAATGATGAATGAAAGATAGGGCGTGGGGTGCGGTGGAGAAAGGACAGAAAAACGCTGCGAGAGGGCATTGGGAAAATAGAGACAGGGCTGTGAAAAAATAGAGACAGGGCAATGCCCTGTCTCTACGGTTTATTTTTTGAATCCGCCCATTCCGGTCTGATCGATCAGATCTGAGATTTCGTCGAGTTCTTTTTTGAAAGGCACGATCGGGAACTGAACGCCGTTTTTAACCAGGATAGCCACAGCCCTCGACATGTTGTTGATGGCGGAGGTAAGCTCGGGATCACGGGGGGATATCGCAATGTCTGGAACTCCGGATCCTCCGGATTGAGGAATATCGGAAGCAAAGCCGCCGCTTTGCCTTCCATTTGGAACCATACCCATGGATGCCATTACTGCAGGAAGATTAAGCGTTGCTGCTTTGCCTTGCTTTTGAGCCAGATCGATTATTTGATATACCTTCCGGATGGATGGATTGCGGACCGTAGACGCTGAACCAATGAATTCGTTGGCATGGTATGTACCCATTGGCGTGGAGTCGGAAGCAGCAGTTTCGGCAAAACCACCGGATTGTTTAGAACCTGATTTTTTTATTAATGCTCCTCTTACCGCTTGGTAAGCTATCTCCATTGCAACAACTTTAGCAATAGCAATAGCTGCTTTTATAGGTCCTCCAGATATACCTTGAAGTATTGCTTTGGCTTTTTCGATCATGAAAAACTCATGAAAAGCATCGAGTGCCATTACTAATGTAGCCTTTAAATAATCGGCCATAGTTGCCTCGTTGTCATTCATTAAGTCAGCAAACGTCTGCCCGGCAGATTGGGCAAACTGAAGGTATTGAGCCTGCCGTTGTTTTATAATATCCTTTTCTTTTTCTTCCGCAGCTTTCATTTTGTCAACTGCCAAATTTGTGCGTTCAATTAATGCAGCAATAGCAGCATCTTGCACTTTCTGATCTTCAGCCTGGGTAGCTTCGTTTTCTTTGGTAAAATCGGCCATTGATTTAGCAAATTCATCATTTGCAGTTTTTTGAGCTTCAATGCGCTTTTGGTTGATCTGGTTGTCAATATCGATGGTACTTTGCCCATATTGCTCGATAAGTGCTTTTTTTAGAATTAGATAGGCCTGCTCTGCTGCTAACTGCTCGGCCTGAAACCTTTCTTCAGACCAACCTTCGTTAATGTACTGATCGGTTAATTTTGAAAGTCGTTGATTATTGGCCGCATCAAGTTGTTGAATTGACTTGTCGGAAGCCTCTTTGCGTGCAGCTATTTCTTCAGCGATAATTGCCTGTTTTTCGCTTGATGATGCTTTTTGCAGGCGACGGGTTTCTCTTTCGAATTCAGCATCTTTATCAAACTCTTCGGCTTTCATTTTCTGCAATGCCTGGAATGCTTCTTCGTTTTTATTTGCAAATTCAGCAAACGCTTTATCATTTTCCATTGCTGAAGCCAATTGCTTATCATCGATATCCAACCATTGCTTTAACTGAGCTTCTTTCTGAGCCATGGTTAGTTTATTGTTGTTGATCTTTGAGGCCAAATCAGAAACTTCGGCAGCAGTACGTTCTTTCAGAAATTGTTTTTCGAGACTATTTAGCTCGATTTCTTTGCCCATAGCCTGATCAATCAGATCACTTTTTTCCTTCGCTGTTTTATTTGCATCTTTCGATGTATTCTTTAACTTTTCAATTTCGGATCTTAATTTCGACATGCGCGGCTGGGCAGCGGCTTCGCGATCGGCAATGTCGTCCATTATTTGCACATAGTCGTATCCGGCACCGGCTGTTTCGCGAAACTGTTTGGCCATCCCGACAAAAGCATCTGATCCGTTCTTTTTAAATCCTTGCCAGTCGAACGTGGCGAGCGATCCCAGCATTTTAAAGAAGCTCATTGTACGGTCGATAAGTACATCCAATACATTACCCATTCCTTTCATCGTACCGGCAAACATATTTGCGCCACTATCAGTTGAAGTAAAAGCTTTGTAAAGTAACGTCAATCCACCAACGATAACGGCGATAGTTGCACCAATCGGGTTGGCTACTAATGCCCAAAGCGCCTTGCCTATTGCGGTAATTCCTTGGATTACTGCTCCAATAGGACCAGGAATGGAGGAAAGGCTTGAACCGAGTTTACCGAGGAAACCAGAGGTTGCTCCAATTGCTGCTTTGTTCTTATTAAATTGTTTTTCGGTAGCAATCAATTCGGTATTCAATTTTTCGAATCGTGCAGGATCGGCGCTTTGTGTCATATCGCCAAGCTCTTTGCGAAGCTCTAATGTCCGTTTTTTCAGTTGAGTTTGAGTCATTTCTGTCAACCCAATTGTTTTACGGAGCGCATCCATCTGTGCTTTATTCTCCTTGATCGATTTGTTATTTTCGGAGATGGCTTTGGTCACCTTATCATACTCTTCTTTGTGTTCTTTTCCCAAAGCCTTCAGTTTAGCCTGTGAAATTCGAAGCCGATCGTTTTCGTTGGCCAGCGTTGACGTTTTCTGAGTTAAGTCAACCAGCGATTTTTGTGCTTCGTTTGAGCCGATTTGCACTTCAGCCCCGATGACATCTTTTTTTAAGCTCATTACAGTGGTTTTTTATAGGATTCGCGAATCATATCGAATATTTCGGTCTGCACAGTTTCAGTTAGGCCATAACGGAGGGTTCCAAACGCATAGCCATATACATAACCCCAGAGCGGACGATTATAAACAGGACCATATACTTTCTTTTTATGTCCTGAGGCAGTGCGTTTTAAATCGATAAATCGTAAGTCAATGAGATAATTAAAATGCAATACGGCTCCAGATCCACTTTTTGTAACTATAAAAGCATCGTACAATGAATTGATTGTATGGCCTGTGCGATAATTTAAATATGAATCGATGTTTTTAGCCTGTTCTTTCAATATCATACCTGCAGCATTGCGTAATACACGAGCTGTAAATTCGGAATAAACCATTTGGCGCTGATACTGATCGGAAATCATTTGAACCTGATTAATGTTACCGGTTCAAATTTGAAGGATTGAGAAATGGGTAGAAAGGACAGGTTCGACAGGCTCACCTACCAATAAAAAAGCAGCCGGGAAGCTGCTTTTTTAGTTATGAGTTATGAGATATAAGTTATGAATGATCAGGAATTGCGGATGATCATCCATTTGAGTTGGAATGTCATTTTACCCGGATCTGGACAATAGCGGTAACCGGCATCGGTCATGGCATCGAAAATGAGTTTCGAGTCAACTTCGGCACCCGGATGAAACTGGTTAAGGGCTTCTACAATTTCGGCAGTGCTGAAAAAATCAGTTGCATGGGCAATGTCGGCAGCAGGAGAATACCAGCCAGAGAACTGATGAATGACCTGGGCAATGAATTCGGATGGTTCCATAATTTTTGGCATAAAGACCCCAGCAGCAGGTCGCCAAACCACTCTAATAAATACCGAAGTATTCCAAAAGATGCCACTGGGGAAAATTTTCCCTTCTGGACTTCGATAATTATTTATATGAGTGTGTTTGGCGTTTCAAAGGTAGGAAGAAAAAATAAAAACCACTGTAAGACTTGATTTAATTAGATATTTCTTTCTTTTTGAATACAAAATATTGTAAAGTTTCAATATAGGTTGAAACGTAATCCCAACCATTTTTATCCATATAATTCAGAATTGAAGCTTCGTTCTTAAACTTCAGTTTTTTGCCACTTATTTCATCAAAGAAATCAAATGTTTCTTCATCGGCCTGAACCTGCAAAACAGATGGAGCAAGATGTGATGTTATTACAATACAATATTTTTCGGATAAATTTTTCAACTCACCAACCTCTCCTGAAGTTTGGTTTTTTACTTTTTGTGCAAAAGTTATCGCCGGGAATAACAATAACAGCATAAGTAGTTTTTTCATTGATTTAATTTTGGTTTAACATACTGCAATATAAACCAATTTTAAACCATATCAATACCCGTTTTTGAAAACATCATGGAGAAGCCGGTGGCGTTCTGGAGCTCGCGGGCGTACCATGGACTAATGCGGTGAGGAAAGCTGATTTGTTTTATGAATGGATGATACTTCGAATCTTCGATCATAATGGCGCGTACCTGGCGCATCATATTCAGCAATTCGTCTTGCATAATGATAATTTCGGCCAGATCGAACTTTGCGGAGTCGATTTTACGTGCAATGATGATACCGAACTCAATCTCGTCGTTCAGGCGCTTGATCTGATCTTGCGAACAAGAAAGCTGGCCATAATCCAACAGCATGAATGTTCCGGCAGTATCGTCAATACTTTGCTTCAGTTTTTCTTCGTTTGAAGAGAATAAAAAATTGCGGATATCCGGGATAAGCGAATTCGGATTTAAGGCTGAAACCTGATTTTTCAGGTCGGCATAGCCATCAACTGCAGGATTACCGGTTCGGAAAATAGACGAGATTACTCCCTCCAGTTTCGGAAATTTAGCAAAGTATAAAAAGGCTTCGCGCAATATGGTTGGATGTAGTTGAATGCTCATATAATTTGATTGATTTTTGAAATGGTTAATCCGGTTAGTTCGGCAATTTTATCGATGGCATTTCCCTGTTTGTGCAGACTCACTACACTGTTGACCAGATCGGAATACATGATCTCGAAGAATTTAAGCAGGTTGCTATTGTCGATATCGGCATAGCCCGATTTAATGAGCGAATGTGCCACTGTACCCAATCCGAGGTTATGCTTTGGCTTGGCTTCGACATGATCAGCCACCGGAGCATTAAACAGGATGGAATATTTCGTCCGGGTGGTGAGAAACGTCTGGATGGCATTGAAATTGATGAAAATAGCATTCTTCGTTTCCAGATCGAGCCAACCGAGTGTTTTGGCAACCTGCCCGGCTTCCAATGTACTGTAATGTTTGCTTTTGCCTGAATATAAAATAGCAACCAACAGGTTAAGCAGCGACTCTTTGCCGGTTTCCTGAATTTCGAGCGCCACCATTTGTGCATTGATGAACTGAGAGGTGGTGAGCGATGTAGTCAGGATGTTGTCTTCCATATCGAACGTATAACCTTTAAAGATGTGGCGACGGCGCCCAATGACCGGAATTAGGTTTTTCGCAAATACGATGTCTGGAACTGTTGACTTTGCCGATTTTGCAGCCCACCGTATTTCCGGAGTTTCTTCGAGTTCTTCAGGAAGGTATCGCTCAAGCTTTTCGCGGATCTCCTTTTTCAGCTTACCGAACGATTTGGAATTTTCGTAATCGATGCGCATCATGAAGGTCATCTGGTGAGCTATCCGGAGGATGTTTTCGGCCTGCCGATCGGCAATGTTGTGTTTTGGATGTAAGCTGAATTTTTCGCCTGAAATAAGAAGAAAAGTCATTAACCGAAGCTGGCTCAAGGTGATATCTCCGGACATAAACTTAGCGATGTAGCCAAGCTCCTGCTTAAATTCATCGGCTGTCAATTCTTCCCACTTGTTTTTTAACTGATGGGTATTTCCATTGCTAAAAGGGATATCGATCATGGCATGTAAAATTTATCGTTTTCGGTGACTGTGCTTTGAGGAAGGATGTAGGTTCCTGAGTTGCGTGGAGCATTGTTGGCTTCTTCGATCTTTAATAAATAGCTGGCTGCTTTGTTGCGGAAGAATGCGGCAGATGAGTTTTTCAGATCAGTTTCAGTCGTCATTCCTTTGGCAGTCCGGGTATCCGTATCTTTTTGAATATCGGCGCGAATTCCGGAAGGTAGTTCGGTATAATCAAGCTGCTGACAGGCACGTGCTAGTGTTTCGTAAGCAATAGCCTTACCAATCAAAAACTTCATATTCGAATCCGTGATTTCAGGAAAAGCTTTTACCCGTGGCTTGATTTCATCGTTCTGAACCTCTTCGATGATAAAGACCACATTATTGAAGAAATAGGATGAATCGACAGCGCCATAAAACCGCTTAAACTCTTTGGAATTCTTGATGAATAGCGATTGGCGAAGTTTGAACTGATCGGTAGCAGCATAATCGGCAAAGTCTGCAGTATTCGACTCCAGGTGATTGAGCAGGAAGTTAAGTTCTGCCCATGCATTTTCCAGATAAGTTTCAACCTGTTTGTTTTCCTGGTATCGGTAAAGCTTATTTTCGGTGTTGTTTCGCTGCGATGCTTCGAAGATGAAATAAGGAATGGCCGATAGATTGGCCAATGCAGCCCGTAAAAATACCACTGCAATCCCATTTTTTGTGGTTACGTCGAACCCTTCGGTATTGTATGCAGTTTTTAACTGATCGTATGTTTCCTGACCAATCAGACTGACCAGTTTTTGATATTGTGGCCGATAATGTGACTCAAAGTCATCAATCCGGCCATCGGTAGGCATCTGAGGAGCAAACTCCCTTAACTCTGATGGATATAAAAAGAAATCTTTGATCATTTTTTCAGGATATTTAGAATTTCGGTCATTGTGGCATCTGCTTTATCCAAACGTTTATTCACCTGCTCAGTAGATTTATTTTGCTGGTTCTGCAGGCGATCGTTCGGAGAAATATCTTGCTGCTGAGATGGAACTTCAGTGTAGAGACCAACTCGGAAGCCTTGTTTGTACAGCGCCGGGAAATTCACGTTAATGGCTTCGTTTATAGCTGAACAGCTGACACGCTCGGCAGTAGGAAGGTTGGCATACAGGTAAAGGATATAGTTGTAGTAAGCGTCGGATCCTGACTTGCTGATAACGCCATCCTTCGAGATATTTGAAATGCTGGAGTCGATCCCGATCGAGCTGGTGATCACTTCATCGGCACGTTTGTCGTAATCGTTCAGCGCGGTGATGTACTCGCGGTATTTCATATCGAGCGGAAGTATTTCCCAACCAACAGAATCACCTTTATCGGTTTGATATTTGAATGTCGTAAATGTTTTTCCCTGATTTTTCACTCCAGATAAGAAATCTGTCAGTTTGCGCATTTCTGCTTTGATGTATGCATCGAGAAGTCCTTCGTGGTATTCAGTGCCCACTTCAATTCCGTTTGGCTTCAGGAGATCCTTCCCTTCGGATAGGAGTTCTTCATTCGTGCTGCAGTAACTGGTAATTTTATTTTCAATATATGTAACCCATTCGTTCGGGATGATGACATGCACTTTTGCAGACAGCGAATTCTCGAGGTATGAGTTAATGTATCGAGGATTGCGATTGGTAGCAATTAACCAGTCTTTTATGCCAAAATAGAACTTATTCATTCCATAAATTTCGCCCGGAGAGTGGTGTTTATGGTAACTTACCGCAACTTCATAGTTGTAAGCTTGATTTTGTCTGAAGCGTGGATAAATGTTCATGTCGAGCGCAAAAGCAGATGCCCAATTGCCGACAATAACCTGGTCAAAGTCTTTGTCTTCATAATTGCGGCTAAACATGTCAATTCCCTTCGATGATGCCAGGCGACCTCTGAAATTTTCGACGTGCTCTAATCCGGCAACCGGCAAAGAGCCAATCCTTCTACCAGAGAAGAAACGCCACTTAGTCCAGTAATCCTCAAAGTAATACAGGTCTTTGATAACCTTATCGATGTATTGTTCCGGGGTCACAAGATGAAAAAACCCACTGTAAATAATTAGTTTACAGTGGGTTTTGTATTTAAATAATTGTGCAATAAAAATATCTAATAATGTATTGCCAACCCAATTGTAGGAACGTCGGTTGAAAGGTCTAGGAATAATCATCCCCGTTTACTCATGTAGTATTCGGTACCAATGTGTGAATCCCAAAATAATGGGTTTGTAGTCCGTAAGTCATTATTACCTTGGTATCCGTTATCCCATGAGGTTTTTATGATTGAAAATCCCAATAAACCTGCAAGGTAAAATCCCAGTTCGAATTAGCATTTACTAGCACCCGTAGTATTTCGATGAATCAGTTTGTCGATATAAAAAAAGCCGTCTCAAATTAAATTGAGACGGCTTTTAGATAATAAATGTCTTAATATGAGGATAAACTAAGCTAGTTTAACATTTACGGCATTTAATCCTTTGTTTCCTTCTTTAAGGTCAAAAGTTACTTCGTCATTTTCTCTGACTTGGTCGTTTAAACCAGATACGTGTACAAAGTACTCTTTATCTGATCCACTGTCTTTAATAAATCCAAATCCTTTAGATTCGTTGAAAAATTTTACTGTTCCTTTATTCATGATAATTTTAATAAAAATAAATATTCGCGCAAGGTAGGCTTTAATATCGGATAATTCATTTATTTTCAATAAATTAATAAAATTATTTTTCATCTGTTTATAATTTGGTTTTTAAATTGCCAGATGGAACTCTTAATTGGATCATATCTCGTCCCCTGCACATGGTGTCGTTCAATTCCGTCCCCCAAAGATGTTTTCTTTATTCAACATTCTTACGCGGACGGTTTTCATCCTGCGTTCTTTACCCCGGGCGGCGTTTTGGATCGTTCCTCCCGAAACTCTGCCCGGGCTATTCTATTTTGGCTTTTCAGGCCGGAAAAATATACTGTCTGCGACTTGTATATAAAAAGAGTAGATATGTGTAGAGGGAAAAGAGCGTCGAAGATGCGACGGGGTGAGTTTTTCTATTCTCCCTGATCTTCTTCCAGATCGTCATGGTCATCGCCTCCCAAACTGTAATAGTTGTTCTCTTCGTCTTCGTTGCCAATAATTTCCATGTCGTTGTCCAATTCCGATCCCGGAACATCCAAATCATCACCCGGAAATTCATACTCCATTTCCTTTTCAGGATTTCTTCTAAACTTATGCTTTTCGCCTGGCTCTTTCTTTTTGAAAATGTCTTCCGGATCAATATCTATCTCTTCCTCGTAGATGTTGTAAATGTCTTCACTTTCAGGATAAACAGGGTAACCGGGAAGATTATCGTCCTTGCCTTTTGACTCCCGACCCAATAGGTTTGGTTTGTCGATTTTTTGTGTTTTCATAACAATTGAATTTGGAGTACACTAATTTAAACGTATTTACGCCGGGAAGTGTTATAAAACTTTTGGCAGCAGTTACATCGTTCAAACATTTTGAAAGCGGCTGTGGCAGCTAAATCAACATAGAAACTGTTTAAGATTTCTTTTAAAGAACTTTATGATTGGTTTTGTTTACTTTTTTTGACTCACCCCAAGTCCGATTCATCAGACTTCACCTCTCTCTCACGAGGAGGGGTGAAGCATCGTAAGATGCGACGGGGTGAGTTTTGAGACAAATCTACTCCTCAAATAAAATCTAAACAGAGGATTAATATTATTCCAGAAAGCCTGATGGATATGCCGTATTCTCAAATTTTATGAGTTTTAAATATACAGCGCCAACTATGCGAATATCCATTTTCACCAAAACCGGAAGGCTATTGTCGTCGTCGCTAAACCAAATTGTCATGTCGTTGGATGATTTAAACATGCGTCCTACTTCAACAATCGGGCTAAGTTTTAAACAACTAATTTTTCCAAATTTAGTCCGTATGGTTTCTTTTCCATTAAATACCAGGTGAAAAGGAAATATTTCGTCAGAGAAATACATATTTACAAATACGGTGTCGCCCTCATTTACTTTCGAAAAATCGACTCTTCTCAGGTAATAGAAAGTTGAAGAGAGATCGAGAATTTTTTCAGGAACAGAATGAACGCCTGATAGCATTGATGTTACCGTGTTGTCGCTTCGGTTATAGGTCACTTCGTTGTAATGCCTGTATCGGCCTTCCTTGATGTTGCGTACCGATTTTAAGGGTAAATTGGTTTTTTTGTCGAACCAGCTTTCGTATATATCCTCAACGCCATAAATGGTATTTGCTAATCCTGTAGTTTGCCCAATAGCCAGTGCATGAAAGACCTTTTTACCGTCGTAAATAGTGTCGGTTAACGAAAGCGTGGTGATTCCACCCACTACAAAACCATACTTAATTTGATAGGTGAGTATCTCATCCCCAATAAATGCCTGACTGGCTTTTACCGGAGGAGTAAATATGACCTGCGAATAGGCATTCAGGGCACTAAACAATAGGATGAAGAGAACAGTTGTACGAATACTCATAGCGTGGATTCCTTTTAAACAAATAAATACGAGAAGTAAAGAAGAGTAGGTTCCAAAAGGGAAGTGTTATACAACTTTCGGAAAGAATTACATGACTCACACATCGTTGAGCGCGTTAATCTTTTTTTTAGCTGTTTGAAAAAGGATGGAGTCAGACCTGTTACTTTTTAAAATTGATTGAATAAGAGAGCAACGCTGCTGTAATTCAATTTGTATGACATTTCCGATTTTCTAATAAAATGTTAAATTCTATGAAAATAATAAGAGAACTGTTTCTAGCATTAGCAGTCAAGATTTACGAGTCTCCAAGTCTTTTTTTTGTCCGAAAAAATGATTATATTTAATCAAATTGGGCTTGATTTATTTGAATGATAAAATATCAAAATAGTTCGGTGGTAACGATTTATATATTGAATTCATTTATCAGCAAAATATATTTGACTTTTGATGACAGCAAAGCATAAAATATTGATTCTGGAGAATTTTTCATTATTCAGTAGTGGAATAAAATCGATGCTTGAAAATGAGGATCTCGAAGTGCTTGGTGAAGTTAGGCATTGGCAGGAACTTTTTGAAATTCTAAAAACCATAACCCCTGATGTAATATTATTAGACCTTATTCATTACAACGATTCGACCATCGAATCACTTGAAAAATTGAGAAATGACCATCCTGATATTCCTGTTTTGCTATTAATCAATGAAGATTTTTCCATTTTTTTTAGGGATTTAATACTGATGGGTATCAATGGTTTTGTCTATGGCGATACATCACTTTCAGAACTGATCCAGGCAATTGAAACAGTCGCCATTGGAAATGAGTATTTTCCAAATGGCATTTTTAAAATATTGAGGGAAACATTGCAATCAGATCGGGTAAATCTAAAGACTCTTCGTCATCAATACATATTAACGACAAGGGAGGTTGCTGTCTGTAAATTATTTTGTAATGGATTAACGTATAAAGAAATCGGAATGGCACTGCATATTAGTCCGCGAACCGTTGAAACACATAAAAGAAATATTTTTGCCAAACTTAAGATTAAATCTACCGCCGAATTAGTCAAATATGCCATTTTGCATAATCTTAGTTAAATCAGCTTACCTTTAAATTCTTCATTTTACGATCCCCTAAATTCTTTATCCGGAGAATCGCTTACGGAATTATCCGGATGCTTTCCTGCTTGAAAATTACGGATCACTTTTCCGTAGAATTACGGATTGAACGATCTTCTTTTTCGCCGTAACTTTAATTAAACAATTTTAAATATGATAGTTATGCGAAAAATTTACTTCAAGAAAAGAGAAAGCACACGATTGCTGAACTCTTGCGAAGAACCACCTTAAAAGCTAAAATTCCGGGATATTGCGATTTGTTCCTGGATTTTATCTGCTAACCATTTTCAGCCAGAATTTCGAACTATTATTTGATATTTCTGGACTGCCCTCCTCCTAAAATGAATTTCTATTACATGTGAAATACCTGATAATCTGAAAGGATTATGAATTCGGTTTAAATTACTAATTCGAACTGAAAGTCCAATTTTCTCATAAGCACGCAAGTTGTGATGGCCTTGGCAAAATTTGATAAAATTCAAAAATGTAGTAATACAAATTCTACCGATTATGAAAAACAATTTTTATCTGCGATTGAAAAGTGTCATTCTTCTGTTGCTTTTGTTCCTTTTGATGGCAATTAGCATGGTTGGAATGGCACAAACTGTAACGACCAATAAAGCTGACTATTTACCCGGTGAAAAAGTGATTGTCACAGGTACGGGTTGGTTGGCTGGTGAAACTGTAAATGTTGCTATTGATCATAAAATCTTCGACCATCCTGACCAGTATCTCTTTGCGATTGCAGATGCCAGTGGCAACATTTTTAATGACCAATATATAATTGCTCCCACTGATTTGGGGGAATTGTTCCTCCTTACGGCTACCGGCCAAAGTAGCGGATTTATAGCAACTACAACCTTTACCGATGCTAACCAATCTGCCAATCTTGATCAATTTTCGAATGATCAATATAGTGATTATCTGGACACGCCGGATAAAATATCCAGTGTGCGCCGGAACAAATTGACCACCTTCCGCCGGTCAAAATGGTTGAGTTTCGCCGGATCAAATTGACCACCCTCTAAGAACGATTTATCCTT
>JAHEYT010000063.1 GCA_023251455.1 Bacteroidota bacterium
CATGTTCGTTTCATGCGACTATAGTTTAGGTACAATATCTTCCATTGCCTTTACATCTCCTTTGGCCGGACCGTGCCACACTCCACCGCCAAATGTGTTGATAAATATTTTCTCCGGATCACGCGGATCTGATTCAGCACGCTGTCCCCATTTAAAGTTAAAGCCTTTTATCCTGATCCAACTATTCCCGTTATCTTCAGAATAATAGGCCGAACTGTTGAACCCGCAGGCGTAAAACCGATTGGTTCGCTTGTCAAAAGTTACTGCTCCAATGTGTTGATCGCTGGACAGCGTATGTTTCCATGTTTTACCTTCGTCTGATGAACAGAAAATTCCTCCGCCCGTGTCAGGCGAGAACGGGCCTTTATTTACCAGTCCCCAGGCCGATAAAACAATCTCTCCTGATTTTCCAAATACGATACTTGTTGGAGCATTTGTGCCTTCCGGCAAAGTTATTTTCGTCCAACTTTCAGCGCCATCCTCCGATTTGTAAATGTTGCCATCTTTTTCATTTCCAATGCTTCCATCATCACTTCGCCTGCCGACAACCAGAAATAAAGCGCCATCGGTTTCACGTCTTGAAATTTGCCAGGCAAAAGGCTCATTTCCGACAATTCCATTATTCTTTTGTTCCCAGGTTTTTCCGCCGTCAACCGATTTGTAAACACCTTTTCCGAAGGCACAGGCATATAAAACCCTTGCCTCTTTCGGACTTTTCGGATCGAATAGAATGTTTGTCATGGCAGCCTCTCCAATGCTTCCGCTTACAGGAGTCCAAGTTTTGCCACCATCGTCGGTTAGCAAAATGCCGCCTGTAAAATTGGCTGTCCCATTCTTTCTGAACATTTTTGGTCGTGGCAAATCATGAGTTCCACTCATAACAGCCCAGGCTTTGCCTTTTACTTCAGGATCAAAGGTCAGCCAGTAACAGGTATTTACCCATTCCTCCGGAACTCCGTTGTTTTTTGTTGCACTTTTCCAGCTATACGTTCCATCGTAACTTTCAAGCAATCCAATGTCGGTTGTAGGAATATAAACATGGTTGATGTTAAAAGGATCAAAAACGACGATATAATTGGTAGTTACATCAAGTCCACGCGAAGTCCAGCTATCGTCTTTTACATGGGTCGAATTCACTGATTCCCACGTTTTTCCTCCGTTGATGGTTTTTATTGTCCGGCCAAAATCGCCGGTATAACAAACATCAGGATTAGAAGGCGACACCCCGATTGAAAACGGATTTTCGCCCCAGTTTGGCCCCCAGCGGTCGTTCAGCCATTCGCGGCTAAAATTGGCCGATGGCGTTTGCTTCCCTTTAGTTAAAATGTCTTTCCATACCAGCTTCCAGGTTTTCCCGAAATCAGAACTCTTTGCCACTCCAATTCCGGTACTGTCTTTCCCTATCTTGAGATTATCGTACGAGACATAAACAACTTCAGGATGAGAGGCACAGGTTGCAACGGTACGCCATTCAGGTAACTCGGCAGATTTCAAACCCAATGATAAAATACCATCCTGACGATTTTCCCAATTTCGACCGCCATCAGAAGTGAAGAACAAACCAGATTTTTCGCCCTCCATGTTGAAATAAGACTTGCCGGAAATGGCATAAATGATCAGTTTTTTGCTACTAGAATCATAACCTCCGGAAAAGGTTGTCAACGAACCAACACCATCAGGTAATTGATTGATTGTCCATTGTCCATTCACTCGTTGTTCGATACCAGACTTTCCAGCGAAATAAACCGAACGACCGGTTTTTGGCGACGAAGGATCAATAAAAATAGTTGTTATTTCAGGATTCAGTTCCTTTTCGAATTTCCAATGTTCTCCACCATCGCTGGAACTGTAAAACCCAGTGGTTTTATCCGTTGAAATTGCAGCATATAAATTTGATGAAACTTCCGGATCGATGGCCAAAGCCAAAATTTTCCGTACGGTGTTGTCTTTCATGGCAAACAAATAATTGGCATGATCGCCCTTCGAAATCATTCCATTCGTTTCATTCTGTTTGGGGTTAATTAATTTCCAGGTTTTGCCTTTATCGTTACTTTTGAAAAGCCCCAACGAATTTGCATAAATCACATTTTCGTCTTTCGGATCAAATACATAAAATTTGGTCATTGCCGGAAGGTTGAACATGCGCCACGACTCGCCGCCATTGTGTGTTACAAACGAGCCCCCCATATCGCAGCTTACAAATGCGAAATCCGGATCGTGCGGACTTACCGTCTGGTTAAACATCGCACCGCCTCCGCCAGGGCCAATTACCCGCCACGAATCGTTACGACTACCTGGTTGTTTACCATCGTTTTTACCAGAGAATTTCTGAAATCCGAATGATATGACGGCTATAAAACTGATGAGGACAAATCCCAATCCTGTAATTTTTTTCATGTGAATTATTTTTTTCTTTTAAATTTTAAGAATAAAAAATTCTAATTTCTGTTCGTTTAATATCCTGTTCTGCGCAACGTTTGACTAAGTGCACTCCCAAGTCAATACGGGTGATGTATTCTATTTGCTATTTTAATGGTTCCTTTATCCTGATTTCACCTAGCGGATACCAGCCTTCTTTGTTTCTTCCTTCAATAGCCAGTTTTACTCTTGGCTCCCAGGTTACAGGCGAAACAATGGCAACTTCAAGCTGGTAAGTTCCCAATGGCAGATCATAAGGAATGTATAGTGTTTCATCACATACAATATCTCCGGGTAGCCAGTTTCGAATATCGTCACAGGCTGGTAAAACCTGTACTTTTTCAGAATTCTTTAGCCTGAAAGCCAGCTTATAATCTTTGTAAATGGGAGCAACTCCCACGTTTTCCCAAATTGATGAGAAAGAAAGCTGTCCCTGCAGATCGACAACTTCAGGATATTCAAATTTCCGGAGCACAAACCGGTATCCCATTTTGTTCAGCCAACGATCAACCAATGGACTCCACACTTTCGGTATTGCCGAACTTTTTGCATTGAATGATGAAATGTGCCATTTCAGCGCTTCATCAAAAATGTAATTCACCGTGTTCTCATCATATTTTAGCGAATCGAGCCAATGCAAAAAAGTATAGCAAATTTCCATGGTGACAGGTGCTTTTTTCCAGGCTTCACTCATTCCGCTTTTTACAATGTCGCGCGGGTAAATGTCTTTCATGTGCGACCATTGTTGTTCGGGCCAACTTTCTGTAGTCATGTCGCCCAAACAATCCATGCGATAGCCCAAATGACGCAACTGTGGCCCTGTACCATTGTTTCTCCCATCAGACCAGTAAGCCGCTATATTTATGCCTTTTACCAGAACTCCGGGATCGGGCGCGTCGCCATTTAGCGGTTGAAATGTTAAAGGCGTTTTCTTGAAATTATCCAGGTAAGAATTGATTAGCGCAATCCGGGTTCTATCTGACAATAGATGAGATCCCTCGCCTTCGCCCCAAAAACCGACCAGCGAAACATCAACCGATTCCAGATCAGGATGACCATCGTAGCGTTGCCCCAAAGCTTTTATCATTCCGCCAAAATATTGCATATAGCGTGGATCTTCCGGATCAATCCTCCATTTTATAGAACGTTCTTTTTTTTCTTTCCCAACCATTTCGCGATACCACTTCGGAACATCTCTGTCAGCGTCTTCATATGGAGCTATCCTTATCATTAATGTCTGCCCACGTTCAGCTGCTGTTCTTATTGCCTTATCAATCAATGGCCAGTTGTATTGATCCTTTTCGGGTTCAATAAACTTCCAGTCGATTCTGAAGTATGCAATTGTTGTCTTCGGATAATCCCTGTTTTCTATGTCTCCATTAAAATTCGGATAATTGTTAGGTTGACCTTCTGTCCATCTATAAAGTATATTCAAGAAATCACCATTAAACCGTTGAAAGGTAGTAAATCCAATTCCGGGGTTATTAAGTACATCCTGAATTTCATGTGGTCTGACAACAATTTTTGCAGGTTTTTGCTGCGCCTGTACTACTGAAATTTTTAATAATATGAACGTAACGAATAAGAATACATTTGTTTTCATATCCAAATTTTCATTTCAATGAAGTTATAATATCCTCTTGGGACTGTTCGTCTCCTTTGGCTGGTCCATGCCACACTCCACCTCCAAATGTGATAACAAATATTCTCTCCGGATTGCGTGGATCGGGTTCGACCCGCTGACCCCATTTAAAATTGTAGCCTTTGATTCGGTGCCATGAATTAGCCCCATCCTCAGAATAATAAGCCGAACCATTAAAGCCACAGGCATAAAATCTACCATTCCGAGGATCAAAAGTAACGGCACCAATGTGCTGGTCCTTTTCCATAACCTGTTTCCAAGTTTTACCTTCATCGTCGGATTTGAAAATTCCTCCACCAGTATCTGGTGTGAATTGTCCCGGAGTAACTTTTCCCCATGCTGATAAAATAAGCTGACTAGGGTGCTGGTTATAAATGGCTATACTGGTAGGGCCATTAGTTCCTTCAGGTAATGATAGTTTAGTCCAGGTTTCGGCTCCATCAATTGATTTGTATATGGCGCCATCCTTATCATTATTAATACTGCCATCATCACTACGCCGGCTGACAACCAAAAATAAAACGCCATCTGATTCTCTCCTGGTAATTTGCCATGCAAGCGGCTCGGCACCTTCAATTCCTTTGTTTTTCAGCATCCAGATTTTGCCTCCATCCACCGATTTGTAAACCCCTTTTCCGAAAGCACATGCGTACAATGTCCTAGCATCTATATTACTTGTCGGATCGATGAGAATATGTGTCATAGCTGCTTCTCCAATACCTTCACTAACAGTTTTCCAGTTTTTTCCACTGTTTTCCGTTGTCAGGATACCTCCGGATAAATAAGCGACTCCATTTTTTCTAAACATCTTAGGCCTGGGCAAATCATGATTTGGACTCATAACCGCCCATGCTTTCCCTTTTATTTCAGGGTCAAATGTTAGCCAGTAGCAGGTGTTTACCCATTTATCCGGAACACCATTATCTTTAGTAGCACTCAACCAGCTCAATGCACCATCCTTGCTTTCTACAAGACCAATGTCGGTACTGGGAATATAAACGTGGTCCCTGTCAAACGGATCAAACACGATGGTGTATCCAGTAGTAACTTCAAGTCCTCTGGAAGTCCAGCCTCCTCCATTATTATAATTAGAATATACTTGTTCCCAGGTTATACCTCCATTGCTGGTTTTTATATTACGTCCAAAATCGCTTCCGAAACAGATATCGGGATTTGATGGCGAAACACCCATCGAAAGAGGGTTCTCTCCCCACATAGGTCCCCAGCGATCGTTCAACCAATCTTTGCTAAAATTTGCTGAAGCGATTAGTTTATCTTTTAGTATAACATCCTTCCAAACAAGTTTCCAGGTCTTTCCGTAATCCACACTTTTTGCAACTCCAAAACAGGTTGAGTCTTTATGCACCTTCAAATTATTGTAGGAAACATAGACTATTCCCGGATGAAATTCGCTGGCAGCAATAGTTCTCCATTCAGGTTTATCAGCTTCTTTTAACCCGAAAGATAAAATTCCATCTTGCCGGTTTTTCCAATTCAAGCCGCCATCATCGGTAAAGTAAATACCTGAATGATCATTGTCTGAATTTGAGTATGATTTTCCGGAAATGGCGTATATGATGAATTTATTGAACTGCTTGTCATAACCTCCAGAAAAAGCAGTAAGGCTGGAAACACCTTGAGGATTCCGATTCTTTAGCCAGATTCCATTTGCTTTTTGAGCAATTCCATTGTTTCCGGCAATATAAATAATACGGTTATCTTTTGGAGAGGAAGGATCGATAAATATTTTTTTAACTCCAACTTCCAATTCTATTTCCTTCGACCAATGCCTGCCACCATCATGGGAGGTATGTAAGGCAACTGATTTATTGATTTCGATTGCTGTATATAATTTTGATGAATTCGAAGGATCAACGGCAAGAGCCAGTACTTTATGGTTGGTACTGTCTTTGGTGAAAAATACTTCTTCAGCATGATCGCCTTTTGAGACCAATCCATTAATTTCTGTCAGACTGGGATACAATAAATTCCAAGTATTCCCTCCATCCGTACTTTTGAACAGACCTTTAGAATTTGCATAGATCGTATTGGAATCCAATGGATCAAAAACATAAAACCTTACCATGCCATGCAAGTTAAACATTCGCCAAGTCTTGCCTCCATTATTGGTCATAAAGGAACCACCCATATCGCAGCTTACAAATGCTACGTCAGGATTATGTGGACTAACAGTTGGATTAAACATGGCTCCACCGCCACCAATGCCGACAAACTCCCATGAATCATTCCTTCCATTTGGATTTTTAAAATTTTCGGAAGAATATGCCTTAAAAGGTGGGCCGCCAATTAAAAAGCCTGCGAAAGCAATAATTTTAAATTTTCGGATTACTAATTTAATTATATTCAATGTTATAGGTTTGAGGTTAGTAATTTATTCTCGATCAATTTGAAACCACTTAGTTGCATTTTTATAGTATATTTTATCTACAACTTCTTTTGGAAGTTTCAGTCCCATGATGTCGCCATCAACGCTGGAACTGGTCATCCTATCGTCGGTTACAAAATATTTCCAGTCCGAAAGCCACACTTCATGCCAATGCGCTTTGGTCGTTACAACATTGCTAGTTGAATCTAGGCTGAAGTCGGTACCATAAATTAACCGATCCTGATATTTAATGATAAAGTCGCGCACTTTCTTATAATCTTTTTGCGACTGGTATTGGAAATGACAAATCCGCTCGGCCATATCCACCCCCATATTCGGGAATTTATCCAAACGTTTCGCGAGTTCATCCACACTCCACTCCAAACTTCCCAAATGAGCACCAACAAAGCGAAGTGTGGAATGACGTTCAAGGAAACGGTCTCGGGCATTGATCTGGTCGTCGTATGAAGGATATTCAGGATGTAAATACATGTGGTATTCCGGATGCGTACTGAAATAATTTTTATCTCCGTTAACGGTCATCTGGTCGATCGGCAGCCAGCAATTCTTTGGTTCGCCAAGGTGACCGACCAATACTTTATGCTGATCTTCAATAAACTGAATGACCGGATCGAAACGGGGATTGTCGATCATGATAAATTGTCCGGAGACATCTTTATAGGTCATCCCTATGTTTTTCCAGACTTTAACTCCGATTGCACCATTTTCAAAGTCTTTTTTCAGTTTTGCAATGGTTTGATCTACCCAATTCGCCGAATCCCAGTTGACCAGCGAAAATGTTGTCACAAAATTGATTCTCTCCGGATACTTATTGTGCTGAGCCGAAGCAAAAGCAAACTGATCGTCGAGAGAACCTGATCCCGGAGCATCAACATTAATGAAAACAAGCCGAAAATTATCAGCAGTTGCCTGTTCAACAAAAGCCAGATTACCGGAATCCAAATGAACGTGCGTGTCCATTTTTTTTGTTGTTGCAAAATCATCCATGGTGTAATGATTGTTTAAACAGGAATAAAAAAACAATAGCAATCCTATCGTATAGCTAAATATAACAGGGTTCTTCATTTTAAAGTTTTTTTAGTTATTACTATTTTTTCCAACGACAATTTCATCAGGCATCCGTTCGTTAATTAATACTTTTTCCCCATTCATAAGCTTTAACGATGCTGCCAGGTTCTTGCCTTTTGTAAATTCGATAGTGGCCATTTCTCCTGATTTTGCACCGACCTGAATAGTAATTTTCGTTTCGGTTTCTGAAAGCAGTTTCACCAAGGGTATTTCTTTCGAGTTGTCGCCTGAAACCAATATTACATTCAGGAAATAATCTTCATTAGCAGCATCAGCCGGAGATTCTTCCACCCTCCAGGCTCCGGGAATCTCGCCATAATGCAATTCTTCAGGAGCAATTTTCGATTTCAAACCACATTGATAGTGCGTAGAATCGACTAAAAACTCGTTGTTGGAACCGCCGATTTTTGTAACGTTTAATTTATGCGGCAAAACCGGAATACAAACCAGGCGGCCACCACCATCAGTTAATTCAAAAGTCTTCCCATCCTTACCGATCCGGGGTTCATTTACTGAATGCAGCAACCATGTTTTTTTGAATTCCGGACGGGTCGATTCAACCCGGTCGAAAACAACAACCAGGTTTGGGTTCAGAAAAAACAATTGCCTGACATAAGCATTAAGTTTTTCAGAAGAATAGGCCTTTGTGCCATCGCCCCTGACATACATAAAATCTTTGGTGGCTTTGTACGAAGTAATATCGCCGGTTTCCCACCTTCCTGGATTGGTTGCCCAATCGCATTTGCCGATTCCATCTTCCGATGGAAAATTACCCTGATCGTAATCTTCAGGAACATTGCGGGCACTTTTTAACCTCAATAAATCAACCTGACCACCGTCATTTAGCAAATTCATGCTCATCCGTTCGTTCGGATCGAACACCAGTATCGTATTATGTGCAATCGTACGTTTGTAGTAGTTAAAAAACTGAGATTGGCGGATTAGCAAAGAATCTTTTGAATAGGTCCAGTCCTCAACGCCCCAGTCGCAGTCGTAACGGCCGGCATCGATAGCGAGTTCGCCATTGTAACTGATGTTAAAACTATTGATGTCGAAATGATCATGATCGCCGAAATAATCGCCGCAATGAAATGAAAGCCAGGTGCTGTTGGCATTTTTCTCCGGAAGGTCCCATCCCAAGTTATTGCGCGCCAGAACCAATCCCTTCCCCCTGAAGATCTGAGAAACAGGAAGGTCGTTTAATGGTTTTTCTTTTGTTGCCGGATTGTACCATAGTAAATGAATATACCGATCGTGTGGTTCGAGTTTGAAACGCTCAACCGGACAATTGTTTAAAAAAGACTGGATATATCCATCTTTAAACTCGTCGTTTAACATCAGGAGCGCGACGTGCTCCCATGGACCAAGGTATGGCCAATCGTTGTCGTCAGCAGACAATGCCAGTCCATTGGCTTTAGTTCCATACATGATGTATTTCCCTGTATTTCGGATATGTTTTGAATCGATCAGAAAATCTGCACCGGTTGCCGATTTTATAGCCAGAAAAAGTTTGATGGCCGGATAGGTTGAATGTCTGTTATAATCGTAACCTTCACCCCATTCTCCATCCGGAAAAATATTTTCAAAAGTTCTCAAAACATCTTCGATTTCAGGTTTTACAAAGTTCCAGGCTTCATCGGCATAAGGTTCATCGCCATGCAGGGCTATCAATCCAGCCACAACCGGCCAGGCAGCGTCATACATTCCGTTATGAAATGATCGCCATGCTCTTTTAAAGGCAATGTGTTTTTTCATGGCCGGAACCATTTTATTCCGAAACTCGACTTTCTCGGTAGCCGATAGCAAATTGTAACACCAGTCAAAACATAATGCCTGATCGGTAAGTGTAGATTGGAAATGAATGCGCTTATTTTCACCATCAGGAGTATTCAAATCGCTAAAGCCTGAGCCCGGATCAACATGTTTGTCCAATGCCCTGTGAATTGCAGCCCGCCCATAACTTTCATCACCGGTGATAACATAAGTAAGCGCTAACCCAACAATTGACGGACCGGCAAGCTCTTCAATTTCCTTCGAAGTTTTTCCCTTGCACTTTTCTTTTAATCCATTAAGTTTATCGGCATCGATCCAAATCCGTGGATGAGTTTCGTGAAACCGGAGGTTATCAAAACGAGTCTGTACGTTTTGTGCTCCTGCTACATTGAATGCCATAAACAAGATCAAGAAAAATCCGGCATTTATTGTATCCCTCAAAAATAAGTTTGGTGCTATTTTTTTTTTCATCAGATTAATCATACAAATTTTTACACTCCAGAAACAGTATTTATGCAATTCAAACAATAGTTATATCTAATATCATTTATCTTTTAGTAACGACCAGTTGCCCGAATAATAAGCAACATCAAGCCGGTGTTTCAAATTCGCGTCATTATTCAGCAGGGCAACATGGCACATATCTTTGTACAGGTAAAAAGTAAGCCAAAAACCATATTCATAGCGTTCGTTCATGGTTCGCGGGTGTTGCAAAAAAGCGTACCAGTTTGGACTTACACCCGAATTTTTGGCAACAGAAATTACATCCACTGCCTTTTGCCAGATGTTTTCAGTCAATTGACTAAAAATACCGACCATATCTTTGTAATTAGATTTCCCGGTTTCGATTACCGGAACCCGGTCGTCGATTCCTAAATCCCAAATGGATACTTTCTCCTCAAAAATAGAATCTCCATCCAGGTCGTATTCTATGCAATCCAAAAACCCATTGTTATTCAAGTCCGAATAACGGATCGTGGCCCATTTCTCCGGATCTTTGATCAAACGTTCAGGTAATTTTGCCGGAGGATAAATACCTCCATAGCCCTGAAAGTCTGAAGCGTTCCTGTCAATTCTCCAGGCACCCCACTCTGCTCCAAACAAATGCAGTCGTCCGTCAAACGGAGCAATATACAATTTGCCTTGGCCTGAATTATCGGTGTCAAATTCACCTCTGTCACCTACTGCATCTGCCTGCGGATTATTATCGAGACCTCCCTTTTCAGCGCCAATTTTCCAAAGCGATTTGGGTTCATAAAGTTCTACCCGCTCCCATCGGTTGCAATCATCGTCTTCATCAAAAACAAACCAGCAAAAATTCCATTTCCCCTGCTTGAATATTTTATCATAGGCCACCGTTTGATCAGGATAAACCAAGTAATCTGAATGTCGCCAGCGGGCATCATAGAAATACTTGTCAGCATCAGCCAAGCCATTCAAATTTTTAAACTTGTGCATCTGATCAGAGTAATCAAATCCTTCGCCCGAAAAACGGATATTCATGTCATAATCAAACTGATTTCCCTGGCCATTATCGTTATCCAAATCCCAGGCAATGCTTGTCCAGTCGATTTTTTTCATATAAATCACATCCCGCTCAGAATCAATTGAATCGAACCGGGGATCAGGTGCAGCATCCTTTTTAGGCCTGAAATTGGGAGTGTCAACCAAACGGATGGCCATCTCGGTTAAGCCGTCATTGTCTTCGTCGAAAAAAATAAAAGGGTTTTCCCAGTTGTAATGAAAATCGTTGATGCGAAAAGACGAAGCATGCATTTTCAGGAACAGCGTGTTCCCGTGATAATCGGTATAGAAATTACTGTGTCCATCGTGTTCCCAAGCCCCCAGCAACAAATCATTCCAGTTAATGAAATTCTGGATTCCATCCCTTTCGCCCCAGTCGATGATATACATAAAGTCGGACTTCCAGTCGAAGAAGTTTCGCGCATCGGGACTGCCATTTTGAACAACCAACTGTATATCGGCAATTCCGTCATCGTTGGTATCCGTCCAATCAACCGACAAATCGGAAGGACCTGCAAAAAGGCCATCTTTATTCCGGTCAATCAAAAGGCAATCGTTATCCTGATCACCTTCCAGATCGCCGTATTTCATGTCATCATCATCGTCAATCCACATTACCGGTATTCCATCCATGACGGTTGTTTTCAATGCATCAGGATCGCCATCGCCATCCAAATCAATATAAGAAACCGTTGATTTGTCAGCCACCAAAGGCAATCGCCAGGGAACGAGCAGTGTTTTCTCATTCCAGAATTTTTGCTGGGCCACCACACCCTGGCAAACAAAAAAAACGATACCAATGAAAACGAATCCTTTAACCATAGTGTTTATGCCAGCTTTTTGAAATTGGCTTTGTTATTCATTTTAAGGGACAACAACCAATTTTGTAGTTGAAACTACTTTGTTAAACCAAAGAAAATAGAGCCCGCAGGCAACACCTGACAAACTGATCGTTTTATTCCTTTCTCCGGATTCAAATCGATATGATGCAACTGGTTCACCCGACAAGCTTATTACTTCAAGAGTTGCGGGCTTATTGACTGGTTCAGCCAAAACGATATTCAAATAATCTTTGCAGGGATTAGGAAAAACCTTTATTCCATCAGCTCCCGATTGATTGGGTACCATGCCAGTTGCCGGATTATATTCATACGCTCCAATATCAAATGCCTGATCCGCATATCTTGTTGATGATCCCTGATGTTTTAAATATTCCTGCATAATGGTAACACCTCCATCAAGTGCAGTTCCCGCATTTACACAAGCTGAACCGGTTACGAGCTGGTATTCTCCGGATTCAAGATTTTTGAAGCCAGGACTGGTACCTGTTATTGTATTGATATCCGACGTTTCTGCTACATTCTCGCTTCCTTCAAGCGATTTAACCCAACCGTCATTCAACCAGTTGTTTTTCAGGGCGACAACACTCGGTGTTTCAGGATTATTGTCGTTCAGAAAACTCAACGCAGCAGTACCGGTTTTATGAAAGATATTGTTGCGAATGTCTACAGATACAGCACCTCCGCTTATGGAAAGAACACAAGTCCGGTCGAAATTTCCGGAGCTGGTTTTAGGTTTCACATTCATTTGTGTGATGAATGTATTGTTAGATATATACAAAGGGCCTTTACGCATGGGTAATTCACCTCCCTGATCGCCGCCAAATCCCACCATCTGGTCATCGGCCCAGCCACCAACCGAAAAATCGGTTTTTATCAGAATATTTCCGTAGATGTATGCTTTATTGTAATTAGTGGCAGCAGAAATTTCAGGACTGGCATCCTGCGCCTCGTCGAGCGAAATTTCCATCCTTCCGCCTTCAATCCAGTTGTACCTGATAACGGTATTGGAAGATCTGTCTTTCAGGCAATATCCTCTGGCGCCATCGAGCAGCGGCCCATACCGGTTATACTGATAGGTAATGTTGATTGCTTCACAATATGAATTATGCTCAGTAATACTATTTAAATTTCCATTTCCGTAGAAGTTATTGCTTTCAACCAGAATGTCCTTTGAAACTGTATTCAATCCATCGCTACTGTTACTTGCCACAAAAAAACCATTTCCGCAGTTGTGAATTACATTGTTACGTACTGTAATGTGATAACTGGCTTCGATAAAAATGCCGGCAGACATTACATTATATGAGACAGAAGCTCCTGAGCCGTTCGTAAACTTATTGGGAGTATGGCCATTTCTAATTTCCAGATTCTCCACCACCACATAACTGGCATGATTATCAAACCCGCCAATATTTACAACACCTCGCACCTGGTTATAGCCTCCGGCTCCTGAACGGGTAACAGCATTTTGCCCGTCAATAACAGGGCGTTCGCCGTTAGGGCCCAATATTCCACGAACAGTTATCGGGGCAGATTCTGTTCCGGTGCCGGTTATGGCAAATTTTTCTTTATAAGGTGTTGACCTGTAATAAATGTTCACCATATCGCCTGCAGTTAGTGAAGCCCATGGAACATCAACAATGTTTTTGTAAGTCTGATCCGGACCAACATTGTAAGTTGTTTGTGCGAATGAGTTGCCTATAAAAGCAAATACCAAACATATCAAACCAAAAATAATTGAATTATATTTCATCGATTTACACTTTAAAATTTGTATGTGAATGCACACTCACTTACAGAATAATATATAAAATTGGACTAAGGCAATCTAACTTATACATTAAGAACCGGCACAACCGAATCTTAGTCGATTCATACTCGCAGATAGATTATCCAATTCTTTCGTTTTATAGCTACTTATTATTCTCCAATACAGCAATCAGCCGTCGGGCGATAACGTCAAATCCCATATCCGACGGGTGAAGACCATCGTAAGTCATATCCATTGCTTCAACAGGATATGGGTATTCATCGGTTTCCGGATTGAAAGGAATATCGATGAATAATGGATAGGGGTAGTTTTTGTATTCACTGGTTGCGGGATCTTTCAGGCGTTTAAATTTGACCAGGTTTTCGATCTTCAATTCCGGATCATTGAACAAATCAATAACATCACAACTTTCGTATCTGCCAATTTCGCGAATCGCATCAGCAAATGCAGCTAAAGACTGTCCATCTCTATTTCGGTATGATCCCCATGCATTATTGTTCAGATTACCAATCTGAACAAAATCGACCCGTTGCATAGGCGTAATAAGAATTATACAGGCATCTTTATTCAGAAATCGAAGTTTCTCAACAATCAGGCGAAATGAACCATACAAAGTATTGTTCCCAGCATTGTTTTTATAATCAGAAAAAGTACCGATCGAACGACCTTGCCACCAATCGTTTGTACCAAGAAAAATAGTATAGATATCAGCCTTTTGAATGTTCAGAATGTCGATACTGTCGGCAATGTCTTTAGAGGTCCAGCCACTGTACCCTTGATTGAAATACGAAATGTTTTTGAACTTGTCGGTTACCATGGTCATGTAACCCTTCGTTACTCTTCCTTCGGTTTCGGTAGCATGTTCATTCAAGTAAGTAATTGAATCGCCAATTGCTACCCAGCTCAATTGCTTTGAAGTACAGGAAACGAATAAGCTTAAGAAAGCTAAAAGAAATGTTAGGTTTTTCATGGTTTAGCGGCTTAAAATATATTCTAAATAAACAAATAGCCCTAAATTAGGGCTATTTGTTACCTTCTCTGTTAATCAATATCCGGGATTCTGACCAAGTACCTTTGCGTCAAATTCAGGAATTGGAAATAATGTTGTAGTTATGTGATTTTTCGTCAATTCTTTTCTGACCATATCAAACCAACGATTTCCCAATTCAAAACAAAACTCAAACTTTCGCTCCATAATTACTTTGTCTTCAAATGCTTGAATCGTCATACCAATAGTTGCAAGCGACTCGTGTCCTGTAGCGCCATTAGCGCGGTTAATAACCAAATTAATTGCATTAACGGCCTCAGTTGTCGGCTTTCCACTCACTCTATTGGCTGCTTCAGCATAAACCAATAAAACATCGGCGTAACGTAAAATAGGAAAATTCATTGGCCAAACAGCCTTTTTAGCTATATCATTTGCATCAACATACGGATAATTATATTTAGCAATTATTGGGGCATATTCAAAAGCCTTTTTCCAGGGGATTAATGTCCAATTGCCATTAGCATCAGGGTGAATCACATCAGGTATATTCAACTGGACATAAGCATCCCTTCTTGGCTGATCAGGAAATTCATGAGCTGCAAAGATTGTATCCATCGCTCCACCACTATACCCTCCTGAATTCTTTGAAGCCAGTCCAATAGCGGCACCACTTGGAGCATCAGTCGTTGCTTCAAATGCAAACATCATTTCAGACTCACGCTTACTGTCAATCTTAAAAACATCAGCAACATTAGGAATCAAAGTAAACTTCTTACTATCAATCACTTCTTTTGCAAGTGTAGCTGCCTTGGCGTAATTATCAGGCTGTTTGAGTGGGGCAGTCGCCATGGTCAAATAAACTTTAGACAACAATCCTTTTGCAACCCACTTCGTTGGACGACCAGGTGTATTCGCCCATGAATCGGGCAGTGTTTTTGCAGCATCTTCAAGATCAAGAGATATCTGCGAATAAACACTGGCAACACCAGCTCTTGTATAAGTATTGGAAACGGGATTTGGTGAATCTTCTTTTATTAAAGGAACATCACCATATAACCTTACCAGATTAAAATAATTAAACGCTCTAATAAATTTTGCCTGCCCAATAATTTCGGCGAGTTCGCTTTCACTTACACCCGTAATCTTTTTACTATTAGCTGCTCGTAGTACAGCGTTTGTATTAGCTATAGACTTGTAGGCAGCAGTCCAATTTGCAACACCATAATCGGTTTGCAAAACGATTGGAAAATCGCGGACTCCATCATGATTTGAGTCTTTATAGGAATTAAATCTAACATCGTCGGGACCCAAAGTAACATCGGCAGCAGCAGATGCCTGAGACATAGCTCCTACTAAACCAGCTTCCGCTTCACCTTTGGTGTTGTAAAAATTAACCTCGCTAACTAATGCCTTTGGATTTTCCATCAAATCGCTACACGACATTGCAGAGAAAGCGAAGACACCAGCTATCATTATTACATTAGATTTATGTATAATGAATTTAATATTTCTTTTCATATTTAATGTTTTTTAAAATGTAACATCAATACCTAACGTATATGTCTTTGATTGAGGATAATTGCTATTATCTATGCCTGCACGTCCATCACTTGACGAGAAAGAACTTGCTTCAGGGTCATATCCGGTATAATTGGTAAGGGTCCAAAGATTTGCTCCGGCTATATATACTCTAAGTCTATCCATCTTAATCTTGTTGCATAATGACTTAGGTAAGTTATAACCAAAATTTATGGTTTTAAGTCTTAAATAAGAGCCATCCTCAACATAATGAGAATCTCTGCCATTTACAGACACATTATAGTCTCCCAGATTATGGTCAAGTCTATATTTAGTCCGCTCCGACTGAACAGTCCATGCTGGAATATCTGTATTTTGATTTGTAGGAGTCCAATGATCTAATAAACGCGTACTTGTACCGGTTAATAAGCCCCAATTGTTTTTTTCAGTAAAAATTCTTCCGGCGTTAAATATCTGATTACCATATACGCCTTGAATTGAGAACGATAGTTCGAAATCTTTATACGAGAATTTATTATTAAAACCAAAACTGAACTTCGGCGCGGTATGAGCTATAATTGTTAAGTCAGAAGCATTAATTTTATGGTCACCATTCAAATCTTTATATTTTGGATCACCTGGCATTTGTCCAAATTTATTTGCCTCAGCTTCTTCACTTGTACTCCAAATGCCTTCAAAAATATGTCCTTTAAGTGTTCCAAGTGATTCTCCCTTTATGAGCCATACCATACTATTGAATCCATATCCTCCTCCTTGACTTGCACGTTGAACCAGCTCTGTTATATCCGATCCACTATTAGTTTTTCCAAGATCAAGTATCTTGCTTTTGTTTGCTGAAAACATGATACTTGTATTCCATTTAAATTTACCAACAATTGGATCGCCCCCTATTAAAATTTCAATCCCCTTATTCTCCATTGATCCAACATTCTGCGTTTTGGCTGGTGCAACACCAGAGCCACCAATTCCAGTGTACCAAGGGACTTGACTGGCAAGCAGCATATCCGATGTTTTTTTCTTATAAACATCAACAGTTGCGGTTAACCGGTTGCCAAAAAAACCCAGATCCACTCCTGCATTACTTTGTTCTGTGCTTTCCCATTTTAAATTATCATTTAAAGCACTTGAAAGAATGTATCCGATATTCTTTGAGCCACCGCCATCGTAAGGATAAGTAACGCCACCTAACGATGCCAATGTGGAATAAGGACTTATACTCTGATTACCTGTTATACCCCAGCCACCGCGAAATTTTAAATTTGATAATACTTCAAATTTCTTGAAGAATGATTCATTTGAAGCAGTCCAGGATACCGCAAGTGACGGAAAATATGCCCATTTATTGCCTGGAGCAAGTACAGAAGAACCATCAGCTCGATAAGAAGCGGTTATTGCATATTTATTATCATACGTATAATTAGCGCGTCCCAGATATGAACTAAGTTCTCGTTTGGTAATATCATTTCCGGTAACCAAGAGGTTTGTTGCTCCGGCTAAATTATATATTCCGGTAACATCAGTGGCAAAGCCACTTCCCTGATAACTATAATACTGAAAATTCTCAACCTGATATTCAGCAACGCCTGTAAGTACTAAACGATGTTTTAAATTAAAGTCTCTGGAATAGCTTAAAATATTTGAATTTTGGTATCTCGAACTTGTGCTTGAATACTGTGTCCCCAAGCCATCAACTCCAGCTCCTTCAAATGTTTTTCTATTCAGATAGCTGATATTATTTCCGTTGCCAATAATTGCTCCACCAGTGATTTTCAAACTAAGTCCTTTTAACGGCTTAAATTCTAAATAACCACTAATATTATTACTTACTGTATTTATTTCATTGAAAGTTTCCAAGGCCGACATAACCGGGTTAGCTCCTTCGTCATGTCCATATCCAGGATTATCTAGATGGTTCCAATAATTACCAGAACTATCGTACACAGGTGTAGTTGCATCCCACAAATACGCTTCATTAGCAGCCTGTCCGATAACCACGCCACTTCCGGAACCATTCCCAAATGGTGGAACATTTGATATTTCTTTTGTACCTGCCCAATTCAAACCAACACTTACCCATTCATTGATATCTGCATTTACATTCGCACGAAGGTTATAGCGTTTATAGTATGAATTAATCATGATACCCTTGTTATCCATGAAACTTCCTGAAATAAAGTAATTCATATGGTCACCACCACCACTTATTGAAAGCTGATGATTGATCAATTTACCAGTCTTATAAACTTCACGTTGCCAGTCTGTTCCTCCATTTTTTTCAAAATTGGCTACTTGTTCATCAGTAAAAGGTTTAAAACCGCTAGGTGGATAATCTTCATCTAAAGTTGCTGAGAATTCGTTTGCTGCACGGGCAAATTGGCCGGCATTCATTACATCAATTACTTTTGTAATTCTTTGAGCGCCTTCGCTGAAATTATAATTAATTACCGGCTTCCCTGATTTTCCTTTTTTAGTTGAAATCAGGATTACTCCATTAGCGCCACGAGAGCCGTAAATGGCAGTAGCAGATGCATCTTTTAAAACTTCGATTGATTCGATGTCATTTGGATTCAACGTTTTCATATCTCCACCCTGCAACCCATCGATAACGACAAGAGCATTGCTGTTTCCCTGAAGCGAATTGCTTCCTCTTACTCTTATTGTGATATTACCTCCAGGGGCACCATCGGTATTTTGCACCATTACACCCGCAGCACGCCCTTGTAAAGCCTGGTCGGCGCGCATAACTGGTGAAAGTGTAAGATCATTTCCTTTTACAGAACTTATTGCACCTGTTAAGTCACTCTTTTTCTGTGTACCATAACCTACTGCAATAACCTCATCAAGAGCAGTGATTTCTGATTCTAATTTAACGTTAAAATCTGTTCTTGAGCCAATTGTAACTTCTTGCGATTTCATGCCCACAAAAGAAACTTTTAATGCTTTCGCATTTGTAGGCGCTGATATCGAAAAATTTCCATCCGAATTAGTAATAGTACCTACATTGGTACCTTGTACCACAACAGACGCTCCGGGAATACCACTTCCGTCTTCCGAACTGGTAACTTTCCCTTTCAAAAGCTTTTGCGCAAGTGCAACTTGAACTCCTCCAATCAGGAGAAATACAAATAAAACAAGTAATCTTCTCATAGATGTTTGATTTTGGTTTGAGAGTTTATTCATAGTATTTATTTTATTTAGTTCAGTACTCCTAATTACCCGATGCTTTCAATTCTCATCTTTCTTATCACCAACTTCTGCAACGCATGTAACCCTATTTTAACAGTCAACATTTAAAGCATTCAAGTTCAATCCATTCTACTTTCAAAATATAACATTGAAAACTTCCACGGAAAGTATCCTTACATCATCGAGACTCTTAAAAGCACCGGTTCCACCTGCTCTTGTGGTAGAAACAGCACCGGTTATTGCTCCGGATTCCAGACATTTTTCGATTGAATCTCCTTTAATAAATGCATTTATTAATCCTGCATTGAAACTGTCGCCTGCACCAATGCAATCAACAACATTTTCATTAAGGAATGCTGGTTGATGAATCAACTGTCCAGCTTTCCATGCGTAAGCTCCATTTACACCATCCTTTATAATTAGAATGAGATTTGGCGCAATGTTTTTGATTTTAGCTATACCTTCTTCCAAAGAATTTGTAGCTGTCAACAGAAGAAACTCAGCTTTATTTGGCATAAAAATATCGAGTGTTGGAAGTAATTCAGAAAGGTTTACATCCCATTTTTCAGCCGGATCCCACTGTGGATCAAGCGAAGTTGTCAATCCGAGTAATTTGGCTTTGGAAAACATAAAGGGTAAACTTTTACGAATACTAGGCTGTAGAAAGATGGAAGAAAAATGCAGGTGACGGCATGATGTAAGAAAATCAAAATCAATGTCTTCCAATCTCAGGTCTTCCATGGCTCCGGGATAGGTTACCATTGCACGATCTTGATCATAATTCAAAACAATGGTTGCTCCTGTATTTAATGTTTCTGATTGTATAATATTTGAGGTATCAACGCCTTTCGAGTTAAGGCTATTAAGCACAACAGATGCAAAACCATCCTGTCCAATTTTTCCAATAAAAGCTACGGAAGTTCCCAAAGTACTAAGGTTACTGGCAAATATAGCTGACGAACTGCCAAGTGTCAGATTCATACTATTCGCAATAATTTCTTTGCCAATTTCCGGAAATTGACCAATCTGATTTAGAATAAGGTCAACATTCAATTCGCCGATAACAATTACATCGTATTTTACTTTCGAATTCATAATTTTATCTCCATGTTTAGAGTAAGTCGTTCAAATCCCTAAGATTAAAAGCTGAGAAATAATTGTCCATTGAGTACTCGATATTTGAAAGTACAATTTCTTCAGCTAAGACTCCGTTACTCTCAAAATTACTATACAATTGTGCTCTTGATGCCAGTACTTCAGGATTTTGCCATATATACCGGCAACCAGTACTAATCAACCATTCTTTTCTCTCTTTTGAAATAGCTTCAAAATCCTCAGGCGATTCATCAACAAATAACCACTTCCGCCAGCGACCAGATTTAACCACTGCATCGTAGAGTATTATTCCAATATCTGAACATCGGGCAATTCTTCCTTCGTCGAAAAATTTCTTTTCAAGCTTTTCAAGCTCCATTAATCCGTTGTATTCAGTAATTGTAAATTCAGGACCAACATTGGCTGCTCCCATTCCTGAAAGCGGATATGCTTCAGGGTTGGTAACCCCATCGGAATAATGACCTTTAATTACACTTCCATATTCACGGGCAATGCTGGTTAATTGTTTTGCAGTTTCCGGATCAAAAGTGGTAGTGTGCAAATCAGTTCCAACTTTCCCCACTACAAAACACGGCCACACCTCATATAAACCACTGTCGGCCAAGCCGTCTTTCAGTAAACTAAGAAACTTACGAAAAGTGTCAATATCAGCAAGTCCTCCATGAACCTCCTCTGTTCCAACTTCGTAGGCTATCGGTGGAAAATTGCCCGACTTACGAAATGCTTCAGTATGTTTAATTAATTCCAACGTACGTTCAGCAACAACTTCTATTGAAATGATCAGACCGTCACCAATGGTAATATCTACCGTAGGGTCAACATGAATCAGGTCATAACCTGCTTCAACTGACGCTTCAAATGATTTTTTAATGGCTGCAAACGAGTCTTCAAAACTCCATTTTTCGCGTGCCTGAATATCTTTAAGCCATGGACCACCATGATCGACAGCGATAATAACCGGAACATTTAAATTAATACGTTCTGCTTCGCGTCTAACGGTATTTACAAATTCTTTCTGATTAAGATTCGTGTAACCTCTGTCGATATCAACCTGATTAAGTGTTGTAGCAAACTTTATTGGGCTGTTCCAGCGTTTGGCTGAACGCAATGCAGCTTTAATTACCGAGATTGAATTTGGACAAGCTGCAAAAATCGTCCTCCTAATTCCATCTTTTTCAACCAGTTCGTCAACTCTCTTCAGAATGTAATCCATAAGAGGTTTTTGGCTACTAAGAGCCTTATTTCGAATTAACTTATTCATTGTTTTATGTATGGATAAATGTTTACTCCTTTAACTACCCGATTGATTGCTCCACTTTGCGATGGCGTATCCGGATTGAACCCAAGTTGCAATGATTTAAAGAACCCTAACATCTGGGCTGGAATGATAAAGCATACCGGCAAAAATTCTTCATCGAGCTGACTTTCATCGTTTGAAACTAAAATAAGTCTATCAAGTTTCATCCCGGCGATATTATGTTCTGAAAGTCCAACAGTATACAAAGGCTTCTTTCCGTCATTCAGCGATTCAATTAAATCTTTTTCGTACGGGATGGCATTATTCCGATTCGAGAAAAGAAGAAATATTAACGTCTTCTGGTTAACCACAGCTTTAGGGCCATGACGAAATCCTAAAAATGAATCGTGTTTACAGATAATCGTTCCATCGGTAAGTTCCTGCAATTTAAGCTGTGACTCTGTTGCGGTACCGAATAATGAACCGGAACCAAGAAAAACTGCTCTTTCAAAATCCAACTCAGCAATTTGCCGGAACACTTCTGGCTGCATAATTAGTTTATGTCCGTAACTAATTAGTATGTCAATCTGTTCCGAAAGCGTATCAATTTCGCGAATTCGCGAAATGAGCAAACCAGCCAAAAGCATTCCTGAATAGCTACCAGTCATGGCTAAACCTTTATCGTTAGCCTCAGATGGGAGAACAATAACATACTTTGGCGAATCTGTTTCACACTGGGCTAAATCACCTAATACATCACAAGTAATAATCAAATGGTAAATCTTTGAACAAATCTGTTCAGCAATGTTAACCGCTGCAACACTTTCAGGGCTATTTCCGGAGCGCGCAAAAGAAATCAATAACACGGGAACATCCGAGTTGAAAAAATCCTCAGGATGAGTAACAATGTCAGTAGTAGAAACGGCTGAAGTATTCCAATTTAAATTTCGTTTAAAAGAACCAACAATGGACAAGCCAATAAAAGCACTTGAGCCTGCTCCGGTTAAAATTATATTCAAATTCGAATGAGAAGTCGCATGATTTAAAAAAGGAATAATTTGCGATTGTTCGACCAATAGCTGATTGTAAATCTTGCCCCACAATGCAGGTTGATTTTGAATTTCCTTTTCTGTGTAGATTCTTTCTGTGTTAGTTAGTTTCATTTCAGTATACATTATCATTTATTATACTTTCGTTTCCTTTCGTTACAAATATATATATTTATTTTTCATTATTTTATATTTCCTTTTAATTTTTTTATTCTTTTTTATTAAAATACACCTTCGATACCTTATTATATATATCTTTGTAAGACAAATTTTCAACAAACAACAGTAAACTTCGGAAAGTTTTCAGGGAACACATAGGAAAATACACACTCATGGAACCAACAGATCAACATAGCACTGTAGAAAGAAGAAAAAAGATTATCGAGATGCTCACAACCAAAGACCAGATTTTTGTAAACGAGCTAAGTAAAGAATTTGCGGTCAGTGAAGTGACTATAAGGAACGACTTCAAACAACTGGAAACAAAAAAACTTTTAATACGAGCACGGGGAGGCGCAATGAGCGTCAGCAAAACAGTAAGTTTTGATCAAAATCTTGGCGAAAAGAACAAAATAAACATTAATGAAAAAATCCGTATTGGCAAAACTGCCGCGCAACTCATCACAAACCACGACACCGTAATTATTGATTCGGGAACAACAACACTAGAAATTGTTAAAAATTTAACTCCTTCTTTAAGTCAGGTTACAATAATTACCAATGCATTAAACATCGCACAACATTTGCTTTCGAGCCCTAACATAAACTTGATTATGCCTGGTGGAGTTATGCGCCAAAACTCACTCTCTCTGATCGGACCACTAGCCGAAAAGAATTTCAGAAATTTCTTTGTCGACAAGGTTTTTCTGGGTGTTGATGGATTTGATACTACAATGGGGATTTCAACCCCAAACATGGAAGAAGCATTCCTAAACCAAATTATGATTGAAGTAGCTAAAGAAGTAATTGTAGTAACCGATTCATCAAAATTTCTTCGTAAAAGCCTGGCTTTCATTTGTAAATTAGATCGTATCAGCACCGTAATTACCGATTCTGGTATTTCAGAAGTGGATAAAAAGCGCCTTATAGATGCCAATATTAAGGTTATCATTGCGTAACAAAAAAAGTCAAACATCTAAAATTCACCAACTAACGATGATAAAGATTTATTTGTTATTTCTTCTGACAGTTATAGCGATAAGTAAACTTTCTTCGCAGGATGTTATTCCTTTATATTTAGATTCAATCCCAAACTCTATTAAAAGCCCACTGAATGAAGACACACTGATTTGGGACGGACAATTCGGAGGTTATAAAAACGTTTCGAATCCCACTTTAGCAATCTACCTTCCCGGCAAGGAAAATTCAAACAGAAGCGCTATAATCATTTGCCCCGGAGGTGGTTACGCCGTTGAGGCCTATCAGGATGAAGGGGTAAAAATCGCCAGGAATTTTGCAATCCACGGTACAACTGCCTTTATATTAAAATATAGATTGCCTTCTGATTCCATGATGAAGAACAAAGCCATTGGTCCCTTGCAGGACGCTCAACAGTCCATAAAATTGGTTCGCGAGCGATCAGCCGAATGGAATATTGATCCTAAAAAAATCGGGATAATGGGGTTTTCTGCCGGAGGCCATCTCGCCTCCTCTGCCGGAACTCATTTCAACACCTGCCTGATTCCCAACACAAAAAACACAAGTACTCGGCCTGATTTTATGATTTTAATTTATCCGCTAATTTCGATGTCAGACCAGCTCACCCACACCAGTTCCAGAAGATATTTACTCGGGAAGAATCCTTCGGCAGATATGATTGACTTCTTTTCAAACGAATTACACGTTAACGACCAAACACCCCCAACCTACCTGACACATACCGGAGATGACCAAACTGTAGATGTAAACAACAGCATAGTTTTCTATCAGGCATTAATCCGTAACAAAATTCCAGCAGAAATGCACCTATATCCCAAAGGAGATCATGGCTTTGTGCTTTCAATACCCACCGAAGAATGGATGCAACCGCTATTCAAATGGATGAAAGGCAATTACCTGATAAAGTAAATTTTGCGAATACCTAAACTGACTTCAACATGCGCAATTATTTTAAATTAATTTCATTCTGCATTTTATTTTTAACTATTCTTGATTCAAACGGGCAATTACCCCAACCTGTTTTAACCTATTTAGATGGTTTTTCGTTTACTGACACATCAAGAATAGCAGTTAAAGGCCAAGCGCGTATTCTAAGTATTGATAAACGAATGGGTATAAACATGACAAGTATTCATTCAGCTTTACAATTAAAGAAGCACACATTAAACCAACCACAAGGAACTGTTACTGTTTGGTTTTTACCATTAGAGGATATGAGCCATTTCCCAATGTCTGATAATCTAAAAATCAGTAACAAAAACATTTACACGTATCCATTACTTTCAGACAGTCCGAATCCTCAGGATTTCAATGCAGCAAATTTCAAACTTGTCTGGGATGGAGGATGGCATCCTAACTTATTGGCTTTATTTGCAAAAGGCTCGTTTTACGAAGATGCATTTAATCTTCCATACAGCGCCAACGTTTCCTCAAGTCACGCATCATTTAAGAAGAATACATGGTATCAGATCACTCTAACTTGGGATTATCCAAACGACAAATATTCACTATATATAAACGGAGTCTTAGTAGGAAGGGAAAATCAATTTAAAGAAGGCATATTTCATCGTGACAGCATCAGAACATCATTATTTACTGGAAACCCTGCTCTTGCAATATCTACAATCAAATTCTACAACAACTCCTTGACTAAAGATGATGTTTACAAGCTATTTCACAGTGAAGTCACTCATTTTGATCGTAATCTGGAAACCGAGCTACAATACATGTATGAAGGTAAAAATAGAAAACCATTTATTTGGCAACCTGACAATTCCTGGCTAAAAAAATTCGATATTAGCTTATCTAATCCCATACAGCTCGACAGTTTTTATGTTCAAGGCAAACCTGTTAATGTCAGCATTTCCGAAAAAGGCTTATTGATTGAAACTATTAACAAATGCTATACAGGCGCTCTTCTTGACAGTCAAGTGTATCTATTTTCGAAAAAGGTTTTCGAAGGAGATTTGTATGTCGAATACGAATTTAATTCGCTTCGACCAGGAGGACTTAGTTTATTGATGACTCAAGCTTCCGGTATGAACCGGGAAGACTTCATGGCAGATTATCCGCTTCGTACCTCCGGACGAATGAGTGTTCTCTATGGTGAAGATATAAGAAATTACCATTGGGAGTATTACCGCGATATGAGCGATACGCGAAATGATGTTTTAACATCAGGTTTGATAAAAAATCCTTTTACCTATCCTTTGGCATTTGGATGTCTTGATAAGCCTTTAGAAAAAAACAAGTGGCATAAGCTGCAGTTTCTTCAAATAGACAACAAAATAATTGGCGCCATCGACGGAATTATCATGATTGAAGCTACTGATAATGGATTTTCGAATCATGGTTCAGTGTATAACTTCGGTCACATTGCCATCCGCTGCATGCTCCACACAAAAATGCTTTTCAGAAATCTAAAAGTGTACAACAGAAATGTAGTACAGACAATTTCAGTCATTAAAACCATAAAATAGAGGAAAAACTCAACGCCATTTCTCGTTGCATATTACTATTAATTCACCTAAACTACCATAAGTTGGCAAATATCAATCGCTATGACTAAAATATATGTAATTGCACCTATTAATGCCAGGATAAGTACATTGTTTTTTGCTATAAAAAATAGCCACCTCATCCGTATAACACTAATATGCTGTATATTAGTTGAAATCTGCTCATTCAAAACCATTAAAAAAGATAATATAAATCGGAGTAGCTTTATAAATCCACCCTCATCGGTAAAAATCCACACCTGGTGGCATTGGATCGATGGGGCAATTACTAAAGATGGAATTACCAAAGACCTTGAAGCAATGCACCAACAAGGCATTTCTCAAGCAACTATTTTAAACGTCGGTCTTTTTCCTGACAAAGACTTTGGCATACCAAGGGTAATTTTTAATACGCCAGAATGGTATGAAATGTTTAGGTGGGCATTACACGAAGCAAACCGGCTTGACATTAAAATAGGGGTACACAATTGCGATGGCTGGAGTGCAAGTGGTGGTCCGTGGATAACTCCTGAAATGTCGATGAAACAATATGTTTGGACAAAAACAATTGTTGAAGGCGGAAAACCTGTCAAACAAAAATTGATAAAACCAATGGCTAAACTGAATTTCTATAAAGATGTTGCAGTGATAGCCTTTAAAACCAATTCAACGAACAGTTTTTTCCAGCAAGCCAAACCCAAAATAATGATTAACGATTCAATTGAAGGTGGCATTCTTTCAGACGGTAATCCGGTAAGCGGATTTGATATGCACCGTGGTGATTTTATTACCCTAAATTTTAATCAAGAATTTGTTGCAAAAAAATTGGCTATTTATGTGCGGAGGCCTTTTATGTTGCGTAATATGGCCATTTTTAACAGCGAATTTACTTTGTCGGTTTCTGATGATGGAAAGAATTACAAAAAAATTCAGGATATTGAAATAATCGGTTTAAACAAACTGGAAATCATACCGATTTCAAATCTGAAAAATAAGTTTTACAAACTTCAGGTTAACGATTTTTCAAATGTTGACCCGCAATATGAGTTTACCATTTCTGAAGTGGAGCTTTTAAGTGACAATGAACAGCCAACTTATTCATCAAGTATTTCATACGTTTTAGAAAAAACCGTTTCACTTAAAACCCTGGAAAAAAGCAATTTCGATGCCACGGAAACATCAATAACAGAGAATTTAATTCCAGACGAGAACAGTGTCATGGACATCTCTAAAGATATGACTGCGGATGGCACCTTAAATTGGGCAGCTCCTGCTGGAAATTGGAGTATTATCCGTTTTGGCTATACAACTACCGGCAAAAAGAACGAACCAGCCACCAAAGAAGGAACCGGTTTGGAATGTGATAAGATGGATACAGCAGCACTAAACCTACATTTCAGAAGCTTCCCTCAAAAACTCATCAACGAAGCGGGGCCATATAGCGGCAATACCTTCAAATTCCTGCTTATTGATAGTTGGGAGTGTATGTACCAAAACTGGACTGCCAATTTTGCTTCCGAATTCGAAAAGCAGCATGGCTACAGCCTGATCAGATGGATTCCGGCACTTTGCGGCGAAACTATTGGGAATAGTCAATTAACGGAAGGCTTTTTGTATGATTTCCGAAAAACCATTGCCAACCTGATTGAAATTAATTATTATAAACATTACAGCGAATTATGCCATCAGCAAAAATTGGAAATGCACTGTGAGGTCATTTATGGCGACGCTACATATCCACCTATTGATGTTCTAAAATCAAATACATACGCAGACTTACCCATGTGGGAATTTTGGGCGGGTCCTCCACCAGCCAAAAATTTTCCTGAGCCTTATGTGCCTCAACCACGCATAGCAGGCAATTTACCGTCATATGCAGCCAACTGTTACCAATTGCCAATTGTTGCAGCAGAATCCTATACAAGCTGGGCACATTACAGCGAATCACCATTTTATCTGAAACCGTTTGGTGACCGAGCGTTTTGCTCAGGCGTTAACCAATTGATATTGCATAGCTATGTTCTTCAACCTTTTGACAAAACACCTGAGATGACTCTTGGAAAGTTTGGATCTAATTTTAACAGACATAATCCATGGTGGTCAATAACAAACGATTGGTTTACTTATCAGAACCGTATTCAATATTTGCTCCAAAAAGGAGAAACGGTAAGCGATGTATTGTACTTTTTAGGCGACCAATTGCCTCAGTTTATCGCCAATAAAACTGTCAATAAATTGCCATACAATTACCGGGCAAATGCCTGTAATGCTGATGTCTTATTGAATAAAACCAGCATTAAAAATGGGAAAATACTTCTTTCGGACAACCAATCGTACAGTATTTTAATTTTACCCGACAATACGGATATGGGTTATGGAAGCCTGAAGAGAATTTCCGAATTAGTAAATCAGGGGGCAATTGTCTACGGCGAAAAACCACAAAATATGCTTTCACTTAATGAAAAGAGAGAAATGATAACTGATTTCAAGGAACTTGCCGATAAACTTTGGGGGAAACAGAAAAGTATCACTTCAGGTGAAAATAATTTTGGGAAAGGCAAAATCATTTGGGGAAAACCAATAGAAAAAGTTTTGCATGATATTAATCTTGTTCCTGACCTGTCAACAGACCAACTCGATTCGCTAAACATCCAATTCATTCACAAGAAATTTGGAGAAACTGATCTATATTTTATTGCCAATCAGCAAAATATGGAATTGAAAAGACAATTAACCTTCAGGATAGCGAATAAAATTCCAGAAATTTGGAATCCAGAATATGGAAGTATCCGACAAGCTAAGAATTATTCAAATGAGGACAATCTGGTACGCATCCCTGTTACATTAGCGCCATACGAATCGTTATTTTTTGTGTTTATTGGCACGGACAAGTCGCATCAACTAGCAGATAATAAATTCATTGAGTCTGAAGTAACAGAAATATCGAGATTCTCAGGAACAATCACTTTTACACCTGCTTATCCGGCCATAATTGCTCCGGTCGAAATCACCAATTTAAAATCATGGACCGACTTTACGGATCCAGCCATTAAATATTACTCCGGAAAAGCAAACTATACCATTCATTTCAAATTGCCTGCTGGATATAATCCCGGTTCTGATTCAATTCAATTAAGCCTTGGAACCCTTGGAGTAGTTGGCGGAGTGCGACTGAATGGCAAGTGGTTGGGAAATGTCTGGTTGCCTGATTTCAGGATGGATGTGACGAACATTTTGAAAACAGACAACGAATTGCAAGTAGACGTTGCCAATGTTTATCGCAACCGGATTATTGGCGATTTAATTGAATATGGTAAACTTAAAAATATATGGACCACCTCTCCAATCGATAAATTTCTTGATAAAGATAAAGCTTTAACTCCATCAGGATTAATAGGACCCATTCAATTAATCAAATCTAAAAAATAGTTTGTCAATGAACAATTGCTTAATTTATTGATTTCGAATTAATTAACCATCCAAACCAAGAGACTTAATATAACCATATAATTTTCAGTAATTTCACCCTATATTTAAAATTATTCCTGATGAACCAACATAAATAGTCGAACGTGAAAAAGAAGATTTACCACATCTAACTGTCTTATTATTAACATCATATTGTTTAAAAATACCTGATTTTTGATCTTAAATTCCGCAAGGTTTTTCATAAATTGGCGAAAAACCTTGCAGAAATGATCGGAAAAATTGACAAGAATCCACAACTGGAAATGTTTAAAGTTCCCCTGAAACATTTTATTAACGAGGGACACGAATTGGTTTTGTTATCCCGGAAAATTAACTGGGAACAATTGGAATCTGAATTAAGTGTTTATTACTGCGAAGATAACGGGAGGCCCAGTATCCCTATCCGCACCATTGCGGGGATTGTTCTTCTAAAGCGGATTTATGATCAAAGCGATGAGAGCATACTGGATAGGTGGGTAGAAAACCCTTACTGGCAATACTTCTGCGGGGAAGTATACTTCTGTCACCAATTGCCATTTGACCATACCGAATTGATCAAGTTCCGCAAGCGTATTGGGGAAGAAGGTTCGGAACAACTTTTGAAAATGTCGGTACAATTGTTCCCCAAAAAAGAAGTTCAGGACGATGAGGTACTGATCGACACCACCATACAGGAGAAGAACATCACTTATCCGACGGATGTAAAACTGCAAAAGAAGATTATCGAGAAATGCAGGAAAATAGCATGCAAGGAGCGGATCACCCTCCGACAGAGTTACCGACGGGAATTAAAGCAGCTGATGATCGACCAACGTTTCCACAGCCATCCCCGGCGCAAGAAGAAAGCCCGTGCCGCCGCACGCAGGATAAAAGTGATTGCAGGCAGGGTTGTACGCGAGGTTGAAAGGAAATTGGACAACGGGAAAAGAGAAAGGTATTCTTCCCAGTTGGACATATTCAATAAAGTATTGGCACAAGAAAAAAACAGCAGCAACAAGATTTATAGCCTCCACCAGCCCCATGTCAAATGCATTGCCAAAGGCAAGGAGGCAAAGAAATATGAATTTGGCAACAAAAGTTCGATCGTAAAAACCCGAAGATCAGGAATCATTGTCGGGGCGATGGCATTTATCGAGAACCTTTACGATGGAGACACCCTGCTGCCACAATTAGAGCAAACCGAAAGGATTACCGGACACAAGCCAAAAGTTGGGATCGTGGACAGGGGATATAAGGGCAGAAAGGTTGTAAACGGGGTACAGATCGTCATCCCAACAAAACTACCCGCTTCTGCAAACAACTACCAAAAACAGAAGATCCGCAAACGATTCAGGGCAAGGGCTGGAATCGAGCCAATTATTGGCCACCTTAAGCAAGACCACCGGATGAGTAGGAATTACCTCCTGGACGAGCAGGGCGATTTGGTCAATACCCTGCTGGCAGCGGCAGGGTTCAATCTAAGAAAAATGCTTCAGCGATTAAAAGCTGAAGCACTAAATATTTTTGCCCATTTGATCTGGCGTTTCTTTGCCCCGGCATGGAACCGAAGATTTGTATTCTGAAAAAAATAGGGGTTTTTAACGTTCGACTAAATACAAAACTACCGTGTTAGTTTTGCATTTATTCATTGATCAAGTTTTAAAATATAAAACTGATTAAAACGAAAGAATTGCAATTGCCACCACTGCAAATACTAATCCGATCAGTAATATCGATCCCGGCATAACACTATAAAGAAACAAAGACAATACTATTGTAATTACCGGAGCCAACCCGGTTAGAGGAACAACAATTATGGCTTTGCCGTAACGTAGAGCATACACAAGCGTTAAGGCCCCAATAGAATTAAGCAAATGAATAATAGCGGCCAGATAAGGACCCTTAAAACCCAAATTAATTGTCTGTGAAAAATCAGTCATTGACCATGCTATAGGCGATAATAACAAACCAGCTATCGTCATGTAAAAAAATATACTTTCCGATTTCATTGTCTCGTTCGAAAATTTCATGACATAAGCTTGCAATGCCCAGGCTGCAAAAACAAATAAAGACAGTATTAGCCAAAGATACCCCGAAGCAGAAGAACTGTTTGGCTCCTGATACGAAAGAAAAAAGATCGCAACAATGGCAATAGCAATACCAATCCATTTAAATACAGAAGTTTTTTCTTTCAGAAATAGCACTGATAATATAATAGTTAGAATCGGATATAAAGAAACAAAAGGAAAGATTATATAAGCCGGACCTTCACGAAGAGCCTCAAAAAGCACCAACTGACCACCAGCTCCCAAAACTCCAATGGTCAAACCAAGCAATATTGATCTTAAATCTTTTTCAATTTTCCAATTGACAATATACAATGCAATCAATGCACAGGGAACCATGGTTAGTGACCAAATAATATAGCCCAAAGTTGGAGGGAAACCTGCATTTTGAGGAACTTCAATTAAAGCACCCCATATACCCCAGGTCAATGTTGTTATTATAGCATAAAAAAACCAAGAAGAAGATTTCATAAATTAAAAATAAGGTTTCGAATGCGAATATAGCACAATAATCTTTCGATTAAATTTCATTTCATTATTATTTATTAATTAAACTTTGCGTATAATAAGAAAGTTAAAATTCAGTGGATACTATTTTAGATTCACTTTTACATTTTATCCGAAAAGTATATTGAAACGTTTTAGTCTGAATGTGCATTACAGCCATCACAATTAATTTTAACTTACTAATATACATGTACTTAACAGCAATTATTTTTATTTCTTTTGGCAAAAGAGAAAAATACATCTCCGAAAAATAGGCAGGAAGTCTGAGTGTATTTTTATGAATCAAGTAAATTCAGTTTAATGCCTATTGCCGGAGTTTTTGAAGGGATAGTTATCTCAAAATCTATTTTTGTTTCTGCGCCTTTTTCAATTTTAATTATCTTCACTTTAATATTAGCCTTCGGCAAAGAATTAAACGCCTGAAAATTTTCATTACCACCAGAACTCATCCAATATTTATTCTCAGATAAAACTTTTTTTCCATCCATAAGCCTCAATCTAACCAAATAAACAGGAGGTAATTTCTCAGGTAATTTTGTCCTAAAACACTCGGTAAGCCGATTGGAAAGAGCCGATAAATACTAACTTTGCCATATAATTTTTTGCCCTTCAAATCTTATATTTCCTGACTTGTATAAACTTCTGCGAACACCTGCTTAGGATCCGGCGATTTCTAAGCAGATCCAACGAATTAGCAGATCCAGTTGGAAAATTAATCAAACCTTTTTATTTATAATTAACAGAATAATTCAGACAATATTAGTTGTTCCCTTATTTCCAAACATTATAAAAATGTAACAAAGTCAAGGAGTGTTGAGCTTCAGCGATATCACCAACGCTCTATAATAGTAATTATCTTTTTATTCTCATGGGAAAATTACGTGTCAGGTATTTGCTTTTACTGCACCTTTATCAAGCGGTTCACCGCCCAACGGATAAAACGGGTCTGGCTTCCACGGTGTGCTGCAAAAACCGTTCGGCTAGTGTGCGTAAAAGCTTTCTGGCTAAATATGCGTATGCAATTGCATCGCTCCACAAAAGTTGAACCTCCTGATAATTGTTCTTCTCCAAGGCGCTGCTGCCAACTCGCCATCGTTGTCTGGTTTAAATTCAGAAAACAACATCTCTTTTCTATGTTTCTCCAGACTCAGCTAAAGTTTTTTAACAATATCCACATCTTTCAATGAAGGGCGAGCATAACCCACTCTCGTTAAAACATATCTAACAGGCAGAATCCACTTTCTATTGTGAATAAAGAGGCTTATTAACGAAATCTACACTATAACCTATCCATAGAACAAGCTTTATGATACTCCAGAATAATTTCTATTTCTTGCATACTTAAGCCATGAATCCAATTTATTTTTTCCTTAAACATAAGACAATCACCTTCTTTTAGCTGACGGTTGTCTATTCGTTTAAGATATGGGTAACTATTTGCTATCCCAAAAATGTTAATTTTATCTGTCATATGCTGAAAATTTCGACTAGTGTTTCAATTATATATTTTCAAATTTCTGGAATTGAAAGACCTAGCAATTTTATAGTATTACTCCAAGGTTGCATACATTTTCCAAGATAAATAAGGTTCCCTTTTCAGCTTCAGCAAAAAAACATTTATCTGCATGAAAATAATTTCCATTCTCATCTATTGCACGAAATGCTATCCCTGAAATTAGGGCATTCAGAATAAGGTCGAAAGGTCTTTTAAGTCTTATAGCTGCATGTATTGGACCTGCCAGACGGTCTTCAGAACTTAATTTCCGGTATAAATCACAGCCAACTCTGAAAATGGTATCGCCAAGCACCTTGTTTTTAAATCGCTCCAATAAATCATCAATGTGAGCTTCCAGTTGAGAGACTGTAAATTCTTCAGGGTAGAGACCGATCAAAATATTGGCAGATTGCATCATGGTTTGTCGGGTAATTCGAAATATCTCAGTATCTTCCAACGCTTCATATATGTACACCCAATTTGGATTTTTTTGAAATCCTACATAGGCTACAGTAGCGTGTCCCATATTATGAATAAACAATTTTCGGTCAACCCAGGCCTTGATGTTTTCTTTGGGTGCAAGAAAACCGACATCAGGAATTGGGTTTTTAAATCCGTTTTTTCCTACAATCAACGAATTGTAAGGTTCGGCAAATACCTGCAACTGATCTTCTTCAAAATCTTTTTGAGACATGATTGGAACCATTTTTCCAATGCTGGTTTCTACCATTCCAACTAACTGGCTAAACGAATAGCCAGGTGGTAATAAACGAGTCAATTCTGCCGAAATATATTGGTCACCATTACGAATATTTTCTGCGATGATAATATCGAGAGGCCATTCGCCATACTTCTGTCTCCGAAATACCAACGATTTGGCAATAAGAGGAAGAGTTGCAGGTAAGCCTTGCTGACCAACAGAAAGTGCGGCAATTGCGGCATCAGATAATTCAGCAATTACTTTTTCCTCATCATGGAGATGAATGCCACGTACATTGGTAACAAGAATAGGTTCGTCCTTATCCATGCTTTTGATCACCACTTTGTAGTGCTTCTGTTCGTTAATCTTTTCAATTAACTGGCGATTAATATCCACAAAGACTACTTCATAACCAGAACGGCTGAATATCTGGCCAATAAAAGAGCGGCCAATCTTTCCTGCACCAAAAAGAACCATTTTATTTTGAACCATTCGTTATACTATCTTTTATCTTCCGATTTGAATTAAATATTCCTTGTAGTATTGCTCCACCTGCGTTTCTTTCTGACCGGAAAAATCCTCGTAAAAGGTTCCTCCATTGTAGAAACAAGAAAAACCTCCGGAGGCAACACCTAGGGCAATAGCATCTGTTAAATCGACCTGATTTCTGGGACTTTTTATTAGTTGTTTTGCTATTGAAGCAATGACCCCTCCGGCAAAATTATCTCCACATCCGGTGGTATCACCTGTTTTCTCAGGATTCAGCCTGATCTCCATCCTCACCTTTTCTGATACCGGTAGCGATGTGGGCGGTATTTTCCTAAATATTGGACTGTCGGCAAAAAAATGCAATTCATTAGAACCATGGGTTATTATTACTGCTCCTACACCGGTAGATTTGAAGAAATTAACCGCAGCATGAGCCGAATCGGTACCACTTAATCGCAGTGATTCTTCCATGTCAGTTACAAGTAGATCAATATACTTGTAGGTTTCAACGGAATTTCCCAAAGGCCAGGGTTTCGAAGGATCCAGTTTTTCATTCAAAAAATCATAAACTGTATTTACCACTGTTATCGCTTTATATTTCTTCGCCCTTATAAGCAACTCGCCTAATGATGAATGGATACCAGGAACTAAGGCTGTACCTCCAAAAACAAGGATTTCACTTTCAAAAAATGCTTCATCCAGATCTAATGCATTAAAATACCAGGCAGCGCCGATATTATTAATAAATACGCGCTCACCATTGCCACAGTCAAACTCTGGATCGGATAACACATCCGTAAAGGGAGTATATTGACTTACTGTTTTGTAACTTCCAATTTTAAGGGGAGTAAGCGCTAGTTTGCTTTCAATAAAAGCGCTACCATTGTCGGTTCCCTTGCAACCATAAAAACTCACTTCCGCGTTTTGTTTGTGTAGCATTTGCGCCGCATGAATAAGCGATACAATAGAAGGGCCTCCGATATTTAACGCTATGGGTTGTTTCCCTTTGGTTATTTTGTCACGAACCTGCATGTAAGCTTCTTCAGAAAACTTCTCGAATTCTTCTTTAAATACAAGTTTTCCCGGAGACAAACCTCCATCGCCGGGATTTTTTGAAAGATAACGGGTAAAATCCGGATCATTGAAATTTACCGGATTATAGAGGTAATCAACAAGAGCACAGCCAGTTCCTGATATTTTGAACTTTCGATTTTCTGTCATCTTTTAAATAAATTTTTGGTAGTCAGATGCCAATAGGTGCAGAGGTTCCTCATCCTCTACTATAACCGGAAATCTTCCAATTGATTCATAAAAGCAATTGTCCGAAGTATCGTCATTTACCGTGCTGACTTCTCCTACCAACACCTTTCCTTTTCCGGGTTCTCCATAGAACAGGTGATACATCCCTTGTTCCAGACAAATGCTTTCCCCTGGTGTAAGTATCACTTTACCCCCTGCATCAACTGTGCGCTTTACACCATCGGTTTTTAAATGAACAGGAGTGGTATCGAGCTTTTCGTCGGATGTGGAATTGTACAATTCAATGACAAGGTTACCACCTCCACGGTTGATAATATCTTCCATTTTGGCCCAGTGAAAATGCATTGGTGTTTCCTGGTTTTCTTCAACAATCATTATTTTTTCGGCATAAGGCTTTTTATCCACATTAAATTTGCCGTTTCGGATAGTAAATAGAAACAACCCTCTTTTATAGAAATCTCCGGAACCAAAATCGGTAATATCCCAACCCAACATGTTTTCGATAATTTCCTGGATGTCCTCTTTGCTATTTTTCCAGTCATCCACACTCCAATATGCCCATGGAGGTAAAATAAATTGCTTTTCTGCCATGAATGCTTTGGCATTTTTCAGGATTTGGTTTATTTCGCTGCGTTTCATTTTGTTCGTTTTTTAGTTAGTATAATTTGACTGATGGCTTTTAAAAAGGTTTGGGTTATTTGCTTTGATTAATTTTCTTTCAGCTTATAGGCGCTGAATAACAGGTAGAAAAGGGCGATCAGTAATATGGCCATGCCGCCGGTTTGCCCAAGCAAATCTGAAGTAATCCCCATGACGAGTGGGATGACTGCTCCACCGGCAACTCCCATGATTAACAGACCCGATATTTCGTTGGCTCGGTCGGGCATTTTTTTCAGTGCGGCAGAGTATATTATGGAGAATACGTTTGCAACTGTGAACCCAATAATGAAAATCATGGTTAAAATGCTCCACAGATTGTTGACCAACAACATCACAATCAGGGCCGTAATGGCGACAAACATGCTTAAAATGAAAAATTTACGTCCGGATAGTTTTACCAGGAGAATCGCTCCAATAAAGGTTCCAACTGTTCTGGCAACAAAATACAGACTGGTACCTAGTCCTGCATTTTCGAGCAAGATGCCACAACGATCCATCAGAAATTTAGGAATGGTCGTGTTTAGACCTACATCAACGCCAACAACAAATACAATCCCAAGGAAAAGCATGAGAATTGTCTTGTCTTTCAGTAACCCGAAAGAGGAAGCAAATGACGATGAACCTTGATTGACCTGCTCTTCTTTGATGGACGTGAATAGAAGCCACAATCCTGAAATTACGGTAATT
>JAHEYT010000104.1 GCA_023251455.1 Bacteroidota bacterium
CTTCATTCCAGTCTTTCGTGCCTCATTCCTTGCATTCAGGAGCTTACGGTATCACGCGCAAGAGTAACTCTTTCTTCTCGCTGTATCACCCTAACCGGGTTGACCCGCTCATTCAATCGTTACACTTGCCTTTGCCCGCGCCGTTAGAATTCTCAGATAAATTCCCTGTGCTTCCGGTAACTTCATTCCACCCATTTCCCCGAACCCGTTCGGGGCATTTCTTCCATTCAGTAACTTTCAGCACCGCACACAAGAGTAAATGCCTCATTCCACTTCACTCACCCTGCCTTGGGGCAGACCTCGCTACATTTCATTCTGCCTTTACACTTGTCTTTGCCCTCGCTCCATCAAGATTTTGGAGAACGTTTAATGGCCTTTGGGGGGAAGGCGCTATAAATTTCAACCACGATAAAAAGTCTTTCTTTCTCCATTGTACTATTTAAAACCAGGCCTTTCCGTCCGGTATTGCTGTTCTGATGGCAAAGGTAAATCCGTGTTTTGAGGGCGAGCAAGTTCAAGCCTTCGGTTTTGCAGAAAATCTCCATCCTCCTTCGTCGGATTGTATTTTCTACAAAAAACCTGCACACCCAAACACGACCTTTTTCAGCCACCAAAACAACAACGACCGACCCGATGGAAAGACGCATAACGTTAAATGATAATGCGCTGAAAAAGAAAAATGATGATAGCAATTTTGAAAATGTCGGTAACGAAAAACAAAACTCACTCACCTCCGGAATCCGCATAGGGTTGGACGAGAATTTTTGATTAGCGAGAAACGGGAAAAAGGAATAAAACCAGGGTTTTAACGCTGAGTTGAAAGTTTATGTATTACTAATTATCATTATTTTTGATCTAATACAAATCCTTGAATTATGAATTTGAAAGTATTATTCGAGCCAACATTACAACACTTGAATGAAATAAAGAAATGGCTCCAAAAGGAAGATCGTTCGTCCAATGAAGGCTTTTTCTGTCAAATGGATATAATTGAGAATTCATTTCAAAAAAACAGGCTGATAGTCGTTACCAAAGATGACGTTGCTGTTGGTTTTCTTACATTTTATTATTCTGACTACATTGTCAATATAGAAATTGCTGAAGTCAAACCCAGCGAGAGAAAAAAGGGAATTAGTAAGTTACTATTACAAGGTAGTTTTGACAGGTTTGTTAAGGATGGAGTATTCGTCGCTCAGCTATTTTGTGCTCCTGCAAGCTCAGAGAAAATATGGAAAAGGATGGGATTCATTAACTTTACAAACGGAATAATCAGGGAGCCAAGGATTTATTTGTACAAGATATTAGTGGAAACAACCGAACTATATAAACAAGAGAACGTGGCAGAACTAATAGAATTATGGGATTCTGAAGATTACGGGAATGAGATTCCTCCGATGTGGAGATGGGAGATAGTGCGTCAAGAAAAGTCAAATAAACTGGTCAAACCAATAATTCACCCGTGTTCAGATAAATGGTCTGTTGCTCACAGAATTGGCTCAGAAATAAGAGAAAAAAGAATAATGAAATATTTTGATGAGGGTAAACACGATGGAGGGCATTTTCTGATCGTCACGGAACTTGATAAATGAAATGGAAAAGGCAACTAAAAAGTTGCCTTTCAGTGAATGTACATTAAAGTCTTCCAATTGTCCGTGCCTTCGCCAAATCCCCGTTCTTGACAACAAACCGTTGATGCCTACCACCATTCTTTTCGAATAGTTCCACAACCAGTTGTTTTTTATCAGGAATGGTGAATTTTTGAAATGCAAAAACAGTACTCTCAGATTCGTTTCCTTTTACTGAAGTCAGGTAATTATAAGCCCGCACAGGTTCTATGATGGTTTCCTGGATTGCTGTCCGCTTGACCACCTTTTTATCGACAATTTTGAACACGAGGAAGTCAGTATCGAAAGGAATGTCAGAGGTGTTTTTGATTTCGGTATGAAGGAACAACAGCCCATTATGGCAGAAAATACCCCGGAGCGAAAACTCAATCCCAAACTGATTACTTTCGGCAAGTTTACTCCTTTTCCGGCTGGTTTTGTAGATCTTCTCCATAACCATTTGAACTGTTTGAGGTGATTCGTCGCCCAATTCAGAAAGATTTACCTCCATCGAATTCTCAGGATGATTGCCTAACTTTTCAGGATGAATAAAATCTTTCATTTCAATGTTCAGCTTTTCGGGATTGTCCAAATAGTTCACAATGAAGGAATAGAAACTGCCTTCATCGGTAATCACGGAGAAATTGGTCTCCTCTTTAAAACCTTTTACGGCTGCTTTAACCCTGACTACATTTTCAGCACCTTCAGCTTTCCCTGCAATGATATTGGATGAGCCCAAATCAATGTAGGCAATCCCCGATGGAAAAATCAGGTGAACAGTTTTGTCATAAGTGACGTCAAGACAATAAGAGGAAATCACATTGTTTTCAGGGATGACCTTGGTGTGATCATTTTGCGCAGAAAGAGTGAGCGTTGATATAAAAAGCAAGACAAAAATTATCGGTTTCATTTTAATGAGTTTTAAGATTATACAATTTGATTTTAGTTGGATGGTACTAGTAACAGGCGGTGCCCGGCTTTCAGGGTTACTTTGGTTGTCCGCAGCTTCTTTGAGACATACTGCGATGTTCCCTGGATGAGGCTTCGCCCGACATCGGCGGCCAATTGCTGACCTGCGGTTGTACCTTGTGTAATGCTGATGCTTGTTCCGGCATCGCGCCCCATGGAAGCAGTGATTTCCTTTAATGCAGTTGTTTCCGCAGAGCCGGGAATAAACAAGCCCTGCTGCCCGTCAACATCGTAAGCAGTTAATTGAACCGGAATGATATTGCCGTTATATTCCAGCGATTGCACAATGATTTGCAGTCGTTCCCCCTGAATCTGTGCTATCCCGGTAATAAGTGAATTCTCGGGAAGTTCCAGACCTCCGGCTTCCACCGGTTCGAGCAGTCGAAGTTTTACATTTTGCCCGTTAACCAATGTTTGTGTGCTGTTTACACATGCCCAAACCGTATTTCGGTCTTTCTGTTTGCTTTTGTTTTTCCCTGTTATGAATGAAAAATTCCGGGGTTGTGAAACCTGTTTGATAAACGCGGAATCACTGATATTCTGTTCCAGCGCCGAAACCGTATGATCTGCAACTGACCTGACTGCTTTTAAGCTTTCCTGCTGTTTTGTTTTTGCAACTGGCAAAGAAGTCTTTGCTTCTGAAACTTCTTTTGCAACGGTAGGACTAGACGACTCAGGAATGTATTTGGATGCCAGTTGATATGACTTCTCCATCAGCTTTAACT
>JAHEYT010000064.1 GCA_023251455.1 Bacteroidota bacterium
TCATAGAAACGGACAAGGTCAATTTCGACATAATATTTATTCATAATTTATAAATGACATTAGAGTCATTGTAGATAAATACGGCGAAAAAAATTTAAATCAATGAAAAATGAAAACAAAACTTTTTATAATCGCTTTTTTGACGATATTTTTTAGTGTCCAGGCAAAAGCCCAATGGATTGTCACCGATCCAACCAACCTGGTTCAAAGTATCGTCAATACGGCCAACGAAATCATTCAAACATCCTCGACTGCCTCAAATATGCTAAACAACTTCAAGGAAGTTCAGAAAGTTTATACGCAGGGGAAAGAATACTACGACAAATTGAAGGCAGTAAATAACCTGGTAAAGGATGCCAAAAAGGTTCAGAATACGATCCTGCTGGTTGGTGAGATTTCGGAGATCTACGTTACGAATTTTCAGAAGATGCTTGCCGATCCTCACTTCCGGGTCGAAGAACTTACTGCAATTGCCTTTGGATACACCAAACTTTTGCAAGAATCTGCCAATATGCTTTTGGAACTCAAAGATGTGGTTAACGTCAACGGGTTATCGATGACTGACAGTGAACGGATGGACATTGTTACCAAAGTGTATGACCGGTTAAAGAAGCACCGGGATATGGTTGCTTACTATACGCGCAAGAACATTTCGGTTGCCTATCTGAGGGCTAAAAAGGCCGGTGACAGCGACCGGGTTATGGCTCTATACGGAAGTGCTGATGAGCGTTATTGGTAATAATCTCAAAAACAAACCGAAATGGTAATCTTGGCTGTCGATTTCGAAAATCTCCATCAGATCCTTCGCAACCTTTACATGGAAATGATGCCGCTGTGCAGCAACATGACCGGAATTGCCAAAGGCATTGCCGGGCTTGGCGCCCTGTTTTATGTAGCTTCCCGTGTATGGCAGGCTTTATCCCGTGCTGAACCCATAGACGTGTATCCGCTGTTGCGGCCTTTTGCCATCGGGCTTTGCATCCTGTTTTTTCCAACATTTGTTTTGGGGACAATTAATATGGTGCTGTCGCCAGTGGTAAAAGGAACGCACCAGATGCTGGAATCACAAACCTTCGATATGAACCAGTACCGGCAGCAAAAAGACCAGCTCGAATATGAAGCCATGATGCGAAACCCGGAAACTGCCTACTTAGCTTCGAACGAAGAGTTTGACCGTCAGTTGGAGGAACTGGGTTGGTCTCCCGGTGATTTGACAACTATGGCCGGAATGTATGTCGAACGGAGTATGTACGATCTGAAAAAATCCATTCGTGACTGGTTCCGTGAATTGCTGGAATTGCTCTTTCAGGCAGCAGCTTTGGTGATTGATACTTTAAGGACATTCTTTTTGATTGTCCTGTCCATTCTTGGTCCAATTGCCTTTGCGATTTCGGTTTATAATGGGTTCCAGTCAACCATGACCCAATGGATTACGCGCTATATCAGCGTTTACCTTTGGCTACCGGTGTCAGATATTTTTAGTTCTATTCTGGCCAAAATACAGGTTCTGATGCTGCAAAATGACATTACCGAACTGCAAAGCAACCCGGATTATTCCATTGATGCTTCCAATGCAGTGTATATCATTTTCATGGTCATCGGGATCATCGGATACTTTACCATACCTACTGTTGCCAACTGGGTTATCCAGGCCGGGGGGATGGGTAACTACGGGCACAATGTAAACTCAACCGCCAGCAAAGGCAGCTCAGTTATCAGCGGTGCTGCAGGTGCTGCAACCGGAAATATTACTGGCAGATTAATGGGAAAATAAAAAAATAAAAAAAAATGGAATTTAAATCATTAAAAAATATCGAATCTTCATTCCGGCAGATACGGTTCTTTACAGTCATATTTGTCATCCTGTGTGGCGTAATAGTGTGTTATGCACTTTGGAATTCGTACAGTTTTGCTGAAGCGCAACGGCAGAAAATCTATGTATTAGACGGTGGCAAATCCTTACTGCTTGCACTTTCACAGGATTTATCCCAAAACCGCCCAGTCGAGGCACGTGACCACGTAAAGCGGTTTCACGAACTGTTTTTTACCCTATCTCCGGATAAGGATGCCATTGAGAGCAATATCCAGCGGGCATTGTTCCTGGTAGATAAAAGTGCTTTTGCCTATTACAAGGATCTGACAGAAAAAGGGTATTACAATCGGATCATTTCGGGGAATATCAACCAGACCATTTCTGTGGATAGCGTGGTATGCAACTTCGATCATTATCCATATCAGGTGGCTGCTTATGCCCGGCAAATGATTATCCGGGAAAGTAATGTTACTGAGCGGAGCCTGGTTACCCGGTGCAACCTGATTAATTCGGTTCGCTCAGACAACAACCCGCACGGTTTTATCATGGAAAACTTTGAGGTTATTGAAAACCGGGACCTTCGGGTTATCGACCGGTAATTCCAAAACCGTATCCATGAAAAAGTTTAAACAACACGCCAGCGGCCTGACAGAACAGGTTCGTATCCGTTTGCAGAAAGGGTGCAACAATCTTTCACCTCAAAAACGAATGATCACGATTATGTGTTTGTGTTTCACTTTCGGAATAGCCTCGCTTTACATGACAGCCAGCTCTTTTTACAGTATCTGGTGGAGTGATCAGCAGAAAAACCAAATACATCAGGTAAATAAAGAATCTGGTTTGCACTTATCAGATTCTATTTTGGACAAATCGAGTAAACCATCAAAACAATCAGAACATGAATGAAAATCAAATAACAGAAGATAAACAGGCACTTTCATCAAAGCAGAAACAAACGGTGAAAAAGTACGCCGCATTTGCTTTAATGTTTGTTGTTTTTGGAGCATGTATGTGGTTGATTTTTGCCCCATCAGCAGATAAAAATGAGAAAACTGAAGTCAGCAAAGGTTTGAACGTCAACCTTCCGGCACCCAAAGCGCAAACCATAATAAGTGACAAGAAAGCTGCCTATGAAGACGAACAGCTAAAAGAAAAACGGACCGAAAAAATGAGGTCATTACAGGATTTTGCAACTATTCTCGGTAAAGAAAAGGGCAATACAGAAGCAGATTTGTCTTTGTCGGACAAAAGGCAGAAAAATCTACAATCAACGAAATCAAGTTTCTCTCCTCCAAAATCATCCGCTCAGGCACGGTCTTCAATTCAGACATCAGTCTCTGCATATCGGGACATTAACCGGACTTTGGGATCGTTTTACGAAAGCCCCAAAGAAGATTCCGAAAAAGAACGGTTGGCTAAAGAACTTGAAGAATTAAAAACGAAGCTGGCCGAAAAAGAAAACCGGAAAAGCAGTGTGGATGACCAAATGGCTGTCATGGAAAAATCTTACCAGATGGCAGCTAAATATATCCCGCAGATGCAGGGACAAACCTCACTTCAGCCAACAGCAGAACTGCCTATAAAGCCTACAAACAAACCGAATATTGTTCCGGTTAGCCAGGTTAGTGAGCGTATTGTCTCAAGTCTTCAGCAAGATGTTGGAATTAGCCAAGCTCTTGTCGGATCAAATGTGCCTATTCAGGAAACTAACAGATTTTATACTGTGTCGGATAAAGAGCTCAAATCGGATTTAAAGAATACGATTGCGGCATGTATCCACAACGATCAGAACATTGTGGACGGGCAAAGCGTTCGTCTGCGGCTAACAGAACAATTGCAGGCCGGAACAATCCTTGTTCCTACAAATGCCATTATCTCAGGTACTGCCCGAATTCAGGGAGAACGGATGGGTATTACTGTTAATTCGTTGGAATATGAAGGTTTGATCCTGCCTGTTGATCTGACGATCTATGATACGGATGGGCAGCGAGGTATTTATATTCCGAATGCGGGCACTGTTAATGCCGCCAAAGAAATCGTTGCCAATATGGGAACAAGCGCTGGTACCAGCATCAGTTTGACAAGCAATGCCAGCCAACAATTGGTGGCTGATCTTGGTCGAAGCGCCATACAGGGAACTTCGCAATATATGGCCAAAAAGTTACGCGAGGTAAAAGTCAATTTAAAGGCCGGGTACAAAGTTCTTCTGTTGCCCAATAATAAATAAACATTCATTCTCTTATCCATAAATCAAAATAAAATGAAACAATTACTGCTGATAGCTGTATTTACGGCAGCTTCAATTTCGATAAACGCACAAAACAATTTGTCCTCTGAAAATCAAAACAAAGGGATCACTAAAGAAATCTCCAGTGATAGGATTATCCCACCCTACAATCTGGAAGTTACTTTTGATAAGACTGTACATGTCATTTTTCCTTCGGCGGTGAAATACATTGACCTCGGATCGCCAAACATTATTGCAGGAAAAGCTGAGTCTGCAGAGAATGTGGTTCGTATCAAAGCATCCGTTAAAGGTTTTGAAAATGAAACCAATTTTTCAGTGATTACCGACGAAGGCAGTTTTTATTCGTTCAATGTGAAATACGCCGATGAGCCGCAAAAACTCAATATTGAAATGCAAGACTTTATCCATGATGGTGCAACCGTTAACCGGCCAAATAACTCAATGGACATTTACCTTTCGGAACTTCGGAATGAATCTCCCAAAGAAGTTAACATGGCAATGAAATCCATCTATAAAAATAACAAAAAGGAGATAAAAAACATTGAAAGTAAACGGTCTGGTATTCAATTCCTTTTGAAGGGGATATATATTCAAAACGACTTGTTGTATTTCCACACTGAGGTCAAAAACTCATCCAATGTTCCGTTTGACGTGGATTTTATACGATGGAAAATCGTTGATAAAAAGGTTGCCAAACGAACAGCCATCCAGGAAACAGTAATTGAGCCTGTCCGGGCTTCCCACTTTGTCACCAGAATACAGGGTAGGTCCTCGGAACGGACTGTTTTTGCAATGAACAAGTTTACCATTCCGGATGGCAAAAGGTTGGTTGTGGAACTTTTTGAGAAGAATGGCGGACGCCATCTGTCGTTTGTTATTGGAAACGACAATCTTACTCAGACCAAAGAAATTAATTATCTGAAAACTAGGCAAATACAAATATAATCTCTAAAAAAAGGCAGATGATATTAGTAGGTGAGCAAATAAGAGGTTGACAATATGAAGAAATAAAATATTGGATTTTTAAAAAAGGCCGCGAAAAATTTTTCACGGCCTTTTATTTATGTAGTTTTGAATTATGATTAAAGATTATCAAGATATTATTGAAGCCGTATGTGGAAAATTTAATCATGCCATCACACAACTGGATATTGTGACATGGCTCGAAAATTTTGATAAAGCTGATTGGAAAAAGGCTCTTATAGTACTAAACAACTTTGAGTTTTTTTCAACAAATGATATAGTAAAGGAACTTAATAATGGCTTGCTGCAAATTCGCAGTCAGATTTCCATAGAAAACAAAATCTATCTGATCCCCTTAGGAAAAACTGGAAAAAGTGGTTCTGCTATGATGTATTATTTAAAAAAGACCCCTTGCTTTGATAATAGGAAAACAAAGTTAGAAATAATAGAAAACAAAGATTTTTCCTCACTTCCTGATAGTTGCAATATTGTTATTGTTGATGATTTTGCCGGCACGGGTAATTCAATTATAGAATTTTACAATAGCATAAAATCAAACATACCAAAGAACCACGTCATAAATGCTTTAACTGTAGCATTTATGAGAAAAGCTAAAAGCAGTTTAGCAAGCCACAAGATAAAATTAGTTGGCAATGAAAGAATTTCCTGTTTTTCATCGAGGGGTTCTGTTTTTGGGTATCTTCCGAGAATGAAAGCAATCAGAAATTTTTGTTTTGAATATGGTGATAAGTTATACCCAGAACAAGCCTATCGAGAAAAAAAAACAAAACAACACCCGCTCGGATATTCAAATACGCAAGCCTTGTTGGGATTTGAACACTCTATTCCAAATAATACATTGCCGATAATGTGGGCTGATTGCAAGCTCGTCGGACAAGAAAAAAAATGGCTTCCTTTATTTCCAAGAAGAGGCAATCTGTTAATTGAAAAAGCAAAAGAGTTTAGGCAAAGTCAAAACTATTGGGCAAGCATCATATATAAGGTCGGATTAGGTGAAAGTGTATTTTCAGATGAAACAAAATATAATAAAGGAACCATTCAGCTAATAAGCGTTATGTACCTTAAAAAAAAGCAGAAAAATGTATTGTATATATGTCAAATGCTTGGAATAAACCTTAATGAATATGATTTAATTATAGAAAAAGGAAGGGAAAAGAACTTATTCGATGCAGAGGGAAAATTAACAGCACAGGCTTTGCAAATTTATGACGAGATACAAAAGAAATATAGATTTCAGAAAAGAAACATTGAGACTGACTTAATGATAGATGAGGATACTTTATATATACCAAAAAGGTTTCTGGGAAGTTCATAAGTAAATCTAATTAGCTAGGCCTTGTAATAGGCCTTTTAAACCCGTTAGGTTTAAGAGTTAATAAAGCTACATTATACTGATTCTTGTGCAACGCCTGCGGGCACTCGGGTCGCACAAGATTCACTCGTTGAGTGAATTTTCAAAAAAGAGTAATTAGATTGAACATGAATTTCCCTCGAAACTTGTTTATTGAAAATGCAATAGCGGAAGGTCATTCGGAAACTTTCATCCAGAATACACTGAATTATGCAGATAACTTAATTCAGAAAAACTTGCCTGTCATTTTTTCTTTACAACATTTCTCATTATTTGTTGGAATTGACTTTATTAAATTGCAGTCAATAATTAGAAATAGAGAGAATCATTACACCTATTATCTTATCAAAAAGAAAAGAGGCGGATTTAGACGTATAATAGCCCCTCATTCGAATATAAAATATCTGCAAAGTTGGATTAAAGTAAATATCATAGATAAAATTGAAGTTAATAAAAGTGCAACCGGATTTGTAAAAAAGAAATCAATACTGGATAATGCGCTAATACACGAAAACCAAGATGTGATTCTCAATATTGACTTATCCAATTTCTTTGAGTCAATAACTGAACGGCGAGTATATGGTATTTTTAAGTCCATTGGTTATGCTCCAAATTTGGCTGTTGAGTTTGCTAGGATATGTACGGCCTCCATTTCTGAATATCGATTTAAAAATCTTTCAGATGAAGAGAAACCTTTTTTTGAGGATTTCTATAAAGCCAAAGAAGCCCTTTTAATTCAAGGAGCTCCAACAAGTCCTGGCATCTCAAATATTATATGTAGGAAATTAGACACACGATTGTCAAGACTATCAAACAAGTTAGGAGCCAGTTATTCTCGTTATGCGGATGATATTACCTTTTCTGGAACTAACGACAAACTTCCTAATGTTAGTATATTGAAGAAGATCCTTGAAGATGAAGGATTTAAAATTAATTGGGATAAGGTTGGTAGATATAAAACAGGACAGAGGCAGATTGTAACAGGCTTATTAGTTGATAAAAAAGTCAGAGTTCCCAAAAAGTTTAAAAAAGATATATATCGACATTTATATTTTTGTAAGAAATATGGTGCTTTGTCTCATTTTCAAAGAATTAAGCCTGATAAGGGGTATCGGAAAGAGTGGATTCTTGGTAAAATACTTTTTATTCATGCAATAGAACCAAATGAGGCAAAAAAAATGATGGAAATAGTGAAACAAATAAATTGGGAAATATAGGTTTCTTAATCCGAGCGGGTCAACCGTCTGGACGCTTTTAATTAGACGTCCAGTGTGGCATAGTATACCGATTTTTGTTGTCGATTCATGAGATCACTTGTTTGGCATTGGTTTTATTGACCTGCTCTTCTTTTCAGGATGTACTGAGAAATCCCAATCGATATCTTCACTGGGCAGCGAAGAATGAATATCGCCACCGATAACCAATCCGCAATGCATCTGTACAAATTCATCGGCTTGTTGCCTGTTGAGTGCTTTTACCTTGAAAACACCATCAAAAACAAAGCGTGTTTTTACTTCGAACTCTTTCATATTTTATATTTTATAAGAAGATTAAACCTAAAATCGAAAGCAACAGGATGATGTAAACAATAGTAACCATCAACCTGAAAGTCAACCTTACCAGTGATCGGATGAGCAGGAAAAATACAATGGCAGCAAGGAATATACCTACACTGCTATTCATAACAGTCCAAACGAAGGCTATGAGCAGCCCAATCAACACCAGCCATTTTGTGAAAGTCCAAGCTATTTGTAGTCTGGAGAAGTGAGGAGATTTTCCTTTCGTCATATGTTTGTCGTTTTTCATCATGTTGACTTTTTTTATATGCGTAGTCGGTCGTGTCGGTCACTTTTGTTTCATCGGCAATTAAGGATGCAGGGTTTAGGGCTGTCAGGTTTTTTGCGAACAAATACGCTCGCCCGTAAGGGAAAGAGGAAGATTTTTTGCAAAACCGAAGGCCTGAACTTGACTGCCCGTGAAAACCCGCAAGCACCTTTGCCGTATGACAACAAATGCCGACATTGGCTGCAATACTTGCCAAAGGGAAACAGTGAATTGAAACGGAACGAATAAAAACGGGCTTTTATAGCGCTCTATATTCGTTTGCAAGTGTACGGCCACTGCAAGTACTCTTGCTTTTTTCGCTGAGACTTTCTTTGCAGTGGACGCGACACCCCGAAACTTCACGCCAGGCTGTCGCCTGGCGTGAAGTTTCGGGATATGGAACGGAAATGCAAAGAGTGTTGCAGGCGAACATTGTAAACGGTCTTTCAAAACATTCCAATATTACATTTTGGTTTTAGTAACGTCTCCTTCAAAATGGTTCCGGATGAATGAGTGAACATCTGATTCCAGATAATACGTTTTTTGCTCTATCCGTTTAAAAGAGAGTTTCCCAGAGCTGCGGTAGCGTTGCAAAGTCCGTTTGCTTACTTTCAGCATAAAGCACAAATCCTGGTTATCCATCAGCAATTCGCCATTTAGCTTATGACGTGGTTTTTCCTTCTGATTGATGCGACTTTCCATCATATCAAACCGATCCATAATTCGTTCCATCCAAGCCTCAAAAAGGTTTTTATCTATAAACATAGTCCTGAATTTTAAATATGTCCGATTATGAAATAACTGGTATTGGACGGGTCTTTCATAATAAGCTGATTATCCCGCATGAATTTGATATAGCTCTTGGCTGTGCGTTCCTTCACGTCTAAAATAGCCTGGATTTGTTCGCACAAATCCACATAAGTGCAGTATCGTTGTTTGCTGAAAATTGAACGGGCAACACTTACCAGTTCGTTTTTCTTTCGCTTTTCCTTTTCTTCTTTTGGTTTCTCTCCAATGTAAGTGTGCATTCCGGCTTTTTTATCCCAGGCAAACTGGATCATCGGTACATCCAACGGACTTCCATCCCTAACTTTTAGGGCTTTAACCACCGACACCAACGGATCATCGTCCCGCTCGATGGAAAGAATAGCTGCTGCTTTACGTTGAAGTTCTGATCCCAAATGACCTCGTAATTTTAGTCCGTTGGGAACAAAATGCAATACACCAGCAATGCAGGTTTTGTATATTCCGGCCAGCCGGTAAAGTTCATCAATAACAGCGACACTTTCAGCTTCATCATTGGCACACCGGACTAGATCAGCGATCCCATCGATTGCTACCACAGCAATACCACCAAATTGGTAGTAAAACTTATCCATGCTTTGTATAATAGCCTGAAGGCGTTCTTTGCGTGACATACTGGTTAGGGAGTATGCTTTGAAACAAGATGGCATGGAATCCTTCTTGCTACGCTTCAGTATATTGGATATATTCTTGTATAGCTGAACCTCCGACTGTTCAGTATCATAAAGCAAAACGGCTTTGTTCTCCGTATTGGCCAGAATACTTGTTCCCAACGTATCAATCATATCTTGTTCCCTGATAATACCTGCTATCAGGCTGCCCACGTAATTACTTTTCCCTGTTCCTTCGCCGCCCGTAATACCAAGCAAATTGCCTTGGGTTCCTATGGGAACTCCGTTGATAGAGATGATCATTTCTGATTTAACGGGGGGATTTCCGAAATCGATTTCACAGGGTTTTAGAATGGCCATCGTTTCGCTGTATAACGTGTCTAAAAAATCGAGGAATAATTGAATGAAATTATCTCGGGTATTTCCGGCTTTGAAATAATCGGATACATCCTTATCGGCTTTACTGCCCGAAAGCGGTAAAACAAGGCGCTTAACCCCGAATTCGGATAATTGCTGTTGCTTTTTTCTGGAGGATTCCAGGCCTGTTTTGTCAACATCATATAACAGAACAATGTGTTTGAAACGGTGAGTTAACTTTCGGATAATCGTATCGGAAATCGCAGACGTTTCGCTGTTAAAGCATATGGCATGAAACCCATGGGCGGTAAGTGATAAAACGTCTTTCTCTCCCCCGGTAATGAACAAAGTATCTCCTTTAATCGGCAACTGTTCCAATCCAAAACAATAGTTCTCACCAAAACTACCGCCGTATAAAAAGCGGATTTCTGAAAAAGGTCGATAGATTTTGATGTAACGTTTTCCACAATAACCGAATATTGGCTCCTGCTCCGAAGACTTGAGAGAAAAGGGTTTGCCATCATTGTTTTCACTTTGGAATTCCTTTAGGGAAATCACTTTATAGAGTCTTAAAAGCTCCGCAGAAATGCCGTATTGTTTCCAAAACAAAAGCCCTTTGGCTGAAAAGCTTTGCTGATTAACACAGAAGGGTTTTGTTTTTTTCAGTTCAGCAGCTTGTTCTTGCTTCTGTCCAGATTTTGTAACTAACGAAGTAGGTGTGAAATGTGGAATATCGTCCCCGTTTAGACCCAAATTCAGATCACGATTGATTATCTGTAAAATCTTGACAAATCCGTTTGAATTTTCACAATCATGGCCTTTTAGTTTGCCAACGAAAAAGAAGCAATCACCACTAAAATCGTCATTGCCAAAATCTTTAATCCGGTAACACCCGTTTTTACGATCAAAATAGATGTTGCAGGATGCCTTGTGGTCGTCGTAAAATGGATTTAGGAAGTTTCGTCCAAGCCTCCATTGACCGGGAATGTAATATCTGAAAACATCCAGACCATTATTTGTTCGTTTTAGCAACTCGTCTTTGCTCAACATATCGCTGGTGATTAGTGATCAGGTTTTCCATAGCTTCTTCGCTGCTGCGGATACTTCTTTCATTTAGCATCCGTTTGATTTCAGCGATGGTGTAGTATGTTTTCCCCGCTATGACCGAATAGGTGATAGCGCCTTTGGAGCGCAACCGTTGTAGTGTGCGTTGACTGATGTTCAAAAATGAACAAACTTCAAAACTATCTATCCACTCCTCTTCAGGGTTTATTGTGTTGATAGATTGGTAGTCTGCAACAAACTGGGCAATCGTATTAATTTTTGCAACCAGTTCTTTATATGCCTTCGATTCAACTGTGATGACTTCCATAGCAATTAGTTTTGTCACAAAAGTCAGGACTTGTTATATTATATAAGGCCAAGTTGATCAAACTTTTTTCCAAATTAATTGAAAGCTGTGTAAATAAATATATTATAAGCTAGGTTTTAAATAATCATGAAAAAGAATCTTGGTTCTAGCAAATTTCTTTCACAATAAATTTAAAAAGGCTCTTAATACGGCTGTTTATAGACTTAATACTGGAAAATTTCTGGAATAAAATCTTGGTATTGTACTTGGTGTTTCTGAATCGGTATGTTTTTTATTTTCAATATATTATAAAATTTATTTATAGAAGATTCGAAAAGAAAAACTTGGTAATAACCTATTATCGCTATTTTTGGTCATCCTTATTCATTTTTGCAATCAGTCTCTCTTTCAATTGATCTAAAAACTGTGTTCTGTTAGTACGACCACGTATCGAAAGATAGGTTCGATATACATCTCCTAAACTAATATTAAATACGTTTTCCAGATAATTGGCTAGACGTATGAGTGAAATCTTTCCGAAATTAAAACATCCTAACTCATACAAAGCGTAAAGTAACTCTACAAGGTCAGTCTTACTTTCTGTCCAAGTTTCTTTGACTTTTGGAAATGAAACAGTAATCTGTTCTTCTTCTGAGTGTTTATCGAGTTTAACCAATTCGTTGTTGAGATAAACCGTCAACATATCATTTGCAATAACTTTAGCTACTGTAAAATCATAGCAAGTAGAAAATCTTGAGTCTCGCTCAAAATAAAAACTATCTAAAGCTAGTTGAACATCAGGCTTGCCCCTCAGAAAATAATAGTTATCAAAATGGGTATGTCCGTTTCGATAGTATTTATAAAAGTCTATATTTCTTTCAAAATAGTATTGAATCCGGTCAAGTTCTTTTGTTAAGTAATTTTTTATTGCAGTATTGCTCCCGGCGGGACGAGCCGCCTCAATTCTACAAACTTTTTGGCAATAAATAAGCTTGCTAAATAATTGGGGCTTAGTTACTTTGAAAAAATGAATTTCTTCAGCTTCATTTTTAAAAATATATGCTGAAATTGATGTTTTGACTTTATCAAATGAATCTTCCAATACAGCAATGGCAGCACTTGCATTGGCCAATGACATTTCTTCTCGACCTTCAATATCTTCAAGTTGATCATAAACGGATTCAATAAAAGCTATTATTTTCTTCATAAATAATGAGTCCTATAGTTAAAGTTAAATCACCACCTTTCTATCAATTATTTTTTGTTTAAGCAGAAGGAAACTCCCATGGACACATTTAAGCAATCGACAAAATCTAGTTGTTTATACTTTATTGAATTAAATAAGTAGTAATCAATCGTCCCAATTTCTATATACGGATATCTAAATAATTTCTTTTTGTTCATTAAGATGTTATCAAATTTAGCACCTATAAATGGAGCAAAATGGACAGCATTTGTAAAATAATATTTGCTAGGAAAGTGATCCGGAAACTTAATATAAGTATTTTTAGTTTTAGACAAAATTATGTTTGTACCCATATAACTCGTACCAAGAAGATTTTTTGAAAATCTGTGTTTGCTGATATGGAATACTCTTTTTAACGAAAAAGTATGAACTTCTACCTTGTTTATAGATTCTGGTAAGTAGCCATAACTGAACCCTAAAGTGCTTTTATTATTCACAGAAATATACCCAATGCCCACCGATCCCAATCCCAGATTTCCCGCATATTGAAAATTAAGGTAGTCTGGTGCAAATATTTTTTTTGTCAGTTTTGAATCTTTGTTTCCAGAACCAAAAATATTTCCGGAAACAAAAGCAAAAACAAGAAGTAGGAACAATCTCATACTTATGGCTTTCATCGTGTTGTTTTTAAAAATGTAATAGTTGAACTGTTGCAGTTTTATTGGCAAGGGTTATTTTGGCCACATTTCGCATCGCAATATCCGGAACCATAAGATATCGGCGGTTATTGACTTCCTCTTCCCAGTAATCGTGCCCATGCCCAAAAATGCTGAGACTCACCGGATACTTTTCTATAATTCCAAGCATTTCATCAGCATAACCATTCTCTAACTGGGGGTCAAACCGGTGAATATGGTAGCAGGCAATGCTGGTCATCCCTTCAGGAATATTAAGCGTTTGCTGAAACCATTCGAAATCAGGTTCCTGATTTCCGTTTTCCCAAACTACATTGTCGAACACAACCATCCGGTAATTCCCGATATCAAAATAGCAATTAGTCGGTCCAAACATCTTATTAAAAATTAATTTGCCATTTGACAAATAGTCGTGATTCCCGATTAGGGTCACAAATGGAATATTCAATCGGCTAATCAGGTGATAGTAGTCGTCGAACTCTTTGAACAAGCCCCAATCAGTGATATCACCGCAAACCATTACAAACGAAATCCCTTCCATTTCGTTGATGGTTGTTACCGCAGCTCTCAGATCGGAATAGTCGGTATGAGTATCCGAAATGGCAATAAAAACAAGTGAATCGCCCGGTTGTTGTTTGCTCAGTATTTCCGAAATATTTTGCGAATTTACGTTGCTGTGCTCGGTATTTGCATCATACGGGCTGTATTGTGTGAGCTTACTGCATGAGCAGAGAACAAGCAAGACCATGACTATCATACCGTTATAAATTGTTTTCATGTTTCTGTTGTAATTGTTTCTGATCACATGTGGCTGTTCTGTATAAAATGCTGTTCTGCCAAAAGATTAAAATACCAGCATTATATTCTCTGCTGGCAGGAGCTCTACCCGTTCTTTGCCATGAAGCCAGTCCAGTGCCAATAACACATCTTTTTCAGGTAGGTTTACCATGTCTCTTAACTCATCCAACGACATAATTCCTTCTTCTTCCAGAATAACCGTTATGGTTGAGGCAACGGTTTTTAATTTTTCAAGTTCCATAATTTTAATTTTTATCAGATAATTATATCATTTTATTTTACTGAGGTTGCTGTCAGCCCCGGAGGTGTTAAAATTGACCTGATTTTGATTGTTCATTTTTCTGCTGTTTCCCAGTTTCATAGACCATTAAAACCAGTACCCGAAGTTGGCCGAGAAAGTGGGTTTATCCATCGATCCGGAATACCCCAAAGTCATATTCAGCGGTCCCAATAATGTTTTTAATGAATATCTAATGCCCCCGCCATAAATAGCTTTAACTCCTCCCATATATTTAAATATCTACGAAAATTTATACTCTATAATGAGCATGTTTTCAATCAATTAAGTCAATTCTAAATATTTCTGTTCAAACTAATTGAACTGTAGTCTTTTTCTGGACCGCTTGTCATAGTTTAAATACCAATTGTACAACTTGTTAATTCCTTCCTGAATAGATGTATGAGGTTTATAGTGCAAGTCGTTTTCGAGTGCTGTTGTATCGGCGTAGGTTTGAAAAACGTCGCCGGGTTGTATCTCTACCATTCGTTTAATGGCAGTTTTGCCAGTCACTTTTTCGATTGCAGCAATAAAATCGAAAAGTTGAACCGGTTTTCCTGCACCAATATTGTAGATTTTATAAGGAATTTCATTGGTCGGGGCGTGATCGATGACTACCGATAATCCTTCAACTATATCGTCGATGTAGGTAAAATCACGCGAAAGCTTTCCGTGATTAAATACCTCAATAGGATTCTGGTTTATGATTGAATCCATAAATAAAAATGGTGCCATATCAGGCCTTCCCCACGGACCATAGACTGTAAAAAAACGGACTCCGGTCGATGGGATTTTATAGAGCTTGCTGTACGCATGCGCCATTAATTCGTTCGACTTTTTGCTGGCGGCATAAAGACTGGCTGGTTTGTCAACCTGGTCGGATTCGTTGTACGGGATTTTCGTATTCATGCCGTAAACGCTGCTCGAACTGGCATAAACAAGATGCTGTACCGGATGAAACCGACAGGCTTCAAGGATATTCAGGAACCCAATAATGTTTGAATTGATGTAAACGTATGGATTTTCAATGGAATACCTCACCCCGGCCTGGGCGGCAAGGTTGCAAACCACATCGAAATGTTCGTGTTTAAAAAGTTCGTCGATGAATTCTTTATCCAAAAGATCGGCCTTGAAAAACCGGTAATTTGGATAATTTACACTTTGAACCGCTTTGTGGTTTTGTATCAACGCCTTGCAGATGCCAGTTTCTTTCAACCGGTCATATTTTAGGTCAACATTATAATAATTGTTGATGTTGTCAATCCCGACAACCCGATCTCCGTTTTCCGCAAAATGCTTCACGGCATGGAAACCGATAAAGCCTGCAGCGCCTGTGATTAATATTTTCATTTCTTTCGGTCTATTTCTATGTAAAAGTTGCCGCCCCACTGATGCATTTTTTTGCCCTTCAGAAATACTCTCAGAGAGTCATTTCGTTCAATAGCCTTGTGCCAGGTAAAAAGTATCGCCGGTGTTTTCATCGAAGAATCTGCCTTATATAAATCAACTATTCGTAATTTTTCAGGCATAACTCCAAGGTAAGCATTCAGATTGTCGGCTATGGTCATTTCGCAGTAATAGTAGTTTACACCACCTTTTTCAGAGGCTGTTTCTTTTGCCTGATTACAAATTTCCTGTAGCCCGATATATTTGTTATACCGGGGGATTGCAAATGAAACGACGAATACGGATACCAATATTCCGGTTCCAAGTGAAATGATTGCTTTGTTCAGCTCCTGTTTTTTCAGCAAGCGAAATGTCAGAATTCCTGAACCTGATAAAATAAAACAGGAAATAAAAACCAACGGAGAGATACCAACTTCACTGATTTTTGAGAGCTGGGAAGCCACAATTACTCCCGGAAAGATCAAGATAAGGATTCCTGCCGGAATGCCAGCAAGTAGGAACATCCAACGCTGCGAACCTAACTTTGCCAGCCACATGGCGCTCAGATACACAAAAAATGGAATAGAAGGAAGCATGTAAACGACCAGTTTGGAGCTAAAGAGTGATAAAGTCGCAATTGTCGAAAAGGCAATCACAAGGAAGAATATTTCCAGATCAGTTGCAGCCAGTTTCTTTTTAAGTCCGGCAGTCAGAATTCCGGCAATCAGAATCGACCATGGAGCAAGCGAATACCAGAATGCTCCAAAATAGTAATAAAACGGTTCTTTGTGGTGGAACGAATTTACTGCCCTGTTAATCGTTTGATTGAAGAGCAGATCGTTCAGATATCGGCTGCCACCTTCAGTATAAGTCGCTGCAAACCAAGCTCCACACAAAACCAATAAAACCAGAAACATTTTGTAGCCCCAAAATTTGCCAATCGTTCTGATTTCTTTTTTCAGAATAAGGAAAGTGATGGTAGAAACTAGTGGAACAATAATCCCGATAGGTCCTTTGGTGAAGATGGCCATAAATACGAAGAGAGTGAACAACCAGGAATCCCGGGGCTTTCCTTCCCCGATATACATTTTGAAAAACGTGTAAAGCGCTAAAACGATGAACATGCACATCAGCATATCCATTCGAAGCACGATGGCAGTGCCAATAAAAAACCCGCTCGTTAAAAGCATCAGTTGTGCCATCAGGCGCTCTCTTTCGGAAAGGATTTTTTTAACCCATTTGTCCATTATGTAGAGAACAACTAAAGCCGGGACATAAGAGAATAGACCTAAAAACAACAGGTTGTGATAGCCAAAAAGCCATTTGCCGAACATCACAACCCAAAGGTAAAGTGGGGGCTTGTCGGCATAAATGATTCCATGATCGGCAAATGTAAAAACAGTGCCATTGCGCAAGGCTTCGTCGGCAATGCTTAAATACCGCGATTCATTGTCCGGAGTAAAGTCGCGGAACATGAACGCCGGCAAAACAGCAATGAAAAACAATGCATACCTCAAGGTATTATTGGTTAAATATCGGCTCATCATTTATTCGGTGATTTAATTCTCTTTTGTAAAGAATGATGTTTCGTGTATAGGCAATAAATCCGACTGATTGCCCCAATATCAGTATCGGATCAACCCGCATAATTCCGTATATGGCAATTATTCCGGAGCCAATCAAGCTGATCAGCCAAAAGCCGATGGGAAGCAGCGACTCGTTTTTAGACATGGAATAAAGCCACTGGTAAACAAAACGCAGCGAAAACAGAATTTGCCCCAAGGTGCCAAAAATGATTAACCAAACGGGGATTTTTTCGTTGGTAAAAAAGTTCGCGATAAAATAGTGGCCATTTTGTATCACAAACGCGATCGCAATGATTGGGGTAATGACGAGAATCGACCTTAGAAAGCGGTTTATTCGTTTCCACATGCCAGTTTCATCGAGGTTCCAGATGTAGATATAATAAGAAATGAGCTGTCCGAGAAGGATGGCAAAGTCGTTGCGAAACCACCCATAAATGACAAAAAGATAAGAGGCAACAATGCTCAATACCCAGTAAATGGTTGGTGAAATCACCTTTTTGGCGCGCTCTGACAACACCCATTGAATAAGAGTACGGGTAAAGAAAAGTACCTGAGATATGAATCCTAAAACGTATATCATCTTTAATCAATGTTGGTTTCTGCGATTTGGAAATTGAGGTACCGTTTTTTCATCCAACGGTATGCAAAGCAGTCGATGAAAGGCGCAACCAGCCTGTTGCCCAGATTGAATTTCGATTTTCCGGCCACCCGTGGAAAATGGCGAACGGGAATTTGTTTCACTCTGCCGTTTTGCAATTGTATGAGGGCAGGTAAAAAACGGTGCATGCCGTTAAATAATGGAATCTGTTTGGCGTAATCGGTTCGCATAATTTTCAACGGACATCCAGTATCCGAAACGCCATCCTTGGTCATGAACCGGCGAAATCCATTGGCAATTTTGGATGACAGATTTTTTACAAAACGGTCTTTCCGATTAGCCCGAATTCCCATCACCATTTCAAAGTTGTGCAAGTATGGTATCAGCAGATTAAAATCTTCCGGAGTAGTTTGCAAATCTGCATCGATGTAACCAACATATTTTGACTGTGAAACTTCAATTCCGGCTTTTATCGCTGCACTTAGCCCCGCGTTTTTTTCAAAACTGACATAGAAGAAATGTTCGTTGTGGGCGCATATTGCAATTATTCGTTCGAGACTTTGGTCCGACGACCCGTCATTTACAAACAACACACAAGTATTGAGCAACGATTCTGAAATAAAAGCTGAAAACTTATCTTCCAGTGCGGGCATATTATCCTGCTCGTTAAAAACAGGAACGATGATCGTGAATTCGTAATTGGCTGTTTTGTTTGCTCTTTTTATATCAAGGCCGTTCCTGAAGATTTTGATGTCTTCAGCATTTTGATCTTTAATCATTTCTGACGTTTTGTAGATTTAGTTTTTCAAATTAATACTTTCATTAATTTCTCTACTCAAATACCAGCATTGAGTATCCTGGGATATGGGACAGGAACAATTGTCGTTTTCATAACGTTATATTCTTAAATTCTTCAAGGTTTAACTAAAGAATAGGCTTCAGTCTGCAACTCCAAAAAGATTCAAATCAATAGAGTAAAGTCACCATTTGTTCTTCATCTATTTTATAAAAAGCAATCTTGTATTCTCGGGCAAGCCAACCTATTGCCATTGAAAAATCAGACTCGGTTAATTCACTAATTTTCAATAAATCGGGAAGCGACATTCCTTTCTTATTATTGAGAATCACCCAAAGTATACGAGCATTTCTACCGATTTTATCTGTTGTCATATTGGATATTATTAAAAGATATTCATATTTTCTATTGATGTATTCATATATCTATCATGACCATTTTATTGAAAACCATGGTTATCTCAAGAGTTCGGGAGTTGGGTGTTTGTATTATCAATCCAGTCCTTTATGTCGTTTAAATTCCTATCCCAAACGTCCGGATATAACTCTTTCAGTGTTTTTTCAAATAGCTCCTTGTTATTGTATAATTCAGTAAAGAAGAACCATCTTGTTTCTTCAAACCTTTTACTATTTGAAATAATTTGAGATCTATTTCTTAAAAATATGTCAATTATGCTTTCGACGACATTTTGGTATAACCTTTCTTTTGATCTGAAATAGTAGTGAATTGCCGCTGTATTTACATCAGCTTTGGTCGCAATTTGCTGTATTGTAGTTCCATGGTATCCGAATAACAGAAAGATACTATTTGCAGCGTCAAATATTTTAGCTTCTGTAGTTAACTTCTTGCTTCCCATGATTTTAGATTTAAAACCTTAATTTTTCCGTCATCAACCCAAACCGAAGAACATCCAGCCTGTGACTGAAATACATGTTGTAATAATCCAACCCATGATAATACTGAACGAATAGCCCGATATCCTCTAAAAATTTTGGGTGATAGTAAAAAGTAAAGCTCACATTTAGCCTGTCTGATGAAATCCAATCCCAACTGTTCACATTCCCAAACATCCATGTGGCCTCGCCTTTCAGCGATATTGATGCATTCCCTTTATTTGTAATTAATTTATTATCATTCGGAAGTTTAAAGATGGAAGCTGCGGTATGCCAGCGAACTTTACTGTATATTCCATCGAGTTCATCGCTACTATAACCTGGGGGATGAATCTCAACAGAAGTTTTGAAAAACTGATAAGCATTTAGACGTTTATTTACATTCGTTATGATAAAACCAGGCTCTATATAATTGGTAGCAAAATCTCCAGACTTCACATTTAGTTCACCGTTTTCCAAATAAAAATCTCCATCCTGACCGTTGGAATGGTGCGCAAACCGTAGAAATAAATTCTGAGTCCGCAGGTTCGATTTATTCTTTAATCGATAGTACAATGTTACTTGCGGTATGTAGCTCGGAGTTCGGACAGGAAACGAAGGCTCATTATACATCCGGATGATAATTTGAGGTGTCAGGACTCCCATACAACGAGAATCCTTACTTTCTCTGAGGTAAAAATTCGGAATAACATTTCCTTCGAACCAGAGTGGTTCAATGTTACCAATATCAGCAGGAAAAGTGATATAGCTATTGCCCTGGTTTACCTGAGATATTATTGGAAGTCCAATCTGGAGTGAATCTCTTCCCTGCCCAATGCTTGAAAGGATCGGAGTTGTAGAAATCAAAATTAGAAGAAGACAACGTTTCATCTTTTACAGGTATATGATATTAATCTTTATCTTTTTGTCACCCTGCACACTAAAAGATGCTTTTGCAAAAGAGGGCCGGTTTGAAAAACCAATAGATTCATAATTTGAAAAACCAATTCCCTCTTTGGGTAGGATGATTCCTTTTTTAATTTTCCCGTCATTGTTCTCATCGTGTAGGATATTTACCGCATATTTCCCTTCCGGCAGGTTTTTGAATGTTACCGAAGATGAGCCATTTACTATTTTACCGGTAAGTTTCTTGAAATACTTTTTATAATGCTCATCAGGGAATGCATCCTCTCTGTTGTACAACGTGAAGAGCACTGTACCTTTTGAATTTCGTAATTCATTCACTTCAATTGTTAATGAGCAGGGTTCCTGCTTTTGAATGCTAAATGAAGACAGCAGTACGATTACTAAAAGCGATTGAATGATTATGATTATCTTATTCATTTTATTTCTGTTTTTTATTCGCGACTTTCTCTTTAATCCGATCTACAACATAGTAAACCATCGGGACTAAATAAACCGTTAAAATCATGGACGATAACAAACCTCCGATGATCACCCATGCCAAACCGTTTTTCCACTCGCTGGCTGTACCTCGTGCCAATGCAATGGGCAACATTCCAATTGCCATAGCCAAAGTTGTCATTAAAATAGGGCGCATACGCTCTTTCCCTGCAATGATCAATGCTTCTTTATAATATTTGCCCTGGGCTTTTAGCTGGTTGGTAAAATCTACAATCAGGATGGCATTTTTTGTTACCAGCCCCATAAGCATGATTAATCCTAACTGTGCAAACAGAGTCAGATGGTTTAGCGATAAGTTTAAGGCAAGGAATGCACCAATAGCAGCCATAGGTATGGCAAATAGAGCCACAAACGGATAAATGTAACTATCATAGAGGGCTACCATGATCAGGTAAATAAGTATAAATGAGATGATAAGAACCGAAGCCAAAGCCCCGAAACTTTCATTCTGCGTTTTGATATCTGCCCCCCAGGTTAATTTTACCCCTTCGGGCAACGGTTGCGTTTTCAGAAAGCTGATTGCCTCATCAGCCAGCGTTCCTGAAGGTCTTCCAAACGATTCTGAAGTAATGGTTACAGAAGGTTGCCGGTCCAGTCTTTCGAGCAACGAAGGCGAATTGTCTTGCCTGACTTCAGCAAACTGAGATACTTCAATGGGAATGTTCATGGGGTTTACGATGGAAATACGCTGCACGTCTTCAAAGTTTTTCCGGTCAAAATCATCCAACCATATCCTTACCGGATATTCTGTTCCATTCTCGGTTAATGTGGCATCATCGTTTCCCGTAAAGGCTGTCCTTAAATTCAACCCGACATAGGCAGTTGTTAATCCCAATCGCTGCATCTTATCTTTGTCGGGGATCACCTTGAATTCAGGGCTTCCTTCTTCTACCGACAATTGAACATTATCGGCGCCTGGTATTTTCTCAATAGCCGCTTTCAGTTCATTTCCTGTTTTCATTACCAAATTCAGGTCGCTTCCGCTCAGGGTTATTTTGATGGGCGCCTGTTTTGGCAGTAAGCCTAAAACTGCCATTGAAAAGTTAACTCCCGTAAATTGCTTTTTCAGCTCTTCGCGAAGCGATTTCATAAACGCTTCAGTTTTGATGTCTCTTTCCTTTTCAGGTTTTAGCTGAATGGTAAATTCCGAGATATTGGCAGAGCCCACCCCTAAACTTCCGATACCTGTGCTTGGCCCGGCAATGTTGCTGAAAAGTGTAGCTACTTCAGGTTGCTGAAGGATAAAGTTTTCAACTCGTTGCGTTCTGATATTGTTTTCTTGAACGGTTGTAGTTTTATCATATTCCAGATTCAAACGAAACTTTCCCTGATCTCCGGTCGACATCATTTCTTTTCCGATAATGCCTTGTTTCATCATCACCCCCGTCATTACCAAAAGGAAAATAACGATTCCGGAAAAAATAAGTTTATGGCTAAGAACCCATTCTAACTGACGTCCGTACCAATCGATGAATGTTGTTAATTGTTTTTCGAACCAAAGCAAAAAACGGTTCATGAAGTTGGTCGGTTGTAAATCTTCCTTTTTGCCTATTCGTGAAGCTAGCCATGGCACCAAGGTAAAACCCACCAATAAGCTGGTAAGTGTTGATGTTATTACTACGATTGAAAATTGTTTCAGCATATCGGCCACAAAAACCTGCAAAAACAGTATAGGCAGGAATACAACCACATCAACCAGTGTAATTGAAATGGCTGAAAAACCAATTTCCATACGGCCTTCCAATGCTGCAGTAGCTTTGCCTTTGCCCATATCGAGGTGTCGCTGAATGTTTTCCAGAATTACGATGGCATCATCTACCAGGATTCCGATAATTAACGACATGGCCAGCAAGGTCATCAGGTTTAAGGTGAAACCCATCAGCCACATTACGGCAAACGCGGTAATTAATGAGGTTGGGATGGCAATTAAAACAATCAAAGAGTTGCGGTAACTTCGTAAAAACAGAAACATAACCAGTGAAACCAAGATTACAGCCAGAATCAGGTCATCAACTACTGAATTTACTGCCGCAATGGTCATGTCGGTTGAATCATCGGCAACCACAAATTTTACCCCATAGTTGGTGTTTGCAGCTTCAATTTGTTTGAGTTTTGCATGAACCAATTTCGAAACTTCCACGGCATTTGCATCGCCTTGCTTTTTCAGCAAAAGGCCTATTCCGTTTGTACCGTTGTACCGACTTACAGAACTTATTTCTTTCACCCCATCGATAACGGTTGCTACATCTTTTACATCGACCGGCATTCCCAGCGCAGGCATAGCAACCTGCACATTCATGATGTCGTTTACGGTCGAAAATTTTCCGGTTAACCGGATTGAATTACTCTCTTTATCGGTTTGTGCTTTACCGGCTGGCAAATCAATACCTGAGCGGTTAATGGCTTCAACCACCTGATAGAGTGATATTTTATACAGTTTCAGTTTATCCTGATTGGCCTTTACCTGAATTTCCCGTTCTTCGCCGCCAAGCAGCGTAATTTCGGCCACACCTTTCAATTGTTGGATTTGTGGCAGATACTCGTCCTTCATTTTTTGATAGAATTCCGTCGCAGGCAAGCTACTTGTTGCACTGATCGAAATGATCGGCAAATCGTTGGGCGAAACCTTGCTCATCACCGGACTCAAAATATCTGCCGGAAGATCTTTTTTAATATTGTCGATATACCGTTGGGCATCCTGCATGGCGATGTTCAAATCGGTTCCATATTTCAGGTTGGCAATAATTACAGAAGCGTTGGGCATCGACTTGGTTTCTAGGTAATCAACTCCTTCGAGATTTGACAAGGCATCTTCTATTTTTCTGGAAACAGAAGTTTCCACTTCATTGGGTTCGGCGCCGGGGTACATTGTTTTTATTACAACCACCGGCTGGTTGAAGTCTGGTAACAGTTCATACCCCAGATTTGTAAATCCGATAATTCCCAACAAGGCGAATACGCTGAAAAGAACGATGATCAGCGAAGGACGATTGATTGATATTTTTGTAATATTCATGATTCTTAGTTGCTAATTGTCACATTTGCGCCATCAAAAAGGTTAATAAATCCATTGGTGACAATCACATCCCCATCGGATAATCCAGCTGATACCAATACTTTATTTTGAAATCTGGCTGAGATTGTAATATTTTGAAGAGTGGCTTTACCATTTTTTATCCTATAAACCTGTGGTTGAATGTTTGTTCCCACAATTGAAGAGGCCGGAATAATAATACGCTCATCTTTTGTATCATTTTTAAACTGTACTTTCCCAAACATTCCTGATTTGATTTTTAAATCGGAAGTGTTGCTTACCGAAAATTGGACAGGAAAGCTATTTCCTATATTGGCTTTGCTGCCAGTCATACTCACCTTCCCCATCAACGGCGTTTCCGGATACACATCGGCCGAAAGGGAATAGCTTTGACCTATCTTGAAATCACCCACTTCCTGCTCGGGTACATTTATTGTAAATCGTAGGAGCGAGATGTCTGTTAACTGTAATAATGGAACCCCTGGTGCAGCAAAAGCACCTTCTTCGGTTAGTTTGGCAGTAACAATCCCATTGAAAGGAGCTACAATCGTTGTTTTATTAATCTGTTCAAACAGAGTGGACCTTTGCACTTTTGCAGATTTTAAGCCCAATATCGATTTTTCCAATTGAACACCCTGAATGGCATCAGCTTCCGCAAGAACGGTATATCGCTTTACATCTGCGTCCAATCCGTCAATTTGAATCTCAGCAGTCTGTAATTGCAGCTTCAATAGAGAATTATCAAGCTGAATTAGCGCCTGACCTTTTTTGACCTGGCTTCCAACATCCACCAGCACTGAATTTATCTTGCCCTGAATATCTGCACTAACCTTTGTTTCTTTGTTAGGTTCAAATGTGCCCGGGTAAGAAATATCATTTCTAAAGCTTTCAGGCTTTATGGTGATGGCCTGAACATTAATTGCCTGTTCTTTATTGTACTGATAAACTCTATTCTGGGTAATCTCTTTGTTCCTTTTCAGTCCAATTATCACAACGGCAATTAAAACCAGCCCTACAACGATATAAGTTATTTTTCTCATGACTTTCAATTTTTTACTGTGATTAAGTTCCCTGTTACATGTTTAAACTCTAATTCGGCTTTACGAAGATTTATTAAGGCGACAATAAAATTCTGTTGTGATTCGCGAAGAGCATTATCAGCCATTAGCAAATCGGTAATGCTGGCCATGCCTTGTTTGTTCTGAAGCACGGTATTGTCATAAATTTTTTTAGCCAGTTCTATTTGCACATTCACCGTTGCAATATTTTTGGTTGCAAGTACATATTGCATTTCGGCATTAATCCGATCAAGTTTTGTTTTTTCAGTTATCTGTTCTTTCAGGATGTTTGATTTATCAATTTCAATCCTTTTCTGCACAATTTTATGACTGGTTACCGTACCACTAAACAGTGGAATTGATAGTTGGGCGCCAACATAGCCTATGGGATGAAAATTGAAAAAGCTGTTTGGGCCAGTATTGCCAAAACCTGTTGTTCCGTAAACTCCATAAACTCCCAAGGAAGGTAATCTTGTATTTTTCAGCCCTTTTAGCTCCGAGGAATTAAGCGCAATTTTCTTGTCAATTATCAGCATATCAGTAGTGATCTGAGGTTGAAAATCAGCTTCAATGGCTGATCTTCCTCTGAGTGTGACTTCGATAGAGTCGGAAATTGGTTTTCCCATCAGGAATTTAAGCACATTTATCACTTGCTGATCTTGTGAGAACACTGTATTTCGCTGGTTCGACAACTGATCCAACTGTAATTTTAACCGGTCAACATCTGTTCCTTTAGCAATTTGCTGTTGGTATAGTAAGAGTGTGGTTTGGACAAGTTTATTCGTATTTATGATATTGCTGTCTATGAAAGCAAGCTGATTCAGAAGTATCTGAGCATTGTAATAGGCATTGGAAACTTCAATTACCACCTCTTCGTCAGTTTTGAGCTTCTGGATTCTTGAAAGTTCATTAGCCACCCCGGACGTTTTTATCGCACTTATAACCAATGGATTGTACAACGGGACAGTTAACTGCAAGTTAGCATTCAGACTTTGCGGTACACCAAACTGAACTTCTTTATAAGTACCTTCGGCTCCACCAAAAGCTGCGGCAGGCATTAACTGATAGGGCAGATCGGTGTAGTAACGATAGTCAGTCATGCCATTCAGCTTGGGTATCAGATTAGCTTTGGCTTCTTTATTCTTTTCGGTGGCAAGGTTGATGTCCTGTTCTGATAGTCTGATGCTTCGGTTATAAAGCAACGCAGTATCAATACATTGCTCAAGGGTAAAAGTTTGAGCTTTAGTTAGAAAGCCCGTAAACAGGATTATCCCCAATAGCAGAACTTTCAGGATATTAAATCTTGGTGACTTTTCTCTTGATGTAATCATCTCTAGTTATTTTAATTCGTATTTACTCCTTATCGGCTCTTATTAACTTAAGATCCCTGATCATTTTGTTAGTCAATTGTTGGTCGCTCATGAACAGCCGAAAGCGGCTCAGAATATTTTCGACCAGATATCTCGTCTCGACCTTATTATTGAAGACCCTTGTTTTCTTACCCTTATCTAAAACTGTTGACAAATAAGTTTTAACGGTATATTTTATTCTTTCCAGTACCGCATGAATAGCAGTATCATTTTCAATTATTTCCGAAGAAAACAGCACATGCAGATAATATGATTTTTGACCAAAAAATTTATAAAGACTTTTAAATAAATTCTCAAGCTCTTTTTCAGGTGAGAGATTCATAGCTGCCACATTTTTAATCAACTGCTGTATTTCATCTTCCAAGCTCAAGGACATGAATTTTAAGATATTATCATCCGCTCCTAGATAAATTAAAAGATCATCACGCGAAATCCCAATCCTCTTTATTAAGGCATCAACCGATAAAGCATCTATTCCTGCCTCATTAATGATTGCTCCTGCTATTTCTACAATATTACTTTTATTAATATCCATAATTTAGACATTAGTGAATATTCACTAACCTTGATAGGTAAAAAAATAGAAAAACGTTTATTGTTCTTTATGGCTTTCAAGCTTACTGTATTCATTTATTGAATAATGAGCAAATATTGTAAGAACTATTGAAACGATAATCCTGAAAGTCATAACCCCAATAACTTTGTTTTCATGTATACATCCTGAGTTGATGTGAAAGAGCAACCCTAAAAAAACAAGAATGATCATAACGGAGGAAATACCCATGAGATTAGCTGTCCATTTCTTGCCCTCTATGAATCCATAAGAAGCAAATAGATAGAACAAACTACTAATGAAATTTATCCAACCTATAAACAGAACATTATTGCCTTCCTGTGACCTTAAGTCCAATAAATCAAATATCACAGAGATACTGAAAAATAGAGCCAGAAAGCCAAATGCAGCCAATATTCCAGCTGCAAGGAATGAAAATACCTCTTTCATAATTTTGGGGATTGAATTAATGTAAGCACAGATTGAATCATTTTGTTTCCTGCTTCAATTATATCAAACTGAAAATCCTCTAATCTCCATCTGAACATCTGTAACCTGAATGCCCCCATTAAAATGTACATCAGATCCTCCAAAGGAACACTATTTGAAAACACTCCTTTATTCTGTCCTTCAAGCAATATCGGAAATAAATTTTTCACAATAATCCCGAGCAGTTTAAGGATCGCTTCATTAATACTTTGACTTTCTTTCAATAAGCCATCGGAAAAAACAACCACAACGAAGTGTCGATGACTTTCAAAAAACGCAAACTGACTTTGGAACATGGCAACAAATTTCGCTTTCGGATCATCAGTAATTGGAATAGCATTCTGTAGGTGCTCATCGATTGTTCTTGCCAGATATTCCAGCATCGCTAAGATTATTTCCTCTTTACTGGTAAAGTGCCTGTAAATTGCACTTTCAGAAAAATCCATTTCTTTAGCCAGATTTTTTATGGTTAACCCACTGACACCTGATGATGTTAGTATTTTTCCAGCTGCCTCAATAATCTCCAATTGACGGGACGTAATTTCCATGTTGATATTCAGGTATTAGTTAAAGAACTTTGCTTAAAATCTTGGGCCTTGGCGCTTTTACTACCAGAATCCGGGCTACTTTATCCGAATTATTACTGATAAAATGTACAACGTTAGCAGGACTTTCAACAAGAGAATCAATCTCGCAAACTTCGCTTTCCTCACCAATATGAATTGTTGGATATCCTTCAAAAATAAAGAAAAATACATCAACCGGTGTTTTGTGAGGTTTTAAACTTTCTCCAGATTTTAATGTGATAATCACAGCGGTAGCCGATTCTTTGTTGTACATCTCTCGCACATCGATCTTGTGTGGCGTTTCTTTGACCGCTTGATCATGATATTTAATAATCTTCATAACTTATTTTTAACGTTAGTGAATATTCGCTCACAAAAATACAACATCATTTTGTATTTACAAATTTTCTGAACTTAAAAGATTTTAAAGTATCCTTTATCAAATTATAAAGGCAGGCTACACGTAGATATTTTACTCTGAATCTATTTTAAGAGATAAAACTCTCGGAGCCTGCAAAGTATAATTACTATTTTTCTACCCAATAAAAAAGATCAATGAGTTTGATGATGTGAAGGAGCTGAGTGACCGCAACCTTCGCTAGCATGAGCTGCTTCCCCTTCAGCAAATTTGAAGAATTCCACGTAAGCTTCAATGAACTTTCTACCGGCATCAACATTATTGACATCAAAATTCTTCAGTGACATCACCTTTTCAAATCGCTCTTTCAATTCGGGCATATCATCTTTCGCGACCAAGCCTTTCAATGGGGTCAGACTGCCTACTTCAATTGATTTATCAGCCGCTTTAACTTTTTCATCAATTGGGACCCCCACAGGCTTCACACCTGTAAATGCAACTCCCTCCCCGGTTCTGTGGATTCGAACAAGCGTATCAAAAAAATACTTATCCGCAATATCTTTAGCATCGTCATTCAAAACCCTGACTTTCATTATCTGGCTGAAAGCGTTTTTGATTTCCGCTTCACTCGCTGCAGGAACCCATTTCAGAACAATATTTACGTTGTTCATACTAATGGCCTTTTTAGCATCAGTAATTAGTGGTCCCTCCATTGTATCGCAATGCGCGAAAGTGAGGATCGAAGAAAAAAGTAATACCGAGAAAATGATCACGGCTTTCAATTTGTTTTTCAGATCTCTTTTCAGTTCATTTTTCGAGTTGTTTCTTACAACATTTTGCCGAAGTGTTCTCATGATATAAAATTTTAAAGATTGATACTAAATGCAGGACTATCAATTAATCCTTCAGCAAAGTAACGTCGAAACATAAGGCCAATCGCCCCAACTTATAAGCTGAGACCTCATAAATAGCAATAAGAGTGCTTACATTATAAAGTAATACGTTGAGAAGCAAACGACACTAGGAGACTTCACCCTGGTTTTCTTTATATTGAGAAGGTGTAAAACCTGTGGCTTTTTTAAAAATCCGGTTAAATGCAGATTTTGAGTTAAATCCGCACTCGAAGGCAATACCCAAAAGCGAAAAGTTATTGTACGAAGGATTGGTGATTCGTTGCTTAAATTCCTCGACCCTGTACTGATTTACAAAATCGAAAAAATTAAGGTTGAACTGCTCATTTATTACCTGAGACAAAATATGGCTTGAAATACCCATTTCGGTGGCTAACATTGAAAGCGTCAAATCAGGATTTTGATAGGTTTTTGATGACAACATATGTTTTTTCAATTGATCAGCCAGCAGTTTTGCCTCCTCCCCGCTTAATTTAGATCCGGCATATTTGGGCTGAGCAGCATTGATTGAAACAGGATCCGGACTATCCTCATTCCCGTAAATGATTTTCTGCTTAAGTCCGAAATACCCGATCAAAATCACAAAAACAGATAATGACAGAAATAGCCCATTGGTACAAAACACCATCGAAAACAGGCTAAACACATGGTGAATAACGGTAATCAAAATTAAGGCAGTCCAGACAATGCCGAAAATAAAAACCAGTTTCCTGATCCAAAGCAAATCGATGCTGGTGGTATTCGAAAAGTTGTTGAAAATTCGAATATCAAGTCGTCGGAATAACTTAATGGTCATTAAAAAATACACTGTACCTGACATGGCTGTCAGAATCAAAAAGAAAATAAAAAGTACCGGAGGATGATCGCCGGGACCAATTTTCTCGATATTCAACTTCACAGACAAATCGGGTGAAAACGAAGCTATCATTATATAGAGGTTGAACAAAACGAATGGTAAAAGATGCAATAAGTCTTTCAGCAGAATCCGCCGTTTATTGGTTACTAATGCCTCAAGATAGCCGAACAGAAATGGACCAAACAGCATCAGCAGAGAGAGTAGACTGATTGACAATAATTTGAAATGGATGAACAAGTCATGTGAATACATAGCGTACACTCCAATAAATAATCCCAGATAGATCAGCCAGCCAATCAAAATATTATCATGAAGTGCCCTTGGTTTCTTCTGAAGAAGTAAAACCATAAAAAAAAGAGCATTAAATGCTGCTATGAGAAAAATGAATTTCATAAATACAAAAATAGCAATCGTTATAACGTTGGCCAACTATGTTCTCGCTTTTAAATAATGGAATCTTTTTTGATTCTCACTTGGTTAAATTGACCATTTGAGGATTTACTCAATTTGGTATTTCGTTTAAAAGAAAAGGCCGTCCTAATTTAGTTTTAGACGGCCACTTTCTAATAGAATATTTTGAAATTAACCTATTTCTCCTCAGCAGGCAATAATTCTTTTTCGTTCAGTTTTGAAGGAGTAAATATTCCGATTACGCCTTTCAGTCCAACGCTCATCACAATGTTGTAGAAGAAGGCCAGAAAGGCAAGGAGCAATAAACTTCCGCAGATTCCAGCCAAAATCATGTACAGGTTAAATTCGCCATTCAGGTAAATGGTTCTTCTCAACATCCCTTTTAATCCGGCCATTCCCATGAATGCACCCATTCCGATACCACCAATCAGGTGTGCCCAGAAGTGGAAATTGGCCAGTTTCTGACTGTACAATTTGGCGCCGTTGGTCACAATCGGGAAGAGGATATAAATGGCTGAATAAAGTGTCATTGTGAGTCCAACAAGGATAGCAACATGTACATGAGGCCCAATGATCCATTGGGTATTGTGTAAAATTCGGTTTAACCCTAAATCAGCCTGCATAATTCCTGCCGGAACTGCCAGTGCGAAGCCTAAAAGTCCACCCAATAAAAACTTCAATGGATTGGTCATTTTCAAAGGTCGGGCACTCCAAAGTGTAGCCAGCGTGATGAAGAAGGCCAGTCCCTGGGTAATTAATTCGAAAGCAGTCACCATCTCGCCTGAAACAACTTTCAGGATTCCAGGTTGTGCCTGATCTGACATCAGGTGATGTGACCAAACAGTCCACGAAACCACTAATTCGAGTAAAAGGGCTGCACGGGCAATGTTCTGCATGAAAAGGTCTTTCCCGGTAATCAGCATGGCCAGCAAATACCAGGTTCCAGCTACAAAGATCAGCACCAAACCATCGGCAATCAAATCGAGTCCCCACCAGAACCAGTTTTTGTAGAGCAAGGCATCAACGGCACTGTTTTTTAGGTCGAAACCAACTTGGTGCGCAATCAGATAAACTAAAATCAGCACTCCGGTGAACAGGATGATTCCGGCATTCAGCATGGCGTCAACCGTTCCGCGGGCGATGGCAGCCACCGGCAACGAAACCAGGTGTTCTTTCTGATTTTCTTTTTTCCTGAAAAGATTGGTCATCCCGCTCAAACCCATGGCCGATAAAAACAGTTTTTTCGAGGGTTGTTTTTCCCAGCCTTCAGGAGTATAAACGATGGTTTTGAATATGTTAATCACAAAAAATACAGTTCCCAGCATTACGATAGCAATTCCGAGTACGAAAAAAGTTCCGCCGAGCGGGTTAAATTGGCTGAAATCAGCCGGGAGTGGCCAGTACAGGGTGTAAAGCGGTGCATAATGGGTAAAAAATCCAGCCAGCCAAAAGGTTAACGTTCCGGTGCCAATCAGGATGCAGGTCCAGTTGCCCAGTTTGTAACTCCAGAGCGGTTTTTTCATCAGGAATGGGACAAGAAACAGGAACGCCCCGAAAACAATGGAATAGGTCGATCCGAAAATTCCGACTAAAGGATGGGCCGTCAGGATGGCAAAGTATTGAAAATCAGGAATCGCTTCAATGGGTTGGATCTGATAAATCCGCATGATCATCCCTTCGATTACAGCAAACCCGTAATAAATAAGTCCGATTACGACAAAACGTAAAACTAATTTTTGCATTGGTGTTAAAGTTGCAGGCTTAAACAAACCTTGCTCACCATTCATAAATGTATCTTTGAAATTCATATCTTCAGTTTTAATGTTTAACGAACTAATTGGCAACTACTTCAATAACATCTTTCAGGATCATTTGAGCTCCTTTGGGTCCTGAATATTCGGTTGACCGAATGGTATAAACGCCTGGTTTATCGAATTTCCAGAGAATGTCGTTTAAGTGACCCGGAACAACTTGCATTTGAAAAACCATTGAGTTGTCGGTTCGAAATAGCCCAAATCCGTAGGTAAGGTCTTTGGAATAGACTTTAAACATCGCCTTTTCGTTCACATTAATAACCAGCTTTTCTGATGGTAAAATGAACTTGTGATTTTCGACAGAAATTTCAAAAACCTTGTCGGCTTTGATCTCCTTTCTGTTTAAATCCATTGATGCCCATGGAATTGTATTGTATGTCACAATGTGAAGTGACACACCCAATACAATCAGGAAGGCAACGAAAGAGTAGAAAAGAGCTGAACTTACTTTGCTCCCTTTCCCCGTTTTTGTAATGTTCAATCCAAACCATAACATCAGGAGGATAATTGCAATTGCATAGCAGGAATATGCAATGGTTTGCCCATTAAGTACTACTTGCGAATCAACCATAATTTTAAGTTTTGAGTGAATGAATAGCATTAGTTAATATTTGGTTTTGATTGTTGCCTTGTTTGAGGTCGGCGAGACTGGTATTTCCGAGGATGGCTGTGATATTTGTCCTGACAGCCTCCCACTGATCGTGCATGGCGCAGATAGGCAGGAGTGTGCAGTTTTCAAACCCGAAGAAGCACTTGCCTGACAAATACTCCGGATCGACAATCGTAATTATATCAAGCAAGCTGACATTTTCAAGCCTTTTCGAAATCTTGTAGCCACCATTTTTGCCTTGAATGCTTACGATAAAGTCACTTTTCGTCAGGTTGGTCATCAGTTTGCGCAAATAGCGGTATGGAATCTGAAGCTTATTGAAAATTTCGTCAACGCTGTACAGATGGCTTTCATCTATAGCCATATAAATTAAAATCCGGAAAGCGTATTCGGTCGTTTTTGTAAAGTTCATAAATGATACCTTAAGGTATTGTTTAAAATCAAAGATAATTATTTAAAATCAAAATAGATAAAAATTTGAAATCTGATTTTAACAGTATCTTTAAAAAATCAACTGGTCTAACTCCTTCTCAATTCAAAGAGGACAGTTTATAAGGTCTCCACCACTTTATTTCTAAAATTCAAGAGTCCCATTTTATACTTCAGGGCTAACAAAACCATTTTAACAAGTCCCACTTTATAAAATAGAGCGATCTGCTTGGTGCGGCGTTATAATTTTGCTCAGGAAATCATTCACAATCGAATTTAATAGTAAATAAAGGATAATTAATTATGACAAAAAATTATTCAGCCATTTATGAGCATACCCGCAACATGATTGGTAGTTACGCGAAAGAAAATCTTAAAATGATGACTGCATTTTCGAAAGTACATCAGATAGGGTCAAAGGATGGAGCTTTAAAATCAAAATTTAAAGAACTCATTGCTTTGGGTATCTCAATAAATACACAGTGCGAAGGATGCATCACAATGCATATTCACGATGCAGTTGAAAAAGGTGCCACCCATGATGAAATTGTTGAAACAATAGGTACTGCAATTTATATGGGAGGTGGCCCATCGGTAGTGTATGGGGCTAAAGCTTTTGCCACCCTTCAGGAATTTGAGGCCTTAACGGTAAGGCCATTAATAAATAGTAGTAATAATTAATAAAACCAAAATCATGAAAACAAAAATTGAAATCCAATCAGTAGAAAATGCAACAAATCAAAAGAGAACCTTAGCAGTTAGCAAATTTGGGTTTTTATCCGTTCTGTTCTTCGCAGTCTTATTTTTCTCTTCCACAGTAACATTTGCCCATTGCGATACAATGGATGGACCATTGATTGCAGATGCTAAAAAGGCCATTAGTATGAACAACGTAAATATTGTTCTGAAATGGGTTCCTGCAGCGAATGAAACAGAAATCAAGGATGCTTTTAACCAAATGATGAAAGTCAGAGTGCTTAGCCCTGAAGCAAAGGATCTCTCTGAAATGTACTTTTTTGAAACCCTTGTAAGGATTCACAGAGCTGCTGAAGGAGTTCCTTTTACGGGCGTAAAACCATCGGGTACACCTATTGATGAAAAAGTTCTGGCTGCCGATAAATCAATTGAAGTAGGAAACTTATCGCCGCTGAAAGGTAAGATACCGAAAAAAAACCTTCCGGAACTTACAGAAAGATTTGAAAAAGTGATGTCGTTGAAGAATTTCGATGTCAACAATGTTGAGGCTGGAAGAGAATATATTGAAGCTTATGTACAATTTTTTAAGTTTGCAGAAGGTGAAGTCGATGGACATAATGCCCATAGCCATGTAAGTGAGGGAAATACGGCCGCTGGTGTTCACGGCAGTGAAACACATACTGAAGCCTCCGGTCATGCATCCCATATCCCATGGATTTTGTCAGGATTCTTTTTCATCACTGCAGGCCTATTTGGCGTCCTATATTTTAAGAAGAAATAGTTAAGGTTATGGTTTTACTAAACAAATAAAAGAAGATAGTATCATGAAAAAAGCAAGTGAAGATTTAAAACATGAACATGAAGCCGTAAAAATAGCTTTCAATGTTTTAGAGAAAATAGCATCAAAAATTCAACTGAATGAAAATGCAGATGTAAATGATTTGAAAGAAATGGTTGATTTTCTTATACTATTTGCCGATAAGTGCCACCATGGGAAGGAAGAAATTTATTACTTCCCTGCTCTTCAAAAAGCAGGCATCCCCGGGAATGGCGGACCTATTGGTGTTATGCTCCAGGAACATGAACAGGGCAGACTCAATATCCGGCAAATGAAAGATAGCGTTTCGGGACTTAATGCTGATCTAAATGCTTTCGCAAATGCCGCTTCATCATACGTTTCGTTAATGAGAAATCATATTGAAAAAGAAAACAATATCCTATTCATGATGGGTGATCAACGTTTATCGGAAGAAACGCAAACCGAACTTTTAGAAAAGTTTGAAGAGCATGAAGAAAAGGTAGTTGGTGAAGGAAAGCATGAAAGACTTCATGCAATATTGGAAAAATTAGTAAAAAAATACCTGGATTAGTAAACTAGAAATAGTCAGTTACATGCTGACTATAAGAGTGTTATAATTGATCAAATGAAAATGAAATTTAAATTTACAAAAAATGAAAACGATAAGCTATAAAGAAATTGAAACTGCAAGAAACCCACATGGCGTGGAAGCAAAAAGAATTCATGAGAATGAATATGTACAGGTAGTCCATATACTTCTTAAACATGGAGAAAGCCTAAAAAAACATACAACTCCTGTTGACGTATTTTTTTATGTACTGGAAGGCGAAGGCATTGTTGAAATCGGTGATGAAAAGCAAACAGTTAGCAAAGACATGCTGATCGATAGTCCAAAAAACGTTCCACACTGCATGTATAATGAATCAAGCGATGACTTTCGTATTTTAGTAATTAAAACTCCAAATCCAACTGCTAATCAAAACAGACAGGCAATTCAGGATATGATGAAGTCGAAAACTTAGCAAAATAACGGAAGTTGAAGGATGTCAATACATTAACATCTTGAATGTGTGTTTATAAAAACCCTGACAAAAAGGACTTAAAAAAGTTGAATAAGCGTAGGATGAAACTTCCGCTGGTACCATCAGTGGCAGTTTCATTTCTGGATATTGTAGATAAACTGGAAGAAGTAAATAAATGAGTAAAAAAAATCCATAATTAACAAACCGCATAATAGATTTTACAACTATATGATTGAAGCCACTAATAGTGATTTGGATTTATTAAAGCTATTATAAAAAATATTTTGAGGATTGTTTGTTATTAATTAGAATACACATATCTTTGTAAGCAAACACTCACTTACACTATTATGGAACGACAGAGCACTGATATTCGCCAGGAACAAATTAAACAAGCAGTAATTGATATTATTTCAAATGATGGAATAAAAAATCTATCAATCAAAAATCTTGCTGAACGGATTGGCATGAGCGAGGGAAATATTTTTCGCCATTTTAAATCTAAAAATGATATTATCTTATCCATTTTCAACGATATACAAGATAATTTTATCGGTGAATTAGGAAGAATAGCACGGTCTGATGAAGAACCTTCAATACGGTTAAATAAATACCTGAGCGTGACTATTGAATATCATACAGAGAACAAAGGAATAAACATGTTGCTCTTCTCTGAAGCATCCTATAAAAACAATCCGGAACTAAAGAAACGCCTGCAGCAAATCTTTCAAGATCAGAAACAATTCGTGATAAAAATAATTACAGATGGCATTGGCGCTGGAATCTGGGATGAAAATGTCGTTGTAGAAAATGTAGCATTGATGTACATGGGCATTCCCCTTGCAATGAATATGGAAATGTTGATTGGTGGAAAAGGTTTTCAATTCGATAATTTTTGCAGCCAAATGATACTGTTATTATTGAAAATGCTTAAAAAATAAGTGCATTTAAGCCTAAAAAAATTTGACAAACTATGTAAGTGAGCGTTTATTTGCATCTAAAAGAATCATTAAATACCAATTACGATACAGACAAAAACAAGAAAGTTCATTAAGCAATAGATGTTCAGCATACTTTAATCTTAAATAGATATACGATGAAAAAGAAAATGATTCTTCTGTTGTTCAGCTTATTACTAGTATTAGTAAGGCCATCTATCGGACAGAATTCCGAAAT
>JAHEYT010000065.1 GCA_023251455.1 Bacteroidota bacterium
ACGTATTTGAAGAATTTACTGTTTAAAACAAAATTAGCCCCGGAATAGACCAGCCTTGTTGTTGAAAACAGTCCAACTCCTGCGCCTATGGGGTTGAACAAAACGTATTCGCCAGCCGATGTTTCGTTTTCATCGAAACGGCTAAATTCGCAGGTCGCTGTTACAACTACTGCCAGGCGATTGTAATTGTCCCAGGAATTAATACTTGAAACATCAATAACGCTTTCGTCGGCCAGTCCTTTTGCATTCCCATGCCCGGTATAATTCAGAATCAAAGTTCCTCGTTTCACCCGATTGTTGATGGCCGCATTCACGTCGGGATACTTCTCGCCGCCTGCTGTCATTACCCGTTTGTATGTGTCGAGGTAAATCCTATCGGTGAAGAATGAAGGGTAATTTTTATTCACGAAACGGGCAAGACTTTCAGCCTGATCTGTATGTATCGTAGTATAGCCATCCGCAGTATTTCCATCGTCGGCAATAAAGGTTACTACATTCCGCCAGTTCCCCATACTTTCATTTGTTTGGTATGTTTTAATTTTATCCAGAACGATTTCAGCATCTTCAATTGTTCGAGCCGGAATCCGCCCTATTCCCAGATCAACAGTTCCATAAGAACCACCTTCGCTCTCGTCCAGAAAAACAAAAAAATCGTCGGTTACAAATGATTCTGTTTCCGAGAGTGAATTGTCAGATTGAAGGGTGGGTATCATGTTAATATTTTTCCCCTGGATATTCCGGTTGTCGAAACTTCCGTCGCCCATCAGCAAAATGTATTTTAATGTGTTTTTACCGTTTTGTTTTCCCTGGTCATAACACATCCTGAAATAATTCCTGAAGGCTGCGGGATCAGGTAATCCCCCTGAAAACTCGTTATAAATTACGTCAGGAGTAACCACCTGAACAGCCATTTGATCTGAAGTGCGATGAAGGTCCGCTAAGTCATTTGCCACTTTGAGAAGAGTAGGATGGGAAACAATAATCATTTCAGATAATTCGGCAGCGTGTAAATTCTGGTTGGCAATCGTACCAACCAATTCGGCTGAAGGGATCGTTCCGGTGGGGTTAAAAGCCACAAATTCGCGGGTCAGTCCCGAGTTGGATTTAAATTTTAATTGACCATCGGCATAGGTTGCCGGTACTTCAAAGGTATTCGCGTGATCAGTCACATCAAAAATGCGTGTCGATGCCACTGCATTGGCCAAAACAAATTCCGAAACCGGAATCTGTCCGTCAACTCCTCTTCCCCGAAAAAAATAAACATCGGTATTCATGCTCAAAAGGCTTTGATAATTCACCGAAATATAATCGAGCCAAGCCTCGGATGAACTATTACCACCTTGGTGGGTCAGCTTTAACTGAATTTTTTTCTCCAGAAGGGTTACTGAAGCTGTTTTAAGAGATTTTCGGGCAAATTCATATTCTACATAGGCACTAAACGGAAGATTTAGAAGTGATTTTCCATTCATAATCACATCAATATTGCTTGCAGTAGAAGTTCTACCTGCCACTGATACAGAAATTAAGGCAGGTTTTGTTAGATCCGGATTTTCTAAAGAAATACTAATTGATTGGGTTGCACCCATACCGAACCGCTCTCCAAACCACTGACTACCGGACGAAATTAAGTTGATTGATTCTTTTTCATAAAAAGCATAATTGAGAAATGAAGTCACCTTTTTCCCGGCCGTACCAGTTAGTTCAGCGGCTTTTTCTATGTTGCGCGGGTTTCCCTGGTCGCTAAGAAAAAAGTAAGTTTCGGTAGAATAATAATTTTGCCGGTGGGAAAACATACCAGTTTCAAGGTTTTGGCTGAACGATACATTTCCTGTGGAATAAAAGAACAAGCAATCTTTGCCCGCGTTATCCTTACCCTTCCATACCGGGTAAGTAGCCAAATCATCAAAACGAAGGTCGTTATTCATAAAGGGAAGCATGTAGCCCCCCGTTCCATATAAAACAGCCTGATCGGGATTGGCGAAGCCCCATTGTTTAATTTGGTCGTAGGTCACTTTATAAATTCCACGATCCTTTGTCTTTATTTTTATCCATTTGCCTGAACCAAGCACCGAGGTTGTTTTCCAGGGAAATGCTGCAATCGCTGATTTTAGCTTGTTCTGGTTCTCGGGAATGGAAATAGTAAAACTGACGAGTTTTTCTACATTATTATTTTTTCTGATAAAGGGAAAAACCGTAAGCCGAAGGAACGATTTTCCGGCAGAAACCCCAATGTCTGATTTGAATGTTATGTCTTCATTCTGAATAGTTTCCAATGCCGGAATAGAATCAATTATCGTTTCAAAAATCGCATCGCGGATTACAACATCAGCGGCTGCGGTATTCAGTTCAAAACTTTCGAACCAGTAGGGAAGGCCAGTCCGGTCAATAGAAATACTGCCCTCAAAATTAAGCATATATGTTCCATTCGGTTCAAGTTTGATGGAATCAGGTTTGCCTGACCATATTATTTTACGATGAAAGTCACTGGCTACAGAGGTAGCAGCCAAACAAAACAAGTAACTAAAGAGTATGATTCTTAACATTCAATAAATATTTTTAGAATATAACTTTCCGATTGTTGAGACCGAATGCTAAGCGCCAGGCAAACGAAACTTATATTTTATCGTAATAAATTAGGCAGTCTTTTGTTCAGAATTGATTAATCCAGAATCCAGATATTTGATTACACCACAAAACAGATTGATTTTTGGAATTACAGACTTGCCGTGAAAAGGGCATGAGCTAAAGTGAATCTCCATTTATAACAGAATCTGTCCCAGGTAATTCTGAAAAAAAAATCTTTCCAAAATTCTTCCCCTTCTGTCAATTGACAAAAGAAGAAGAATTCATATTTGAGACCAAAAGGCTATGAACGGATACCGGTATTATCGGTGTTCATATTTCATTGGTTTCATCGGAGCTTTGAGCACTGCCCGGTCATATTTGCAACACGCCGGAAGCTCATTGTAGTCTTCTTCAGTTGCTTTCGCGGCTTCTGTGTCGTGACCAACTTTGGCAATTGCTTCCTTCACATTTTGCAAACTTGTTTTGGCATCATTGAGTGTTATTTCAATTTCCTTGGTTTCCTTGTTCCAGTCAGCTTTTGAAACGCCTTCTAAAGATAAGGCAGCCATTTCAATGCGTTTTTCGCACATTTCGCATTTACCATTTACCAGAAATTTTTCTGATTTGATTTTTGCAAATCCGGATAGTGTTCCCAATAGGATCACTACCATTACACTTAAAACTTTTGTTTTCATACGATTTAATTTAAAGATTAAACTACCTGTTATTTATTGTCACAGCATGCCCCTGACTTTTCAACCTTCTTGTAAACACTTTCAGTTGCGCCATGATGATTATTTTTCTTTCTGTTCCCATCCCGCTTGTACTGGCAACAAGCCGGAAGTTCATTATAGCCTGATTCACCGGCGCTGAACATTTCGGTATCATGACCGGCCATGGCAATCGATGTTTGTATCTTTTGCGTGGTTGTTTTTTTGTCATCGTAACTAACAGCCAGGCTTTTGTCAGATTTATTCCATTGGGCCGAGGCTACGCCATCCAACGATTTGACCGCCGTTTCAATACGGTTTTTACACATATCACATTGTCCGTTTACTTTAATTTTTTCAGACTTATTTGCCGCCTGAACCGTAAACGCAATAAACAAGAAGATCGCGATTGTACCAATTGATTTAGTTTTCATTTTCAGGTTAAAATTTGTATTATTTTAAATGATTAAAATTTTCTTCAGACTCAAAATAGCTCACTTTTCCATTTGATCCTTTTTGAAGAACGATGAAAGCCTTCGTTTTCTTTATCCTGTGGTGCGTGAATTTGTCCTCGCCATATCGAGAGTCCTGATAGTTTTGTTGAAGTTTATCTGCACATCCCTGACAGCATACATAATAGGTTTCACCCTCAATCACAACAGGAATAGTAGAGCCAACATTAAGTTTGTTTCGATACATACATATTTGTTGACCTTCAACTTCTTTATTTTCGAATTTTGCCAGCAACCATTTTTTACGAATATCATATCCGTAATAGTTATTGAAGGCCACCCAGGAAACAAAACCAAAAAAGAGTATTCCACCAAAAAGGAAAATCCGATCAATCAACCGATCTGTTCTGATCCTGCGTTTCTGTGCTTCAGTTAGTTTTTTCATTTGAGCCTCCCAAAATATTTTACAAGCTATCTTTCAACGCATTTAAATAATCGATAAGCACTTTTTTGTACTCCTGTGATAAACGGGCTTCATGATGAATAAAAGTATAGGACGATAACGGCATTTCATCTTTCCCGATTTGGGACACCATCGAACTCAATTTACTTTTTTGTTTCCTGACCGAATAGGAACCAAACTCGCTGAAATTTAATTCAGCCTTACCTTTATTGATGTGATTCTGTAAAAACCAACCAACCGGCTGAACCCTGCTGTACCAGGGATAACTGGTATTGTTGCTGTGGCAATTGTAGCAGGAAGTACGCAGGATATGCCCGATATTTTCAGGAATCCCATTTGTTACTATAAAGTCAGAAGGGGAAACCGCCTTGTCTTGGTTAGTTCTGGAGGGTATAAACTGAATACCCACCAGAACAACCAACATCACCAAACCTATACTTTTAAGCAGTTTCATTTAACTGTGATTTCAACAAGCACTCTGCCACATTTCATCTTCTCATCACCAAAAAAGGGATTTTTAACCTTGTCGGATGCACTTAACCACTTGCCACCTTTGTTGTTATTGTACATCGGGCAAAATAACTGATACAAAGGGCGGTCTGCCCCTGTAATAACGATCAGGTCTTTGAGGTCTCCTCCCAATATTTCAAAATGTTCCCTTTGATGGTCAATTTTATTTGCATTTTCCGAAATATGCTCTGCATTCTCTTTCGCATCGTCCAATATATCTTTCAATTCTTTTTGTTTTGGCGCTGGCTGGCCTGAAAGATCAAATTTCGCGATGGCATCGAATAACATTTTTCCGGAACTGGCGGCTTTTTTGCTGTTTTCATCCACCAACGCGTCTTTCAGGGCCAGGTAATTGTCGAGGATAGAAGTTACCGTGAGTGAGTGTTTAACCGTTATTGAAGGTATAACCCGTGGTTCCTCCTTCATTTTGGGGGTCATACTGGGATGGCTATTTCCGGAGTTTCCCATACTTGAATGGTCGTGTTGGGCGCTTACCCCCCAGCTTAGTAAAGCCAGGAAAAGCATAATCACTGTTGTTTTCATTGTTTTTACATTTTAGAAGTTAAAAACCAAATTTTCTGTTCTGCAAATATTTTACCACCTCGCTGGTAGTTAGCGGGCTGGTTACATTCCCGGTACGGAGGAAGAAAATCGTCCGATTATCTTCGTTGACGAATACAGGATGTTGAGAAGGTTCAATATAGAGTGTGCAGATTTCTTTTTCTTCAATTTCATGGAAAGCAATATGGATTTTTGTGCGAATATCCATTGATTCGCGTTTTTTAACTTCTATTGTCCTGTTTCCTTTTTAATTGATCCGATGGCTTTTCGCCATCGGATCAATCAGGATGAAAGTAAATTACTTATTTCCGATAAGCACAACACTCCGGAAGCGCTTTATAGACAGCATCCGAAGCTTTGTATTTTTCGGTATCGTGACCAGCTTTAGCTATAGCTTTCTGTATATCATCTAAATTGGTTTTCGCCCCGTCAAACTGAACATGCAACATTTTTGTTTCACTACTCCATTCTGCCGAACTTACCCCGGAAACCGATTTGGCAGCGGTTTCGATCCTGTCCTTGCACATTTCGCAATTGCCCGAAACTTTAATCGTTTGGTGTTCCATGTTTGCCATTTCAGTCCCTTGTTCCATATTCATCCCGGCTTTTTCACCCGTCATTTCACCGTGATTATGTCCAGTCGAAACTATTCCACCTGAAGGGTTCATCATGCTGGGTTTGCCTTCCAACTGGGCTGCTGCATCCACGCTGAACGCACTTTGAGTCACAATTTCTTCACCATCTGCCAAACCGTCCAGTACCACATAACTATTCCCCAATTGAGGTCCCAATTCAATCTCTCGGATTTTAAAAATTGGCTCCTCACTGTTGGGTTGTTTCACATACACAATGGAACGTTTGCCTGTCCAAAGTACAGCCGAACGGGGAATAACCAACTTGTTCTGAAGTTCCCGGAGATTTGCTTTTACCAGTCCGGTGGCAAACATTTCAGGTTTTAGTTTTGCTCCGGGATTACTGATTTCAACACGAACTTTGGCCACGCGGTTTACCGGATCAATCACCGGATCGATAAACCTAATATTTCCGGAATAAGTTGAACCTGGCAATGCCTGAATAGTGAAATCAATTTTATCGCCAGTTTTAAGGAATGGAAGATCGCTTTCGTAGGCATCAAACAACACCCAAACTCGCGATAAGTCTGAAACTTCGAAAAGTACCGAACCTTGACTAACGTAGTCGCCATTATTGACGCGCCTTCCAGTAATAATGCCTGAAGTATTCGATTCAACCTCTACATTGGCCTGAACATTCCCTGAACTCTCGATTGCTGAAATTTGTGAATCAGTCAGTTTCCACTGGCGAAGTTTTTCCTTAGCCGCTTCATAAATCTCGGGCTGTGCTTTTTTTGTCTTGGCTGCTTCGAGCAGTTCCTGCTGAGCGGTCACAAGCTCCGGCGAATAAATGAGCGCTAGTTTTTGGCCTTTTCTGACTGGCTCTCCTGTAAAGTTAACCAGCAATTTTTCAACCCTTCCGGAGATATGCGCCACCTGATTTTGTAGCAAACGCTCGTCAGCCTGCACTTTTCCGTAAAGACGTACTTCTTTTTCTGTGTTTTGGCGCGAAACAACCGATGTAAGCACGTTGGCCAACTGGGCTGCCTCTTCAGTCAAATGCACGGCAGCCGGATCCATTTCTGCGGTACCGCTTTGAGATAGCGGAATTAAATCCATCGCGCAAATGGGGCATTTGCCGGGTTTATCCATTCGGATATGCGGATGCATCGAGCAGGTCCAAACTTCAGATTTTGAAGCTTCTGCTGCATGGTCGTGTTTTTCTTCTTTGGCCGGAGATGAATGGAAGAATATCCAACCAAGCAAAATACCCCCAGTCAGAATGAGGCTATAGCGGACGTATTTATTACTAAATATTTTCATCTTATTTTAATTTTTGAGTTACTGAATTTTAGTGAATGCCATTAATCGTTTGAGCCATGCAACAGACGTATTATAGTCGGCTACTGCTTCCACTTGCCGGTATTCGTAATCGAGCGTTTGCTGCCTGATACGTAGTATATCGGTGAGGGAAGTACCTGATGATGCAAAACTTTTAAACATGATATCGAGCGATTTTGATGCTAACTGATATTGATCAGCATAAAGTTTCGTTCTACGCTGTGCATCCTGGTATAACTGCAATGCCTGATAATACTCGGTTTGCAAAGAATTAGCAATAGCCTGATAATTTTGGGTATTGGCCGATTTCAAAAAATCAGCTTCGTCACGCATCGCTTTATACTTTTTACGGTAAATGGGCAAGGTGGCGGTAATCATAGGCATTACCATATCGCCTCCGTTCATCGGCGAAGTTGACATTTCATTTTTGTTGATCAGCGAATAATTTAAACCTATTCCAACCATTGGATAGCTCATCTTGGTAACCATCTGCTTGCGGGCTTCCAGCGATTGTTGTTCGAATTGTAGCATTCCCAGCATAGGATTATTTTTCTGGATGCTGTCAGATACAGCCAAGAAAGAAGTTTCAAAATCTTCTGACTTCAGAGTATCTGGTAAACTGACAATTGCGACCTGTGGCCTGTTCAGATAACTGTTAAATTGTGCTGATGTGGTATTTAACTGGTTGTTCAATAGATTAATGCTATTCTGAAGATCACCAATTTCAATCTGAATACGATATATATCCGAAAGTCCCGAACCGCCAGAGGAAGAACCCATTGAGCTGCCACCTCCCATTGGTGTGGCTGCCTGGCTCGAAGCTGATCCGGAAGAATTGCCTGAACCTCCTCCCATGCTATTCATGCCGGATGATCCGGAAGAAGAAACTGGAGTGGAACTCTGGGACATTGATTTGCCAGCAGGTGCTGAACTGTTTCCTGAAGGACCAGCTTTAAACCTTACAATGGCCAATCGTTCTATCGTCTGAAGCAAACTAATGTTCTTCTCCGAAACACGGATATTCTGCTTGATCTTGTTCAATTCGTACCAGGTACGCTGTACATCATAGAATACCTGCAATTTGGCATCACGAAACGTTTCATATTTCGCTTTGGCCATCAGGCTCATTTCATCCTTGGCAAACTTAAGTACACCAAACCAGGGGAACATCTGCATCAACCTGATATCAGCTAACTGGTTTCCACCAACAAGTTCCATTGGACTAAGGAAAATCCCTAAACTAACCTCCGGATCGGGTAAGCTACCCACCTGTGGTACTTTCTGCAAGGCTGCCTCATATTCAGCATATCGCTGAAGTACAGTTGGGTTATTTTTGGCTGCAATTTCAAGATAGTTGAATAAAGAATCTGTCGGCTCCTGACCATTTCCAATAACCCAACTTCCAAGTGCAAGCAACAAGAACAGTAATTTTTTATATGCCTGAGTTTTCATCATCTTGATTGTTTAGGTTATTAATCGCTAATTTATTGTGTTTGGTTACTGCATTTTCCCTCCACATGGCCTGAAACATCGGGACAACGAAGACGGTCATTACCTGAATAACCATACCTCCAAACATTGGTATTGCCATTGGGATCATGATGTCGGAGCCCTTACCGTTCGATGATAAAACTGGCAACAAAGCGATGACAGCAACAGCGGTGGTCATCATCGCCGGACGGACACGTTTCAGTCCGGCAGAAACAACTGCTTCGCGAACATCGTGAACGGTTGCCGGGTGCCGGGCTTCGAATACCTGGTGAATATAGGTTCCCATGATTACCCCATCGTTGGTAGCAATTCCGAACAAGGCGATGAAACCGACCCAGACCGCGACGCTCAAATTAATCGTGTGCATCTGGAACATATCGCGGAGATTGATCCCTTCAATTGAAAAATTAAGGAACCAGCCTTGCCCATAAAGCCACAGCATAATAAAACCACCTGCAAAAGCAACGAATACTCCCGAGAAGTGAATTAGCGATGCTGTAACCGTGCGGAATTGGAAATAAAGTAACAACAATATCAGGAGCAAACTTATTGGTATTACAATTGCCAATCGTTTGGTGGCCCTTATCTGATGCTCGTAATTACCGGCAAAGTTATATGATACGCCAGTGGGTAATACAAGAGCGCCTGAACTTAGTTTTTCCTTCAATATTTTCGTTGCCTGATCTACCACATCAACTTCGGCTATACCTTCGTTTTTATCGAAAATAACATACCCGTTCAAAAATGTATTTTCGCTTCGGATCATTTGTGCGCCACGAGTATAATCAATGTCTGCAATTTCGCTTAATGGAATCTGAACGCCGTTCATCGCCGGAATCAGTATGCGTTTAATGTCTTCCGGATTGTCACGCAATTCGCGGGCATATCTTACCCGGATCGGGAAGCGTTCTCGACCTTCGACAGATGATGAAAGCGCCATACCTCCAACTGCCACCGAAAGAATTTCCTGCACATCGCTGACACTCATTCCATATCGCGCCATCGCTTCACGGTTCAACTTAATTTCGAGGTAAGGAGCGCCAACGGCACGGTCGTAGAATACCGCCGAAGCTTTTATCGATGGAACCTCCTTCAATGCCTGTTCCAGCAACATCCCTCCCTGTTCGATTGCATCCAGATCGGGACCAAATACTTTTAATCCCATTGGAGCACGCATTCCGGTTGAAAGCATTACCAACCTGGTTTCAATAGGCTGCAATTTAGGAGCTGAAGTCAATCCCGGAATGTTGGTCACTTTAACGATTTCGTTCCAGATATCATTCGGTTTTTTGATTTCAGGACGCCATTGCCGGAAGTATTCACCACTTTCGACAGGGATAAGACTGTCGGCAGAAATAGCCCTAAAACCTTCCTTTTTAAGATTGTATTTAGATCCACTTTTAAGTATATAGCTACCATCACGGTCAACCTTAAACTGCATACGATGGCCATTTTCATCCAGTATATATTCGGGACGATAGTTGATTGTATTCTCGAACATCTGCACTGGTGCCGGATCAAGAGCTGAGTTAACCCGGCCCCATTTACCGACAGCAACTTCAACCTCAGGAATGGCCGAAAGCCTTTTATCAAGTGTTTCAATGTATTCGAGGTTCTTCTGAATACTGGAATGCGGCATACTCGTTGGCATCAACAGGAACGAGCCTTCGTTTAAAGATGGCATAAATTCCTTGCCGGTGCCTGGAAATCTTTCAGTAGAAGACTTCCAAAAAGAAGTTTGTCTGAATTCTTTCCAACCTACTTTTTCCATTCCTGAAGCAACAGGGCTGAATGTTTTATCAATTCCCTGCCAGGCAAGCAACCCAAACAGCAAAGTAATTGCAGGTATAATGAGGAATTTCCATTTGTGTTCCAATGCCCATCGCATGATACCTTCATAAAAATGTACCATCGACATCAAGGCCGCAAGAATCACAACAATTATACCGGTTACAAAAATAAAATTTGACAAGGTGCTGTTGTGCGCCCCTAATGGAAGCCACTCAATGGTAAGGTACCATGTTGCCACAAGCACGGTTATAGCTATGTTAATGTAGTTCGGAAATTCTTTCCGGTGCTCGGACCAGCGATAATCGAGTAAATTATTGACACCAACAGCGATCAGGACCAAGGCAGGCCAAACTTGCCAGACAATGACAATCAAGACACCGGCAATCATCAAACAACCGTTCCATATCCGTCGAATTTTTTTCGTGTCAAATCTAATATTGAAGAAGATATGTGTTAAAGTAGGCAATACAATAATCCCGAGAATAAACGCTGAAATCAGCGAAAATGTCTTAGTATATGCCAGTGGATGAAATAGTTTTCCTTCGGCAGCCTGCATGGCAAAAACAGGAAGGAAACTAACGATGGTTGTAGCAATAGATGTAACTACGGCATCACGCACCTCCGTGGTTGCATTGTAAACAACCGACATCAGTTTTTTTCCACGGATTCCTTTATTTTCTGGCATTTCGAGATGCCGGAGAATATTTTCGACATCCACAATTCCAATATCGACCATTACACCAATGGCAATAGCTATACCTGAAAGTGCTACAATATTTGCATCGATTCCAAAAAGACGCATTAAAATGAAAGTCATCATTACACCAATTGGTAACAAACCGGCTACTATTAGTGATGCTCTCAGATTCATAACAAGAACAATGATAACGATGATACTAATCAAAATTTCGTGCGAAAGTGCCGATTCGAGCGTTCCTATAGTTTCCATGATCAGCCCGGTACGGTCGTAAAAAGGCACGATAGTGACTTTGGAAACGCTTCCATCTGGTAAAGTTTTTTGTGGCAATCCGGCTTCCAATTCCTTGATCTTATTTTTGACATTACCAATAACGTCCATTGGATTTGAGCCATAGCGGGCAACCACCACTGCACCTACTGCTTCGGAGCCAGCCTTATCCAATCCACCGCGACGGGTAGCCGGTCCAAATACCACGTGGGCCACATCTTTAATCCGCACCGGAACGTTATTCCGGACAGCAACAACAGAGACTTCAAGGTCTTCGAGGTTTTTTACATACCCCAAACCTCGGATAATGTATTCTACATTATTCAGTTCAATGGTTTCTGCGCCAATGTCAAGGTTACTTTTGCGTACTGCATTCATTACATCCATGGCCGAAACATTGAACGCTTTCAACGCTTCAGGATTCAAGTCGATCTGGTATTCTTTAATGAACCCCCCAACTGAAGCAACTTCTGAAACCCCTTCAGCGGTGGTAAGTCCGTATTTGACGTAGAAGTCTTGTATGGTGCGCAATTCTTGTGGATCCCAGCCACCGTTTGGTTTTCCGGTTTTGGGATCACGGCCTTCGAGTGTGTACCAGTAAATTTGCCCCAATGCGGTGGCATCCGGTCCTAAAGTGGGCTGTACGCCCTGCGGTAATGTGCCAGAAGGTAACGAATTTAGCTTTTCGAGAATACGTGAGCGGCTCCAGTAAAATTCTACATTATCTTTAAAGATGATATAGATAAAAGACATTCCGAACATGGAAGTGCTTCGAATTGTTTGTACACCAGGGATACCAAGCAATGCTGTAGTTAACGGGTAACTTATCTGATCTTGAATGTCTTTAGGCGAACGCCCCATCCATTCAGTAGCTACTATCTGCTGATTTTCCCCAATGTCTGGGATCGCATCCACCGCAATCGGATCGCGGGGAAAATAATCAGGCTTCCAGTTAAACGGCATATATACCATGCCCAAGACCACAAAAGCGATCAGGAACATAAAGGTAATCAGCCGGTTTTCGAGAAAATATTTGACGAGTCGGTTAAACATGAATTTTTTTTTAAGATATACTTACAATTAAAAAACGCTTGACATCATTAATACCATTAGGGCAGTCATAACCACTCCTCCTCCTATCCATCCAACAGTAGTCAGTGTTTTTTTAGGAGTATTTGTGTGCTGCTTTTGTACAAAGTGATCCGGATTACTTTTAAATACAGCCAGACATTGCTCACTTTCAAAGTAGTAATTGTTCCCTTGATATTCAAAAGTAAAGCTACTACTGTTATCAACATCCTTTCCACAAACCGGGTCAACTTTCATAGTTGAATGTTCCTGATTGTGACCCTCATGCATAGAACCAGACATGTGGCCAGGCATCATCATCATACATGATGAAAATGAAGCGCCAATTACGAAAACTAAGATAATAATGGAAATCTTTTTCATTATAATATGATTTTTAAGGTTTAATGGTGACCTCCTGCGTGGCCGCCAGAGGCGCCACCTGAATTAATCGGATTGTAAGAATTACCTGAATTCTTAAGCCTCAAGTCTGCAATATCAAATGCTTCCATTTTCATACCACATTTGGGACATTTGCCCGGGTTCATTTCAATAACTTCAGAATGCATCGGACAACTGTAATATACCGATTTTGGTTTTGTTTGAGTAGTTGTGTGCCGATTGCTACTGCACGAACTGAATAAAAGACTCACTAAAACAGCCATTAATAAAGCGATTTTAAATTTATACATTTTTATTGTTAATACATTATTGACATTAAATTTCCAATTAATAATCATTGAACTACGAATTTCCCTTTGATATTGAAATCCTCGTTCAACAATTGATAAAAATAAGTGCCTTGTTCCATGTTTCTTCGTTCAATTACCATTTCGCTCTCAATGCCATTTTCCTTTTTTAGAATTATCCTGCCATAGATATCGAAAATCAACAAGGTGTATTCTTCACCATTAAAATCCGGATAAATTTTTAGTGTGGCCTTGTCATTAAAAGGGTTGGGATAAACTGTGACTAATTTCTGATTTTCAGGGACTTCCTCAATACCTGTAGTGACATATGTTAATTTTTCAGCGTACCTAACAGACTGATAATTGCTATTCTGGTTTAAAATACCTTTTGATATTTGAAGTACCGGGAACCCTAATTCCCTGGTGTACCAGTTGTAATAATAATTGCCTTCTGTTTTACTTTTCAATATGGCTGAATCATCGGTATAAATACTGTCATATACAGTCTCTGAAGTAAAAATGCGAATTGTATTTACAGTTCCCGCTGGTGTTTTTATTGTGCCCCAGGCATCGGCCTTTGAGTAACCAGTCACATGTAATACTTTTTGAGTGTATCCTGAAGAATAATAGATTAAGCGTGACTCATTTTTAATTGAATCCCCATATTTCAAAATAGGGAAAACGGGACGTGGAATCGAGTACTTTGATATTCCTTGAACATCAGACCCATAGTAAAACAATCCATTTTCGTTTTTTATATAGAAATCATTTTTACAAGTTTCGATATCCGTATGTGTAACATGCGAATGGACTTTAGTACATGCTTTGTTAATCGCCAAAATAGCTAATGGAAATTTAGAATAATTAGTTGCAGAGCTTGCACTAACCCATTTTTGCGTGTCAGATTCTTCCCCGCTTAAGTAGCTAAAATCCCAAAAAATGTTTTCACCTTTTTCTCCTGGCAATATGTTGATTGACTGAATGCTATCGACCATTATGCTTATTTGGGCATCTTCTGTTTTAGGTAAATCGTTGTTGTTTAAAACAATTTGGGCATTCAGCAATTGAGCGGAGAACAACAAGGGCAACATATAAAGTATCGATATCCGTTTCTTCATCTAAGAATTCTTTTTATTAAAAAATGCAATTATTCACTATGAATAATTTTTGCTTTTCAGGGAATTAACATGGCGACTTTTGCATTTAAGAAACAAGGGGACTTTTTTAAAGTCCACCTTGTCCTACATTGAAAAAGAAACCCCATTCTAATTAACCAAAAGACTATTTATATGCCTAATTCAGATCGTTTTAATGACAACCTCCCGAGCGAGATCCATTTCCTGATTGATGCGATGAATGGCTGTCTGACTGATAAGGTGTACCTCCGCTATGGCCTAAATGAGATACTCCCATACAACTTGTAAAAGCAAAAAGCACAGAAACAATTAATACTGATCTAATAATTCCTCTTTTCATAATGATTTTTTTTGATTTTGAATCTTTCTTACAGGGTAAAGTCCCTTAAATATTGAAACACACCAATTATTTAATACCCTGACTTTCTAAAAAGTGATTGATTTTGTACTGTTTATGAAATTTGTCGTATTCGCTAAGCGACGTGGCAGACTTAAACTGTGCATCAATTGCATCGTGCAGCATGTGGTTGTCTGGAAATGAAGCTTTTAAGTTCAAGGGTGTTAACTCCAAAATTCCGTTATCACCGCCTTTACTGAAATAATAGGTGGTAATGGTTTTCGTCCCTCCACGGTAACCAGCTCCTTTGACCGTTTGTTTGGTATAAATCCACAGAACTCCTCTATCCTTAACCGGATAGTGTTCGTTATCCTGAAAGCGCACTATTTTGTCATCGCAAAGTTGATAACCCCATATTTCAGCTTTTTTAAGGTTGTAGGGCTTGCCTTCATGAACCACAGTTATAAAATCCTTGCCAAGAAATTCGTTGAGCCTGATTTTGTGTTTTTCAGTTGCGCAGTCTATGCCATATTCCATCTTTCCGCTGGTGAAGTCGGCATATGTTTTAAAAACGCCACTCTTCTGTGCGAACAACGAACTTGCGCTGATGATAGCCATTCCGGCTATCAATACAGCTATTTTTACTAATTTTTTCATTTTAATGTCTTTTAAAATTTATAACTCCATCTGAAAATTACCAAAAGCAAATGATTATTCATTTGTCAATAAGCCAGTTTCCTATTTTGAATTAATCATCAATAGCATTGTGCAATAACATGATTATCCTTGAAAGTGGGTTTCAGATTTATTGGTGTTAATTCAAAAATACCTCTATCTCCACCTCCACTTCAGCTAAAAAATAGGTCGAAATTTTTTGGCCTCCTTCACAATGAGAAGCTGCCTCAACTTTTTGTTTAGTATATATCCAGAGCGCTCCATTATTGGCAGACTGATAACATTCGTTCTCATGAAAGCGCACTAATTTTTCACCGCTAAGTTGAAAATCCCATGTTTCAGAAAATTTAGAGCAACAGGATATACTATCCTGAATTGTAATCATAAAATCCTGACCTTGAAAATCGTTGAGTTTTATTTCATTCTTTTCGGTATTGTAATCATCATATTCCAGTTTGCCAGATATATGGCTCTCTGTTGATTTAAAATTTCTACTTATTTGTGTAAATAATAAACTTGTACCGGTAATAGCTTTCTCTGCTATTAGAATAATCTCCCTCATTGCATTTTTCATTTGAATGTCAATTTAAATGATCGATCTAAAATATTCAGGAACAAATGATTACCTATTGTTGATCTTACATAAACCTCATAACGATTCCGTTAGGCTTTTTCCCTACCGTAATCTTCATTGTTTCTTTAAGGTTTGCAATGTCAACAACCGATACGGTTCCCTCATTTTGGTTGGTAACATACCCGGTTTTGCCGTCTTTGCTAAAAGCAATGGCATGTGCACCGTTTCCGACTGCAACTTCACCCTTATGAATATAGTCGTCATAACTTTTCCCAATCATATGGATTGCGGCATTGTTCCTTTCCCACATATGAATCATGCTGCCATTCGGATCGGAAACCCACATCTGGTTCATCATTGTATTACGGGCAGCCATCCCGGGCATAAACCCTAAATCCAGCGTATCTGTCATCATGTTGGTCATGCCGTCAATCATACTGATACTTTGACCATCTTCGTTATCCACGTACATCATTCCATCCATTCCAGGCCAGGCGCCTACCGGATTTGCTCCAACTTCAATAGTTTCGAGCACCTTTTTGCTAACAGCATCCACAACTGTTACTGTGTTCGACATACCGTTGGCAACATATGCCTTTTTACCATCGTCAGAAAAGGTAACTTCGGCTGGCATCTGGCCTACTGAAATTGTACTTAAAAGGGTATATGACACAGCATCGAATACCTTGATCTTACCTTCAGGCATCATTTGGGCTGTCCACAGTTCTTTACCGTCAGGTGAGAAGATGGCATTGTGTGCCATTTCTTCGAGTGCAATTTCCTTTAATAAATTCCCTGTGAGAGCATCGATAACCAGAATCCTTCCGGGCATTACAGTGTTGGCAGCGCCACTTGTTGTGCTACCACCATGATGCTGACTGTGGGCATCGGTTGTTCCTCCGGTAGCGTCCGAAGCCTGCATCATAGCATGACCTTCGCTGAAATCCACACCAGGCGCTGCAACTACTAATTTACTTTTATCAGGCGAAAGGTAAATATGATGCGGCCACATGTTATCCATACCCATTCCCATCAGGCCATCACCTGAACTGCTTTGGAGTTTGGTCAGGTCAATGGTATTCTCAACCTTGTTTGTGGTAATGTTGATTATTGAAATGGTATTACTTTCACCATTGACCACATAAGCCGCATCAAAATTTACCTGGGCGTTGTTCGTTGATGTTTCATCCTTCGAACAACCTATAAACATTATAACACCTCCCAATAAGAGGATTATTGATAATTTTATGCTTTTCATAATGTAAACTGTTTTTTGTCAATATTGAAAAGATAGCCACGGTTAACACATAACCACAGAAGGGATTTAGAGCAACCATGGCTATTCAAACCCATGAAAAAAAGAGAACCCAAAAACTATTTTTTTCTTTCGTACTTGCAGCAAGCGTTGAGCTTTGCATACACCTTATCGTCGGCTTTATATTTTTCGGTGTCATACCCAACAGCGGCAATTTTCTTTTGGATATCGTCGCTTTTAACTTTTGAAGGATCGTACACGAGGGTGAGTAATTTGGTGGTTTTATCCCAGTTCGCTTTGCTTACGCCATCAACCTTTGAGGCTTTTTCAATGGTAACCTGACAGGTTTCGCATTCACCCCAAACTTTTATGGTTTCAGTTTTTGTGGAGGCCATATCCATTTTTGAGTTGGTCTTGGACATGTCCATCTTTGAATGATCGTGCATTTGGGCATAAGAGTTTGAGCCCAGAACTACTGCCAATAAGGCAATTATAATGATTTTCACAGTTTTCATTTTGTTTGAATTTGATGTTAATATAATGTATTGGAAAAAGTATTAAGTATCAAGATGCAATCATCAGGATACAAAACAATAAACATCCTCCAGCAAAAGAGATTGAATAATCTTAATAACTGAAAAATGGTGTTACATAAACATCAAATACGGAAAACACAGATTTTGGGCAAGCTTACAGCGCTCGCAAGTAAAGATTCAGGCGGAGCGGTATTTGCGTTAATCTGAAATAAAGAAGTAAGCGAATGAAATGATATGTTTTCAGGCAGAGTAAAAACCTGCAAAACGGATTTTTCAATTGTTTTGAATTCGAAAAACGAAGGAGAATAATTGTGATCCACCTCGTAAACAGAAATCGTATTGTTGCAGCAGTGTTTGTCAAGATGACTGCCTGGCTTTGTGCATTCATCAGTTGTTTTGTTTTCCATACCGCATGAAGCAACGCCACCCCAAACGGAGACCTTAGAAGCTGCTAGTTCTCCACCGCAATAATGCGAAGATACGGTGAGTTGTGTCCCCGAAATCAGGATGAGCAAAGCGAATAATATGGAAAAAACTCTTTTCATTTGGTTATATCAACGCAAATAACTGAAAAATGTTATCCAAAGGTATAATTATTTTAATTTGTTGAATCACCTTCCCTTTGGGATTATGAAACATTAACAAATGAGTTACTCTAAATCATGCCCGTGTCGGTGATGCAAATCAGGATCATGAGGATGTTCGTGCTTGATAGGGTCATGAGTATGCAGGTGCGAATGCCATTTGCGGCTCGGAACGGTTTCGCCCTCGTGCGAATGGTTATGATGTCCGTCAGAATGTTGATGGTAGTGGATATGTTCCATGACCACATGGGTATGCTGATGTTTATGAGAAAACAGATTGGTAACGATAACAGCCAGAGCCAACAGAAAAATCGAAATGAGGTGAACCCATTGGAAGGGTTCATGAACAAATAAATAAGATAAAAGCACACCCCATATTGGCGCGGTTGAAAATAAGATCTGGCTCCGGGTTGCCCCAATATTTTGCGCTGAAGTTACATAAAGCACAATACTGAATCCATAAGCAAAAATTCCAACAATGATTGCCGGAACTATATTTCCAAATATCATAGACTGGCTTGCAATTAGGCATCCGATCACTAAATTAACCGAACCGGCCACAATTCCTTTTACGAAAGTAACCGTTTGAGGCGAAGCCCCGTCAGTCAAGGCTGTCAGGTGGTTATCCACACCCCAGCAAATACAGGCCGCTGTTATCAGTAATCCTGAAATGATGCCGCTTGTGCCTTCGCCAAATGATACTACAATTCCGGCTAAAATGGTTAACAGAACGCCAATCCATGTATTCCGGTCGAGGGCATCTTTAAAAACTAAAACACCTAAAATGGCAGTTGCCACCAGTTCCATATTTAGCCAGATTGAAACCGAAGCAGCGTTAGCTGTTTTTAAACCAGCCAATAGGAGCAAAGGCCCTGCGAAACCTCCAAAGAAAATAATCCCGGCAGTTTTTGCCCGGCTGCCCGGTTGAAAAAGCAATTTCAGGTTACTGTTTTTCCTGAAAATATAGGGTAGCATCGCCAATGCTGCGCCCAAATAAAGTAAGCCAGCCAGTTGGAAAGAGTTTAACCCGTTCAAAAGTAGCTTACTAAACGGAGTAGCCACGCCAAAAAGAAACCCGGAAAGAATACCTGTTATAATAGCAAACCGCTTCATACAAGAGTTTTATCCAAAGTTGCGTAAATTCTTGAACTTTATTGAAGTTGGGCTTGCCGAAGTTGAATTCTTCCGGCAAGCCCAATATTCAATTTCCTACCATTCGTATTGCTTCAGATAAACCATTTCGAGGTAATAATCTTTTGCGGAAACAAGGTATCGGTCGTAAGTTTCGTACCATGACGATAATTCGCGGTAATATTCAAGCACCGAAATATTGCCGGAACTCAAGGATTTCTTCAATAAGTCCTGGCTTTGGATGCTTTCAGCAATTTTTTGGTAACCGTCAAAGTTGTTTCTTAACGAAACGGCTACCTGATATTTGGCGGCAATGTTCGATTTCAATTGCTGACTGTATGCAAAAGCGCTGCTTTCGGTTGCCTGTTGTTGCGACTGTGCATATTTTACCGTGTTTTTGTTTTGCCACAACGGAATGCTGATGCCAGCCTGAACGCCCCGGTACGAACCATCAATAATGGTTTCCTGACCGTACCCGGCCTTGAATTGTGGCAACCAAAGCGATTGCTGCAATTTTACATTATTGCCAGCTATTTGTCGTTCGTAACCCATCGCTTTTAACACGGGATCGTTCTGAATAGCTTTCGACAGGATTGAATCGACAGGTAACAATTGCCAGATTGGATATTCAGGATTTGTAAGAGTAAATGCCCTTCCTCCGTTCATGGCTGCTAAAATCTGCATTTTCTCTGTGCGCCGTGCTTCGTTCAAACTTAGCTCATTGGCCCAGCGCGAGGCTTCAATGCGTACTTTGTTAATTTCCATCTGGTTGGCATCGCCCGACTGCAAACGTTTTTCAAACAATGATTTCACATTTTCGGCATCGGCAGCCCGTTTCTTCAATTCAACGGCGTATTTGTCGAGGTAAACCAGTTCTATATACTGTGAAGCTGCATCAGTCAAAATAGTTCGGGTATTGAAGCGGTGTAATTCTCCTGATTTTTCGCCCGATAGTTTCGCCCCGGCCTTTTTACGTGAATAAACAGTTGGAAAATAGAATGATTGAGAAACACTTAAAGTAGATTTATTTCCGATAACATCATTGTTTCCGGGGAAATAGCCGTATTCAACCTGCGGATCGACAGGCGTTAATCCTGTGCGGGTAAATGCAATTTCTGCATCACGGTTCTGGGACGAAGCCTTTATTTGCAGATTGTTGGCTGCAACACTGTCTAAAACAGTTTGCAACGAAACCTGCGCATTGGCACATTGTGCCAGGATTGCAAAAAGTATAATGATTGTTATGCGTTTCATACTTTTTTTGTTTTAATGATTCCACGACTATTTAAAATACTGTAAACAATTGGCACAATGTAAATATTCAGCAAGGTTGAAGTTAACAACCCGCCTAAAATCACTTTTGCCATTGGGCTTTGTATCTCGTTGCCCGCCAAATCGCCTTTAAATGCCATTGGTATTAAGGCTAAAGCTGCCGTCAGTGCGGTCATTAATATGGCATTCAACCTGTCCGACGATCCTTTGGTAACTGTTTCGATGAGCGAAATACCATGGTTTTGCAATTTCTGGTAATTCGAAATCAACAATATTCCGTTTCGGGTTGCAAGACCAAAAAGCGTGATGAAGCCGATGATGGCCGGAATGCTCAAAATGCCCGATGTGACCCAGATGGAAAATACCCCACCAATCAATGCAAGCGGCAGATTGAGCAAAATGATGCCAGCCAGTTTGAAATTTTTAAACTCCTGAAACAGCAAAAGGAAGATGATGATGATGGCAATAATCGAGGTCAGCATAAGCGTTTGCGATGCTTTTGCTTCGCTTTCGAATTGTCCGCCATATTCGATCCGATAACCTTCTGGTAAGCTAATATTCTCGTTGATATTTTTTTGAATGTCCTGAACAACGCTCCGTAAATCGCGTTCGGCAACATTGGCCGAGATCACAATTTTCCGCTGCACATTCTCTCTGCTAATCGAACTTGGCCCCGAAACCGATACGATATCGGCAACCTGTTCCAGCGGAACTTTTTTGCCGTCGCGCGTATCGATCAATGCCGAACGAATGCCTTCAATCGATTCGGTGTAGTCCTTGTTCAGGCGCAATACCAGGTTAAAGCTACGCTGACCTTCATAAATGTCGGCAAGTTTTTCGCCACCAAACGAAATATCGACAAACTCGTTGAACTGCGCGATTGTAATTCCGTATTGTGCCAGCATATCGCGGTTGGCGCGAATCTGAATCTGTGGGATCTCAACCTGCTGGTCCACATTCACGTCAACCAAACCTTCAATATCCACAATCGAACTTTTAACCTGATTACCAATGGAAAACATCTTGTTCAGGTCTGTCCCGAAAAGCTTGATGGCAATGTTTGCCCGCGTTCCCGAAAGCATGTGGTCGATCCGGTGCCCCAGGGGCTGACCGACGGTGTAGGCAATTCCCGGAATCCGGGCTAAAGTAGCCCGCACATCGGCCATGAATTCTTGCTGGCTGCGTTCTTTAAGCCTGAAATTTACATCAACTTCGGCGCTGTTGGTTGTTTGCGAATGTTCGTCGAGTTCGCCACGACCAGTCCGTCGGGCCGTACTCGATATTTCAGGGATCGCCAGCAATTCTGTTTCAACCAGATTACCCAAACGGTTGCTTTCTTCGAGCGAAGCGCCCGGTTTTGTGACCACCGAGAGTGTCAGCGCACCTTCGTTAAACTCGGGCAGGAAGCTCCGTCCAAAGGTTGAAAAAGCGAAAAGTGCTACCACAAACATTCCAAGTGTTGAAAAGATAACCGATTTTTTGTGCCGTAAACTCCAGGTAAGCGATTGCTCGTAATAATAGGTGAGTTTGCGCACCAGCCATTTTTCTTTCTCGTTTTTTGCCAGGTACTTTTCGTTTGAAAGTAACATTTTCGACAACAACGGAGTTAAGGTCATTGCTACTACCAGCGACACGAACAAGGATACAACGAATGCAATTCCAAGCGGTTGCAACATCCTGCCTTCCATTCCTGAAAGGAAAAACAAAGGCAAAAAAGCCACCATGATGATGAGCGTTGCGTTAAGAATGGAAGCCCTTATTTCTTTTGAAGCTTCGAAAACCACCGTGAACGATGATTGCCGTTCATGTTCGGGTTTCATCCGGTTCTGCCGGAGCCGTTTATACACATTTTCGACATCAATAATGGCGTCGTCAACCAGCGAACCGATGGCGATGGCCATACCTCCCAAACTCATGGTATTGATGGTCATTCCTAACATCTTCATTACTAAAATAGCCCCCAGCAACGAAATTGGGATGGCCAGCAATGAGATAATTGTTGTTCGGAAACTGCCCAAAAAAACAAACAAAACGATGATGACGAAAATACCGCCTTCGATTAAGGCGTTTTGCACATTGTTGACCGATGTTTCGATAAAATCGGCCTGACGAAAAATTTTGGTATCCAGTTTCACGTCTTTCGGCAAGGTCTTTTGCAGTACCGCAAGGTTTTCTTCTATCCGTTGCGTAACCGCCAAAGTGTTGGCATTGGGCTGTTTCGATATGGAAATGATGATGGCGGGCTTTGCATTTCCGGAGGCATAACCCATTTTGGGTGCGCTTCCAATAATCACTTCGGCTACATCATTAATTCTGACTGGTTTGTCGTTATTCGATTTGATGTATGAATTGCCCAGCACATCGATATCCGAAGAGCGGGCAATGCCCCGCACCACATATTCGTTGCCGAATTGCCGGACCACGCCGCCGGTCGAATTTTGACTAATCCCTTTGCAAACGTCAGCCAATTCGGTCATCGACACCTGGTAGTATTTCATTTTCTGCGGGTTGGCCAACACCTGGTATTGCTTGTAGTCGCCTCCAATAATGGTAACCTGCGAAACGCCCCCGGTAGCCAGAATGAGCGGTTTTACGTTCCATTCGGCCATGGTGCGCAAGTCCATCATACTGGTGCTGTCGGCCTGCATCCCGATGAAGAAAATTTCGCCCATCACGCTCGATTGTGGAGCCAGGGCGGGTTGCCCAACGCCCAAAGGCATTCGCGATGAAACGCTGATCAGCTTTTCGCTGACGATTTGCCGGGCTTTAAAAATGTCGGTTCCCCAGTCAAATTCGACCCACACAAACGAAAAGCCCTGCGATGATGCCGAGCGTACCCTGCGGACATCGGTAGCGCCATTCACCGAGGTTTCAATGGGAAAGGTAACCAACCGTTCAACTTCTTCCGAAGCCATTCCGTGGGCATCGGTCATTACTACAACCGTAGGGGCTGTGAGATCAGGAAATACATCCACATCCATATTTGAGGCAGTTCTCGTCCCGAAAACCACCAATATCACTGAACTAAGCAAAATGAGGTACTTGTTGTTCAGCGAAAATTTAATAATATTATTCAGCATGGTTGCGGCGATTAATGTACGTGACCTGAATGAGCATCCAAAGTACCTGTAGCCTGCGCCAGCTTGATAAGAATTGCGCCAATTGTTACAATCCGCTCGCCACTGTTAAGCCCTGTCCGGATTTCAGTTCGCACGCCATCGGTAGCGCCAACTTTTACTTCCCTTTTCTCGAAAAGTTCGGGCGTAACCTGCACATACACAAAGAAAGTACCCTGATCTTCGAGCAGCGAAGTGGTTGGAACAGTCAAGGCCAGCGTGTTGGTAACTGTTTTCAGATACACTTCAACAAATCCCCCGGCCGTAAAACTTCCTATGTTGTCGATTTGTAAAGCGACGGGAATAAGGAAATTGTCGGAATTGGTTGCCTTGCCAAACGACAGAACTTTGCCATTTAATTGTTCGAGCGAATAGGTTTGGTTGTCTTGTACCGTGCGGATATTGGCCGAAGCAATCGAACCCAGCATCGGTGCGTATTTTTGCTGAACCTCGGCATTTAGCAGAAGTGTTTTGTTCTGTGCAACGATTACAATTGGCTGCCCTGCTTCAACGTAAGTCCCGTTTTTGACCAGTACCTGTTTTACAAAACCACTCATCGGGCTTTTTACACTCTGCCCTGATGCGCTGAAATTGGTATTCAGGTTGTCAAATACTGCTTTGGCATTATCGAATTGATTCTTTGCATTGAGCAGGTCTTTTGCTGAAACAATTTTATCTTTTGCCAGCTCGGTTGCCCGTTCGTAATCAGCTTTTGCTTTTTCCAGATTGTTTTTAGCTTCGGCATAGCGAACTGAAATGTTGTTGTCGGCCAATTCACTGCCGGAAATGGAGAACAAAGTCTGCCCTTTTGAAACATCTTTCCCTTCCAATACAGCGTTGCCGGAGATCATAACCATGCCATTCGTCTTTGCCGAAACAATGATCTCGTCGCCCTGTGACGATTGAACCTGCGCCGTGGTTTTGATAATCTGACCGAATGGCTCGTTACGTGGAGAATCAGTGGCGAAGTCAACCTTCCACGACTGCTCTTTGGTAAAAACGGTGGTATTGGTTTGGGAGATAACGACTTTTTCTGAAGCTTCATGGGCTTCATGATGTTCGGCAAAAACAGTTATTTCAGAAACCAAAACTTCAAAACTGCCAGCTTCGTTCGTAATCTCAAATTTCAGTGTTCCTGTTCCCGCGGTTTCGGGCTGAATATCAAAACTGTAAATGCCTTTTCGGGTTGGTTTATCGAGTGTCTGGATTACTTCCTTCCCATTCACTGTCAGGCGGATAGTCATACTTCCGCTTTCCAGGGCTTTAAAATCGGGCAATCTGGAAAAATGCGACAGCACATTTGCTGTTTCGCCAACCACAAAGGCATCGGCTTCGGCAAAAACTTCAAAATCGGTGCTGTATGCGGTGTATTGGAATTTTACCTCTTCGTGGGCAACTGTAACTTCATCATGGGCATCATGAGATTCGGTCGCCTCAATTGTCTTTTGTTTAGTACCATTCTGGCAGCTCGCAAAAACGATAGCAAGCAATGCACCTAAAAATATCTTTGATTTCATCTAAAATCATGTTTAAATTTCTAAAATAATTGAATGATGAATGCGTGTAATTGCAATGTTATAAGCCAATTACATCAAACATTCAGAAAAAGAAATTTAAACAACAGGGGGAGCTCGTAATCCGGAAGAAGTGGAAACTAAATTGGAGTGCGAGGAAGTTATTAAAGGTATTTGTGCAATTGAAATAATTTTAGGCACAAAAGAAATGTACTCGCTTACAAATAATATAGCCTGAAAATAAACAAGTTGAGAATGATTATCATCGCAACCTAAACATTTGAATTCGTGTCTTAACGAATTTGCCGGAACGACTACCGCTTGTTTCAAAGCACACGATTCTGAACTATTTTCACCGTCATGCTGGTGGTTATGTTCCGGAGTATTGTGCTTATGTGCTAAGCTATCATTTTGGCAATGTTCGTTTTCAATACAAACTTGCTCTTTATGGTGATGATGGGGTACAACAGTATGTGCCAACAACACAATATTGGCCAGAAGTATAAAAAACAGCGCTGTTGTTCTTTTAATCATCCATGAAAAATTTCTGCAAAGCTAACGCAAAATTCATTCTGTTGGTTCGTGGCTTTGTTAAATTTATTAAACAGGTATGCCTTGAGAATTATATTGATTTGATTATCAGCATAAATACTTTCGTTAGGTATTCGACCTGTTAAAAGTATGAGGAGATACCGAATTGAAAAGCGACTGTTTTCGAAGGCGGGTTACCCAATAAATCTCTCTGGCGCTGGTAACGGTAATTGAAACGTAATACCGTTGTCCCAACTGGCCTGAAGGCGATTCCCGGAACAATGGCCCATATATCGTCACCAATATTGCCGTTCGTTTCCTTAAATTTTCCCTGATTATAGTCTGCATACTCCAACCGCAATGCAAGGTTAACCTTTGATTTTTCCCAACCCAACATTTGCTTCTGGACTATGGCTCCAACAATATCGATAAACCCACCGAATTGCTTTGAGCCAAACGTTTGGCTATAGGTGCCGGGGACATCAACAAATACTTTTACCACCTCGCCTGTAATGTTCAGTTTATTTTTAAGCGCTGAAGCCGTATAATCTATGGCAATAACATTTAAACTTCTTTTGCTATCGAGTACAAAACCATCCGATTTCCATTTATTATAAACACCGGTCATATACGAAAAACCAAGTTCGCCAATCTTTCTGTTCCTGACTGCAATTTTGCCGGTGAACATGGGCAGACCGCTATTGCTTTCTTCAAATTTATCGCGATTCGATTTTCCCGCTGCCAGTGAGGTGCGGTTTTCTCCATTCGAAATGATCTTATCATCAAACCCATTGGTCAGGTATGCTTCGTAACCTAATGTCCAGCGATCCACAAAATACTTCCCAAGAAAGCCAAACCCAACGCTCGAAAGGGTTGCAGGAATTATCGTGGTTGCAGAAATTGGCCGGTCGATAAAATCCCACCGCGGCCCATCGTGGTTTTGATTGAATGCCCCGATAGGGTTTACGATTATTCCGCCCCGAAAATTAAATAGCGGGTCGAACTCAAAATCGACAAATGCGGCTTCCATGTTTATTTCTTTCGTTCCGTCTTCAAATTCCAGTTCCGAAAAAAAACGTATTTTCTTTGCAATGGTGGATGAGAAGAAAAGGTTTGTTCTCCTGAACTGGAACGAAAATCCATCTGAAACACCATTGGTAGAAGCATATTGCGTATTGGCCTCCAAATAACCGCCAATAGCAATAGGCAGCTTTCCGGGTTGAAGGAAAGGCCGGTTGTATGTCGCATCCATATTTAACTGGCCGGAAGTCCCTTCAGAAATTCTCTTGACGAATGAACTATCTTTTTGCGCATAGGTAGCAGTAGAAATAGCAATATAGAGAAGTAGTGTGAATGCCTTTTTAAAGTTGTACATAGATATTTGCCTGATCTGTTTTTACCTGAAATACTTTTAGATTCTCTTCTGCCGGAGGATTCAGAACAACGCCTGTGTTCGAAAATTCACTTCCGTGGCATGGGCAACTTAAATAGTCACCGTGCGGTTTTAGTTCACATCCTTTGTGTGTACATTTCAGCAACAAAGCTGTATAATTTTGTTCGCTTAATTTGTAAATACATATGGGGAAGTCGAACACAGTTGTTTTCACAAGTACATATTTTCGTTGCAGTGTTTTATCTTTTTTTACTTCCACAAATTCCGTTTTTTTTACTGCTATTTGATTTTCTGATAAAATATTTTGAGCGAAATAATTTGTGCCTGCGCAACTTTGAAGCAGCGCAACTATGGCGCTTCCGCCAATGCACGTATAACCAACGCTTTTGATGAAATCTTTTCGGTCCATAACTTTAGAGCGATTTTAGGAATTTTATAAGAGCTTGTTTGTCTTTTTCGGTGAGTTGATTGAACTGATTTCTGGATTGTTCACCTTCGCCTCCGTGCATCAGGATGGCTTCTTCAATACTTTTTGCCCTGCCATCGTGAAGCAGAAAAAATTGCCCGCCTTGCGAATTTGGAGAAAGTCCCAGTCCCCAAAGTGGTGGTGTCCGCCACTCGTAAGTTTTTGCGCTGCCTTCGGTGTAACCATCGTCGAGGCCACTTCCCATATCGTGCAGCAATAAATCGGTATAAGGGTGAAACTCTTTATTGGATAGCGCATCAACCGGTGAAAAACCTGTTCTCAATGTGGGTGTGTGGCAAGCGTTACAGTTAATGGTATTGAAAACCTGCTTCCCGAGAATAACATCGTCATCATTCTGATTTCGTTGAATGGGCGCCTTTAATGTTTGCAGGTAGAATACCACGTCATGCACGGTTTGCATGGAAACCTCATGATCAATCTCCTGTAAAGAATAGGCATCAACAGGTTCAAAATACGAAGTAATCCCAATATCCTGGTTGTAAGCATTTACGGTTTGTTGGAGTAAATTATGGACGCTTGCCTTTTTCCCAAAGCGACCAATGTATTTCCCATTTTTCTCTATTGAATTTGTGCCTGAAACTACGTAGAATGGAATGGTATTCCAATTGGGGACGCCCGAAATGCCATCACCGTTGGCATCGTTAGGGTCAGCCAAAGCAAGGATATCTGCATCCGAAACCAGTTCCAGAAATCCTAAACCGCTATTTATGGGAGGTGTGAATTTTGCAGATGTTGCGCCAGCCGGTATTTGTTCTGGTTGATAGCCTGGCAAGGCCCTGTTTTGCAATTGCGGGCCGCCTGATTTTAAAAACTTGTTTCCAAGGCTATCCACCTGACCGAAACGGGTAAGCGTTGTAAAGGGGTGACCCTTCCCGTCACCGGCGTGACAACTGCCGCAGCTCGTCGCCACAAACAAAGGCCCGAGCCCTGTTTCACTGGTGAAAACCTCGTCATTGAAGGCTACATCCCCCAATAAATGCTGACGGTTTTGGGCTTTGTCAAGTCCTTCAACAGGGCCGTCCAACAGCTCATCATCGGCAGGCAATGGAGGTGTTATTTTTTCGCAGGAGGACAATAAGACCAATCCACATAGTATAAAACCGATAACAGAGATGTAAGTCTTTGACATTGTTTAACAAGTTATCATACAAAATATACACTGCAAACAAGATGACTGATTGGTTTGTTCACTTCTTTCTGTCTGTAAAACAATAGAATATTTTTTCACTTTTGCAGCGTCAACCAAAATCAGGATCAGCAGCTCCATCAATCGGAATTGATTAGATCGTTTCCTCCTGAAAAGGCTGTGGGATTCTGTTCGATGATTTACCAGCGAAATATCCGGGTTTGTTAATATATCTAAAAGGCCTTTTTTATTTAGCACAGAACGGTACTTTTGGCATGTGAAAATTTTCAGGAAAATAGCGGTAATTGGACTTTCGGTTTTATTTCTGTTCTTATCAACCGGAGTGATGCTGTATCAAACTCATTGTAAATGTTTGGGAATTAGCAAAGTTTCATTATTTTCTGCATCCAAACAGAGTGGCCATACGAACACTGAAGACAATTGCTGTTCGGCAGAACCGGAACCTGCCAAGTACCAACTGGATATAATACAACAAGCATGCGGATGTGATTTGCCAGTGCTCATTTACCTGAAATTATCCAGCCATTTGGGCGAGGACTCAATTCTGGTGTACTCAATTGCTAAAATAATCAGTATTCAGAATGTTGCTGTTATCGAAACCGTTGAACAATTACTTCCGGAAAAATCATTCGTTCACTTCACATATTACGCGCCTCCCGATACTAAAAAGGTTGGACGCACATTAGTTAACTTCCTAAAAAAGTATAAGATAGCCCTTTTCGCATAATCAGGTTTTAACAGTTCGTGTTTACAATCAGATTATAAATATTTCAATATTATTGAGATGAAAAGAGTTATTGTTTTACTGTTAATATTCTTAACAGTATATGGTTATGCCAACCCGATTAAAGGAAAGGTTTTCGGGCTTGATAACGGCGTAAAGAATATTTTGCCCGGCGCTAATATATATTGGGCTGGGACAAATTCTGGTACAATTACCAATGAGAATGGTGAGTATAGTATTCAATCCATTCAGGGTAACAACTTGTTGGTTTTCAGTTTTGTTGGATTTAAAACTGACACTATTAAATGGAGTGGTCAGAAAGGAATTGATGCTGTTCTGGATATGAATATGGACCTGGACGAAGTTACTGTTGTTCAGAGGAAGAAAGGAACGCACATTTCCCGACTCAATCCCATTTACACAACACAGATCAATGGTGCCGAATTGCACAAAGCAGCCTGTTGCAACCTGTCTGAGAGTTTTTCGACCAATCCTTCAGTTGATGTTTCATACAGCGATGCGATAACCGGCGCCAAACAGATTAAACTACTGGGACTCGATGGTACATATTCGCAATTGCAAACTGAAAATTTTCCGAATTTAAGAGGTTTGGCTACCAATTATGGATTAACCTATATTCCGGGGCCCTGGCTCGAATCCATTCAGGTTTCTAAAGGGGCTGCTTCAGTACTGAATGGTTATGAGTCTATTACAGGCCAGATAAATGCTAACTTTAAAAAAACTGATGGTATTGAGGCTTTTCATTTTAACGTATTTGCGTCAGCAGAAGGACGGACAGAAGTGAATTCTAACTTCGCTGTGAAGCTTTCTGAAAAGACATCAACGGCCTTTTTTGTTCATCATTATAACTTTCAAAATCGAATTGACGAGAATATGGATAGATTTCTGGATGAGCCGCTTATGAAGCAAATTCACCTGTTTAACCAGTGGAAATATAACTCAGGAACTGGTTTTATGGTTCATTCAGGGATTCATTACCTGAACGAAGACCGGGTTGGAGGACAGGCCAACTTCAGGAAAGATATGGAGCGGAATACTTTAAATCCATACGGGGTAAATGTGCAAAACGAACGATTTGAAGGGTACGTTAAGGGTGGTTATGATTTTAAAGGATCAAGGCATAGCCTGGCTTTTATTTCGAATTTTACGTACCATGAAATGGGTTCATACTATGGATTGAACACCTATTCAGGAAAGGAATACACGATGTATGGGAATTTGGTCCATACTTTTTCTATTGATCCGATGAATGTACATTCATTAAATTCAGGGGCCAGTATAATTGTTGATCAGGCGGATGAAATCCTCAATCAAAATTCGATTAATACCAATGACTTCGTTCCAGGCGTGTTTAGCGAATATACTTATAAACCGGGCCTAAAGCTTACCCTGATGGCTGGCTTGCGTGCCGATTTTCACAATACGTTCGGCACATTTGTAACTCCACGGCTTCATTTGCGATATGGACCCAACGAGCTTCTGACTTTCCGGGCTTCTGCCGGAAAAGGTTACCGGTCGCCGCGCATCCTGGCCGAAAATAGTTTCCTGCTGGCCAATTCCCGTTCCCTGAATTTTACTGAGAATAAAATTTTGGAAGAAGCCTGGAATTATGGCGCAAGCGTCAACCTGAAAATACTTTGGACTGAAAGGCCATTGAATGTAAATGCCGAATATTTCAGGACCGATTTTATAAACCAATTGGTTGTGGACCGCGAAAGTTCGGCCAGTCAAATTTTATTGTCTTCGTTAGATGGCCAATCGTTTGCTAACAGCTACCAACTGGAACTTCAGTACGAGTTGCTTCCCCGGCTCGACATTACGGCTGCTTATCGTGTAAACGATGTGATGCAAACCATTAATCATGAGTTAGTCCGCAAACCACTGGCCAGCAAATACAAAGGGCTTATCACCCTTAATTATTCTGACCCGTTGAAAAAATGGATGTTCGATTATAATGCTCAGTTTAATGGTGGCGGGCGTTTGCCAATTGTAGCTGGCAGTCAATTAAATTCACCAACAGAATTTCCATCATTTACAGTAATGAATGCCCAGGTTACCAGATACTTCCGTTATTGGAACCTTTATGCCGGAGCCGAAAACTTGTTTGATTACACACAGGATCATCCGGTTTTGGACCCCGAACGTCCTTTTGGAAATGAGTTTGACGCGACCCGAATCTGGGGCCCCGTGATGGGGCGTAGAGTTTATGCAGGTATCAGAATAACATTAAATCATAAAACCAAATAAAATGAAAAAGACTATTCAATTGATTGTACTTTGCTTTATTGCAGTATTGTTTGCTTCTGAATTACAGGCACAGGAACCGAAAAACGACTTAATAACAGTTTGTTACAAAACAACAATGGACTGCAATGACTGCCAGGTAACCCTAACCAATTATCTGAAATTCGAAAAAGGGGTGAAAGATCTGAAAGTTGACCTGAAATCAAATACCATCAAAGTAGTGTACAAGTTAGGGAAAAATTCTCCTGAAAATTTGGCAAAGGGAATTCAAAAACTGGGTTATGAAGCCAATCCGATTACAGAAAAAGAATATAAAACCTTGGTTGTCGAATCTCCCGGAAAATAGATTTTATTTTTTACATGCCTAACCACTGTCCATGATGGTGGTTAGGCATTATCCCTTGCCGTTCATGCTGGAGTAGGTAGAGTGAAATAGAAGGTTGAGCCTTTTCCTAGTGCTGATTCAACCCAAATCCTCCCACCCATTAATTCTACAAGATTTCGTGTAATCGCCAGACCAAGGCCATTGCCACCATATTTCCGGGTATTCGCATCTTCCACCTGCCTAAACCGGTCAAATATTTTATCATGATATTCTGCCGGAATTCCAATGCCTGAATCCACAATGTAAAACTTCACAAAATTGTATTCTTGCTTGTAGCCAATTTCAAGACCACCGCTTATGGTAAATTTAGTGGCATTATTGATCAGATTATAGAGAATCTGTCTGAGCCGGTCTTCATCAGCATGAATTACAATTTCATCGTTATCCTGATAGGTTACCTTAAATTCAAGCCCTTTCGCTTTGGTAAGGTAAGCAAACTGTTTCTCAATATTTGAGATTAAGTTTTGAACATTAATCAACTTCTTACAAATTTTTAATTCGCCAGATTCCAGCATCGAGATATCCATAATATCGCTGATAATGGCTAGGAGGTTATTTCCGTTGGTGATAATTTGCTGAATGAAGAAATTTTTCTGAGCTTCATCAAAATCACTATCTGCAAGCAACTCTGAAAACCCGACGATACTATTTAATGGCGTGCGTATTTCGTGCGACATATTGGCCAGAAATGCCGATTTCAGGCGGTCTGCTTCTTGTAGTTTTTTATTTTTCTCAATTAAGGCCTGTTCGTAATTGTTTCGTTCTATTTCGTGTGCTACCCTAACTGCTACAACTTGAAGGATGGTTTCCATCTCAGTTGCATTATCAATAGGTTTGGTATCGAGTAACGCGATTAATCCTATTGGTGTCCCTTTTGTATCCCAAAGGGGAATACCAATGTAGCTCTCAGCCTTCATGTCAACCAACATGGCGTCGTCAGGAAATAATGCCTGAATATTCCCGACGTAACAACATAGGTTTCGCCCCATTACATTTTCGCATGGGGTATTTTTTAGCGGATAGAAAACGTTAGATTTTACTTCATCGAACGCCACAAATGATAATGTCTCGGCTGTATTTCCTTCTGGAAGAAGCTTGTCAATAATAACGTAGGCAACATTAAGGTTTTTAGCTAAAAACAGAGAAAGGGAGTCGTAAAAAGCCTGCTCATTTATTGTCCACCCCTTTTGAGCAATAAACATTAAAGTTTCCGTTAATAATTTGTCATCTTTCCCCATAGATTGTTACTTTTTCAGGAGCAATATAAAAAATGATTGCTATATATCCTGCCAAAGTTAAAAAACCCATGATAGTATCCAATGAGTCAAATAACATTGGCGTTTAAGATCGTAGTAGCGTTTTTTGCTTACAAAAGGTGACTTAAAAGTATTTTTAAACCTATACCAATTAGAATTAGTCCGCCAATAATCTCCATTCTTTTTCCAAGTTGTCCGCCCACTTTTTTACCAAATAACATCCCAATGACTTCAAATAAAATAGAGCTTGGATTATTGCTTTTGGAAACCCTTCTGCAAGGGGTTTTGTTTTTTTTACGCGCAATGCGCCTTTTGGGCGCAAAAGGAAACCCTACGCTCCTATGTTAAATCAATAATTATGAAGTTGCACTTCAATAATTAAGCTATATATTTGTGCGAAAATATTGTAATTTATGAATCGCATCGGAGAAAGAATAAAAAAGAAAAGGGAATTACTTCACCTTCATCTTAACGAACTTGCTGAAAAGGTTGGCATTAGCTCAAGCGCTCTTTCGCAAATTGAAAAATCCAAATCATTTCCTTCTATTTTAACCTTGAAATCGATCGCCGAGAACCTTCATACTACAGTTGGTGAACTGGTAGGTGAAAATGAATCATTAGGTAATAATCCGGTTGTTTGCAAAAAGGATATTAAATACATCGACCAAAACAAATCGGGGACAATTATTTATCTTTTATCAAATCATGATTTAAACAAACAGATGGATACTTATTTAGTACGTTTCGCCAAAGCATCAGGCATTGAAGGTTTTTTCACCAATGCGTTTGGACAAATTTTTTGTCATGTACTTTCCGGCGAAGTACGGTTCAATTTGGAAGGGAAAAGTTACCTACTCAAACAAGGTGACAATATATACTTTAATGCTAAGGCATCGCATGATGCCATTAATAATTATGAAGGTGTAAGTGAACTGCTTTGGATACAATCACCCCCAAATTTTTAAATTGTTAATTTTCTTCTGTAAATTAAGTAATACTTCATAAATTAAGCCACGAGATTTATATTTGTCATTAAAATATAAATAAATGGTAAAACATCCTGCAATTTTTTTAGATAGGGACGGAACCATTATAGTAGATAATGGACACATTAATATTCTTTCGAATATAGAGTTTTACGCCTATACTTTTAAAGCACTTCGAAACTTACAAGAGCATTTCTTGCTTTTTATTATCACCAACCAACCTGGCGTTTCAAAAAGATTGATTTCTGAAAATGAGGTTAAAGAAGTGAACAGGCATATTGTTGGAGAATTGAAAACAAGAGGAATTACAATTTTTGATGTCTTTTATTGTCCCCATAAAAGCGAAGAAAATTGTGAATGTAAAAAGCCAAAGCCATATTTTATTCACCATGCTGCCGGATTATACAATATTGATTTGACCAAGTCATTTATGGTAGGCGACCACCCATCAGACATTCAATGCGGAATAAATGCAGGGGTTACGCCAATTTATTTGTTAAGCGGACATGGACGTAAACATAGAGATGAATTGAACGCTGATTTAAAAATATGTAAAGATTTATCAGAGGCATCAAAATACATCTTATCGGCTTATAAATCAAATAGTATCTAAACGTTTAAATTCAATATAAGTATGGATAATCAGGCATTTTCATTAAACAACACAATCGAAAAATTAAATTCAAATGTGTTAGAAATGCTCTCGGAGCGTGGCAAAAACATTTTTTTTCCAAAACTTGGTATTTTAGCTCAATCAGCACAGGCTAAAGGGAAAGCTATCAATGCAACAATCGGTGAGGCAGTGGAAGATGATGGTACATCTATGCACCTTCCTGAGTTTGACTCTTTGGTTAATATGCCAACTGCAACTATTTTTCCGTATGCTCCCAGTTTTGGCAAACCTGAATTACGTGCACTTTGGAAGGAATCAATCTATCGCAAAAACCCATCACTTAAGGACTCTGTAATAAGCAACCCAATTGCTACCAATGGACTTACCCATGGCATAAGCATGGCTGGATATCTATTTACCAACGAAGGAGATACGGTTTTGCTTTCGAACCATTACTGGGAAAATTACAACCTAATTTTAGAAAACAGTTACGGTGCTAAAGTTTCAACTTTCGAACTTTTTGATAATGCAGGATTTAATGTAGCCGATTTCTCAAAAAAACTAACCGAAATTGAAGATGATAAAATTATTACTTTACTAAATTTCCCTTACAATCCGGCTGGATACACTCCTTTAACTGCTGAAATAAAAGATATTGTTGCCGAAATTAAGAAAGTGGCCGACAAGGGTAAAAAGGTTGTTGTGCTTATAGACGATGCGTATTTTGGTCTGGCTTACGAAGAAAACGTGTTTCCGGAATCGATTTTTGTTGAATTGGCCAACCTTTCGGAAAATGTATTGGCTGTAAAACTCGACGGACCAACCAAAGAAGATTATGTGTGGGGATTTCGCGTTGGTTTTATGACGTATGCGATTAAAGGTGGTAACGCTGAACTTTATGAAGCTCTCGAAAACAAGACTGCCGGGGCTGTGCGTGGAAACATATCCAACATCAGCCAATTGTCACAATCGCTATTGTTCAAAGTTTATTCAGCGCCAACATACGAAGAGTCGAAAAAGAAGAAGTTTGAAATTCTAAAAAATCGTTATCAGATTTTACGCACCGAACTTTCAAAGCCCAATTACGCTGAGTATTTCTCACCGCTTCCTTTTAATTCAGGTTATTTTATGTGCATTGAATTAAAAAAAGGATTGGTTGCTGAAGAAGTTCGCAAGCACCTGCTCGAAAAATACAGTACTGGAGTTATTGTGCTTGGCAGTGTTATTCGCTTGGCTTTTTCGGCAGTACCTCAATCAAAATTACCCGAATTGGTTGAAAATATATACAATGCATGTGTTGATTTCGACAAATAAAAATGAAGACCTAGGTATTGACACCAAATATTACTGTCATCCTGTTAGATATTTCAAGCATAAATAATTAATAACCCATATATGACATCCATTTTAAAACACCTTTCAGAATCGGTTGTAAAAGCATCGAAGATAGAGCCTGAATTATTTGAAAAATACAGTGTAAAACGTGGCTTGCGTAATGCCGACCATTCAGGCGTTTTGGTTGGGCTTACCAATGTTGGAGATGTAGTAGGTTATAAAAAAGAAGGCGATGGCATTGCGCCTATCGATGGTAAACTTATCTATCGTGGTATTGATGTTGAAGCTCTTGTGCAAGGTGCGATAGATCAAAAACGACATGGATTTGACGAAGTAGTCTATTTGTTAATTTCCGGAAAACTTCCTAATAAACAGGAGCTTGCAGATTTCATGGGATACATGGGAACATTGCGCGAACTGCCAGATGATTTTACAAATAGCATGATTTTGGCAAACAAAGGACAGAATGTAATGAATATGTTGGCGCGTAGTGTTTTAGGTTTGTATAACTTAGATAAGAATG
>JAHEYT010000066.1 GCA_023251455.1 Bacteroidota bacterium
AAGATGCCGGGAGAAGATGGTGACGCCGATAATTACATCAACGGATTCCGCGGTCTGAAAGAAATCAACTATCAGGAATATGTGAGCTTTGAATGTGGCTCAGTCGGTGATTCGAAAATAACCTTACCTGCCGCTGTAAAACTGATGAATGAACAGTGGAAGAAAGCCTGATCAAATAATCTATCATCAGAAAAATCAATCAATTCAATCATCCATAAGAAACCCCGGACTCGAGAGAATCCGGGGTTTCTGTTTATATTGCTTCTCACAAGGAGTAGTTATTCAATTCTGTAATTCACAAGTGTGTTGTTCTGCTCGCCAATAATCAGGTTGAACCAGGCATTCGAGTCGTTAAATTTCCCCAGAATAAAGTCGGTATCTCCTTCCAGTGGAAAACCACGCATTACCGATCCATTTTTGTCGAGCAAATAAACTTTGTTTTCACCTTTGATTACCACTCCAATTTTAGTGTTTCCTGTACCCATTGCGCAAACAATTGGAGTTTCACTAATTACATCAGGAAAGGAATGCTCGCCTAATTTCTTCCCATCGGTTGAAAAAATCGTCAGCTTTTTCTCGTCAGCGAAAATATACTCCGGAGAACCATTTCCATCCAAATCCTCGGCAACAAAACGATGCGCTGTACCAAACTTCCCAACTTCCTTTACCTCAGCCTCACCGGCAAAATCCAGAATATGAATGCGCCCCAATTGGTCGGTCGAAATCAAACGAGGGTTACCGTCGTTAATGAAATACAACGGATTAGCCGACCGATCGAAAGGTGCGGGCTGCCCTTCTCTGGCTTTCCCTTGCCGATCGAGAAAATAAGTATTTTGTTTATCGCTAAAAATGAGGTAATCCTTGTCGCCAACTTCAACACGCATGCCCGGCATGGTAATCATGGTTTCAGAACCAGCAAAAGTCCAGTTTTGAACGAGTTTGCCCCAGCGATCAAAAGCATAAATCTTTTTGTCTTCGCCAGCGATAAAAAAGCGAAACTCTTTGTTTTTTCCATAGTCAACAAGCATCACCCCATTCGAGGCCATTGATTTCAATGTAAGCGGGAATTTCCCAACTTTATTTCCCATTCGGTCGATTACATAAAGCTGAGTTTTGGTATTGAAAACGTATTGGAATTTGTTGTTTTGATAAAGGTCAATCTGGTGAATGTCTGACATAATCTCGTCAGGAATGTTCATTGTCCATAAAACCAGACCTTCTTTATTAACGAGAGAAACATTATTCTGATTGTCGCAAACAAACACCTCACGGTTTGAAAGATCTTTATGATTCAGCACAAATACCGGTTTCCGCGCCAGTTTCCCTTCGAGCTTCAACTGCCAGATTGCCTGTGGCTCTTCTTTAAAATTCGGATCGTATTTCAGCGCAAGACGGTTTTTAATCATGCGGTCTGAAACAGAAAACTGCCAGGTGAACGTACTGAATTTGCGGATGATATCTTCATTCGACGAAAGCATTGTACTGATTTCAGGCTTGAACAGAACCTCTTTCAGGCGAAATACTTTCGGGATTCTGGAATACAAATAGAAATTCGGTTTGGGTTGCGATTCTTTATTATTCAACTGATAAATTGAATCGTTTGCCAGTGTTTTTCCTGAAGCCAGACTTTGCAGGTAACTCTTCATTCCGGGCAGATTATCGCCACAAATGAGGTACTTTTCGTACAAAGCAAAATATTGGGAATTGATGCCCGAAAAAGCCCGCCCGAAAAGCGATTCAGCCATATTGGCAATGGGCAAACGGTAAATATTGAACGACTTTTTGCTCCCGATGGCGTATTCTGTCAGCATTTTTTCATCCCCGGCTTTTCCCGATCTGCTGTATTCGGAAAAAGCTTTACCCAATTTCTCGCTGGCATCCTTGTTATTAATAAGCTCTGCTACAAAAAAGCGATTCTGAAATGGATTCGATTTATTGATATTGGTGTAAACCCCTGCGACCTGATTTCCAACAATATCTTTTATCAACCGCTCGGCATCAGTATTTGTTTTCTTCTTAAATTCCAACAAATTCATTTCTCTCGGATAGTAATTTCCCTTGGTTCGGAGATACGATTCGTACTGATCGATGAAAAGGCCGGTATTCTTCAGATTCAGGGCAACAAAATAAGATGAGCTGACGGGTATCGCTTTTTCGATGGTCATTTTCTGAGCTTCCTGATTTCGGAAAATATTCAGGTAATTATCCGACGAATCTCTCGTAACACTGTACCCATTGAGTTCAAGCTCCGTTGATTTGGCCGAAAGATCGAGTTCTGACCAATTGGAATATGAGGCAATTTGGGTGAGCGTTTTCCTGATCTCAGGAGCAACAAGCTTGGATAAAACCTGCGAAATTGTTTGATGATTGATGAAAATATTGGCTAAAGCAGTCTCTTCAATTGTTTTATAGACTTCAGTAAATTCGTTATTGCTGAGAAGATTGACCGAGTTGGACTGACGAAGAGCCTCTTCAATCAGAATAAATTCTTCGCTGACCATGAAGATATCGTTCGCACACGCGAAATAAAAATTCAGGCCCGACGACTTTGCATTGATAATGGTGGTATTGTCATAACTTTTGCGGGTAATGGAATATTCCGAACCCAACTCACGCGAAACCACTTCAATAGCTGAATTCGCTTCGTTTTGGTCGTTTAACTGAACCAGGAAAAGATTGGCAAGCTGGTTTTTCCCGCTGGGATTGACCGTAATGATGATTGATTTGCCCCTTAAAAGATCACCAATTCCCGAACGACTACCAACAAAATCACGAAATCGACTGATGTTCGAGAAAAGACCTTCGAACTCCGGAATGCCTCTTAATTCTGCAAACAACGGATTATCACCCTTTAGCGCCTTAAAAAAACCTTCCTGATCTTTCACTTCAACAATCAACGGACTTTTTTGTGGTACAGCTTTAAATGCCGGATTTTGTTTGGTAGAGAATGTCTGGATAACCGGCTTTTCTGATTTCAGAGGAAAATACTTTATGCCTAGAAGGGCAGCCGCTGCAACCAGAATGACAATACCGGAAATGATAATTACTTTTCGCATAAAGGGTAAAAATTTATCTCAAAAATACAAAGTTTGTCGGTCTCTTCAGCCTATTAAACTGATTCTATTGCTGTTTAACTTCCGAAGCCTCCACTATTTTGTACAACTTATCTGATTTCCGGATTTTGGTATCAATTGGAATCGAAATATAAGATCCTTTCGGCGCCTCGGCAACTGATTGTTTGTCGATCTGAATTTCGGAAACGACTGTTTTAACCAGCCCAGTAGTTGGTCCGGTAATGTAAATTTCGTCGCCAACCTTTAGCGGACCGGTTTCAAGCTTAAATTCGGCCACCTTTAGGTTCGAAAAATAATTCAGCCCTTTGCCAACGTAAACTTTCCGGTGCGACGCCAGCGAACCATAATTTTTGCTCCATTCGCCCAGTCGTTGCCCCAGGTAATAACCGTTCCAAAATCCACGATTGAATACCGATGACAGCCTAATATCCCAATCGGCAATTTTTTCATCCGTAAAAGTATCATCAAAATAAGCCTGAACAGCTTCTTTGTAGCACTCAACCACAGTATAAACATATTCGGGAGACCGTGCCCTTCCTTCAATTTTCAAAACCGATACTCCCGAATCGAGCAATTTATTCAGAAAATGAATGGATTTTAAGTCTTTAGGCGACATGATGTATTCGTTGTCAACTTCGAGCTCTGCCCCGGTTTCCTTGTCGGTAACAATGTAAGCGCGGCGGCACGATTGCATGCAACTTCCTCGATTTGCCGACGAGTTCATCTCGTTGAGACTGAGGTAACATTTGCCCGAAACGGCCATACACAAGGCGCCGTGAACAAACATTTCGAGCCGAACCAATCCTCCGGAAGGTCCGGTAATGTTTTCTTCCCTGATTTGGCGCGAGATTTCCCAAACGCGGCCAATGTTCATTTCGCGGGCAAGCACCACAACATCAGCAAATTGCGAATAAAATCGCACAGCTTCGATGTTGGTAATATTCACCTGTGTTGAAATATGAACTTCGACACCAACCTGGCGTGCATACATAATAGCCGAAATATCGGAAGCAATGATGGCCGAAATGCCAGCAACCTTGGCTGCATCGATAATCCTGCGAAGCTGGTCCAACTCATTGTCGAATACAACCACATTAACAGTCAGATAAGTTTTTACGCCCTTCGAATGCGCTATTTCAGTGATCTTCTTTAAATCCTCGATTGTAAAATTATTTGACGACCGGGCGCGCATATTTAATTGCTCCACACCAAAATAAACCGACCCTGCTCCTGCCTGAATGGCTGCAATCAGCGATTCGTATGAACCAACCGGAGCCATTATTTCAACCTCATCTCTTCTCATGCTATCCTAATTATTGATCTGCAAATTTAATCTTTATTTTGGCTTTTATTTGTCCCTAAAAACAAGTCAGGGCTCCACTTTAGAGTGAAACCCTGACTGAAAATACTGAAATAAAAAAGAGCGGCCTCTATCGAAGTCGCTCTTCATTATAATAATGAATGGAAATTCATTATTTCAGGTCTAAGTCGTATGAATACGAATTACTAAGTGTTGAAAGAACAACTGAGTAAGATCCTTTTTCAAGTTTTGAAAGATCGAAACCTTCAACAACATTGAATTTATTACCAATCTCTTTTGAGTAGACCAAATCGTTGTTGGTATAAAAATTCAGGCTCACATTTTCTTCAGGGAAATTCAGGTACGACATCCTCAAAACACCATCCTTAAAAGAAAAGTAAGGTTCGATAAGGCTTTTTTCCTTACCAACTGCAATGTTTTCAGAGTCGATTGTGAAATTACGCTCAGTTGTCAAGCCGTTTGTAAAAACAGATAATTTGTAATCACCTTTTTCGAGGTTCGAAAAATCAAAAACTTTACGATAGTCTTTGTTCTCAGCATCTGTTTCTTTATAATAGACTTTTTCGCCCTTTTCGTTTTCGATGCTGATCTGAAGGTTTGCAGCGTCAACTGTTGTAATTGCAACTACTGCCCTTTCTGATGTAAGAGGAAGGATGTTAACTTTTAAGTTTCCACCAGCCATTAATGTGTTTGCAAATGCTACAAATGCGAACAACATTGTTAATTTTGAAATTGTTTTAATTGTTTTCATGTTTCTTTGTTTTAAATACATTACAAACATACATGCTTTTCAACATACATGCTGCACAACATGCGTTAAGGAAGTATTATCCTTACGTTAACGGACACGGCGAAGATTAATCCAATGTAAACACTCAACAACGCTCAATTGATATTCAGATATTTACAACAGACTTAAAATAACGCATACTACTTTCATATGGATATTGAAATACTACAATTACTCGAAGGAGCTCAAAAATCAAGGGGGTTAACTGTTATTATTGATGTTTTTCGGGCTTTTTCCACTGCTTGCTATGCCTATGGTGGCAACATTCAGCGTATTTATCCGGTAGGAGGCCTCGAAAAGGCTTATCAACTCAAACAACAGAATCCGGAATACATACTTGTTGGCGAACGAAATGAACAAAAACCTGAAGGTTTCGATTTTGGGAACTCTCCATCGCAACTAATGACTAGCAATTTGAGCGGAAAAACGATGGTTCATACCACAAGTTCGGGAACGCAGGGTATTGCCAACGCCACAGAGGCCGATGAGATACTTACCGGCAGCTTTGTAAATGCCCAGGCTATAATTAATTATATACGCAAACAAAACCCATCAAAAGTATCGCTGGTATGCATGGGGTACAGTTGCCAATATCCAACCGACGAGGACACCCTGCTGGCTGTTTATATCAAAAATGAATTGGAAGGATTACCAAATGACTTTCCGGCAATGGTTGAACAGATCAGAAAAGGTGACGGGGCGCGCTTTTTTGCTCCTGAAAAACAGGAATGGGCGCCAGCGGCCGATTTCGACCTTTGCCTTTCGCTGAACCGTTTCAACTTTGTATTAAAAGTAGAACAGGAAAACGGAGTAAATTATCTAAAAAAAATAACCACATAGACACAATAGTTCACATAGAACTATAAATAATCTATGTGTTCTATGAGCCTATGTGATTCAAATTCAAAAATATGAAAACATATAATTTTGACGAATTCGTTGACCGCACCAATACCAACAGCTTAAAATACGATGCCCGCGCCACCTTTTTTGGAAAGGCCGACTTGCTGCCACTCTGGGTAGCTGATATGGATTTCAGAACTCCTGATTTTATCGTGGATGCAATTAAAAAACGTGCTGAACACGAGATATTTGGTTATACATTCCGTCCTGAATCGTACACTCAGTCAATTGTAAACTGGCTAAAACGTCGCCACGATTGGGAAATTAAGCCTGACTGGATTTCGTTTAGCCCCGGTGTTGTTGCAGGCCTGACAATGGCAATTGAAGCGCTATCAAAACCAGGCGAAGGTGTAATTATTCAGCCACCCGTTTATTTTCCATTTTTTGATTCGGTTAAAGGTACCGGTCGCGAAATGATTGAAAATCCACTCAGACTTGAAAACGGTCGCTATTATTTTGATCTGGAAGATCTGAAGCAAAAGATTACACCAACAACCAAGCTATTGCTGTTAAGCAACCCTCATAACCCAGGTGGAATGGCCTGGAATGAAAAGGAATTGATAGAATTGGCTCAAATTTGTTTGAAAAACAAAATCGTGATTATCTCAGACGAAATTCATTCTGATTTGATATTCGACGGTTTCAGGCACACGCCTCTAGCCGGAATATCCGACGAAATTGCTCAGAACTGCGTCATTTGTATGGCTCCCAGCAAAACTTTCAACACGGCCGGACTAACCACTTCATTTTTGGTTATTCCGAATAAACGACACCTTGTTGCTTATGAAAGGGTGATGCGTCTTCCACATCTTCATATGGGAAATATCTTTGGAACCGTTGCCCTGGAAGCTGCCTATACCCACGGCGACGAGTGGCTGGCCCAGTTAATGCAGTATCTTCAGGCAAATTATGCTCTTTTAGAAGAGTTCTTCAAAACAAACCTGCCAGAAGTTAAAGTAATGCGACCCGAGGCAACTTACTTAATCTGGATCGATTTTTCCGCACTTGGACTTAGCGACGAATTGCTTAACCAGAAGCTAATCGACGCAGGAGTTGGTTTAAACCGTGGCGTTCAATTCGGAAAACAGGGAAGCGGATTTATGCGCATAAACATTGGCTGCACCCGTTTCATGCTTGAAGAAGCGCTAATTTGTATCAAAAGGGCATTCCAGTAATCGAAAAAAAGTCAATAGTCATTAGAAAAAAGTTAAATTTTCTAATGACTATTGACTTTTTTCTATTGTTATTCAATGAGGTGTTGTTCTTATTGGTTGTAAAAAAGAGCCTAGAATTCTCTTTTTACCCAGTTGATAATCCGATCTTCGGGAATATCATTCATGCAGCGAAAATGCTTCTTTGGACATTCGTGGTAACCCAGCTTAGAACAAGGCCGACAAGGCAAGCCTTTAACTTCTAGTAGCTCAGAACCTTCGCCAGGTAAATAAGGATACATACCCAATTCGGGTGAAGTATTTCCCCAAACCGAAAGTATCTTTTTGTGAAAAGCCGCAGCTATGTGCATCAATCCGGTGTCGTTGGCAATAATCAGATTAGCATTTTTCACCAGGCTGGCCGATTGATTGATCCGTAGTTTTCCGGTAAAATCTACAACATTTCCTGTATTCCATTCAAGAATACTGGCAGCCGAAACACGCTCCCCTTTTCCTCCAAGCAAAACAAACGGATTATTGATTTCGGAAATCAATTTTCGGTATTTGGCAACCGGCATTCGTTTAGTGGTATAAGTTCCGGCTAAAATCAAAGCCACATATCCACTCCTGAACGATTCTGGCAGTTCTGACAACGGAAATTCATCTTCTTCAGGAATAAAATGTTCTAACCCTCTCCCATCGTTTACTATATTGAACGGGCGTAATGTTTCCAGGTTCCGGTCAACAATATGACCCTCCGGCATCATATTCAACTTAAACCGGGTCAGTAAAATCTTGCGGAAATTCAATTTATTGAAACTGTACGATTTTACTTTAAGCCTGAGCTTCACCGCCAGGCTTCGTAAATTATTGTGCAAATCAATGATGTAGTCATAATTCTCCGATTTCAATCTCTGAATAGTGTCTGAAAGAGAATTATCTAAAAGCTGAATTTGATCGATATACGGATTGGCTTGCAGCAGATCGGCATTTCGCTTTTTGGTGAGGAAATGTACTTCTGCCTCCGGAAATTGAGTTTTCAGGCAACGAACAACAGGCGATGTTAAAACAATATCGCCAATTGAGCTGAAACGTATGATAAGGAATTTCGTCTTCAAAATAAAAAACCCTGAAGCGTCTAAATCTTCAGGGTTTAAATATAATGAGTTTATCGCTTCTGCAGGCTATACCGACTCGGCAAGTACTATAATTTTGTTGTCTTTGTTTTCAACGATACCTCCATCAACCTCAAAATAAAGCACCTGACCACTTTCTTCCTCTACTTTTATCTTTCCCTTTTCAAGCGTAGAAATGATTGGGGCGTGGTTATTTAGTATCTCAAACAGCCCGGTGATGCCGGGTAGCTGAACAAGTTTAACCTGACCAGAATAGACCTTTTTATCGGGGGTAATAATTTCTAATATCATGAGCATTAAGTAAAACGTAAAAAGTAAAAAGGCAAAACCTCATTGTCAGAATTATGCTCCGGCAAGCAATTTTTCACCTTTTTCGATAGCTTGATCAATGTTTCCAACCAGGTTGAAAGCTGCTTCAGGATATTGGTCAACCTCACCATCCATAATCATGTTGAAACCCTTAATGGTATCTTCAATAGAAACCAGCTGGCCTTTCAAACCGGTAAATTGTTCGGCCACGAAGAACGGCTGAGAAAGGAAACGCTGTACCCGGCGAGCGCGGTGTACAATCAGTTTATCTTCTTCAGAAAGTTCGTCCATTCCAAGGATGGCAATAATATCTTGCAACTCTTTGTAACGTTGTAATATCATAATTACCCGCTGTGCACAATCGTAATGTTCATCACCAACTACTTCACGAGTCAGAATTCTGGAAGTTGAATCCAATGGGTCAACTGCCGGATAAATACCTAATTCTGAAATTTTACGACTTAATACAGTTGTTGCATCCAAGTGGGCAAAAGTAGTAGCAGGAGCGGGGTCAGTTAAGTCATCGGCAGGCACATACACCGCCTGAACCGAAGTAATTGAACCGTTTTTAGTAGAAGTAATTCGTTCCTGCATAATTCCCATTTCTGTCGCTAAAGTAGGCTGATAACCTACGGCAGACGGCATACGTCCAAGCAAAGCTGAAACTTCCGATCCGGCTTGAGTAAAACGGAAAACATTATCGACAAAGAATAAAATATCACGACCTTTACCTGAACTTCCGTCTCCATCGCGTAAACTTTCTGCAATAGTTAAACCTGAAAGGGCTACACGGGCACGGGCCCCAGGAGGTTCGTTCATCTGGCCAAACACAAGCGCCAGTTTTGATCTTTTAATTGCCTCCGGATCTACTTTCGAAAGATCCCAATTGCCTTCTTCCATCGATTTTTTAAACGCTTCGCCATAGTCAACAATGTCAGCTTCAATCATTTCCCGAAGTAAATCATTTCCTTCGCGGGTACGTTCGCCAACACCGGCAAACACCGACAATCCGCTGTGAGCCAAAGCAATATTGTTGATCAATTCCTGAATAAGTACAGTTTTGCCCACTCCGGCACCACCAAATAAGCCGATTTTACCTCCCTTGGCATAAGGTTCAATCAAGTCGATGACTTTTATCCCAGTGAAGAGTACTTCGGTTTCGGTTGTTAAGTCTTCATACAGTGGAGGCTCATTATGAATACTGTATCCATTTTTAGGCAATTTTTCCAGCCCATCGACAGGATCGCCAGTTACATTGAGCAAACGGCCAAGTCCAATTTCACCTCGTGGCATTGTAATTGGTCTTCCGGTAGCAATAACGTCCATTCCACGCCGAAATCCATCAGTTGAATCCATGGCAATGGCACGAACAGTATTCTCTCCAATGTGTTGCTCACATTCGAGTACCAGATTTTCCATACCTTCCCTAACAATCTCAAGGGCATCATAAATTCTGGGAAGTTCGCTGCCTTCCAAATCGAAAGAAATATCGATAACCGGACCGATTACCTGGGTTATTTTTCCAATATTTTGAGCCATATTTTATATTTTATGCTGAAAAGTTGAAATTATTAAAATTGTATGAATCAGAAGCTCTAAAGGTGAAAAAAAAGATTTTCACTTCAAAAAAAATGTTTCAAAATAATTCTAGTGATCACGACTCATGATCAGATTTGCCAACTGAAGTAACACTCCCTTTGTATCTGTACTCACTTCAATTTCTTCAAAAACATTTAATGCTGTTTGATAAAATTCTTCGATATATGCTTCCGTTATCTTTCTAATATCTAATTTGTTATATACCTCAGTAATTGCCAAAATTTTCTCGCTCTCATCAAAACTAGTTTTATTTATCCAATCATGAATAAACATTTTGGTGCTGTCGTCGGCAATTTCAAGCGTTTTTAACAGGAGAAAAGTTTTTTTGTTCGAGACAATATCACCACCTATTTTTTTGCCAAATTTATTCTGGTTGGCAAAAACGTCAAGCAAATCGTCCTGAAGCTGAAAAGCAATTCCCAAATTTAATCCAAAATCATAAAGCTGATCAGCTATTTTTTCAGGGGCGTTTGCCGCCATAGCTCCAAGCTTCAGACTACTTGCCAATAGTACGGCTGTTTTAAGTCGTATCATTGTCAAATATTCCGGAATTGAAACATCCAACCTGGCTTCAAAATCCATATCAAGCTGCTGGCCTTCACAGACTTCAAGCGCAGTTTCTGAAAATAAACGAATGATTTGAGCCGGCTCGGTTGAATTACATTTCAGTAAATAATTATATGCCATAATCGACATGGCATCGCCCGATAAAATAGCTATATTCTCATTGTATTTTTTGTAAACCGACAAGTTATTTCGTCTCATTTCGGCTCCATCCATAATGTCGTCGTGCAATAGCGTGAAATTATGAAACAATTCAATAGCCAAAGCAACCGGGAAAGCCTTTTCAACGGTCTCGCTAAATAAATTGCAGGCCATCAGAACCATAACCGGACGAAGTCTTTTACCTCCCATTGACAATGCATAGCCAACGGGTTCATACAAATTTTTAGGTTCTGTATGGTATAATTGATAAATCTCTTTGTCTATTTCAATGGAAATGAGTGATTGTAAGTCGCTGACTGTATACATGTTATTCATAAATATAGCAAAGGAACTTCCAATTTTCCAGATCAATCACCTCAGTTTGTTATTCTGGATGGAATCAGAAACTTTTCTATAAAGAAAATCAGGATTAAGCGCCTTTATTGAAAAACGAAAATAGACATTATCTCGTGAATACAAAAGTTAATGATCTGGAATAAATAACGAAGAGCACATCAAATTCGGTTATACAGGAGCCGATTCAGAAGCTCATCCTTAAACTTGGGAGAAACCGGCAATTGTGTTTTATCGTTCATTTCAATCATTCCGCCATCTGATTTCAAATAACGGTTAACATTCTTAAGACTAATCAAATGCGAACGATGAATCCGGAAGAAACCATGAGACACCAATAAATTATCAAAATCGAGCAAGGTGCGACTTACAAGAACAGAAGTCCCATTCTTGAAAAAAATCCTCGAATAGTTCCGTTCACCTTCACACCGTAGAATATCATTAACCCTTACAATGGTGAATCCGTTGATTTCCGGCAAAGCGATTGTCTGATCGGCGTCAGAACCATTGATCAAATTTCTTTTGAGAACCTCTACTCTTTGTTTTTCCTGAAGTACGGGAATGTCGGTAATCCGGTTAATGGTTGACCGTACATTTTCGATCAGAACAGGTTTTACGATATAATCGAATGCCGAATACTTGAATGCCGTGATCGCATAATCGCTATACGATGTGGTAAAAACCAGCTTAAAATTGATCGTTGTGAGTTTTTCGAGAAGGTTAAATCCAGTTCCATCAGGCATTTCAATATCCAAAAAAACCAGATCAGGTTCCAGTTCATTAATAAGCAAAATTCCGGATGCGACAGAATCGGCTTCCCCCAAAATTTCAATTTCATGAAAATTTTGTTCTAAAATACGCCTAAGTCCTCGTCTGGCCAGTTGATCGTCGTCAATTATTACCGTCTGATACATTGAAATACCGTTCATTTGAATTTTTAAAAATAGTACAAATGATCGAACTTGTAGCTTTATACTCCGGATTTTTTTTTAAACTGGTTGATCAATTCAGATTTCTTTTGAGAAAATCAACCTTTCAGTTGTTAATATGGCTAATTTTGCGTTCAAATTATAAATGCCATGGCCTTAATTCTTATCATCGAAACCTCAACCGAGGTTTGTAGTGTTTCGCTCATAAAAGATGGAATCCTGTTCGACTTTATCGAATCGGCGGAGGGACAAAATCACGCCCGGTTAGTCACCGTTTTTGCTGAAGATCTGTTATCCAGAAACAACATCCAGTCAGGAGAACTGAAGGCGGTAGCGATTAGTAAAGGACCCGGATCTTACACCGGTCTGCGAATCGGAGCCTCCACTGCCAAGGGAATCTGTTATGCTGGCCAGATACCACTTATTGCCGTTGGAACTCTCGAAGCCATGACGAAACATGTGGCGTTAAACCGGAATCAATTTGGAATTCCGGAAGATAAACAAACGTTCTTCTGCCCCATGATTGATGCCCGAAGAATGGAAGTGTATTCAATGCTTTTAGATGAAAAAGGTACTGTTCTGAAACCAATCACAGCAGAAATCATAGATGACTCTTTTCTGGCAAATGAACTTAGCGACAAACAGGTTGTTTTCTTTGGAAATGGTTCGGCCAAATGCGAAAAGGTTATCAAATCGCCTAACGCGTTGTTTTTGCGCAATATCAAAGCATCGGCAAAACATATGACTGAACTAGTATGGGAAGCATACAACAATAATCAGTTTGAAAACGTTGCTTACTTCGAACCATTTTATCTTAAAGATTTTGTGGCAACTGTATCGAAAAAAAACATGCTGGGATGAAGGTTAAATTGATTTTCTTTTTGTTGTTTGCATTTATTATTCGCATGAATGCGGAACCATTGGAAGAAATGGAATATATTCTTAGGTTTGGATTTATTAAAGGTGGAAAAGCTACTTTGATTGCTGAAAATGAGAAAATAAATAAAAAACCGTCTATTCATTACCGGATGCGGGGCCGGACAACCGGGATAGTCGATAAAATTTATGAGGTCAACGACGTTTACGAAAGCTGGGTCGATCCTGAAACTTACCTTCCAATTAAATCTGTCCGCAATGTAAAGGAACAGCGATATCGGTTCTATGACGAAGTTACCTACGACCACAAAAATGACTCTTTGTTCAGCCAAAAATCAGGTCGGTTAAAAGTACCTGATAAAGTTAACGATCTGGTCAGCGTTTTCTTTTACATAAGGCAAAATCAGTATTTCGAAGATTTGCTGGCCGGTAAAAGAGTTCAGATTCCGGTATATCATGGCGATGATTTATTTATGATGGAATTGGAATACATTGGCATTGAAAATATTGACACAAAGATCGGCAGAAAACAATGCTATGTGGTTTCTCCGAAAGTTCCGAAAGGAAAACTCCTGAAAGGATCGAACGATCTCAAGATATATATTACCAAGGATAAAAACCGGCTACCCATCTATGCTGAATTCGAATTGGTACTCGGTTCACTCAAATGTGAGTTGAATTCATATAAAATCGATGGGGTAAACCAAATGGTCGAAGAATAATGTATTGGTATTGAAACGAACATTTTGCGAAATCATTCCCAGCAGTGTGGCACTACTAAGAATGAAGATATAGTTCACAGCTGAGTACCACTTGACATATGAGTTCCATTCGAACGCTCAAATAATCAAATAATTAATAACGATGCTTTCATGTGAAATATTTGAAAAATTCTGAATAAAAATTCTGAATCAGCAATATTTATTTATTTTTGCACCCGATTTGAAATTATTCTAAACATTTTATATGGCAATTACTACCGCAGATATTAAAAACGGCTTAACGATTGAATTCAACGAACAGTTATTCCAAATTGTATCGTTTCAGCACGTTAAACCAGGAAAAGGTCCGGCTTTCGTAAGAACGAAACTCAAAAATCTTAAAACCGGAAGAACCATTGAAAATACATTTAGCTCAGGAGTAAGAATTGATGTTGTAAGAGTTGAGCGTCGTCCTTACCAGTATTTGTATCAGGACGAAACTGGCTTCAATTTTATGCATGCAGAAACTTTTGAGCAAATTTCTATAGATGCAGCCTTGATTGAGAATTCGGATTTAATGAAAGAAGGACAAATTGTGGAAATCAATGTCCATGCCGACACCGAAACCCCTCTTACTGTAGAATTACCTCCTTTTGTGGAAATGGCCATTACTTCAACTATTGCTGGAGAAAAAGGAAATACTGCCAGCTCAAATGCATTGAAACCGGCTACTATCGAAACCGGAGCCGAAATCATGGTTCCGATGTTTATCAACGAAGGCGATATCATTAAAATCGACACACGCGACCGTACTTACTACGAACGCGTTAAAAAATAACTGTTTTGGATTAAATATTCTGAAAATGGTCTGCGATGCAGGCCATTTTTTTTGCCTTAATTTTTGGTTAGAGTTTTGCTCCGGACGGTTTTTCGGGTTTGAATATCAATGGCTACAATAATTGCAGTGAAACCCCAGAATGGAACCGAAAGCTTATCGGTATCCAGAAAATTATTCATAATTCCATGAATATAATATGTCATCAACCCAAGCAAGGCACCCATAACCAAAGTTTTCAACCGTTTGTCGTTTGTTCTGGAATAAGCATGAATACCCGAGAAGATAACCACAGCAAACAATATCAGAACAGAAATTGGGCCTAAAAATCCTGATTCAGCCATTGGCCCAAGGTATTCACTGTGAGCATTTCCTCCATTAGCCGAATTTGTACTGATAATAGTCCGGTCGCCAGTTAACTGGTAAGGAGCATATTGAAACATATAAGTTCCTGGACCATAACCAAAAACAGGCTTATCCGCAAACATCCTAATAGCGCAACTCCAACGGTTAAGGCGTTCCAGGTTAGATGCATCGGAAGAAATATTTGACATGGACGAAACGTGTTCGGCCAGATTTGCCGATGATTCGGTATTGTTTCGCTCCAAATACATGAGTATCGGATTTTGAAAAACCAGGATCAACGACAGCGAAACAATAAAGGTAACGAAGAGGTGCTTAAACCTGATTTTTAGTCGCATGATTACCCACACAACCATCACAGCGAACATACTCAACCAGGCCGCCCTGGCATACGAAAGGATCAATCCCATCATCAAAATCCCCAAACTGATCCGGACAAAAACCCGAACCCAGGGAGAGTAGATTTTCGTAAACGAGAATCCAAATAAAAACGGCAGGTACATGGCAATTGCCGCTCCATAAGCTGTATGATCGTTGTAAAAAGGATCCATTACAAAGTGAGCGGCCTGCTTGTCCCACAGACCATAACCCAGGTGCCGATAGGTGGAATAAAATATAACGATCATTAATGGAATGGTGTATAGCCAGATATACTTTTCGACATTTTTTGCCGATTCAAAAAGCTTTGCTGTCAGTAGATAAAAGCCAACAATAAACCAGATTCGCGACAATAAAAATTTCAATGAAACCAATGGCATCGTGCTTGTAAGACTGGTAACCAACATCCAGAATAAACTAAAATAAATGGCAAGTGATATCGGATGGGTCAGAATATCTCGATCGAACTTCCTGTTAGCAAAGCATTTCAGAATAAAAATGAGTAAGATTCCAAACAGCAACGGTTCGGTAGGCAAAAACATGTCAAAACCCAACCCACGCACCAATTCTGACAAAGGAAGTGAAAGCGGAGTAAAAAATACGACCAGATACAGAAGTTTGTCTAAAGCAAAAACGGCAAGCAAAACAATGGCAAATGCAATTGGCAGAGCATTGATGATCATAGAATGCTTCTTCACTAAGAAGAATGCATTCAGCAAAATAAACAGTGCTGAAATCAGGTAAAAAAGAGTAATTTTTATCCTGGCTTGATACACCGCTTAGACTTTTTTCTGATTTTCAAGAACCAAAATCACCAATATTGAAGCAAATAGCGCGGCAAAAGTTGATGCCAAAACAATTAACCACCGAACCGGATATGATTTTTTATCAGCAGGAACCGGATTCTGCACACGCTGCCCATAATTAATTTTTTTATTGGCATTACTTACCGACTGATCATACACCTTTTTGATCGAATCTTTCTGCATCAGACACAATTTCTGTTGTGCAGCCAAAAGTTCGTACTCACCACCTTTTTCCGAAAGGTTTTTCATCCATTCCTGCAGTTCTTTGCCTCCGGAAGTATTCTTTTTCTGTTCAGCCAAAACAGTCACCATTCCACGGGTAATCTCTTTTGCCTGAGATTCGTAATCGAGTATTTTATAATCCTTGCGAAGAACATCCATTTTCATTTTAATCGAATCAATCTCGTGATTGATCGCCTTCATATCTTTTTGGGCAATATAAACCACCTCATCAAACTTAATTCGTTGTACCGATCTTATTTTCTGATCGAGAAATGAAATCATGGAATCGCACATCTGACATGCCCTTTGGGGATCGGTATCCAGAACCGAAATCTCAACAGTTTCATATTCAGTCTTTTTTAAACTGACATTGTCATTAAACTCTCCTAATATGTAAGTCTGATACAACGGATCTTGCTTGTTGATCTTATATACTTCGCTCAGATTAAAAGCATCAATCACCCGAAATTTAATGTCCTGAGAATTCGCAAATTCAAGCAGTTGTTCGCTCTCCGATTCGTCGCTGAACGTATAAATATTGAAACTGGGATAAATACGGGCTGTTGATTTGAACTTCGGTTTAATAAACAGTGACGAAGAAAAAATGCTTGAAAAAACAACTGCGAGAACACCCACAATGATCAAATGTTTCTTCCATTTCCAAAGGATTTCAAGCAGATTCTGATTATCGAAAAAATTTGTCATAGAAAGTTGTTTTGGTCGATGTTTTAACGAAACATTTGAACTTTTAGTATTTTGTAAACCTGAAATAAATTCCGGAATCTATTCGGCAATCAGAAGATAATAATTCTTCTTTCCTTTCTGAATAAGAATATACTTATTCCCAATTAAAAATCCGCTATTAACGATGAGTTCTGAATCCGAAACTTTAGCCTTATTTATGCTCAGTCCGTTAGCCTGAATTGTACGGCGCAATTCGCCTTTGGATAGAAAAACCATCGACTTTTCGGCTAAAAGATCAACCACTTTAATTCCAGCTTCGAGTTCTTTTGCCGATAGTTTAAACTGAGGAACTCCGTCAAAAACCGAAAGGAAGGTTTCTTCATCCAGCTTATTTAGCAACTCGGCAGTACCTTGTCCGAAAAGGATTTGAGAAGCCTCAACCGCCAAATCGTAATCTTCGCGCGAATGAACCATCACGGTTACTTCCTCGGCCAAACGTTTCTGTAACAGTCGCAGGTGCGGCGCTTCAGCATGCTTTTCAACCAGATCTTCAACTTCATCCTGAGAAAGAAGTGTAAAAATCTTGATATACCTTACTGCATCCTCATCTGAGGTATTCAGCCAGAACTGGTAAAATTTATAAGGTGAGGTCAACTTGCGGTCGAGCCAGACATTTCCTGATTCTGTTTTACCAAATTTGGTTCCATCAGCTTTTTTAATCAGAGGACAAGTCAATGCAAATGCTTCGCCACCAGTTTTCCGGCGAATAAGTTCGGTTCCGGTGGTAATATTTCCCCACTGGTCAGATCCACCCATCTGCAACTTGGTGTTTTTTTCCTGATAGAGATGCAAAAAATCGGTTCCCTGAACCAGTTGATAAGTAAATTCGGTAAACGACATTCCAGCTCCACTGTCAGAGTCCAAACGTTTTTTTACTGAATCTTTCGACATCATATAATTCACAGTGATGTGCTTGCCAATGTCGCGAATAAAATTCAGGAAACTGAAATCTTTCATCCAGTCGTAATTATTCACCATTTCGGCAGCATTTGGAGCGTCCGATTCGAAGTCGAGAAATCTGGAAAGTTGTTTTTTAATACATTCCTGATTGTGGCGCAGTGTAGGTTCGTCCAATAAATTACGCTCCTGTGATTTTCCTGATGGATCGCCAATCATTCCGGTGGCTCCACCAACCAATGCAATGGGTTTGTGTCCTGCAATCTGAAAATGCTTCAGCATCATCACACTTACCAAATGCCCAATATGCAACGAATCTGCGGTAGGATCGATGCCAACATATGCTGAGGTTAATTCTTTATCGAGTTGTTCTTTTGTTCCGGGCATAATATCGTGGATCATGCCTCTCCATTGTAATTCGTCAACAAAATTCATTGTGCTTATCTTGTAAATTAATTTTCGGGTTTATTTTGATATTTACAGGCTTCAAAATTTTCGGCTTTGAAGTCCTGAACGTTCACCGACTTTTCAGTCAGCAAAAATTCCGCCCAAAGATATAAAATCGATGTTTAAGACGGATATAACTACAGATAAAATGAAGAATGCCGGGAAAACCACGGCCATGGCGACTAATTATCACGGACAATCTTGAACTCCACAAAAACTTCAAGTTGTTTTTGTGGCAGCTTTTTGATCCTTGCTCTTTTGGTCGGGGCTGTTCTTGTCGTTGGAATCCCAAAGTTTAATAAATGGGAATAGCGTAGGAACCAACTGTTTCATGGGTGAATAGATTTTCGATTCTGCTTTTTGCTTCGAAGGAAGGATATGCACATTTTCGTCAACCGAATCAAACAGCAACAGAAGAATGCTCAGTATTACTGCGGTTTTCAACACACCGAAAATGATACCGGCCAACCGGTTCAGAAAGCCTAGTGCAACAGCTTTTATCGTTTTGTCGAGTATTGATCCAAGAATGTGAATCAGGACTACGATTCCAATAAAAGTCAACAAAAAAGCAATAATACCGAGTGAATCGGAATGATAATTAAACGTTTTGGAAATATATCCGGCAGTCCAGTCCGAAAATTTGATCGCTCCCCAAATACCCAGAATCAGCGCAGCCAAAGATGCCGCTTCAATAATAAAACCCTTTCGAAATCCTTGGATGGCTGCAATAATCAGAATAATCCCGAGTACCAGATCAATATAGTTCATAAAGAAAATTAGTGTTGGCTTTGTTAATACTGATGTAAAAGTAAGAAAAATAAGATTCGGGAAGCATAATTCATGAGTGTCACCGTTTTTTAGGTGGTGACCTTTCTTAAAACAAAAGTCAGAATTTTTAATAAATTTGACCGCACAGAAAACCAATTTACATGCCGGTAATCAATTCAATCATTAATTGGGTCAATTTTAAGCGGATATACCAGATCGAGCTCTTTAAAAAGCATCCCCACGAAGTGCAACGCGAAGTGCTTTTCGAACTTCTGGAGAAGGCTTCGAATACTGAATTTGGCTTAAAATATAAATTTAAAGACATCAGCTCCGAAAAAGAATTTCGGGAACAGGTTCCGGTTCAGGGATACGACGACATTAAACCAACGGTTGAAAGGATGATGCTTGGTGAGAAAAACCTTTTGTGGCCAGGCGAAACCAAATGGTTTGCAAAGTCGTCGGGAACTACCAACGAAAAAAGTAAATTTATTCCTGTCAGCAAAGACTCTTTGGAAGATGTTCATATCCGCGGAGGACGCGATGTTCTGGCCATTTACCTGAAAAACAATCCTGATTCAGGATTTCTTTCAGGGAAATCCCTCACTCTGGGCGGAAGCCATAAGGTTAATAACTACAATAATAATTGCTATTACGGTGATCTTTCGGCAATTATTATCGAAAACATACCTTTCTGGACCGACTTTTATCGCACACCATCAACCGAAATTTCACTTCTTGAGGAGTTTGAAGAAAAGATCGAAAAGATCATTGAATATTCACTGGACGAAAATGTAACCTCATTTGCCGGAGTTCCGTCGTGGTATTTGGTTTTGCTGAAAAGGGTTTTGGAAGTCACCGGCAAAAGCAATATTCTGGAAGTTTGGCCAAATCTGGAAATTTTTACGCACGGAGGTGTAAAATTTGAACCTTACCGCGAACAGTACGAAAAGCTGATTCCAAGCGCCAATATGCACTACATGGAAACCTATAATGCTTCGGAAGGTTTTTTTGGAATTCAGGACGAGCCCGATAAAAAAGACATGTTGCTCATGCTTGATTATGGCATTTACTATGAGTTTATCCCAATGGATGAATTCCGCTCCGATAAACTGAATGCGATCTCGTTGGAGAACATTGAAATCGGTAAAAATTATGCCATGTTAATTTCGACCAACGGCGGACTTTGGCGGTACTTGATTGGCGACACCATACGATTTACTGAAAAATATCCATTTAAATTTGTCATAACCGGGCGTACCAAGCATTATATCAATGCTTTTGGCGAAGAGGTAATTATCGACAATGCGGAAAAGGCATTTCAGATTGCCTGCGAACGAACCAATGCCATCATTTCCGAATACACCGGAGGCCCTATCTACATGAAGGACAACCAGAAAGGCGCACATGAATGGATTATCGAATTCGAAAAGCAACCTGATGATCTGGATCATTTTATACTATTGTTCGACGGTGCTTTAAAAACAATCAACTCTGATTACGAAGCCAAACGACACAAAAGCCTTAGCCTCGAAATGCCCCATGTGATTGTGGCAAAACCGGGTTTGTTTTACGAGTGGATGAAAAAGCGTGGAAAAACAGGCGGTCAGAATAAAATACCACGACTGGCCAACGACAGGGAATATCTGGATCAGCTTATCGAATTGAATAAATCACTTTAATAATCAGGAAATAGTCATCAGTCATTTGAAAAGTAGTTTAAACTTTTTTACTAATGACTTTTGACCTTTTCCCAGCCATTCTATTGGTCAGAGATGAAAATTTAATTCTCTGACGTTACTTTTTGCCGTCATTATATTTCGTATTTTAGTTCAAAATTTAAAGTTTAAATCAAATGCACATTGCTTTAGCTGGAAACATTGGAGCCGGTAAGACTACCCTCACCGAATTACTTGCAAAACACTATAAATGGAGCCCTCATTACGAGGATGTTGATGAAAATCCATACCTGAACGACTTTTATGAAGATATGCAACGCTGGTCGTTTAATCTTCAGATTTATTTTCTCAACAGCCGGTTCAAGCAGGTTGTTGATATCCGGAGTTCGACCAAAACGGTTATTCAAGATCGGACAATTTATGAAGATGCCGAGATTTTTGCACCGAATCTTCACGCCATGGGATTGATGTCGACCCGCGATTTTAACAATTACCATTCCCTGTTCCAGATGATGAGCAAACTTGTTCAGGCTCCCGATCTGCTGATTTACCTCAGGGCATCGGTACCAACGCTGGTTAACCAGATTCAAAAACGAGGAAGAGATTACGAAAGCTCAATCCGCATCGACTACTTAAAGCAACTGAACGAACGATACGAAGCCTGGGTAAACCGCTATAAAGCTGGCAAACTGCTGATTATTGATGTCGACCGCATTGATTTTCAGAATAACCCGGAAGATTTGAGCAATGTAATCGACCGCATTGACGCACAGATTCACGGATTGTTTTAATTGCTGCATTCCTCTCAGGAAAAACTGATGAAGCCTTCAATTATCCGGAAAGATATTCTCCGATAAATGAAGGCTTATTCATAAAATACCACTTATTAATTCTATATGATGAAACTCGTTTTTGCCACCAATAACCTACATAAACTTCAGGAAATAAAACACTTGCTCAATGGCTCCTTCGAATTACTCAGCCTTAACGACATCAACTGCGATGAGGAAATTCCGGAAAATCAGGAAACCATAGAAGGAAATGCCGCTGAAAAATCGTTTTACATTTTCAACAAGTATGGGTTGAATTGCTTTGCTGATGATACTGGTCTTGAAATTGAAGAACTCAATGGTGAACCAGGAGTTTATTCGGCCCGGTATGCCGGAGAGGAAAAAAGTGCGGAGAAAAACATGGATCTAGTTTTGCAAAAACTGGCTGAAATAAAAAACAGAAAAGCACGTTTTAAAACAGTCATATCGCTGGTAATCGACGGTCAGGAGATCCAGTTTGAAGGAATCGTAAACGGCCATATTCTGGAAGAAAAAAGAGGAAAAACAGGTTTCGGTTACGACCCGATTTTTCAGCCTGACGAATCGCATCTCAGTTTTGCAGAAATGACCATGGAAGAAAAAGGTAAAATCAGCCACCGTGGACGTGCCGTTCAAAAATTAGTTGAATATTTAACTCAGTTCAAAACAGAATGAAACGATCTAAATACCGGTTATTCATCGCATTATTTTTTATCACAATTCACACGTCATACGCGCAGCCGGTCATAGGCGAATGGACCGATTATCAATCGTATGCCAGTGCAAAAAATGTAGTTGACACCGGTGATAAAGTTTACTGCGTTACTGAAGGTGGACTATTCTCGTTCAACAAAACGGATAATAGTATCCAGAAAATGTCCGGAATCAATGGACTTTCAGATGTTGGCGTTCACCGACTTGCATACAGTAAGGAAAATAATGTGCTTCTGATTGCCTACCAGAATGCCAATGTCGATCTGTTAGTTGGCAACACGATTTATAATCTGTCAGACATCAAGCGGAAACAACTATCGGCCGATAAAACCATTAACAACATCATGTTCTCCGGGAAGCTCGCCTACCTCTCCTGCGGATTCGGGATTGTGGTTATCAACCTTGAGCGAAAAGAAATTAAAGACACCTATTTTATTGGCAATGAAGGCAATTATCTGAATGTTCAGGATATAGCTACTGACGGCAGTTTTATCTATGCCGCCACGGTCAATGGCATTTACAAGGCAAGCGCTTCGGAGCCAAACCTCCAGAATTACAACAATTGGGTCAGGCAAACCAACATTCCGCATTCGGATAAAAAATTCAACGCCATCGAGTTTTTTAATGGTCACATTATAGCCAATTATACGCCCAGCGAATGGTATAACGACGAAATGTACCAGCTAAATGAAAACGCATGGACACCATTTTTACCTGAAATCAGGTATGCACCAGAAATTTCGACCAATGGAAATAACATCATTATAACCAGCCGCAACAAGGTTTTGGTTTATAACAACAACCTGGAAAAGATAGGAGAAATTCTAAAGTATGTGTTTTCGGGATATGAGGAGCCCGTCATTGAACCATCGGGTGCCTGTTTGGATGCGCAAAATGTTTTGTGGATTGCCGACCAAAGTTTTGGCCTGATAAAAGTTGGCACACCGAGTACTCGAATTGTTCCTGAAGGTACGGTCAACAACCGAATATTTTCACTTTCAATGAATGGACAGGATCTTTGGGTCGCTTCGGGTGGAAGGGATGCATCGTGGAATAACCTTTTCTTCGAAGCCAGATTTCAGCTCAACCGTGAAGGGAAATGGTCGGTTTTCGACCGGAAAGTCTTCCCAAATCCCAATGATTTCAGGGATTTGGTTTGTGTTACTGCCGACCCGAAGAACCCCGATCACGTTTTTGCAGGTTCGTGGGGAGGCGGAGTTCTCGAATTTGAAGCAGGAAAATTTAAAAAGAGGCACGACAACTTAAACAGCACACTTCAAACCCAACTGCCCAATACGCCAAACGAGCCTTACGTTCGTATAGGTGGAATGGACTTTGATTCGAAAGGAACTCTTTGGGTAACCAATTCAGGGGTAGCTAATGTGCTTTCTTCTTTCCAGACTGATGGAACCTGGAAATCGTATGAATTAAGTGGTGTCGCCAATAAATCTATTGGTAAATTAGTGGTAACCGCGAAAGATGATAAATGGATATTGGCTCCCCGGGGAAATGGTTTATATGCATTAAACAGCACAAACAACATTGCAAAAGAACAAAAAGTAGTTGCATACTTTAGAAACAAAGAAGACGAGTATAAAACTGAAATGAATGACCTGTATTCGATGGCTCTGGATCAGAATGGAGAATTATGGGTGGGAACTTCCGGTGGAGTAGCGGTATACAGCAATCCTGAGAAAATCTGGAAAGATGAATTCATGTATGCTTCACGTCCTGGTTTAAACCTGAAAGATGGAAAATTTCACCCTTTGCTTGAAACTGAAACAATTACAGCTATCGCCATCGATGGAGCAAACCGCAAGTGGTTTGGAACCAAAACATCAGGCTTATTTCTAATTTCGGCGGATGGTGAAACTGAAATTGAGCATTTTACATCAGAAAATAGTCCGTTGCTAAACAACCAAATTACCGACATTGCAATTAACCAGGCTACGGGAGAAGTTTTTATTGGTACCGTTTCCGGACTTATTTCATATATGGGCGAGGCTACTGCCGGGAACGATGTATTCAGCGATGTATATGTGTATCCCAATCCGGTACGCGAAACCTACGAAGGCCCAATTGTTGTAAAAGGCCTTGTTGACGAAACGGATGTAAAAATTACCGACATCAGCGGAAACCTGGTATATAAAACAACTTCGCTCGGTGGCCAGGCAATTTGGGATGGTAAAAACCTCAATGGAAATCGATGTAAAACAGGCATTTATTTGGTCTTTTTGACTGATGCGCTGGGTGAAAAAACTGAAATTACCAAACTCATGTTCATTCACTAATACACTTTTGCTGTGATCGAGAAAACCCGCGGAATTTTTCTGCACGCTGTCAAATATTCCGAAACTAGCCTGATAACCAGCATTTATACTGAAGCTTATGGCCGCCAATCGTTTATTATAAATGGCGTTCGGAGTAAGAATTCAACAGTCAGGGCCGCAATATTTCAGCCACTCTATTTGCTCGACCTCGAAATCTATTACAAATCGGACAGGGAAATTCACCGGATAAAAAATGCCCGGATAGCTTTCCCGTATTCAACAATACCATTCGACATCCGGAAAAGCACCCAGGTTCTTTTCCTGGCAGAAGTTCTGTTTAAATGCCTGCGGGAAGAAGAACCAAATATTGAACTATTCGATTTTATATACCACTCGCTAACCTTGCTCGACTTGACAGAAGCCGGAATAAGTAATTTTCACATCTGGTTTCTATTCAAACTGACCCGCTTTTTGGGTTTCAGCCCAAGTCGTGAAGATGCCGAAATAAGTAACTTTTTTGATTTGCAAAGCGCACGTTTTGTCAGTCACGAACCATTACACAATCAGTTTACCGACAAACATTTAACTGTTTTGTTTGCCCGCCTTTTTGAAATTGACTCATCGTCGATTGAAAATCTGGATTATAACCAAAATGAACGAAGATTGGTACTTGAAAAACTGTTGGAATTTTATCGGATCCATTTTGGCAATCTGGGTGAGTTTAAGTCATTGGAAGTGCTGAAGGAAGTACTAAGATGATTTAATAATAAAATAATTCGAATACGTGTTGTCGTCAATAGACTAGAATAGCATATTTTCTTAACTTTGTACTCCAATTAGTTGTAACATGGCTCTATCGAAATCGATTAATATTAAAGGAAGCATATTCTCCACGGTAAATAAACTGGTTACTGAAACCGGTGCTATTGACCTGTCTCTGGGTAAAACAGATTTTCCTTGTCCGGAAAAATTAGCCGATATGGCTGCAATGTATATTCGTTCAGGGTATAACAATTTTGCTCCGCACGAAGGGATCAGCGAATTGCGCGAAGTTATCTCCGAAAGGGTACAGGGCATGTACAACCATTTTTACAATCCTGAAACTGAAATAACCATTACCGCAGGTCCTATTCAGGCGATTATGACTGCCATTAGTACTACGGTAAAGGATGAAGATGAAGTAATCCTTTTCGAACCTGCTTACGAATCGTATGCCCCGGCAATCTCGCTTAATGGAGGCCGTCCGGTTTATGTAGCGCTGAAACAACCGAATTTTCACATCGATTGGGAAGAAGTGCGGAAAATGATTACATCGAAAACCCGGATGATCATTCTTAACTCACCTCATAATCCTACCGGGGCTGTTTTATCAGAGTCTGATCTAATTCAATTGCAACATTTAACCAACGGAACAAACATCACCATATTAAGTGATGAGGTTTTTGAATCGATTGTTTTCGATAATCATACCCACCAGAGTGTTTCCAAATTTGAGAAACTGGCTTCACGCAGTTTTGTGGTTTCATCGTTTGGCCCTGTTTTTAACATTAACGGCTGGGGACTTGCATACATTCTTGCTCCTGAGAAACTGATGAACGAATTCCGGAGAATTCAGCAGTTCCAGATATACAATGTCAATACACCACTTCAATATGCCCTTTCAGAATATCTTCGGACAGAAGATTCGAAGAAGGATATTTCTGAAATGTACCAAGGCAAACGCAACTATTTTAACCGTCTGATGGGCGATAGCCTGTTCAAGATTATTCCTTCTCAGGGAAGTTATTTTGAAGTTCTGGATTATTCAGCCATTTCAGATGAATCGGATGTCGATTTCACCTTTCGGTTAGCCAGTGAATATGGGGTTGGAGTTATTCCAGTTTCGGCCTTCATGCACGAAAAGAATAAACAAAAATTAGTCCGGATTTGCTTTGCCAAAAACAATGAAACCCTTGAAAAAGCTGCTGAAAGGCTGCGTATGGTTCCATCGTTAAAATAGGATTTCCCCTGCATCATTACCGACGATTAAACATGATTCTTTGCAATATTTATTTATTGCCGGGCCTTTTCGTACATCCGTATTTGTTCTCCTAATTTTGCCACAATCATTTCCAACGGCAAGTCTGCATTCGGATCAATTTGTATCATTTCAAGCTGATCTTTTTGCTTTATTTCTTCCTTGGAAGGATGTATGCTTTTGTCAGCGACAAAGCCCAACATCAGCTTCTTCCGGTTCATCCACAAAAAAGCCAGCTTCTTCCCCTCAAAATAAAAAAAGGGAATCTGATATTTCCGTTCATGCGTAATGCGCCCATCCAAATTCAGAATGATGTGTTTCAGTGCCAGCAAGCATCCCTGAAAAGGTTCAGGATGCCTGAGGTAATAATCTTCAAGCGAGGTATTCATGTTTGGGTTCTTTGCATTAAAGGTAAGTTGTTGTATGTTGTACACCTAATTTTTACGGTTATTCGTTGATATTTCGTAATGAATTAGCTTTTGTTGTGACGCATTCATAAAAAATTAAACCGGAAGAAATGAAATTGAAGAGATTAGAATTCTTTATTTGCTTGCTGTCAATGATCTTCGTTGCGACAGCAGTATCAGCTCAATCGCAATGGCGTGGGTCAAATCGTGACGGAATTTATCCCGAAAGCAATTTACTGAAGCAATGGCCTGCCGAAGGACCAAAAATGCTCTGGTCGTTCCAGAAACTGGGAACAGGGCAAGGTAGCGTGGCTGTTTCGAAAGAGAAAGTGTTTGTCACCGGCATACCTGATACGCTCAACTCTGAAGGTTTTCTGTTTGCATTCGACACCAAAGGCAAATTGCTTTGGAAGAAAAGCTACGGCAAAGACTGGACTGGTATTTTTCCCGGAGCCCGCTCCACCCCTACTGTTGTTGGCGATTTGGTATACGTTGAAAGTGGCAGCGGATCAGTGCATTGTTTGAAGACTGACAATGGAGAACTGGTATGGAGTGCCGACTTTTTCAAAGATTTTCAGGCCGACTCGGTTCAGTTTGGGTTTTCCGAATCGCTGCTGATCGATGGTGATAAACTGTATTGCACTCCTGGCGGAAAAGAAAACAACATGATCGCATTAAACCGCTTTACAGGTAAAAAAATTTGGTCGAGCCCGGCTTACAGTGAAAAAGCAACCTATTGTTCGCCAATTCTAATCAATCACAACGGACATCGCTTGCTGGTGAACCTGACTTCTTCGTCAATAATTGGCTTAGATGCCGATAACGGCGAAATGTACTGGCGCATTCACCAGTTTCAGGACAATAAGATTCACGCCAACACACCAGTTTATTTCGATGGAAAACTTTTGATCTCAAGCGCATCACGAAAAGACAGTTCCGGATTGGTGCTACTTCAACTTTCGCCCGATGGGAAAAAGGCCGAAATTGCATGGCGTAACAAGGAATTTATCAACCTGATGGGTGGTTTTATCCTGAAAGACGGCTTCGCTTATGGCGGAGCTTACCTGCAACCTAAATGGTTCTGTATCGACACCCAAACCGGACAAACCAAATACATCGCCAAAGAATTGGGTGGTGGACCTGTGATTTATGCTGACGGACTGTTCTATTGTTACGCCGAAAAAGATGGTGAAATAGCTCTAGCCAGTGGTAATCCTGAACAATTCAACATCATCAGCAAGTTTAAAGTTCCGCTTGGAACAGCCCAACATTGGGCACATCCGGTGATTGCTGACGGTAAACTTTATATCCGTCACAACGAAGCGCTGATGGTTTACGACATCAAAAACTAATCTCGGCATATTCGTAAAATTGAATATAAATAAAGCGGCTGAACTCCAGGGAATTCAGCCGCTTTATTATTTCTATCAGATCAATTTCTTATTTCTTATCATACAACAACCAGCTGTCGGCATATTTCGGATATTGAGTCCTGATATTCTGAACACGACTCCGGGCAGCAGCTTCGTCATTGAACGAATCAACACAAACACGGTAATAACCGGTTTCGCTATGAAGAATAATCGGCTTAAATCCTTGCTGTGTCAATTCCCCTTTGAATTTTCCGGCATTCTCGTTGCTACTGAAGCTTCCGACAATCACATAGTATTTTTTATTGCCATAGGCAGCCACATCTTCTGAGTTCATAGTGAATTTTTCACTACGCATTGAAACTGGTTTTGCAGCTGCAGTTCCCGTAGCTGGTTTATCGGCAGTTTCGTACATAGTATCCGATACCGGATTCTCGCGTACTGTGCTTTTAGGTGCAGGTACTGAAAATACCTTTGTTTCTGCTGATGTTTCTGTCTGTGGAGCCTGACTTTTTTTCGATGATTTGAATACTTTACATCCGCTCGTGAGCAGCGCTAAGGTAAATGCAACTAAGATTATTCTTTTCATGGTATTATTGGATTAAAGTTGATTACAAAATTACTAAAGATGAAACACAGATTTATCAAAACAATGTAGATCAACGAATTATTTATTAACAACCGTTTGTTAACGAACAAAACAAAATCTCAATTTGTCAGTTGATTTCAACATTAAATCAGACGAATGTTCTGATTAAAAATTTAGCATTTTCTTCAGAAATCGCTGCCCTTTCACCGATCTGTAAAAACTTGCCTGCCTGATAGCTCTCATCCGATTGTCATAGCTCTCCGAAAACATAAGCACCCATGGTCCTTTGCCTTTTGTCGGCGCAATCTCATCAGCATTGTGCATTTCAAGAACCTTTTCAAGATCTTCAAAATAGCCGTGATAAAACGTTCCGGATTCTTGTGAGTATATGACGTAGGAAAAATACCTCATTGTAAATATTTATAGATTAAATTTTGAGCCGATTATTTGAATTCACGAACTCAAAATATGATTGTCTGCAAAATTAGAAAAAACGTGCTTGCTTTAACACTTTACCGACAATCAATTCCAGTATTCATACAATGAGATAATTCGCCACCCTGAGTTCAATTTTATACATGAACGAAATTCAACCATGAACTATTGTCTTGATAATCTTCAACCAGCTTGGTTTGATTCTGATGTTTAAAGCTGCTCATCAGCGAAACGATTTCCTGGTTAAGCATGGCTAACCCATTATCGATCAAATCGCTACGGAATCCCTTTTCGCCCAGGTTGATGACCATTTCAAACGAAACAATTCGCCCAAGCACTTGTCCCAATTCAACCATTTTGCGCTGCGAAAGATTTGTATCCAACTCAAAATCAAGCATATTTTTCAGAAATGAAGCAGATTTCGAGGTTAAATTAAAGTTTTTCAGGAATTGAAATAAATTGCTTTCCCTTGTTTTTTTCATCATTTTAACCAAACTCTCCGTAATCTGGGTGTACAAAATATCATTCGAACCTTCGAAAATCTGGAATGGACGACTATCGGTAATTCCTCTTCCGGCGATATGGTTTAATTTGTAGGCCTGCGCACCAACCAACTGGGTAGCCGATTGAGCGGCCTCCTGCATCAGGTCAGTTACCACACTCTTTACCGAATTCGCTTCAAAGCCATGAGGCGAAAGATCGTTCTCAACACCTGCTTTTTCGCTGCTGTTGGCACACATAGCCGAACAAATGGTGTACGAAGCCTGAAGTTTGGCCAAACGCTGCTGAACCTGATCGTAGGTAAAAAGCGTTTTGCCTCCGATTTGGCGTTGATTGATGTGCGCAATCGATTCATCGAGTAAACGTTGAATAAAACCCATTGCCATTCCGGGGAATTGCATCCGGCTGCGGTGAAGCAGATCAAGCATCATTTTAACCCCGGTAGTTTCAGGAACAAGCTTTTGCATAGCCGGAATCTCAACATCAATCTGGTTTCGTCCGTAAGGTATCTGGTACAATCCTAAATTTTCATAAAATTCTTCAACCACAATTTGCTGGCCGGGACTGTTTACATCACAAATAAAAAAATCAATATCACGTTTCAAATCGCCCGATTGACTTCGTTCGCGCGCAGTCAGCAACCAATATTCAGCCCAACCAGTTAATCCGGCCCAATGTTTGGTTCCCTGAACATGATACTTTCCGTTTTTTTCAGTAAACGAAGTTTGCATATTCAGTGCATCACTTCCAAAATCAGGTTCGGTAATCATTAACCCACCCATATTTTGTTGTTTAATGAAGCGCTCAAAAACCGAAGATTTAGCCTCTTGTTGTGCATATTTTCCTACGGGCTGAAGGAAAAGTGCTGAGTTTATGCCAAATGTAAGCGACAGAGCCAACGATTCGTATGATGCAGTTGCCAGCAAAGCGATATTTTCTTCCATGTGGCATCCACGACCTCCAAATTCTTTAGGAATACCAACTGAAAGGGGATTTAAACTCATGATTTCGCGCATCACGAATGGGGGCATTCCGCGTTTAATGGCCATCTGGTCAATATCTGCACGAACATGAAAAACATGTTTCATCTTTGCTTTCAGATTATCCAGAAACGTTTCGAACGGCATATTTTGGGTATTCAGTTCGATTGTTGGCGCTTCAACATTTAAAATTTGATGATTCATTAATTTTTGAGTATTTGTTATTGAAAATTATCCCGAAAACCGGATTATAAACATTCAATTTATAATCCACAGAAAAAGATAACATCTAACCCGTGTTAATGTTTTATGCCTCTAATGTCAATCAGCTAAAAACAGATAAAAATCAATGCTTTGAATTCCTTTTAACCATCTATGAGTGTCCATTTCATTGGTGTTATTTTACCCCACCCAGTTGAATTAACTCAATTTACAAAACCACCAGGCAACATTCAAAGATGAATTTCAGAGTTGCATTTTATAATTTAACCACCTAAATGAAATTTTGGTTTCAGAAATGTTGTAATTTTAAAAACTGAACCTATACATATATTCCAAAATCGAATAAAAATGAAGAAGAAATCGAATAAGCTTTTACCATACGGAATTGCATTGGTAGTGATTCTTATCATTGTGTTGATTGTTGGGAAAAAAGCAGGTTGGTTTGGAAAAGACTTTCAGATCAGCGTTTCCACTAAAGTCGTTGAAAGTAAAACCATTACAGAATTGATTACTGCAAATGGAAAGGTTCAGCCCGAAACAGAAATAAAAATCAGTCCCGATGTTTCAGGAGAAATTATAGAGATGAATATTGTGGAAGGCAATGAAGTTAAAAAAGGCCAGTTATTGCTGACCATTAAGCCTGACATTTATATCCAATCGTATAACAGAGCACAGGCCGCGCTAAGTTCATCGCAGGCACGTTTGGCTCAGGCCGAAGCCCGTCAGATTGAAAGTGACATGGCATTCAAACGCGCCAGCTCACTGTTTAAGCAAGATGCTATTCCGGTATCCGATTTTGAAACAGCGCAAGCATCGTTTAAAGTTGCCCAGTCGGAAGTTAAAGCCGCTCAGTTTGCTGTAAAATCATCCGAAGCATCGGTTGCCGAAGCACAGGAACAATTGGTAAAAACCAAAATCTATGCTCCAATGGATGGCACTGTGTCGCGCCTGAACGTTGAAAAAGGCGAGCGAGTGGTGGGAACCAACATGTATGCTGGTACCGAAATGCTGGTTATTGCCAATCTTCACCTGATGGAGGTTAAAGTTGACGTAAATGAAAATGATATTGTAAGAGTTAATCTGAAAGATACCGCTTTGGTTGAAGTTGACGCCTATCTGGGACGCAAGTTCAAGGGATTGGTTACTGAAATTGCCAATTCGGCCAATACGACAGGTGGTTCAACCGATCAGGTTACTAATTTTAACGTAAAAATTCTGTTACTCGAAGAGTCGTATAAAGATTTAGTTGATTCTGTCGGCGGCAAAATATACCCTTTCCGTCCCGGAATGTCAGCTACCGTTGATATTCAGACCGAAACCAGAAAGAATGTTATCTCGGTTCCGATTCAGGCAGTAACAACACGTTCGCTGAAGAATAATGCAAAACCGGAAGATAAAACGAAAGACATCGAAAATCCTGAAACTGAAAATGAGGCTGTCACAACTCAGGAGGCAAAAACACCTGAGGACGAAAAAGTTGAAGTTGTATTTGTTTATAAAGACAGCAAAGTGTATAAGCAGGCTGTAAAAACCGGTATTCAGGATAGTGAAAACATCGAAATTCTGGAAGGCTTAAAAGCTGGAGACGAAATCGTTGTCGCTCCTTTTAATGCCATCAACAAACTGCTCAACGATAGCTCTGAAGTAAAGAAAGTGGACGAAAAAGAGTTGTTTAAAGCTAAGAAATGATGTTTCGCCCAATAGCAAATCATAAATTTGCATTGCCGATCGGATTATTATCTCTGGCAATTGCCTTGATAATCGAGAGATTTCTTCCATCAAGTGATGGGCTCAATTTTATTGCTGGATTTTTATTCGGAATATCTATCGTTTTCAATCTGAGCGGTATCACAAGATTTCGAAAAGCCAAATAGCGAATAAAAAATAACCGGATCAGTTGATGTTCCGGTTATTTTTTTGCGACAATTCCGAAAAACAGAATATTCAGCATCTCATCCACCGATTTATGTAATTCTTTGTCCGACAAATTTTTCAGGATTAAAGGAACTTCAAACCCCTGGAGCAAGGTTACAATGGTTTTTGCGGTAAGTTCAGGATTCTGGATTGTGTAAACTCCCCTTTCAATACCTTCAAGCAACAAATCTTTGACCAGATTAATTTCAGCATCAAAATGGTTATTTCTAAAACTGTTTACAAAATACAGATTATCAAGCAAATCGTTCTTAATTGCCTCGTAATAATTCCCTACTTTTTTCAGGCTAAGCATCCGCACATAAATATACGTTTTCAGCTTTAGCTGCGGATCTTCAATTATCGATATTTGATCATCAATGGTTTTTGCCCTGATTTCGGCTTCGGCATCGATCACTGCTTTAAAAATCTCGTCCTTACTTTTAAAATAATAATAGATCGTACTTTTCCCTTTACGCGATTCCCTGGCGATATCGTCTAAAGCTGTTTTTTTATAGCCATAACGCACAAAAACCTGCCGGGCTGCCTGAACCAACTGTTCGCGAACTTCGTCTTTTCCTGAGTTTTGTGGAGTGCTTTCCATCTCTTTGTTGTTTTGAACTATTGCTCTACCAAGATAGCAGTAGTTTTTTGAATATTCAAGTAGTTGGAATGAGATGTACGGACGGTCGAAAAACTTTACACCAGCAATCCTTCCGCAAACAAAATTGATTCGTAAATTTGGTACCTCTAACCTAAATATGGCGTTATGGAATCCAGATTAATTGCATTGGCCGGTATTACCCTATTTAATGTACTAAACCTCAACGCACAGCAAAAACCCAATATTGTATATATCCTGGCCGACGATCTGGGTTATGGCGATTTGAGTTGCTACGGACAAAAGCATTTCAAGACACCAAATATCGACAAGCTTGCCAACCAGGGAATGCTGTTTACTCAGCACTATGCCGGATGCACCGTTTGTGCACCTTCGCGTTCTTCCTTAATGACTGGACTAACAACAGGACATACACCTATCCGTGGCAACAAATCATGGAAGCCCGAAGGTCAGTACCCACTGGCAGCCGAGACATTTACCCTTGCGGAAATGCTGAAAGAAGCTGGATACACTACCGGTGCTTTTGGGAAATGGGGTCTCGGATCGCCCGGATCGGAAGGTGACCCGAACAAACAGGGATTCGACCAATTTTACGGATACAATTGCCAGAGTTTGGCTCACAATTATTACCCCGACCATTTGTGGGACAATCAAACCAAAATTATTCTGGAAGGTAATTCTGGAATCCAATCTAAAGATTACGCGCCAGCTTTGATTCACCAACACGCACTTCAGTTTATTGAAAAAAATAAGGACAATCCTTTTTTCCTGTTTTATCCAACCACTATTCCTCATGCTGAATTAACAGCTCCGGAAGAAAACATGAAAGAATTCAGGGGAAAATTTTTACCTGAGAAGAGCTATAAAGGAGCAGAACCCGGATCGGAAGGCTTCAGGACAGGTCCCTACGGAAGTCAGATGGAAGTACATGCTGCTTTTGCGGCGATGGTTACTTTACTCGATCGGCAGGTGGGTGAAATTGTTGCCCGCCTGAAAGAACTTGGTCTCGATAAAAACACCATCATTGTCTTTTCGTCGGATAATGGCCCACACATTGAAGGTGGCGCCGATCCCGATTATTTCGACAGTAACGGCCCCTTTAAAGGCTACAAACGCGATTTGTACGAGGGCGGCATCCGCGAACCAATGATCGTTAGCTGGCCAAATAAAATTGCAGCAGGCTCAAAGAGTGACCTCATTTCTGCATTCTGGGATGTGATGCCAACTCTGGCCGACATCATTGGAGTTAAAGCTCCTGAAAAGATTGACGGAATCTCATTCCTCCCAACACTTCTGGGGAAACCGGGCCAGAAAACCCACGATAGCATGTATTGGGAATTTCATGAAAATAATGGCAGGCAAGCCGTACGCAAGGGCGATTGGAAGCTTATCCGGTACAATGTTTCAATTCCTGAAAAAATTACGACTGAATTGTATAACCTTAAAACTGATCTGGGGGAAGAAACCAATGTGGCATCAGAAAATCCGAAAATTGTTCAGGAAATGCTCCAAATCATGAAGAATTCAAGAGTACCTTCGGATGTTTTCATCTTTGGTTCAGAAAATGTTGTTCCTAAAGATTAATTTAAAAATCCATAATTATTCCCCTTCAATCACCACTTCTTTATCGGCTAATTTCTTTTCAAATTTTTCTTCCACCCAATAATAAATGATTGGTAAAACCAACAAGGTCAGGAATGTTGACGTGATTAGTCCGCCGATTACAACGGTCGCCAGTGGTCGCTGAACTTCGGAACCGGGTCCGGAGTTAAAAGCCATCGGGATGAAACCCAAACTAGCAACCAACGCGGTCATCAGCACCGGACGGAGGCGGTCAGTTGCACCGTCGATAATGGTTTTACGCAAAGGCATTCCTTCTTTCCGGAGTTCGTTGATGTGGTCGAGCAGTACAATCCCATTGAGCACAGCAACCCCAAACAAAGCTACAAAACCAATGCTGGCCGACACCGAAAGGTACATTCCGCGCATCCAAAGCAGGAAAATACCTCCTGAAAATGCAAACGGCAGATTCATTAAAATGATGATCGCATAGCGCATTTTCCCAAAGTTGAGGTACATAAGACCGACAATAATAAACAGCGACAAAGGAACAACGAGCAGTAAATGGCTCATGGCGCGTTTCTGGTTTTCGAAAGTTCCGCCGTATTCGAGGAAATAACCGGGTGGAACATTTCCTTTTTGACCAATCGCTTCCTGAAGCTGGGCCACATAAGTACCCATGTCGATATTTTTAATGTTGATACCAACGATCAGCCGTCGCCAACCGTTTTCGCGCTGAATTTCGCGGGGTCCTTCCTGTGCAACAATATGGCTCACCCGTTTGATCGGGATAAATTCGCCATTAGGAAGTGGCACCGGTATCTCCTGAATTTTCTGCAATTCGGAACGAAATTCCGCCGGATACCGCACCTGAATGTCGAACCGGCGTTGCCCTTCGTACAACTGCCCGGCAACTTGTCCGCCAATGCCTGCTTCAATTACCGCCTGAACATCGTTCACATTTAGTCCGAACGAAGCCAGTGTCTCGCGGTCAATTTCAATAGTCAGGTAAGGTTGTCCAATGGGTTGCTCAACAAAAAAGTTGGCAGTTCCTTTCATTTCCGAAACAATTCCCGAAATATTTTCTCCAATTTGGTTTAACTGATCCAAATCTTCACCGTAAATTTTCACCGCCAAATCCGATTTTACACCACTAGTCAGTTCATCAACCCGCATGGCAATAGGTTGCGTAAAATTGTAAGCCAGACCCGGTTCGGTCTTCAGAAACGGTTCAATTTGTGCAATAATATCTTCCTTGGTTATTCCATCACGCCACTCTCCGGTTGGTTT